>NZ_CP084032.1:4298015-4912018 GCF_020181655.1 Pectobacterium colocasium
TGACAACGTCAGATGTGTTTCCCAGACAGCTTATTTTATGGCGCACTATTAATCCAAGAGGCTCACCGTGCTGGATAATATCAAAATCAAATTACAGTATTGGCTTCCCAAGATCTGGCTGACCCGCTTAGCTGGCTGGGGAGCCAATAAGCGTGCGGGAAAACTCACCAAGCTGGTGATCGATCTGTTTGTCCGCCAATACAATGTCAACATGCAGGAAGCGCAGCAGCCGGATACCGCATCCTATCGCACGTTTAACGAATTTTTCGTTCGCCCTCTGCGTCCGGGCATTCGCCCTGTCGATCCCCATGCGCACCGTCTGGTGCAGCCTGCTGACGGCGTACTGTCGCAATTTGGCCCCATTACCGACGGCAAGCTGATTCAGGCGAAGAAGCACGACTACACGCTGGAAGCGCTGCTGGCCGGTAACTATATAATGGCCGATTTGTTCCGCGACGGTCTGTTTGCCACCATTTATCTTTCACCGCGTGATTATCACCGCCTCCACATGCCATGTGACGGCGTGCTGCGCGAGATGATTTATGTGCCGGGCGATCTGTTCTCCGTCAATCTGCTGACGGCCGATAACGTGCCGAATCTGTTTGCGCGTAACGAACGCGTCATTTGCCTGTTCGATACTGAATTCGGGCCATTGGCACAAATTCTGGTCGGTGCGACCATTGTCGGCAGCATCGAAACCGTGTGGTCCGGTGTGGTGACGCCACCACGTGAAGGCATCATCAAGCGTTGGACTTACCCGCAGGCGGGTGAAGAAGGTGCCGTCGTACTGGCGAAAGGCGAGGAAATGGGCCGCTTCAAGCTGGGCTCAACGGTGATTAACCTGTTTGCCGCAGGCAACAATCTCCAGTTTGCCGCTCATCTAAACACCCTGAGCGTGACCCGTGTGGGTGAACCGTTTGCCGAAGTCAGTCAGGATGAACCAACGCCTGTCATCTTCCCGGAAGGAACCGAACTGGCAGCAAACGACGCCGCACCGTCGCCTGTCGTTGCAACGCCTGAGCCTGCTCAGGCTGAGGGACAAAATACTGCGATTGACGCGTCCGGCCAGACGGGCCACAAGCCCGACGCGCCGTAAATAGCGTCCGGCTTTAGTCGCTTGTAAGCGTGTTGTTTGTAATAAAGGGTAGCTAACGTGCGTCTGATTCTGACTTTTCTTCTGGGATGTTTATTATCAACTGCCACGTTGGCTGCCACCGCGCCCAATGAGGCGCAGCTACGCCAGCAGCTACAGCAGGCGGAGGCCAATAAAGGTGCAGCCGATCAGGCAAAAGTCGTTGAGGAATATCAGGCTGCGCTGAACACCCTACAGGATCGTAAAGAGGCGCTGGAACGCGCCACACAATATCAGCGCGTTATTGATGATTTCCCCAAGCTGGTTCAGGAACTCCGTCGCCAGCTTAACGCCGAAGACAGCAAACCTTCGTCGATTCCCGAGGGACTCTCCAGCAACGATCTTGAACAGCAACTGCTGCAAACAAGCAGCCAACTGCTGGAACAGGCCCGCCAACTCCAACAGGAACAGGATCGACTGCGTGAAATCGGCGATTCGCTCAGTCAACTTCCGCAGCAGCAAACCGAAGCCAGCCGTATGCAAAGCGATGCGGAACGCCGCATTCAGTCTCTCGGTACGCCCGCTACGCCGCTGGGGCAAGCGCAGCTCGTCGCGCTTCAGGCGGAATCCGCGCTACGCAAAAGCCGGGTGGACGAACTGGAGCTGGCACAGCTGTCAGCCAGCAATCGTCAGGAGCTATCCCGGCTGCGCGTCGAGCTGTATAAAAAGCGCCACGACAGGCTGGATCTGCTGCAACAGGATTTACGCAGCAGGCTCAATAACCTACGCCAGCGCGAAGCCGAGCAGGCATTAGAGCGCACAGAGCTTCTCGCGGAACAAAGTGGTGATTTGCCCAGCGTCATCAGCAAACAGTTACAGGTAAACCGCGAGCTCTCCGTCGCGCTGAACCAACAGGCGCAACGGATGGATCTGATCGCCTCTCAACAGCGTCAGGCTGCCACGCACACCATTCAGGTCCGTCAGGCGCTGAGTACCATCCGCGAGCAGGCACAGTGGCTCGGCGTTTCACCGATATTGGGAGAAACGCTACGGGCGCAAATCGCGCGTCTGCCGGAAATGCCCAAACCTCAGTTGCTGGATAGCGACATGGCGCAGCTGCGCGTACAGCGGCTGCACTTTGAAGACCTGATCAACAAACCGCAGGATCTTGATAATGCCAAGCAGGATAACGGCGATCCGCTGACCAGCGCACAACAGCGGATTCTGACCGACCAAATGCGTACCCAGCGCGACCTGCTGACTTCACTGATCTCCGGCTGTGACTCACAGATACTGGAACTGACCAAGCTCAAAGTCGCCAATAACCAGCTGGCGGATGCGCTAACCGAAACACGGGAAGCGGCCCATCGCGATCTGTTCTGGGTGGCGGATGTCGATCCTGTGACGTTCGCCTATCCGCTCAAACTGGTGCAGGATCTGACGCGTCTGCTGTCTCTGGATACGCTGACGCAGTTGGGTAGCGCGCTGGTGATGATGGTCACCAGTCAGGAAACCGTTCTGCCGCTGCTGGGCGCACTGCTGCTGGTGGGCTTCAGTATCAGCTCCCGTCGTCACTATCATGCGTTTATGGAGCGCGCCAGCAGTCGCGTCGGTAAAGTCACGCTCGATCACTTTATGCTGACACTGCGTACCGTGTTCTGGTCCATCCTTACTGCCCTGCCGCTGCCGGTGCTCTGGGCCGCGCTGGGCTACGGGCTGCAAAACGCCTGGCCTTATCCGATTGCCGTCGCCATCGGCGACAGCGTGACCGCCACCGTGCCGTTGATGTGGCTGGTGATGATCAGCGCCTCATTCGCGCACCCGCAGGGGCTGTTTATTGTCCACTTTCGCTGGTCGCCGGAACGCGTCGCCAGAGCGATGCGCTACTATCGCCTTTCCATCGCCTTTATCGTGCCGCTGATTATGGCGCTGATTACGTTCGATAAGCTCAACGATCGCGAGTTTTCCAGCACGCTGGGGCGGCTCTGTTTCATCCTGCTCTGTATGGCGTTGAGTCTGGTCACGACCGGGTTAAAACGCGCTGGTATCCCGCTGTATCTGGATAAAGAAGGTTCTGGGGAAAATTCCGTTAACCGTGCGATGTGGAATATCCTGATCGCCATGCCGCTCATCGCTGCGCTAGCCTCCTGCATCGGCTATCTGGCAACCGCACAGGCGCTGCTGGCACGTCTGGAAACCTCCGTCTCTATCTGGTTCTTCCTGTTGGTGGTCTACCACATTATTCGCCGTTGGATGCTGATTCAGCGACGCCGTATCGCCTTTGACCGTGCCAAACAGCGACGTTCGGAAATTCTGGCGCAGCGTGCCAAAGGTGAAGAAGACGCGCCGTCTGCGTCGTCCCATGAAAGCAGTTCGGAAGCGGTGGAAGAGCCTGTCGTCGATCTTGACGCCATCAGCGCCAAATCCCTGCAACTGGTGCGATCCATTCTAACGCTGATCGCGCTGGTTTCCGTTATCGCGCTGTGGTCGGAAATTCATTCTGCCTTCGCCTTTCTGGAAAATATCAGCCTGTGGGATGTTTCCAGCACGGTCAAAGGCGTGGAGAGCGTTCAGGCGATTACGCTGGGATCGGTGCTGATCGCCATTCTGATCTTTATTATTACCGCACAACTGGTGCGTAACCTGCCTGCGCTGCTGGAGCTGGCGATCCTACAGCACCTGGATCTGTCGCCGGGCAGCGGCTATGCCATTACCACCATCAGCAAATATATTTTGATGCTGATCGGCTGTCTGATGGGGTTCTCGCTGATCGGGATCGAATGGTCGAAGCTGCAATGGCTGGTGGCCGCACTAGGTGTGGGACTCGGGTTCGGCTTGCAGGAGATCTTCGCCAACTTCATCTCTGGCCTGATCATCCTGTTTGAGAAACCGATCCGTATCGGCGATACCGTTACGATCCGCGATCTCACCGGTAGCGTCATGCGTATTAATACCCGCGCCACCACCATTTCCGACTGGGACCGCAAAGAAATCATCGTGCCAAACAAGGCATTTATTACCGAGCAGTTTATCAACTGGTCGCTGTCGGATTCCGTCACACGTGTCGTGCTGACGGTGCCTGCCCCGGCGGACGCAAACAGCCAGGAAGTCACGGAACTGCTTATGGATGCGGTGAAGCGCTGTTCGTTGATTCTGGATACGCCAGAGCCAGAAGCCTTTCTGGTTGACCTGCAACAGGGGATTCAGATTTTCGAGCTGCGCGTGTTCGCCGCCGAAATGGGGCACCGTATGCCGCTGCGCCATGAGTTGCATCAGTTGATTCTGGAAAACTATCGCAAGCACAATCTGGATCTCCCTTTCCCACCGTTCCAGGTGAGAATGGACAATCTGTCGCGCAGTGGAAGAACGCTGACGCCACGGCAGCGGACGCCAGGCAGCTTATAAGAAGGGCAAATGGGCGGCAGCCAGATATGGCTCCGCCCTGGATCAGATGGGTTACGCGCGTTCTACAGAGAACGCAATCACGTCACTCAACTTCTCGGCATTTAGCGCCAGCATGATCAAACGATCCACGCCTAACGCAACACCTGCACACTCCGGCAGACCGTGTTTCAACGCCGCCAGCAGATTTTCATCAATCGGCTGCTGTGGCAAATCACGTGCGGCACGCTTACGGTTGTCCTGCTCAAAGCGCTGACGCTGCTCATCGGCGTCGGTCAATTCACGGAAGCCGTTCGCCAGCTCGATCCCCTTGAAATAGACCTCAAAACGCTCGGCGACGCGATGATCTTCCGAGCTGATCTCAGCCAACGAAGACTGAGTGGCCGGGAAATGGTAGACAAACGCCGGTTTGTCGCGCCCGATGTGCGGCTCCACGCCAAAGGTAAACAGCATCTGTACCAGCGAATCGCGATCGTCTTCGCGGCAAGCGATATCACCCAATCCGATTTTTTCTGCCGCTTCGCGCAGCTGCGCTTTGTCGACAGACAACGGGTCGATTTCCAGATGGCGTAGAAATGCCTGCTGATACGAGAGCATCTCCGCGCTTTCACAATCCAGTACCTGCTGCAACAGATCATCGACCTCATTCATCAGGCGGTACATATCATAGTGAGGGCGATACCATTCCAGCATGGTGAATTCAGGGTTGTGGTGTCGGCCTGACTCTTCATTGCGGAAACTGCGGCACAGCTGAAAGATCGGTCCGCTGCCAGCAGCCAGCAGACGTTTCATGTGGTATTCCGGGCTGGTCATCAAATACAGCGTCATGCCATCCGCAGCGCCGGGGCCAACGAAACGGGTCTGGAACGGGTATAAGAAAATATCCGTTACCGTAGCCTGGCTCATCGCAGGCGTTTCGACCTCCAGTACACCACGATCGGTGAAGAAGCGCCGGATAGCGGCAATGATCGACGCCCGTTTCAACAAATTAGCGACAGAAGCACTAGGTTGCCAACTTGTCGTCTCGCTCATGGTTCTTACTCCAAAGTCAAACAGGGCGTGCAGTCTACCCGCCTCAGCCCAAATTTCCAGCGGAAAAAAGCCTGACGCGCTTTTCAGCAAGGTATGCTCTACCCTTTAAGAGGGTGCGCTCAGGATAGCAGCCGTAAATTATCTCCAGTGGATCATTTTCTTATATCCCCTTCAAAAGGGTTATTAAAGAAATAAAAGCATCATTTCCACCTAAATAAGTCTTTCGATCACGTTTTTATCAATAAATACGAGATTCGCTGAAAAAACGACAAAATACGGGATCACATCAAATTTCATCTACCTATAATTCGGTATAATTATTCCCACACAAAAATTATAGGTTTATCTATTCTTTATACCTCTATCACATAATTTTCAGCGGGTTTGATATTAAGCTCGGATATAAAGACAGAAATGAATAGATATTATTTTTTTATTTTAACTTAATTAACTTAAGTAACTGGAGGAATGCATTGCAAACCTTTAATGCCGATTTGGCCATTATCGGGGCCGGAGGTGCTGGCCTACGAGCGGCAATTGCTGCCGCAGAAGCCAACCCTCAACTGAAAATTGCGCTGATCTCAAAAGTCTACCCAATGCGTAGCCATACCGTGGCGGCAGAAGGTGGGTCAGCAGCAGTGACTCAGGAACACGATAGTTTCGATTATCACTTCAACGACACCGTCTCCGGTGGCGACTGGCTGTGTGAACAAGACGTGGTTGAGCACTTCGTCAAACACTGCCCGGAAGAGATGATTCAACTGGAACAGTGGGGCTGCCCCTGGAGCCGTAAACCGGATGGTTCTGTCAACGTTCGCCGCTTTGGCGGGATGAAGATCGAACGCACCTGGTTTGCCGCCGATAAGACCGGCTTCCACATGCTGCACACGCTGTTCCAAACGTCCCTTAAATATCCACAAATCCAACGTTTTGACGAGCACTTTGTCCTCGACGTTCTGGTCGATGACGGCCAGGCGCGCGGTCTTGTTGCCATCAATATGATGGAAGGTTCGCTGGTTCAGATCCGCGCGAATGCCGTGGTACTGGCAACAGGCGGCGCAGGTCGCGTGTACCGGTACAACACCAACGGCGGCATCGTCACCGGCGACGGCATGGGCATGGCGTTCCGCCACGGCGTCCCGCTGCGTGATATGGAATTCGTTCAGTATCACCCGACCGGTCTGCCCGGTTCCGGTATCCTGATGACTGAAGGCTGTCGCGGCGAAGGCGGCATCATGGTCAACAAAGACGGCTACCGTTACCTGCAAGACTACGGCATGGGCCCGGAAACGCCGCTCGGCCAGCCGAAAAACAAATACATGGAGCTGGGGCCACGCGATAAAGTCTCGCAGGCGTTCTGGCACGAATGGCGCGCAGGCCGCACCGTCTCAACCCCGTTGGGCGACGTGGTTTACCTCGACTTGCGCCACCTCGGCGAGAAGAAGCTTCTGGAACGCTTGCCGTTCATCTGCGAACTGGCAAAAGCCTATGTTGGCGTCGATCCGGTGAAAGAGCCAATTCCTATTCGTCCTACTGCGCACTACACCATGGGCGGTATTGAAACCGATCAAAACTGCGAAACCCGCATCAAGGGTCTCTTCGCCGTCGGCGAATGTTCCTCTGTTGGCTTGCACGGCGCGAACCGTCTGGGTTCCAACTCGCTGGCCGAACTGGTGGTCTTCGGGCGCGTTGCGGGTGAACATGCCGTACAGCGCGCACAGGCAGCAGCACCCGCCAACGGTGCGGCGCTGGATGCACAAACGCGTGACATCGAACAGCGCCTGCACGACCTGATGAATCAGGAAGGCACCGAAAGCTGGGCGAAAATCCGCGACGAAATGGGCATGTCGATGGAAGAAGGCTGTGGTATTTACCGCACCACCGATCTGATGCAGAAAACCGTCGATAAGATTGCTGAGCTGAAAGAGCGCTTCAAACGCGTGAAAATCACCGACCGCTCCAGCGTGTTCAACACCGACCTGCTGTACACCGTTGAGCTGGGTCACAGCTTGGATGTGGCGGAATGTATGGCGCACTCGGCGATCAACCGTAAAGAGTCTCGCGGCGCGCACCAGCGTCTGGATGAAGGTTGCACCGAGCGTGATGACGTTAACTTCCTGAAGCATACGCTGGCGTTCTATAACCCGGAAGGCGCACCTCGTCTGGAGTACAGCGATGTGAAGATTACCAAACTTCCACCGGCCAAACGCGTATACGGTGCAGAAGGTGATGCGCAGGAAGGCAGCAAGAAGGAGCAGGCGAATGGCTGAGACGATCAAAACCCTGAAAATGGAAGTCATGCGCTATAACCCTGAACAGGACAATGAACCCTATTTTGAAACGTTCGATGTCCCGTACAACACGCAGACTTCCCTGCTGGATGCGTTGGGTTATATCAAAGATAACCTGGCACCGGACCTCTCCTATCGCTGGTCCTGCCGTATGGCGATCTGTGGCTCCTGCGGCATGATGGTGAACAACGTCCCTAAATTGGCCTGTAAAACGTTCCTGCGTGACTACACGAAGGGTCTGAAGGTCGAAGCGCTGGGCAACTTCCCCATCGAGCGCGATTTAGTGGTCGATATGACCCACTTCATCGAGAGTCTGGAAGCCATCAAGCCGTATATCATCGGCAACGATCGTAAACCAGCTGATGGCCCGAACAAGCAGACTCCGGCGCAAATGGCGAAGTATCACCAATTCTCCGGCTGTATTAACTGTGGTTTGTGCTACGCGGCATGCCCGCAGTTTGGCCTGAACCCTGAGTTCATCGGCCCGGCGGCGATTACGCTGGCGCACCGTTATAACCTGGACAACCGCGATCGCGGCAAGAAAGAACGTATGCCGCAGTTGAACGGTAATAACGGCGTGTGGAGCTGTACGTTTGTGGGCTACTGCTCAGAAGTGTGTCCGAAGCATGTCGACCCAGCCGCTGCTATCCAGCAAGGCAAAGTCGAGAGCGCGAAAGACTTCATGATCGCTATGCTGAAACCACAATAAGGGAGGGACAATGATGACATCTAAACGTAAAGCGTATGTTCGCGATATGTCGCCGACCTGGTGGAAAAAACTGGGGTTCTACCGCTTTTATATGCTGCGTGAGGGGACGGCTGTCCCCGCCGTCTGGTTCAGCATCGTACTGATGTGCGGCGTCTTCGCACTGAAGAACGGGCCGGAAGGCTGGGCACATTTCGTCAGCTTCCTGCAAAACCCACTGGTGCTGCTGATTAACATCGTTGCACTACTGGCCGCCGTGCTGCACACCAAAACCTGGTTTGAACTGGCACCGAAGGCCAGCATCATCATCGTTAAAGATGAAAAAATGGGGCCAGAGCCACTCATTAAAGGGCTGTGGGCTGTCACCGTGGTGGTAACCGTAGCCGTTCTGGCGATCGCCTTACTATTCTGAACAGGAGAAATAACGTGATTAACCCAACGCCAAAACGTTCTGACGAACCGCCTTTCTGGGGCCTGTTCGGCGCCGGTGGGATGTGGAGCGCGTTCTTCGCCCCGGTGATTATCCTGCTGGTCGGCGTGATGCTGCCTCTGGGGCTGTTCCCGGATGCGCTAACCTATGAGCGCATCGCCGCGTTCAGCCAGAGCTTTATCGGCCGCGTCTTTTTGCTGCTGATGATTGTGCTTCCGCTCTGGTGTGGCTTACACCGCATCCACCACGCGATGCATGACCTGAAAATCCACGTTCCTGCCGGAAAATGGGTATTCTACGGTCTGGCGGCAATCCTAACCGTGGTGACCGTCATCGGCGTCGTCACGCTGTAAAGCTCACACCGTAAATTGGTACCTCACGGCCTGCACGACATCGTCGCAGGCCGTTTTATTTCCGCACCTGCACGCCCCATCGTCTACACTGGAACAGAGATGAAAACGATGAGACGTCAATATGATGCACTTTAACTCGATTCGCTTTAACACACTTTTCTTCAAACCTCTGTTACTCACCATCAGGCGCTGCGGAAAAGCCTGCATTGCCACGCTGGTGGCACTCTTTTCTGTCGCCTGTAGCGTAACGCCGCCCGATAACGTCACCGTCGTGGAAAATTTTAACGTCAATCGCTACCTCGGCACATGGTACGAGATCGCTCGTCTCGACCATCGCTTTGAACGCCATCTGGAACGCGTGACAGCAACCTACAGCCCACGGGATGATGGCGGCATCAAAGTAATCAACCGTGGTTTTAACGTCGAAAAACAGGAATGGAAAGAAAGTACCGGGAAAGCCTACTTCACAGGTTCGCCTCAGCGTGGCGCGCTAAAAGTGTCGTTCTTCGGGCCATTTTATGGCGGTTACAACATTATTGAGCTGGATGACGATTACCGCTATGCCCTGATTTGCGGGCCAAACCGTGACTACCTGTGGATACTCTCACGCACGCCAACGCTGGATGCCGCGACACGCGACAAACTGGTCGCCATAGCCAAACGCTACGGCTTCCCGACAGAAGCGCTTATCTGGGTTAATCAGTAATCTAAGCGTATTGGGCGCAACAATGGGATAACCGGTACGTTATCCCTATCCCATAATCTTATCGCGGAACATAAAGAAAACCGCGCCCAGCAGGCACAGCCCCGCCCAAATATAATCGGTGCGGAACGGTTCTTTTAAAATGATCATTGAGAAAGGGATAAATACGGAAAGGCTGATCACTTCCTGCAATATCTTCAATTGACCGGCAGAAGCAACCTGATAGCCAATCCGATTTGCCGGCACCTGCAAGAGGTATTCGAATAACGCAATCCCCCAACTGACCAACGCGGCAATTATCCAGGTACGGCCGCTGAAATAGCGTAAATGCCCGTACCAGGCAAACGTCATAAATATATTACTCAATGTCAGCATGCCGACAGTAATGAAAATAGGCGACATTATTACTTCTCCGAGTGATCCACTTTCACATTATCTCGCCGCGGGGAAGAAAACACCACAAACGGCATTTTCTTCCACTCGGAAAAGTTATTACGACTTATTTCCTATGTTGATTATTGGGCGCTGCGCTGAATAGCCTTCCCACCCGCCTCAACATCTTGTCCAACCCCTCGGGTGGTATTACACCCAACCACCGCAGAGAGAATAACCAGAGAGAAAATGGCAACAAACGCTTTCTTCAACATACTCGGTTCCTTCTTTATGAGAGTAGGATTTCAACGGTACGAAAGTGACTGCTTTTTAAGCGTAGCCAATTTTAATTCTTGTGGGGATTTTTTCGGATGAGGGGAAAAGCAAGAAGGTGATTTCAATGAGGCTACGGGATCAAAAAAGCCGCCCTTCCAGAAAGGCGGCCTTTTCAGATACATTACTTAACGCGTGAAACGTACTCACCAGAACGCGTGTCAACTCTGACCACTTCGCCGATCTGTACGAACAATGGCACTTTAACGACCGCGCCAGTGCTCAGCGTAGCAGGCTTACCACCTGTTCCTGCGGTATCGCCTTTCAGGCCTGGATCGGTATCGGTGATTTCAGCTTCGATGAAGTTCGGCGGCTGAACCGCGATAGGACGACCATCCCACAGGGTAACGATACATTCAGCGTTGTCCTGCAGCCATTTTGCAGAATCACCAACGGTCTTCTCTTCAACCTGATGCTGTTCAAACGTCTCAGGGTGCATGAAGTGGTAGAACTCACCGTCGTTGTACAGGTAGTTCATGTTGGTATCTACAACATCTGCGCCTTCTGCAGAATCGGTAGATTTGAAGGTTTTTTCAACGCGAGAGCCCGTCAACAGGCGACGCATTTTTACACGAGCAAAAGCCTGGCCTTTACCCGGCTTCACAAATTCACTGGATTCGATGGCATACGGCTCGCCTTCGAACATGATTTTAAGACCGGAACGAAAATCGTTGCTAGAATAAGTCGCCATAAAGGCCCTCTACAATTTAATACTGGTACGAAGCCAAAAAAATGGCACACATTGTAACCCTAAATATACCTTCCAGAGAAGATTGGTTGCAGCAACTTGCAGACGTAATTACCGATCCTGATGAATTACTGCAACTTTTGGCACTGAACGATCACGCTAAACTCCGACAAGGTAACGATGCACGCAGGCTTTTTGCTCTGCGAGTACCACGCGCATTCGCTGCACGGATGCAAAAAGGCAATCCTGACGACCCGTTGCTGCGACAGGTATTGACCGCGCGTGAGGAGTTTATTGCCACGCCAGGCTTCACCCACGATCCACTTGATGAGCAACACAGCGTCGTGCCGGGGTTGCTGCACAAATATCACAACCGCGCGTTATTGCTGGTGAAAGGCGGCTGCGCGGTGAACTGTCGTTACTGCTTCCGCCGCCATTTCCCGTATCAGGATAATCAGGGCAATAAGGCCAACTGGCGTCAGGCACTGGATTATATCCGTCAGCATCCCGAACTGGATGAAATCATTTTTTCCGGCGGCGACCCGCTGATGGCCAAAGACCACGAGCTGGACTGGCTGATCACCGAACTGGAAGCTATCCCACATCTGAAACGCCTGCGCATTCACAGCCGTTTGCCGGTAGTGATCCCTGCCCGCATCACCGACGCGCTGTGCGATCGCCTGTCCCGCAGTTCGCTTCAGGTGCTTCTGGTGACGCATATTAATCATCCGCAGGAAATTGATCCTGATTTAACACAAAGTATGGCGCGTTTGCGCCGCGCTGGCGTGACGCTGCTCAACCAAAGCGTGCTGCTACGCGGGGTGAATGACAGCGCAGAAACGCTCGCCCGGCTCAGCAATGCCTTATTTGACGCCGGCATTCTGCCTTATTACCTGCATGTGCTGGACAAGGTTCAGGGTGCCGCGCATTTTCTGGTGGATGACAACGAGGCGCGCGTCTTGGTCAAAGCGCTCATGAAACAGGTATCCGGCTATTTGGTGCCGCGTCTGGCGCGGGAAATCGGCGGGGAAGCCAGCAAAACGCCGCTGGATTTAGGAATGAAGCAGCATCAGGACGACACTGGGATAGTCGGTTGAGCAATACGTTAGGAAAAGCGGTGAGAGCAACATGTCACTCTCACCGGGTTTTTCTTTAGCTTAAGGGCATTTGTAGACGCTGCCGTTCATTTTGCTGTCCAGCGGCGCAAAGCTTGACCAGAAGGTCTCACTCGGACTGGTTGCGCCATAGACCGTATTGCCCCCCATCGCCGCCGCCTTATTACGCAGATCGTTTGCCGCACCGCGCATAGAACTGCCGTCGCTATGGTTGCCTGCCAACCAGTTAGACTGGCTACCGCTGGCCTGCCCCAACAGCTGACATTCGCTTCCTGGCTTGGTATCCGTGAACGTCACGGCCTGACCAGCGGCGCTGACTTGACTGGTACTGCTGCACCCTGCCAGCAACACTGCTGCTGATAGCCCCAACAAAATACGAACCTGCATGTCTTCCTCCTTGCGATTGAAAAACCAAAGGGCACAGGCCCGATTAGTTACGCCACGCCTTGAAACGGTTGATCAGCCCGTTAGTGGAGCTGTCATGGCTGTCGATCTGACTGTCATTTTCCAGCTCTGGCAGAATACGGTTCGCCAGTTGTTTACCTAACTCCACGCCCCATTGATCGAACGTGAAGATGTTCAGGATCGCGCCCTGAGTAAAGATCTTGTGCTCATACAGCGCAATCAACGCCCCCAGACTGTACGGGGTGATTTCGCGCAGCAGGATAGAGTTGGTCGGGCGGTTGCCTTCAAATACTTTAAACGGCGCCACGTGTTCCACGTCTTTAGCACTTTTGCCGGCCGCAGCAAATTCCGCTTCCACCACGTCGCGGCTCTTACCAAACGCCAATGCTTCCGTCTGTGCAAAGAAGTTCGACAGCAGCTTGCTATGGTGATCGCTCAATGGGTTATGACTAATTGCTGGCGCAATGAAATCACACGGAACCAGTTTGGTGCCCTGATGGATCAGCTGGTAGAACGCATGCTGGCCATTCGTGCCCGGTTCGCCCCAGATAATCGGCCCAGTCTGGTAATCCACCGGATTGCCGTTGCGATCGACATACTTTCCGTTAGATTCCATATTTCCCTGCTGGAAATAGGCCGCGAAACGGTGCATGTATTGGTCATACGGCAGAATCGCTTCGGTTTCAGCACCGAAGAAATTGTTGTACCAAATGCCGATCAGCGCCAGCAGCACGGGCAGGTTTTTCTCCGCGGGCGTGGAAGCAAAGTGCTTATCCATCGCGTGCGCGCCGCTGAGCAGTTTTTCAAAATTTTCAAAGCCCAGAGAGAGGATGATCGACAGCCCAATCGCCGACCACAGGGAGTAACGTCCGCCCACCCAGTCCCAGAATTCGAACATGTTGTTGGTATCAATACCAAATTCGCCGACGGCTTTCGCGTTAGTTGACAGCGCGGCAAAGTGTTTGGCAACGTGCTTCTCGTCCTGCGCCGTGTTCAGGAACCAGTCGCGAGCGCTGTGCGCGTTGGTCATGGTTTCCTGCGTGGTAAAGGTTTTAGACGCCACGAGGAACAGCGTGGTTTCTGGGTTCAGCGGCTTCAACGTTTCAGCAATATGCGTGCCGTCAACGTTAGAGACAAAGTGCATGTTGAGGTGGTTTTTATACGGCTTCAGCGCCTCGGTTACCATGAACGGGCCCAGATCGGAACCGCCGATACCGATGTTCACCACATCGGTGATCGTTTTGCCGGTATAGCCTTTCCACTCACCGCCGATCACGCGTTCGCTGAAATCTTTCATCTTCGCCAGCACCGCGTTGACTTCCGGCATCACATCCTTGCCATCCACCAGAATCGGCGTGTTGCTGCGATTGCGCAGGGCAACGTGCAGAACGGCGCGGTCTTCCGTGCGGTTGATTTTCTCGCCGGCAAACATGGACTGAATCGCCGCAGACAGGTCGGTTTCCCGCGCCAGCGCGTGCAATTTTTCCATCGTTTCCGCTGTAATGCGGTTTTTGGAGTAATCCACCAGCATCTGATCGTCGAACGTAGCGGAAAAATGCGCGAAACGATCGCTATCCTGTGCAAACAGCTCGCTGATTTGCACCTCTTTCATCGCGTCAAAATGGGTTTGTAATGCCTGCCAGGCGGCAGTTTGGCTTGGATTGATATTTTTCATAATGCGACTTTCTCTCTAAGCATGAGTTCAAAGTGACTGAATCGATTGTATCCCTTAAAATCCCGATTGAGATCCCTTTTCTTGCTAAAAGCGGTTTATGCCCTGTGGTTTACTGACAGCTTGTCGTTTACTGACAGATTGTTTATTGACAGAAACCGCATAACCCGTTATTTGTAACACCGTACTTGCACACTCGGTGTGCAAGCCAGAAGAGGCGCGTCGCCCAGGTAAGGTATCGGAGGAACCGTAATCCACTGATGATATCCGAGGGGGAGCGACGCCGAGATGCGGTGAAATACGGCTTTCACCCTATCGACTACAGAGGCTGAATCCTCTGGGTTGTCACCGGATTCGTCCTGATGGACGTTCAGCAAGGTGGAGCGCTTCTGGGTGTATCGTAGCGATTTTCTACGCCTGCCCCCTACTTCTGCTCTCCCCCTGTGCCAAGGCTGATTAATGGAATGCTGTTGACTGAAAACAGCTTACCCCCTGACACGAGGTTTTTTGACATGTCTGCAACTGAAGTCTCCGCAAACGCGAACTCTACCGTTATTGCCAAATTTGGCGGCACCAGCGTGGCGGATTTTGACGCCATGAATCGCAGCGCCGATGTGGTGTTATCTAATCCCAATGTACGCGTTGTGGTGCTGTCGGCATCGGCGGGTATCACCAATTTACTGGTCGCACTCGCAGAAGGATTAGCACCGGAAGCGCGCGCAGAGAATCTGGCGAAAATCAGCCAGATCCAATACGCCATCATCGACAAACTCACCAACCAGAGCGTCATTCGCGATGAGATTGACCGCATGCTGGACAGCGTCACCACGCTGTCTGAAGCGGCGGCGCTTGCCACATCGAACGCCCTGACCGATGAACTGGTCAGCCACGGCGAACTGATGTCTACCCTGCTGTTTGTCGAAATTCTGCGCCAGCGCGATGTGGTGGCAGAGTGGTTCGATGTGCGCAAAATCATGCGTACCGACGACAACTTTGGTCGTGCACAGCCGGACTGTGACGTGCTGGGCGAACTGACGCGTAGCCAGTTGCAACCGCGTCTTGAGCAAGGTCTGGTGATCACACAAGGCTTCATCGGTAGTGAAGCAAAAGGCCGCACGACCACATTAGGTCGTGGCGGTAGCGATTATACGGCGGCGCTGCTGGGCGAGGCGCTCAACGTCAGCCGAATTGACATCTGGACTGATGTGCCTGGCATCTACACCACCGATCCTCGCGTGGTGCCGACAGCAAAACGCATCGACCAAATCATGTTTGAAGAAGCGGCCGAAATGGCGACATTTGGCGCGAAAGTCCTGCACCCGGCCACGCTGCTGCCTGCGGTACGTAGCGATATTCCGGTGTTCGTCGGCTCCAGTAAAGATCCGGCCGCTGGCGGTACGCTGGTGTGCAATAAAACCGAAAACCCGCCGCTGTTCCGCGCGCTGGCGCTACGTCGTAAACAAACGCTGCTCACGCTGTATAGCCTGAACATGCTGCACGCACGCGGCTTCCTGGCCGAAGTGTTCAGTATTCTGGCACGTCACAACATCTCCGTTGACCTGATCACCACATCAGAAGTCAACGTCGCGCTGACGCTCGACACAACTGGCTCCACCTCAACGGGCGACAGCCTGCTGTCCAGCGCCCTGCTGACCGAGCTGTCATCACTGTGTCGTGTCGAGGTTGAAGAGAATCTGTCGCTGGTCGCGCTGATCGGCAACAAGCTGTCTCAGGCCTGTGGCGTCGGGAAAGAAGTGTTTGGCGTACTGGAACCTTTCCGCATTCGCCTGATCTGTTACGGTGCCAGCAGCAACAACCTGTGCTTCCTGGTTCCTGGCGACGACGCCGAACGCGTGGTACAGACGCTGCACCGCAGCCTGTTCGAGTAAATTAACGACGCGTAGTCGGTCTCTTCGTCATATTTTTATGCAGACGCGGATTTTGCCGTTATTCGGCGTAAAAAATTATGCTGAGGAGATGGCAGGCTTAGGATGAGCCGCATGGACGCGGCGAAAGCTTGCGCCACGCATGGAGCGTGTCGCAAGCGGTCCGTTAAGCCCGATATCGACGAAGGCACCGCGTCAGCGGCATAATTTCCGCCGAAAGCCTGGGGTCACGGGGCGAGCGGCGTCTGAGCCGTCCCGTGTCGGGCGCGTGCTACGAGGTAGCATGAAAATAGCGGCATTATCGCGCACGAAACTATCTCTCAGTCAGCATAAAAATAGACGGCTGTATCCAGTGAAACCCCACAAAGAGAATCACAGCGTCAGCGGTGACTCTTCGCGTTCTTCTTCTCCATCCTGCTGCACAATCAATACGTTATACGCCACTGCGCAGAACAGTGAATTCAGTCGGTTCATGTCCCCGAGTAAGCTCAAGTGGAGCGAGCTGGTTTCCAGACTCTGTACGTTGTGCTGATGTAAGCGATCAACGTGCGCGTGCGCATAACGGCGGTTCATAATGCGGAAGCGGTGTTTGGCACGACGCAAGCGTTTCGCGCTGGTGATATCCTCCGACAGGAAAACCGATAGCCCCAGACGCAGATTCGCCAGCAGTTGTTCATGCAACTGGTTCAGCTCTTCCAACCCCTGCGCTGAAAACGCCATCCGCACGCCGGAGGAATGATTGGCGATGTCGTCTGCCATGCGCTCGATAATATCTCCCGCCTGTTCCAGATTCAGCGCCACTTCGATCACTTCAGCCCAGCGTCGGGAATCCCGTTCATCCAACCCGTCTTTCTGAATCTGCGCCAGATAGAGCTTAATCGCGGTGTAAAGAATATCGACATCATCATCAAGTCGGCGAATCTCCCGGCGCTGCATATGGTCGCCCTGCAACACGTCGCGGTACAACCGCAGCATCTGTTCCAGCACATCGCCAATTCGCAACGTTTCCCGTGCAGCATTGGTCAACGCCAGCGCTGGCGTGTCCAACGAGCTGGTGTCCAAATGGCGCGGTTTCATCTGAAGATCGACCTGCGGTGAGTCCGCAATCATCGCACAAGACAGGCGTGCCACCACGCCAGTAAGCGGAATCAGCAGCAGGCAACGAATCAGGTTGTAGAACAGGTGGAAATAAATCACCAGCTCTTCGGCACCCAGCGGAATACGCGTCAGCCAGCGCGAAAGCGGCTCAACCAGCGGCATCACGACCAGACACCCGATCAGCTTGAACAGCATGCTGCCGAGCGCCACCCGTCGCCCCTCCGCATTCTGCGTCGAGGTGCTCATCATCGTCAGTAATCCACTGCCCAGATTGGCACCAATGACCAGACACATCGCCACTTCCAGCGAAATCACACCGCTTGCCGTCAACGTTGCCGTCAGCAGCACCGCTGCCAGACTGGAATAGGTAATCACCGCGAACAGCGCACCAACCAGCGCGTCCAGCATGACGTCACCCGTCAGCGAGGAAAACAGCACCTTCACGCCCGACGTCTGCGTGATCGGAGCCGCAGCCACGACAATCATTTCCAGCGCCAGCAGAATCAGCCCGAGCCCGATCGCCACACGGCCAATCTGACCAACCCGCGTCTGCTTGCGGCTAAGGAAGAAGATTACGCCAAGAAAAATCAGCAGCGGAGACAGCCAGGACAGGTCGAACGTCAGAATTCGCACCATCAGTGCCGTCCCGACATCAGCCCCGAGAATAATCACCAGCGCAGGCGTTAGCGCCACCAATCCCTGTGAGACAAACGAGGTCGTCAGCAGCGCGGTCGCATTGCTGCTCTGCACCAGCGCAGTAACACCAATGCCCGCCATAAAAGCCAACGGTTTTTTCTCAACGCTGTCGCTGAGAACCCGCCGTAGCTGGGTGCCATAAACCCGCATGATACCGGTACGGACAATGTGAGTGCCCCACACCAGTAACGCAATCGCAGAAAGGAGATTCAGCAGTGTTAACAAAAAGTCCGCGCCTCCAGCTAAACATGTGTTGATGAAAGACAATCTGTGGATGACGTAGTAAACCATCATCTTACCAGATGTTAGCAGGCCATACTGCGAGGCAGCCCGCGCCAGAGTAAAATTGCCTGCCAATCAATTAATGATAAAAATTAATTAACTGACAATATTTAAAAAACAGAATCCAAATCAATAAGCCGATAATTTTGCCTCACGCCTTTCCCTGGTTAACGCTATGCTCTCTTTATCCCTATAACTCTTATGGGTTATAACCCCGCAGTATTCCGCTAGCTCGTGTAAGGAAAATGGATGAAGACGAAAACCTCTTATGGACTGAACTGGTTCCCGCTGATCGTTATTCTTGCCATCGCCGCCTTTTTTTGGCACATGGAACCCCCAACCGGCTTAAGCCCGGCAGCCTGGCACTCCGCCGTCATTTTCGTCGCAACGATCGTGTGTATTGTCGCGAATGTTCTCCCGATTGGGGCCATCGGTATTATCAGTATCACGCTCTTTGCGCTGACGTATGCCGCGGGGGATACAACGGCCAGCGGCGCGATACAAACGGCACTCAGCGACCTGAACAGCTCGCTGATTTGGCTGATTGTTGTCGCCTTCATGATCGCACGCGGCTTTATCAAAACGGGGCTAGGTCGCCGCATCGCCTTGCAGATGATCCGCTTGCTTGGAAAGCGCACGCTGGGTCTGGCTTACGGGCTAGCTTTTGCCGATCTGGTGCTTTCCCCCGCCATGCCGAGCAACACCGCACGCTGCGGCGGGATTATTTATCCCATTGCCGACTCTCTATCGCGCAGCTTCGACTCCAAACCGGAAGATGCCTCGCGCAGTAAGATTGGTACCTTCCTGATTACCTGCATTGGTAACGTTAACGACGTGACGGCGGCGCTGTTTATGACCGCTTACACCGGCAACCTGCTGGCGGTGAAACTCGCAGCCAACGCGGGCGTAACCATTACCTGGGGAAGCTGGTTTCTGGCGGCGCTCGTGCCCTGCTTAATTTCTCTGGCGGTTGTCCCGCTGCTCGTCTATTGGCTAACCAAGCCGGAAATTCGCCATACGCCGGATGCGCCAAAACTGGCCGTCGCCGAACTGGCCAAAATGGGCAACATGAGCCGCGGTGAATGGCTGATGGCATTTACTGTCATCCTGCTGCTGGTGCTGTGGATTTTTGGCGACCGCTTAGGCGTGGATGCCACGACGGCCTCGTTCGTCGGGCTGTCTTTCCTGCTGTTAACCGGCGTACTGAGCTGGGAAGACGTGAAGAGCGAGAAAGGCGCCTGGGATACGCTGATTTGGTTCGCTGCCCTGCTGATGATGGCGAATCAGTTGAAAAAACTCGGCTTCACTAACTGGTTTGGCGATCTCATCGGCAGCAACATCGGCCACCTGATGCAGGGAACCAGTTGGGTATTGGTGCTGTTGTTGCTGAATGCGGCCTATTTTTACACCCACTATTTCTTCGCCAGCGGCAACGCGCAGATCGCCGCGCTTTTTGCGGTGTTCCTCGGTGTCGGGATCAACCTGAACATTCCCGCAGTGCCGATGGCGTTCATGCTGGCATTTACCAGCAGCCTGTACTGTTCACTGACGCAATATACCCACGCACGCGGCCCCATCCTGTTCGGCGCGGGCTACGTGCCCACTGCAATCTGGTGGCGCACGGGTTTCGTCGTCAGTCTGGTCAATCAGGCGATCTTTATGAGCGCGGGTCTGCTGTGGTGGAAGGTCATTGGCTTGTATTGATCGTTAGCGAATACATGATATGCAAAAGCCGGGTTACCCCGGCTTTTTCTTTGCATTGCAGCAACACACGCGATCAGAACGAATAAGAGACGCTGCCGACGACGCTACGTTCGGCACCGAAGTAGCAGAACTCCAGCGAGTTACAGGCGGAGACATAGCGTTTGTCGGTCAGGTTGTTCACATTAAGCTGCGCGCTCAACCCTTTCAGACCCACTTTCGAGAGATCGTATCCCACTGCCAGATCCACCAGCGTATAGGACGGTAGCGTATGGGTATTGGCACGATCGGAGGTCACACCGTTCACGTAACGCACGCCGGAACCTATCGTCAAGCCGTCCAACGGACCGCTTTTGACATCATAGCTGGCCCAGGCGCTGGCCTGATTGCGCGGCGCATACACCGCACGTTTTCCTTGCTCAGCCACACTGCTTTTCTTATAGCGAATATCCGTATAGGTATAAGCCGCTTGCAGGCGCAGATTCTCCGTAACATGGCTCACGGCCTCCAGCTCCACCCCTTCCGATTCGATTTCACCCACGGAACGGTAAGGGTCGTTCGGCTGAACTTTGGTCGCTACGTTCTTCTGATTAATACGGAATACCGACAGGCTGTACTGATCTTGAGAGCCTTCAGGCTGATACTTCATCCCGGCTTCCCACTGCTTGCCCTTCATCGGCTCCAGTACGTTGCCGTTATCATCAGCGAAGCTGGTCGGCGTAAAGGCCGTGGAATAGCTGACATACGGCGCAAAACCATTGTCAAACAGGTAGAGCAACGCGGCACGCGAGCTAAAGTTGTTTTTATCCAACTCGCTGTGTGTCCCCTTGGTATGGTTAACGTGAGTCACTTTCACCCGATCGTGGCGACCGCCCAGCGTTAAGCGCCAACGTTCCCAGCTCATTTGATCTTGTAGATAGATGCCTGTCTGTTGCAGCTTGTGCTTTTCCAGCGTGCCGGACATGGCAGTTGGACCGGAACCGTAAACGGGATTAAACGCATCGATCGCTGGGAAAGAACCCGAAGGCCAGTCCATATTGTTATTACGCTGCTGATAATCGATACCCACCAGCAGACGATGGTTTACCGCACCGGTATCCACGCTACCATCAAGCTGGTTATCTAATGTGATCGCCGACAGCGACTCACGGGAACCGGAGTAGTAGCGGGTCAGCGTATCGGCGCTCGGCTGCGTCCAGCCATAGGCATATACCTGATCCAAATGCACCTTGGTACGCAGATAACGCAGTTTTTGACGTACCGCCCAGCCGCTATCAAAACCATGCTCAAAGTTGTATCCCACCATGTTTTGCTTACGGTCGTATTTCTCATAATTCTCTTCACCTTCATAGAAGGTGTTCGAAATTTTCTGCCCGTTATGCGCCACCACGGTGCCTTCATACGGTAAACCCGAGTGGCTGCCTCCCTCAGGATCGCGTTGCAGGTAAGCCATAAATTCCAGACGAGTTTTGTCGGAAATCCGCCACAACAGGCTAGGCGCAACCGCATAACGTTCTTCTTTCAGCGGCCCAAATTGCGTATCCGCCTCACGCACCATCCCGCCTAGGCGGAACGCAAAACGTTCGTCATCATCCAACGGTCCGGTAACGTCAAACGCCGCACCACGCTGCGCATTGTTGCCTGCGAACAGTTTGATCTGTCCGCTGCGATCGAACGACGGCTGACGGGAATTCAGCGCCACAATCCCGCCCGGAGAAGAACGCCCGTAGAGTACAGACGCCGGGCCTCTGACCACTTCAATGCTGTCGAGGAACCAGGGATCGATAACCAGTGAGCTATGGGAGTTGGTATCTCCCATCACCTTTAGCCCATCAAGATAGACATTATCCAGACTGCCGTCGGAAAAGCCGCGTAATACCATGTAGTCAAAACGATTAGACGCGCCAATCTGGTTGTTATACACACCCGGTGTATAGCCAACCGCCTGCCGAACGCTGGTCGCGCCCTGTTCCTGAATCTGATCGCGCGTAATGATAGAAACAGCCTGAGGAGTCTCGATATCCGGCGTTTCCAGCTTGGTAGCCCCGCGTTGCGTTTGAGACGTGACGACTAACGTATCACCCTGAGAAGAAGAGGATGGCGTATCCTGCGCCAGTACCGACACAGTAAATCCACTGGTGAAACAGCCAACCACCAGCGCCAGCCGCGTTTTTCTGAACATGGGAATCTCCACAGACCTTATTATTGTAAATAAGAATTATTACTGTTTTTGGTATTGCTATAGCTATGCGCAGTGACAGCTTGCATATGCGCAATGACAAAACGGGAACTCAGCGAGAAAACGTCAGGCAGGCAGCCTCTGACATAAATAACGCTCGGGAGAGTTAATGAAGGGAAACACTAGCTGGGAATACGTGCATCGCTTGGCGCCATACCGTAACGCCGCCGGAAAGCCGTGGCAAAGTTGGTCGCGTGCTGGTAACCCGACATCCAGGCTGCCTGCTGAACGCTGTATCCCTGCGCCAGATAGCGTCGAGCCAGCTCCAGCCGACAGTCGCGCAGATAATCAAAAACCGAATGGCCATACGCCTGACGAAACTTGGTGCGCAGGCTGCTGCTGCTCATCGCCGCCATCTGCGCCAGTTCATTAAGGGTGTACGCTTTTTCAGGCTGTTGTGCCAGAAGCCGACGAACGTTCTCCAGTCGATCCTGTTCGCCGGGCGGGGGCAATACGCGCCGTTCTCCCCCACGTTGCCCGAATGACAGACCTTGCCCTAGCAACTGTAGCATCACACCTTCCAGCATCAGCTGGCGTGATAACCCTGGCGTGGTATTTTCCAGCGCGTGCTGCAAACCAGATAATAAATAGCCGGGAACCTGCCATAAAAACGTCGGATTCCCCCCCTGTTCCCACTCGTTCAGCAGCGAGCCCAACAGCGGATCCAAAGCGAAAGTGGTGGGAAAAATACCCAGTGATACGGTGCGAAGGTGGCAATCCGCAAGGTGGCTGGCGTTCATGACTAACGGGTCTCCCAGCCGAGTGCTGAATGCCATACCGGCTCGCACCACAAACTCCTTACCGCTCAGGCGCAATGCAACGCACCCTTCCAGCACCACCAGCGTATAAAACGGGCAACAGTGCAAAGACGTCGATTCGTAGGGCTGCAACACGCGCACGTTGGAATTCGTCAGGCAAATACCGGAGGAGAGCGTCATTTCTTCGACATCACCCTGCACGACGATACGTTTTTCTTTCGTGCGATCGCGGCAAGACGACAGCTGCGGGAAGTGGTAATCGATCCCGTAGCGTTCGCCGATGTCGAAGAAATCCTCAATGGAAAAGAGTCGTTTGAGCATGAGCGGGAAAATACCCTCATCCTGTTTAACGCCCAGAATCAGGCCTGCGGTTAACGGACATAGCGTGACGCAGCGACGTATTCGCTACAAAGATCGTTATTCACCTTAGCATTGTGCCGCAAGCGCATCAATAAGACTGATAACTATTCTCATTGAAATGGTGTTCTAAATTCTGAACACCTTAGCTAGCGTAGGGAAGGTTCTTTGGCTGGCATCAGAAATCATGCTGAGGTATCAGTGAACGCCGAGTGAGCGACAGGACGTCGCGAAAGCCAGTGCCGCGTAGGGAACGCGTCACTGGCGGCTCGATAAGCGTTCAATGATTCCGAAGGCACCGCGTAGCGGCAGGATTTCAGCCAATAGCCTGGGTACATAGGGCAAGCGGCGTTTGAGCTGCCCTATGTCGGGCGTGGCGCTAGTGCCACAGAGAAATCATGTGGCTTATCACGCACGAAACGCCCCCTCACAGGCATAGTTGAGATGGCTAAATCTCCGAGGCTGATATTGTCATACTCGACTTACGTCGAAACTTAATCCGCATCATAGCCGAGGTTTGGTGCTAACCAGCGCTCTACCTCGCTCACTTCCATGCCTTTGCGCACCGCGTAATCTTCTACCTGATCGTGCTGGATTTGTGCGACAGCGAAGTATTTGCTGTCGGGGTGGCTGAAATACCAGCCGGATACCGATGCACCCGGCCACATGGCATAGGATTCGGTTAACTTCATGCCGGTATGCTTTTCCACATCCAACAGTTGCCAGATTTGCACTTTCTCCGTGTGATCCGGGCAGGCCGGATAGCCCGGAGCAGGGCGAATACCCTGATAGTTTTCTCGAATCAGCAGCTCATTACTGAGGTTCTCATTCGGCGCATAGCCCCAGTACACCTTACGCACACGCTCATGCAGGTATTCCGCAAAGGCTTCCGCCAGACGGTCAGAGATCGCCTTCACCATGATCTTGTTGTAATCATCATGCTGAGCTTCCCATTGATCGGCCAACGTATCTTCTTCCAGCCCGCCAGTTACCGCAAAGGCACCGAGATAATCTGGCTTACCGCTAGACTTCGGCGCCACGAAGTCGGACAGGCAATAATTCGGGAAGTCAGTTTTCTCCGTCTGCTGGCGCAGATGGTGGCTGACTGACAGCACCGTTTCACGCCGTTCATCGGTATAAATCACGACGTCATCCCCAACGCGGTTCGCCGGGAATAAGCCCACCACACCACGGGGGTTCAGCGTACTGCTCGCGGATAAGTCATCCAGCATCGCGTTGGCATCAGCAAACAGGCGTTTAGCCTCTTCTCCCACCACCTCATCTTCCAGAATGCGAGGATATTTTCCCGCCAGTGACCAGGTCATAAAGAACGGCGTCCAGTCGATGTAGTTGCGCAGCGTTTCAATGCTGGCCGTCACTTCCTGAACGCCCAGACGATGCGCCACTGGCGGCGTGTAGTTTTCCCAATCTAAATCGGAGGCGTTAGCGCGAGCCGCTTCCAGCGTCACCGGCGGCGTTCGCGGTTTTTTACGCGCGTGCTGAATACGCACGGTTTCGTACTCTTTACGGGTGCGTGCGACAAAGTCGTCATATTGCGTACTGGACAGCAGCGCTGACACCACACCGACAGAGCGGGAGGCATTCTGTACGTAGACCGTCGGGCCGCTATAGTTTTGTTCAATCTTCACGGCGGTATGCGCTTTAGAGGTCGTCGCGCCGCCAATCAGCAGCGGCAGCGTAAAGCCCTGACGCTCCATTTCTTTCGCCACGTTAACCATTTCATCCAGCGACGGCGTAATCAGCCCGGACAACCCGATAATATCGACGTTCTCTTCACGCGCGGTCTTCAGGATCTTATCCGTCGGCACCATCACGCCCAGATCGATAATTTCGTAGTTATTACATTGCAGCACCACGCCGACGATATTCTTACCGATGTCGTGAACATCGCCTTTAACCGTCGCCAGCAGGATCTTCCCAGCTGACGTCCCTTTGGCCTTGCTGGCTTCAATATAGGGTTCGAGATAGGCCACCGCCTGCTTCATCACGCGGGCAGATTTCACCACCTGCGGCAAAAACATTTTCCCCGCGCCAAACAGATCACCGACCACGTTCATGCCATCCATCAGCGGACCTTCAATCACCTCTATCGGCCGTGCAGCCTGCTGGCGCGCTTCTTCAGTGTCCAGCTCGATAAATTCGGTAATGCCTTTAACCAGAGAATATTCCAGACGCTTCTTCACATCCCAGCCGCGCCATTCCGCCTGCGTTTTACTGCCTTCATCTTCTGTTTTGCTGCCGCGGTATTTTTCTGCCAGTTCAAGCATACGTTCGGTGGCATCGCTGCGGCGGTTAAGTATCACATCCTCCACCGCATCGCGCAGTTCCGCAGGGAGATCGTCATAGATCGCCAACTGCCCGGCATTCACGATCCCCATGTCCATGCCGTTGCGGATCGCGTGATAAAGGAAGACGGCGTGGATCGCTTCACGCACCAAATCGTTGCCGCGAAATGAGAAGGAAACGTTAGACACGCCGCCGGAGATCATCGCATGGGGCAACTGCGCCTTGATGTCTGCACAGGCCTCAATGAAATCCACCGCGTAGTTGTTGTGTTCATCGATCCCCGTTGCCACGGCGAAAATGTTCGGGTCGAAGATGATATCTTCCGGTGGAAAACCAACTTCTTCCGTCAGGATGCGGTAGGCTCGGCGACAGATTTCAATTTTACGCGCGCGGGTGTCCGCCTGACCGACTTCATCAAAGGCCATCACCACCACGGCGGCACCATAGCGCCGTACCAGTTTGGCATGGTGGACAAAGGCCTCCACGCCTTCCTTCATGGAGATCGAGTTAACAATCCCTTTGCCCTGAATGCATTTAAGCCCTTTCTCAACCACGTCCCATTTTGAGGAATCGATCATGATCGGCACGCGGGCAATATCCGGTTCGCCGGCAATGAGGTTCAGGAAACGGACCATCGCCGCTTCCGCATCCAGCATGCCTTCATCCATGTTGATATCGATGATCTGCGCGCCGCTTTCTACCTGCTGACGGGCAACATCCAGCGCTTCGCTGTATTTCTCTTCTTTGATCAGTCGTTTAAAACGCGCAGAGCCGGTAACGTTCGTCCGTTCCCCGACGTTAACAAACAGGGTTTTAGCATCGATAGTCAGCGGTTCCAGGCCGGATAAGCGGCAGGCGACCGGAATCTCCGGCAGCTTGCGCGGCGGCACGCCTTCCACCACTTTCGCCATCGCGGCAATGTGTGCAGGTGTCGATCCGCAGCAGCCGCCAACAATATTCAGAAAGCCGGAACGCGCCCATTCGCCGATATGTTTCGCCATATCGGCCGGATCTAAATCGTACTCCCCAAAGGCGTTGGGCAGGCCTGCATTGGGGTGAGCGCTCACATAGCATTCTGAAATACGTGACAGCTCGGCGACATACTGGCGCAGTTCATCCGGCCCCAGCGCACAGTTCAGACCGAACGAGAGCGGGCGCGAATGGCGTAGAGAGTTGTAAAACGCTTCTGTTGTCTGGCCGGATAGCGTACGCCCTGACGCATCCGTGATCGTGCCGGAAATCATCACCGGCAATGTGATCCCTAATGCCTCAAATTCGCTTTCGACCGCGAAACTCGCCGCTTTGGCATTCAAGGTATCGAAAATGGTTTCGATCATGATCAGATCGACGCCGCCTGCGATCAGTGCGCGTGTCGATTCGCGATACGCCTCCACCAGTTGATCAAAACTGACGTTGCGAAACGCCGGATCGTTTACATCGGGAGAGATCGACGCAGTACGGTTGGTCGGGCCGAGCACACCCGCGACATAACGCGGTTTATGCGGCGTTAATGCCGTCCATTTATCCGCGCTGGCGCGCGCGAGCTGTGCGGCGACGGTATTCATTTCCGCCGACAGCGACTGCATATCATAGTCCGCCATCGCAATGGTGGTGGCATTGAAGGTGTTGGTTTCGAGAATGTCGGCACCAGCTTCCAGATAAGCATCATGGATTTCGCTAATCACCTGCGGCCTGGTGAGCACCAGCAGATCGTTATTTCCCTTCACATCGCTCGGCCAGTCGGCAAAGCGCTCGCCGCGATAATCTGCTTCCTGTAGGCGATAACCCTGGATCATGGTTCCCATACCACCATCCAGCACCATAATGCGTTGCGCCAACTGGCGCCGTAATTCATCTACCCGATTACTCACGCGAACCCCATTCCCGGCCAATAAATACGCTATCTATTGCGTCTATCCTAGCATAAGTAATGAACACACTAACGCCGTGCAGCATGAGACTTTTCAGATCATTTGCCGATAAAAAACCCAGAGAAAGAAGAGTTGCATTCTGCGGCAAAAAAACGAAAATCAATTCCATTACCATAAAAAGGAATCGACGCCATGACGCCACCAGAGCCAGCCAAACGAGGGAAAAAACCCCGATCCAGCACGGGCGCTACCGCACAGCCGACCGGGCAGGTTCAGTCGCTGACCCGTGGCCTGACGCTGCTGGAGTATATCGCCAGAGCAAACGGCAGCGTGGCGCTAACCGATCTCGCTCAACAGGCAGGTTTACCGAATTCTACGACCCATCGCTTGCTCACGACCATGCAACAGCAGGGCTTTGTGCGTCAGGTTGGCGATTTGGGGCTGTGGACGATTGGCTCACACGCGTTTATCGTCGGCAGTAGCTTTCTGCAAAGCCGCAACCTGCTAGCGATTGTGCATCCGATAGTACGCAAGCTGATGGAAGATTCGGGCGAAACCGTCAATCTGGCCGTGCTTGATAAGACCGACAGCCAGGCGATCATTATCGATCAGGTGCAGTGCACGGCACTGATGCGTATGTCTGCGCCGATCGGCGGTAAGCTGCCGATGCATGCTTCTGGTGCCGGGAAAGCCTTTCTGGCGCATTTGCCTGATGCACAGGTCGCTCAGTTGCTGCACAAAAAAGGGCTGCACGGCTACACGCCACACACGTTTAGTTCGCCGCAAGCCCTGAAGGAAAACCTGTCGCTGATTCGCAAGCAGGGCTATTCCTTCGATGACGAAGAGCACGCGCTGGGGCTACGCTGTATCGCGGCCTGCATTTTGGATGAACACCACGACGCCTTCGCCGCCATTTCCATCTCCGGCCCCGTATCTCGCATCACGGACGACCGCGTCACGGAGCTCGGCGCACTGGTGATCAAAGCCGCCAAGCAGGTGATGCAGGAATACAGCGGGTTATGAATAAGGTGTGTTCCTCGTAATAAGCTGCCAATTATGGCGTGCTTTACCATTATCCGGCGTAAAAATTATGCAGCGGTGAGCATGATCGCCGAGTGAGCGACAGGACGTCGCGAAAGTCAGTGCCGCGTCAGGAACGCGTCACTGACGGCTCGAATAGCGATCATGAACACCGATGGCACCGCGTAGCGGCATAATTTAGCCGGAAGCCTGGGTTCGTAGGGCGGCGGCGACTGAGCCGCCCTACGTCGGGCGCGTATACGGTATCGCATAAGAATGGCGGTGCTGTGGCGCACGAAACGCTCTCTGAAACAGAATATAAACGAACCGAAGAAGGGAACTGTTCAAATTTCTATTCGTTGACTAAAACGCTTCCTCCGCCGGTAGGCGTACACATCCTCAATGTGCCCTTCCCTGATACGCTGCTGTAGCGCCCGCCAGTAATCCGCGCAAAACAGATCGCCGTGCATTTCCTCAAACAGCGCGCGAATGTGGTGGTCGCTACACAGGAAATGGGGGAACTCTTCGGGAAACACATCATTCGGCGCAACGCTGTACCACGGCTCTGCGGCCAGTTCATCTTCCGGGTGACGCGGCGGTGGTATTTTGCGGAAATTCACCTCGGTCATGTAGCAAATTTCATCGTAGTCATAAAACACAACCCGCCCATGACGCGTGACGCCGAAATTCTTGAATAGCATGTCGCCGGGGAAAATGTTCGCCGCCGCCAGCTGTTTGATGGCATTACCATACTCTTCAATCACATCATGCAACTGCTGTGCATTTGCCTGCTCAAGATAGAGATTCAGCGGCGTCATCCGGCGTTCCATGTACAAGTGCCGAATCACCAACCGATCGCCCAGATCTTCCAGCTTCTCTGGCACCTCATGCCAAAGCTCATCCAGCAGTTCCGGGCTGATGCGATGCTTATCAATCACGAAGTTTTCATATTCCTGCGTATCCGCCATGCGCCCAACGCGATCGTGCTCTTTCACCAGTTGATAGCACGCCATGACCCGCTCCGCGCTCACTTCTTTCTGCGGCGCAAAACGATCTTTGATGACCTTAAAGACGCGATCGAAAGAAGGCAGCGTAAACACCAGCATCACCATCCCTTTCACGCCGGGCGCGATGATGAACTGCTCTTCTGATTCAGCAATGTAGTGCAGATATTCACGGTAATACTCGGTTTTACTGTGCTTCTGGCAGCCAATAGCCAAATAAAGCTCCGCCGTCGTCTTCCCCGGCAAAATATCCCGCAGCCAGGCCACCAGCGCAGACGGCAGCGGGGCATACACCATGAAGTAAGAACGGGCGAAGCCAAACACAATGCTGGCATCCGCCTGACTGGTTAAGCAGGTATCAATAAATAGCGCACCGCGCTCATTGTGGTGAATCGGCAACAGGAACGGAAAAATACCGCCAGGGAGCGACAACTTGCCCACCAGCCAGGCCGCTTTGTTGCGATAAAACAGCTCGTTAGCCACCTGTAATGTCGCCTGAGCCAGCTGCTCCGCAGAGAAAGTGCGCTGTAAATACGCCGCGATATAACCAATATCACGTGGCAAATCTTCCCACGGTAACCGCAGCGGCACATCACCCAACAATTTTTCCAACATGTTCTGCCAGCCGTCGGTTGGCATAAATGTCTTGGCGATAGGTCGGGGAATCTCACGAAAACGCTGTTCAGGCTGAGAACTGAAAACAAATAGCTTATCCGGCGTCAGTTCCCGATGGTTAAACAGCCGACAGTAGACGGAATTAAAGAAACTCTCAGCAATCTCAAAACGCGGGTAGTCCGGTAGTAATCGGGTGTAGATATGCTTCACTCGCGCCAAAAAATCCGCGTCATCACAGCGGATACCGGTAATACAGCGCAACTGTTCAACCACCAAACCAACGTGGTGATCGTATAGATGAATACGCTGTTTCATTGCCTGTTGTACGGCAGGCCAGTCAGCCTGTTCAAAGCGCTGCTGCGCCCCCGCCGTCACTTCGAGAAAACGTCCATATTGCGCATCAAACCCTTGCAGGATCGTCTGCGCCACCAGCTTTTCAAGGTCACGCGTCATCATGATCTCCAGATGAAACCCGGCCAGCGGTTCACTGACCGGGTTAGGATCAGAACTGCTGTTCTTCCGTCGATCCCGTCAGCGCCGTCACCGAAGACTCGCCTCCCTGAATGATGTTTGTCACCTTATCGAAGTAGCCGGTCCCTACCTCCTGCTGATGCGATGAGAAGGTATAGCCATCCTTAATCGCTTCAAACTCAGGCTGCTGTACCTTTTCTACGTAGTGTCTCATCCCTTCACCCTGCGCATAGGCATGCGCCAGGTCAAACATGTTGAACCACATACTGTGGATACCCGCCAGCGTAATGAACTGATACTTGTAACCCATCGCCGACAACTCATCCTGAAAACGCGCAATCGTGCTGTCATCCAGATTCTTCTTCCAGTTAAAGGAAGGTGAACAGTTGTATGCCAGCAGCTTACCGGGGAACTTCGCGTGGATAGCTTCAGCAAAACGGCGCGCCAGCGATAAATCCGGTGTAGACGTTTCACACCACACCAGATCGGCATAAGGTGCATAGGCCAAACCGCGGCTGATAGCCTGCTCAATCCCCGCACGGGTACGATAGAATCCCTCTACCGTGCGTTCTCCGGTGATGAAATCACGATCGTATTTATCACAGTCAGACGTCAGCAAATCCGCCGCATCCGCATCGGTTCGCGCAACCAGTAAAGTAGGCACCCCCAACACATCCGCCGCCAGACGCGCGGCAATCAGCTTCTGAACCGCTTCCTGAGTGGGAACCAGCACTTTACCGCCCATGTGGCCGCATTTCTTCGCCGATGCCAGTTGATCCTCAAAGTGAACCGCTGCGGCTCCCGCTTCAATCATCGATTTCATCAGCTCAAATGCGTTAAGCACGCCGCCGAATCCCGCTTCCGCATCTGCCACAATCGGCAGGAAGTAGTCGGTATGGCGCTTGTCGCCCGGCTCAATGTGGTTTGCCCATTGGATCTGATCGGCACGCCGAAACGTATTATTGATGCGTTCAATCACCGCAGGCACAGAATTCGCCGGGTAGAGCGACTGATCGGGATACATGCTCGACGCCAGATTGGCGTCAGCCGCCACCTGCCAGCCGGAAAGATAAATCGCTTCAATACCGGCTTTCGCCTGCTGTAAAGCCTGCCCTCCCGTCAGCGCCCCCAGGCAATTCACATAGCCTTTGCGGGCGTCACCATGCAGCAGATTCCACAACTTAGCTGCACCGAGCTGCGCGAGCGTACATTCCGGGTTCACCGAGCCCCGTAGATTAATCACATCTTCTGCGCTGTAAGGGCGCGTAATGCCTTCCCAGCGGGCGGTTTTCCACTCTTTTTCAATATGCTGGACTTGTTGGGTACGAGAGGTCGTCATAGCAGAGGTTCCTTTTTATTATCAGTCAGGGTTAATCAAGCAGTGCGTAGCCGGGTAGTGTCAGGAAGTCGATCAGCTCATCTTGCGTGGTAATTTGCTCCATCAGCCGGGCGGCATCATCAAAACGCCCTCCGCTGAAACGGGCATCACCGAGCTCTTCCTGAATCACAAACATCTCTTCGGCCAACATCTGGCGGAACAGCGCCTTGGTGATCACGCGACCATCGCTCAATGTCTTGCCGTGACGAATCCACTGCCAAATTGAGGTACGGGAAATTTCTGCCGTCGCTGCGTCCTCCATCAGCCCATAAATCGGGACGCAGCCATTACCGGATATCCATGCTTCGATGTATTGCACCGCAACACGGATATTCGCGCGCATCCCCACTTCCGTGCGCTCTCCCGGACAAGGCTCCAGCAATTCCTCGGCGCGAATGGGGGCGTCTTGCTCACGGCGAATATCGAGCTGATTTTTACGCTCACCTAACGCCCGATCGAACACCTCCATTACCGCATCTGCCAGCCCCGGATGAGCCACCCAGGTGCCATCATGCCCATTGTGAGCTTCCAGCTCTTTGTCTTTACGAACCTTGTCTAACACCCAGTTATTACGTTCCGCGTCCTTACTTGGGATGAACGCCGCCATCCCACCCATGGCGAACGCACCACGGCGATGGCAGGTTTTGATCAACAGCCGTGAGTAAGCGCTAAGGAAGGGTTTTTCCATCGTCACCGACTGGCGGTCAGGCAGAACGCGATCGCCGTGGTTCTTTAATGTTTTGATATAGCTGAAGATGTAGTCCCAGCGGCCGCAGTTCAGCCCAACGATATGATCGCGCAAGTGGTAGAGGATTTCGTCCATCTGGAAAACAGCAGGCAGCGTTTCAATCAACACCGTTGCTTTAATCGTCCCGCGTGGCAGGTCAAAACGATCTTCGGTATAGCAGAAAATATCATTCCACCAGGCCGCTTCCTGCCATGACTGCGTCTTTGGCAGATAGAAATAAGGGCCACTCCCTTTCTTCAGTAATTCCTGATAGTTATGGAAAAAATACAGCGCGAAGTCGAACAGGCTGCCGGGGATCGCTTCCCCCTGCCAGGACACATGTTTTTCGGGCAGATGCAAGCCGCGCACACGGCAAATCAATACGGCAGGATTGGGTTTCAACTGGTAGATTTTTCCTGTTTCATTGATATAGGAAATCGTACCGCGTACGGCATCACGTAAGTTGATTTGCCCGTCAATGACCTTTTCCCATCCCGGCGACAGTGAATCCTCAAAGTCCGCCATGAAAACCTTCACATTGGCATTCAATGCATTGATTACCATCTTGCGTTCGACCGGGCCGGTAATCTCAACACGACGATCCTGAAGGTCATCGGGAATACCGCGTATTGTCCACGCTTTATCAAGAATGGAAGCCGTTTCTGAAATAAAATCAGGTAGCTTACCCTGATCGATATTACGCTGCTGGACCTGCCGTTCGGCGAGCAACTGATTACGTGCCGGTGTGAAATGCGCGACCAGCTCCGTTAAAAAATCAATCGCTTCCTCCGTAAGAATTTGCTTCTCACCTTCGCCAAAACGCTGACTAAACGCCAATTCTCTGTTTATCGTCTGCTGCATCATTCGTGGTTCCTTTTCAGATTCCGCTTCATTCATCAACAACCGCCAAATCGGCAAACCAGTATGTACATTTCTTAGCCGACAGAATTAAGCGTAATACAATAAAAAACAAAATCAAAAACAATTTCCATTTTTATCATTTTTTAAAAATAACTTATTAATAAATATGAAGATAAAAATAGAAAGAGAAAAGAAATGACTTTCACTCATCAATAGAAATGAAATAATTCAGCACAAAAAGAAAGGCACCTTAAAAGGTGCCTTAGAGAAAAGAAGGGAGATGACTTAGTCCAACGTAGGGTTCATGCGACGTAAATCATAAGGCGTAATCTGGTAGACGTAGTAATTCAGCCAGTTAACAAACAGCAGATGTCCGTGGCTACGCCAGCTCGCTTTCGGTGCCAGTTCAGGGTTGTCGTCAGGGAAATAGTTAACCGGAACCGCCGGATCCAATCCGGCGTCGTAATCACGGAAAAATTCTCCCGCTAGCGTGAGGGCATCATACTCTGGGTGTCCGGTAACAAACGCCAAACGCTTATCTTTGCTGGCAAACAGATAGGCGCCCGCTTGCTCTGACTCAACCAAAATATCCAAATCTGTATGCTGGCGAATCACATCAACCGGAAAATCCGCATAGCGCGAATGTGGTGCCAGGAACGTTTCGTCAAAGCCACGGGTCAGCAATGCATGGGGTTGTAACGTTTGATGAGAATAAACGCCAGATAGCTTTTCCTTACGGGTCATCTTGGGAATACCGTAGAGGATATTGAGAGCAGCCTGCACAGCCCAACACACGAATAATGTGGAGGTAACATGCTCTTTTGCCCACTCAATGACACGTGCGATCTGTGGCCAATAAACAACATCGCAGAAATCGACTAATCCCAGCGGGGCGCCAGTGACAATCAAGCCATCAAAGTTTTCATCCTGAATGTCCTCGAAATCACAGTAGAAGTTATTCAAATGCTCGGCTGGCGTATTCTTCGATTCACGACTATCGATACGTAGCAGTTGAATATCGATCTGTAATGGCGAATTGGATAGCAGGCGCAGAAACTGGTTTTCAGTCTCGATCTTTTTAGGCATCAGGTTCAGCACCAGCACTTTGAGGGGACGTATTTCCTGCGTTTTAGCACGCGAGGACGTCATGACAAAGACGTTCTCATTACGCAGAAAATTGACGGCTGGTAACTCATCAGGAACCCGAATTGGCATAACCTTATATCCTCAAAGCATACGTTTAAACGTTTAGACATCCAGATGCCCGAAGATAGCGAGTTTTCGTTCTAATGTCGAGTGCTCAGCGCATAAGGTGAAAATGTTTCACGAGATTCAGTATGCACCATCAGAACGACTTCTGCTGAATACGTTTGAGCGCGTCAGAATCACTCAGAGGAACAGCGCTAGAAATAACAATGAGCCTAGATTTACGATAGCTAATGACGGTGATCTCCTGAAGTATGCGTTCCTCTACAGGAGAAAGCCCTCCTTCATTCATCTCCAGAGCGTGAATCAGTAGTGTTGTGCTACTGAACCAGTTACACCAATTACAGGGAGCAACCTGACGAACAACACCCCGTAGAGTCTCTGCGGCATTCATAAAATCAGCGACCAAAATTCTATTGTTACTAAATGCACTCTGCGTGGAAACCTCACGCTGAGTGGCAAGATTACGTACGGTTATTTGATTTTTACGGATTTGGATATAGAGATTCATGATGGGTCTTCCTGACGGTGTTGTCTTCTCCAAAACGCAGACAGCAAAAAGCCCCTGTCTTTCGACAGGGGCCTTCCACTATTTGATGCCTGGCAGTTCCCTACTCTCACATGGGGAAGCCCCACACTACCATCGGCGCTACGGCGTTTCACTTCTGAGTTCGGCATGGGGTCAGGTGGGACCACCGCGCTATCGCCGCCAGGCAAATTCTGTTTCATTCCAACCGTCGCACTTCAGTCGCTTTCGCTTCTCTCTGCACAACCATCAGAACCAATCTTCGAACAAGCTGAGTATTGTTTTTTATGAGTCATCATCACTCAAAACACCTTCGGTGTTGTAAGGTTAAGCCTCTCGGGTCATTAGTACTGGTCAGCTCAACGTATCGCTACGCTTACACACCCAGCCTATCTACGTCGTCGTCTTCAACGGCCCTTCAGGGGTATCAAGTACCCAGGGAAGACTCATCTCGAGGCAAGTTTCCCGCTTAGATGCTTTCAGCGGTTATCTCTTCCGCACTTAGCTACCGGGCAATGCAATTGGCATCACAACCCGTACACCAGTGGTGCGTTCACTCCGGTCCTCTCGTACTAGGAGCAACCCCTCTCAATCTTCCAGCGCCCACGGCAGATAGGGACCGAACTGTCTCACGACGTTCTAAACCCAGCTCGCGTACCACTTTAAATGGCGAACAGCCATACCCTTGGGACCTACTTCAGCCCCAGGATGTGATGAGCCGACATCGAGGTGCCAAACACCGCCGTCGATATGAACTCTTGGGCGGTATCAGCCTGTTATCCCCGGAGTACCTTTTATCCGTTGAGCGATGGCCCTTCCATTCAGAACCACCGGATCACTAAGACCTGCTTTCGCACCTGCTCGAGCTGTCACTCTCGCAGTCAAGCTAGCTTATGCCTTTGCACTAACCTCCTGATGTCCGACCAGGATTAGCTAACCTTCGTGCTCCTCCGTTACGCTTTGGGAGGAGACCGCCCCAGTCAAACTACCCACCAGACACTGTCCGCAACCCGGTTTACGGGCCCACGTTAGAACATCAAACATTAAAGGGTGGTATTTCAAGGTCGGCTCCATGCAGACTGGCGTCCACACTTCAAAGCCTCCCACCTATCCTACACATCAAGGCTCAAGGTTCAGTGTCAAGCTATAGTAAAGGTTCACGGGGTCTTTCCGTCTTGCCGCGGGTACACTGCATCTTCACAGCGAGTTCAATTTCACTGAGTCTCGGGTGGAGACAGCCTGGCCATCATTACGCCATTCGTGCAGGTCGGAACTTACCCGACAAGGAATTTCGCTACCTTAGGACCGTTATAGTTACGGCCGCCGTTTACCGGGGCTTCGATCAAGAGCTTCTCCTTACGGATAACCCCATCAATTAACCTTCCGGCACCGGGCAGGCGTCACACCGTATACGTCCACTTTCGTGTTTGCACAGTGCTGTGTTTTTATTAAACAGTTGCAGCCAGCTGGTATCTTCGACTGGTCTCAGCTCCATCCGCAAGGGACTTCACCTTACACCAGCGTGCCTTCTCCCGAAGTTACGGCACCATTTTGCCTAGTTCCTTCACCCGAGTTCTCTCAAGCGCCTGAGTATTCTCTACCTGACCACCTGTGTCGGTTTGGGGTACGATTCGGTGTTACCTGGAGCTTAGAGGCTTTTCCTGGAAGCGTAGCATCAGTTACTTCATCACCGTAGTGACTCGTCATCACGCCTCAGTGTTAACGATGACCCGGATTTACCAAAGTCACCCACCTTCACGCTTAAACCGGGACAACCGTCGCCCGGATAACCTAGCTTTCTCCGTCCCCCTTCGCAGTAACACCCAGTACAGGAATATTAACCTGTTTCCCATCGACTACGCTTTTCAGCCTCGCCTTAGGGGTCGACTCACCCTGCCCCGATTAACGTTGGACAGGAACCCTTGGTCTTCCGGCGTGCGGGTTTTTCACCCGCATTATCGTTACTTATGTCAGCATTCGCACTTCTGATACCTCCAGCAGCCCTCACAGGCCACCTTCGCAGGCTTACAGAACGCTCCCCTACCCAACAACACCTGAGTGTCGCTGCCGCAGCTTCGGTGCATGGTTTAGCCCCGTTACATCTTCCGCGCAGGCCGACTCGACCAGTGAGCTATTACGCTTTCTTTAAATGATGGCTGCTTCTAAGCCAACATCCTGGCTGTCTGTGCCTTCCCACATCGTTTCCCACTTAACCATGACTTTGGGACCTTAGCTGGCGGTCTGGGTTGTTTCCCTCTTCACGACGAACGTTAGCACCCGCCGTGTGTCTCCCGTGATAACATTCTTCGGTATTCGCAGTTTGCATCGGGTTGGTAAGTCGGGATGACCCCCTAGCCGAAACAGTGCTCTACCCCCGAAGATGAATTCACGAGGCGCTACCTAAATAGCTTTCGGGGAGAACCAGCTATCTCCCGGTTTGATTGGCCTTTCACCCCCAGCCACAAGTCATCCGCTAATTTTTCAACATTAGTCGGTTCGGTCCTCCAGTTAGTGTTACCCAACCTTCAACCTGCCCATGGCTAGATCACCGGGTTTCGGGTCTATACCCTGCAACTTAACGCCCAGTTAAGACTCGGTTTCCCTGCGGCTCCCCTAAACGGTTAACCTTGCTACAGAATATAAGTCGCTGACCCATTATACAAAAGGTACGCAGTCACCTAACAAGTAGGCTCCCACTGCTTGTACGTACACGGTTTCAGGTTCTATTTCACTCCCCTCGCCGGGGTTCTTTTCGCCTTTCCCTCACGGTACTGGTTCACTATCGGTCAGTCAGGAGTATTTAGCCTTGGAGGATGGTCCCCCCATATTCAGACAGGATGTCACGTGTCCCGCCCTACTCATCGAACTCACACCTTGTGCATTTTTGTGTACGGGACTATCACCCTTTACTGTGCGACTTTCCAGACGCTTCCACTAACACACAAACTGATTCAGGTTCTGGGCTCTTCCCCGTTCGCTCGCCGCTACTGGGGGAATCTCGGTTGATTTCTTTTCCTCGGGGTACTGAGATGTTTCAGTTCCCCCGGTTCGCCTCATTAACCTATGGATTCAGTTAATGATAGTGTGTCGAAACACACTGGGTTTCCCCATTCGGGTATCGTCGGGTATAACGCTTCATATCAGCTTACCGACGCTTATCGCAGATTAGCACGCCCTTCATCGCCTCTGACTGCCTAGGCATCCACCGTGTACGCTTAGTCGCTTAACCTCACAACCCGAAGGTGTCTTTGATAAATCAAAGTCATTATCGTGCTGTGATTATTTGAGAGACTCATTGACAGACAGAATCATCACAACTCACCCGAAGGCAGTCATGCATATTAAGCTGTCATGTTTCAATTTTCAGCTTGTTCCAGATTGTTAAAGAGCAATATCTTAAACCCTGACTATCGCTAATCAGTTTTAAGATATGAGGTAAGCAGATTACTTACTGAAGACCCCCGCTTTCACCGGAATGGTCGGATGCGCTGGCGTCCCCTAGGGGATTCGAACCCCTGTTACCGCCGTGAAAGGGCGGTGTCCTAGGCCTCTAGACGAAGGGGACACGACACCGTACTTTGTTGACGCTTTTGCTCGTTATTTTCATCAGACAATCTGTGTGAGCACTTCACTCAACCCACATCTTCTTGGTAAGGAGGTGATCCAACCGCAGGTTCCCCTACGGTTACCTTGTTACGACTTCACCCCAGTCATGAATCACAAAGTGGTAAGCGCCCTCCCGAAGGTTAAGCTACCTACTTCTTTTGCAACCCACTCCCATGGTGTGACGGGCGGTGTGTACAAGGCCCGGGAACGTATTCACCGTAGCATTCTGATCTACGATTACTAGCGATTCCGACTTCATGGAGTCGAGTTGCAGACTCCAATCCGGACTACGACGTACTTTATGAGGTCCGCTTGCTCTCGCGAGGTCGCTTCTCTTTGTATACGCCATTGTAGCACGTGTGTAGCCCTACTCGTAAGGGCCATGATGACTTGACGTCATCCCCACCTTCCTCCAGTTTATCACTGGCAGTCTCCTTTGAGTTCCCGGCCTAACCGCTGGCAACAAAGGATAAGGGTTGCGCTCGTTGCGGGACTTAACCCAACATTTCACAACACGAGCTGACGACAGCCATGCAGCACCTGTCTCAGAGTTCCCGAAGGCACCAAAGCATCTCTGCTAAGTTCTCTGGATGTCAAGAGTAGGTAAGGTTCTTCGCGTTGCATCGAATTAAACCACATGCTCCACCGCTTGTGCGGGCCCCCGTCAATTCATTTGAGTTTTAACCTTGCGGTCGTACTCCCCAGGCGGTCGATTTAACGCGTTAGCTCCGGAAGCCACGCCTCAAGGGCACAACCTCCAAATCGACATCGTTTACAGCGTGGACTACCAGGGTATCTAATCCTGTTTGCTCCCCACGCTTTCGCACCTGAGCGTCAGTCTTTGTCCAGGGGGCCGCCTTCGCCACCGGTATTCCTCCAGATCTCTACGCATTTCACCGCTACACCTGGAATTCTACCCCCCTCTACAAGACTCTAGCTTGCCAGTTTCAAATGCAGTTCCCAAGTTAAGCTCGGGGATTTCACATCTGACTTAACAAACCGCCTGCGTGCGCTTTACGCCCAGTCATTCCGATTAACGCTTGCACCCTCCGTATTACCGCGGCTGCTGGCACGGAGTTAGCCGGTGCTTCTTCTGCGGGTAACGTCAATCGGTGAGAGTATTAATCTCACCGCCTTCCTCCCCGCTGAAAGTGCTTTACAACCCGAAGGCCTTCTTCACACACGCGGCATGGCTGCATCAGGCTTGCGCCCATTGTGCAATATTCCCCACTGCTGCCTCCCGTAGGAGTCTGGACCGTGTCTCAGTTCCAGTGTGGCTGGTCATCCTCTCAGACCAGCTAGGGATCGTCGCCTAGGTGAGCCATTACCTCACCTACCAGCTAATCCCATCTGGGCACATCTGATGGCGCGAGGCCCGAAGGTCCCCCGCTTTGGTCCGAAGACGTTATGCGGTATTAGCTACCGTTTCCAGTAGTTATCCCCCTCCATCAGGCAGTTTCCCAGACATTACTCACCCGTCCGCCGCTCGTCACCCAAGGAGCAAGCTCCTCTGTGCTACCGCCCGACTTGCATGTGTTAGGCCTGCCGCCAGCGTTCAATCTGAGCCATGATCAAACTCTTCAATTTAAGATTTGTTTGATTTGCTGAACTCGTCAGCGATGCTCAAAGAATTAAAACTGTTTATTCGTAATGAATTTACTGTTGTTCACTCTTCAAGACTTTTTATATCGTCAAGATACGGTCTTGTGAGTGCCCACACAGATTGTCTGATTAAATTGTTAAAGAGCGTCGCGTTGCGGCCTTAACCACTTCGCGAGGTGGCGTATACTACGCTTATCACCTGCAGAGTCAACGTTTATTTTAAAGCGTTTCCTCTTTCTTTATCGACCCGGTTGTGTGTTCACAGCACCGTATCGATGGAGGCGCATTATAGGGATCCGTTTTCGTTACACAACAACTTTCTTGATCTTTTTTTCTGTTCGCCTGTTTTTCGACCCTTTCGATGAGATCTTACTCGATCCACCCCACTTTTCAGTTGCCGGTGTCTCATATCTGTCGATATTTTGTCTGTAATGCGAATAATCAGTAATGTGGTAAATAACTACGAGGTTGTCGATGAGCGCAAAAACATTCCGCCGTTATAACGGTATTTCTCCCGTTTTAAGAGAAAGAGTCATGGTCGATCATTCCAGCGTGGTGATTGGCAAAGTAACACTAGGCGATGATGTCGGTGTCTGGCCCCTTGTCGCCATACGCGGTGATGTTAACTACATCACTATCGGTGCCAGGAGTAATATTCAGGATGGATCCGTGCTCCATGTAACCCACTGTTCAGAGAAAAAGCCAGAAGGTAACCCGCTTATTATTGGGGAAGATGTCACTGTAGGCCATAAAGCGATGTTGCATGGTTGCCAAATAGGAAATCGGGTTCTGGTAGGAATGGGGTCAATACTCCTGGATGGCGCCGTTATTGAGGATGATGTCATGATCGGCGCCGGTAGCCTGGTCCCCCCTGGAAAGCGGCTAGAGAAGGGACATCTATACCTCGGCAGCCCAGTTAAAAAAATCCGACCGCTAACTCAAGAAGAAATAGAGGGGTTGATTTACTCGGCAAACAACTATGTTCGTTGGAAAGATGAATATCTTGCTCAGGACAACGAGTAGCAGCCTTCACCATCCCATTCTTCAGCAACGATCATTTTTTCCAATTCATCTTCAAGATCCCATCGATACTCCCTGAACAGCGCCAGCCACTGTTCAGGGCTATCGCCGCCATAGCGTTGCTGGAGCTGTGTTGCGCTCACTAGACATTCCTGCTGAAAGCCATTCACTAAAACGGGAAAGCGGATCGCCATTACCTTATCATCCCAACTTTCACGATCTGGGAACTGGATCGCCTGATTCACTTTGCAAGATCCTGCTTGAGTAAACCGATCACGGGTTCCACATCAGGCATCACGCCATGCCAAAGCTTAAACGCATGGGCCGCTTGCCCCACTAACATTCCCAAACCATCTGCATAGCGGATAGCACCATGCTGTACGCACCATGACAAAAAAGGTGTCAGTTGCGGCAGATAGAACATGTCATAGCAACCTGTATCAGGCGAAATGAGTTCTGGCGGTAAGTTAGGAATACTGTCGTACATCCCAGAAGATGTCGCATTAATGATCAGATCGAATGACTGGCCATGTAAATCGTCGAGAGCAACAGCTTGAATATCTCCAATGCCACTGAAGATCTTAACTAATTCATCAGCCTTGGAAAACGTCCTATTCGTCAGCACAATCGTACAGCCATAGGCCAGTAAGGGTTGGATAACCCCTCGCGCTGCACCACCAGCACCAACCAGCAACACACGATCCAACGGCTTTACCAGCGCCAATCGTTGCAGATCGCTAAGTAAACCAATGCCATCTGTATTATCACCAAACAGGCGACCGTCACTCAGCCTCTTCAATGTGTTGACCGCCCCAGCAAGCGCCGCGCATTCGCTACATTCATCGGCTTCGGCAAAGGCACGTTCTTTAAAGGGCGCAGTCACATTCGCACCGCCTGCGCCATCGAGAAAATACTGGCGTAGCACCTGCTCAAAATCATCCAGAGGCGCTAAAACGCGCTCATACGTCAACGTTATCCCCGTCTGTGCAGCAAATAGCTCATGTATGCGAGGTGATTTACTATGTGCAATCGGATTGCCAAAAACTGCAAAAGACGTTACTTCAGACACGTTCCCCTCCAACTTACCGTTACCCCTGACGAATAAGTTCGCCTGTTAATACATCCCTGATTTCTGATGGGTTCATTCTTCCGCCGACATCCCCAACTAGCACAGGAAAATCATCACCAAACTGTTGAGAAACTTCCTGAGCCGTGCGGCAAGGAGGTTGACCACTTAAATTGGCGCTAGTCGACACCAGCGGTTTACCGTAACGCTGGCACAGTTCTTTGACTAACGGGTGGTCGCTAACGCGCACCGCAAGTGAAGAAAATTGCCCCGTTAACCACTGCGGAGTCGTGCGTTTTGCAGGCAATACCCAAGTAACCGGACCAGGCCATGTGGAAAACATCATAGCTTTCTGCTCATCGGATAACGCGCTGTCATCAATATAAGGAGCCAGTTGGCTAAAATCTGCCGCAATCAAGATCAGTCCTTTTTGCCAAGGGCGCTGTTTTAACGCTAGCAGGCGATTAACCGCCACTTCACTATCAGGATCGCAGCCCAACCCGAATACTGCTTCAGTCGGGTACGCAATAACCTGCTGGTTATGTAATTCCCGTAAAACGGGAATCATTAGTTCATCAGAGACATCACTCATTCTTATCAACTTCTGCCGCTATCGGCTTTCCACATAATTTACTGGCACAAAATAGCTTGGTACCTTGTGCCGTTTTTTTCTCAAACAATAAGGCGTAATGGCAAGAAGGACACTCACCCGCTATCGGTTTATGGTTTAACGTAAACTGACAATCGGGATAGCGATCGCAAGAATGAAACACCTTGCCGTAGCGAGACTTACGTTGTAACAACGTACCTTCATGACACTGTGGACATCGAATCGCCGTTTCATCAGGGCGATCGATAGTCTCGGTATGATGGCATTCAGGGTAATTGCCACAGCCGATGAACATCCCATAACGGCCTTGCCTGAGTACCAATGTCGACTGACAAAGTGGGCATTGCTGCCCATCCAACACTTTGACGATATGTCCATCAGCCTGTGCTTTCAGTGGGCGAATGAATTCGCATTCTGGATACGCAGAACAGCCGAGAAACGGGCCGTGCCGACCAGAACGGATAACCAGCACTGACCCACAGTCTGGACATATTTCCTGTTTTCTTTCAGCAAACAGTACGGGCTTAGCCATTCGAAATGTTATCCCTCTGGCTATTGCACATAACCGTCATTGACCTCAAAGAGTAATTCTTCCATTTGCTGATAGGCATTCTCACAGCCAGGCACATTGAAAAGCACCATGAGGATGACCCACTTCAGATCTTCCAGATCAAACTCCTGCGTTTCCAACGCCATGACGCGTTCGATGACCATCTCCCGCGTTTCAAGATTCAGAACCTGAATTTGCTCAAGGAACAATAAAAAGCCACGACATTCCGCATCAAGACGCAACTCTTCATCCTGCATATAGATCCGCATAGCCAGAGGATCGTTCGCCAAATAAAGCGGAGCAGTCTGCCCTTCCTGAATATCGGCCAATTTTTCCAGCCAACTCAACGCGCTATAGATATCGTTACGATCGAATCCAGCGCGGGTGAGGTCATCAGTTAACGTATCCTGATCGACACGCATTTCAGTTTCATTGTGGATGTAGCTCTCAAACAAGTACATGAGTACGTCGAACATGGCCTGCCCTCCTTAATCGGACATAGCCGCCGGGTACTGCTGCGATCCATCCTGCTAACTCCAGCTCTAATAGCTTGGTGACTATCTCTGGCACAGGTTGGCCGGCACGTTCAGCGACAACGTCAACAGGTGTAACCTCATCTCCTACGTTAGCCAACACGTCGGCAAATGGCAATTCGCCATCCTCTTCTTCGTTAGAAATAGTTTTCCCGCTTTCCATTGACAGCCACTGTAGCTCACTCACCAACTGCTCAAGAATATCCTTCGGATGTGTAACCAGGCAGGCTCCTTGCTGGATCAACCAGTGCGTCCCTTCAGTCATAGGATTACCTATTGGCCCTGGCAGAGCGAAAACCTCCCGTCCTTGTTCTAAAGCATAACGCGCCGTGACCAGCGATCCGCTGCGGATAGATGCCTCAATGACCAGAACACCCAACCCTAGTCCGCTAATGATGCGATTTCTTCTGGGAAAGTTGGTTGGGAAAGGCGGCATCGCAAGGGGAAATTCGGAGACCAATGCACCGCCAGTGCCACAAATACGTTCTGCAAGCTTAGCGTGCCGCTTGGGATAAATATTCTCCAACCCACTTCCCAATACGGCAATGGTTCTCCCCCCTGCATCCAAAGCAGCCCGATGAGCAATACCATCAATGCCAATGGCTAACCCACTTGTTATTGTGAGGTCACTTGCGGCAAGTTCTTGAGCAAAAAATCCTCCCCAGCGTTCACCGTAAGCACTGCAGCCTCGGCTACCAATAATCGATATTTGTGGCGATGCCAATAACTCAGGAGAGCCAGATACAAAAAGCAACAGTGGAAAATCACGAATGTTGCTCAACAGAAAGGGATACAGGGCATCTTCGCACGTCACGATATGATGATTAGGATAAGACAACCAATTGAGTGTTTCTTCCAAGGTCTTACGATCATAGGAACAGAATTGTTCTATTTGATCATCAGACAGGCCTAACGCACTCAGGCTCTCGTTATCGAACGCCTTTAAATCAATAAGTTTTCTGACAATAGCCCGAGCACGTAAAGCGCCCAGGTGCCTTACGCCCGTCATACGTAGCCAAATTTCCGTTGATAGCATCAGCGTCCCTTATTCCGCTATGTTCAGATAAGTGGTGCAATTCAGAGCTGATGCTGTCAATCGGGGCAGGAAATGTCTAGAATGAGCGCTAAGACTCTCTCACTATTCAGATACAGATCTAAACATATATGTCAGTTTTGCAGGTATTACATTTTCCAGACGAGCGGCTCCGCATCACTGCGCAGCCCGTAAAAGAAGTCAATGCAGATATTCAACGTATCGTGGATGATATGTTCGATACCATGTACGAAGAAGAAGGTATTGGGCTGGCCGCAACACAAGTGGATATTCATCAACGCATCATTGTCATTGACGTTTCTGAAGAACGAAACCAACGGCTGGTGCTGATCAATCCCGAACTGATTGAAAAGAGCGGCGATACGGGTATTGAAGAAGGTTGCCTGTCGATCCCTGAAACGCGTGCGCTGGTTCCTCGTGCAGAGCATGTAAAAGTGCGTGCATTGGATCGTGAAGGTAAAACGTTCGAACTTGAAGCAAGTGAGCTACTTGCCATTTGTATTCAGCATGAAATGGATCATCTGGTTGGGAAACTGTTTATCGATTACCTTTCCCCACTTAAACGCCAGCGCATTCGTCAAAAACTGGAAAAACTGGCTAAGCAGAATAGCCGGGCCCGCTAATTTTCATCCTGACAGGAAGCACCGTGTCTGATTCTTTACGCATAATCTTTGCCGGCACCCCTGACTTTGCAGCGCGTCACCTTGACGCGCTTTTATCATCAGGACATGAGGTCGTTGGCGTTTTCACCCAGCCCGATCGCCCAGCAGGCAGGGGCAACAAGCTCACCCCCAGCCCGGTAAAAGTACTCGCAGAGCAACATAGCATCCCTGTTTTTCAGCCCAAATCTCTGCGACCGGCAGAAAATCAGGCGATGGTTCAGGCGTTAAATGCCGATGTTATGGTCGTTGTCGCCTACGGCTTAATTCTGCCGCAGCCCGTATTATCCATGCCGCGCCTTGGCTGCATTAATGTCCACGGTTCTCTGTTGCCTCTCTGGCGTGGTGCGGCGCCAATTCAGCGCGCACTGTGGGCTGGGGATAGTGAAACCGGTGTGACGATCATGCAAATGGATGTCGGACTCGATACTGGCGCAATGCTGCACAAAATTTCATGCCCCATCCTGCCTCAAGATACCAGCGCAACGTTGTACGATAAACTTGCTGAGCTGGGACCACGTGGCTTATTGGAAACGCTGGAACAACTTGCTGATGGCAGCGCTGTCGCTGAAGCGCAAAATGACGCCCTTGCTACCTATGCAGAAAAACTCAGCAAAGAAGAAGCTCGCCTAAACTGGCAGTTATCTGCTGAGCAGCTTGAGCGCTGTATTCGTGCTTTCAATCCCTGGCCAGTCAGTTATTTCACAGTAGATGAACAACCGGTGAAAGTCTGGAAAGCGGAAGTCATGACCACAGCACATGGCTCATTGCCCGGAACCATCCTTCAGGCAGATAAACAAGGTATTCAGGTGGCAACAGCTGCGGGTATCTTGAATATTCAGGAATTGCAGCCTGCTGGCAAAAAAGTAATGAGTGCACAGGATCTGCTTAACTCACGTCGTGAGTGGTTCGTTCCCGGTAATACACTGAACTAATCTATTTTTCATACCGGCGTCATGCCGGTATATCCTCTCTTTTTACGTATACGTCATCGCTAACACATGAAAAGCTCATACAATTTACGCAGCATTGCCGCAAAAGTGGTGGGACAGGTTCTGGATCAGGGACAGTCGCTCAGCGCCTTATTACCCGTTCATCAGCGTGAAGTCTCCGATAAAGATCGCGCACTTTTGCAAGAGCTTTGCTTTGGCGTATTACGCATTTTACCACAGTTGGAATGGTGTATTCAGCAACTGATGTCAAAGCCCCTGACGGGTAAACAGCGCACGCTGCACTACCTCATCATGGTCGGCATCTACCAACTGCAATATACGCGGATCCCGCCACATGCAGCGCTGGCTGAAACAGTAGAAGGTGCTGTGGCGTTAAAAAAACCGCAACTCAAGGGGCTGATTAATGGTGTATTACGCCAATTTCAGCGTCAGCAGGAAGAACTGATTCAACGTGAGGCAACTCACTCGTCCCACTACCTGCATCCAAGCTGGCTGCTGGCGCGCATTGAGCGTGCCTATCCAAATCACTGGCAAAACATCGTTGAGGCGAATAATCAACGCCCCCCAATGTGGTTACGTGCGAATCGATTACACCACACACGTGAAGCGTATTTAAACTTGTTAGTACAAGAGGGTATCGAGGCATTTCCTCATGCTGAATACAGCGATGCGATACGACTTGCCTCTCCCTGTGCGGTCGATCAATTGCCAGGATTTTCTCAAGGATGGGCAACGGTACAAGATGCATCGGCTCAAGGCTGCGTCTATTGGCTCGATCCACAAGATGGCGAACAGATCCTCGATCTCTGCGCTGCACCTGGCGGAAAAACGACACACATTTTAGAAGCGGCACCAAAATCTCATGTACTCGCTGTCGATGTAGATGAAACACGTTTAGGCCGAGTAAAAGAAAATTTACTGCGGTTACAAATGCATGCCGAAGTAAAACAAGGCGATGGACGTTACCCCGATTCATGGTGTGAAGGGCGTGTGTTTGATCGCATTCTGTTGGATGCCCCGTGCTCAGCCACGGGTGTGATTCGTCGTCATCCTGATATTAAGTGGTTGCGCCGAGACAGAGACATTGAAGAGCTGGTTGCACTACAAAAAGAGATCCTTGATGCCATTTGGCCACATCTCAAAACCGGCGGCACAATGGTCTATGCTACCTGCTCCATTCTGCCGCAAGAAAATGCTCAACAAGTTACGGATTTCCTAACTCGCCATGCCGATGCAAAACTGGTTGATACAGGTACAAGAGAAATGCCAGGTATACAGATGCTTCCCCATGCCGATAGTGGCGATGGTTTCTTTTATGCGAAGCTGGTAAAAAACTGATATTGAACCCAGTATTGTCTGCAACAGACAGCAATTAATAAACGGCATGGCTTATTATGAAAATTATCATTCTTGGCGCGGGTCAGGTCGGCGGAACACTGGCGGAAAATTTAGCGGGTGAAAACAATGACATCACTGTCGTTGATACTGATGCTAATCGGTTACGCCAGCTTCAGGATAAGTTTGACCTGCGTGTCGTTACGGGCTATGCCTCTCACCCACGAGTGCTGCGTGAAGCAGGGGCAGAAGATGCCGATATGCTGGTCGCCGTTACCAATTCAGATGAAACGAATATGGTAGCATGCCAGATTGCTTATTCTCTTTTTAAAACCCCAAACCGGATTGCACGCATTCGTGCCGCTGAATACATTCGTGAATCAGAACAGCTGTTTTTGCCCGAAGCGGTTCCCATCGATCACCTGATCTCGCCAGAGCAACTGGTGATCGATAACATCTACAAACTGATCGAATATCCCGGAGCACTTCAGGTCGTCAACTTCGCTGAAGGCAAAGTGAGTCTTGCAGCGGTTAATGCTTATTATGGCGGCCCATTGGTTGGTAATGCCCTCACCTCTCTCCGTGAACACATTCCTCATGTAGACACTCGCGTTGCGGCTATTTTCCGTCACGATCGTCCAATTCGCCCACAGGGTTCCACTATCATCGAAGCCGGTGACGAAGTGTTTTTTGTCGCTGCTTCCCAACATATTCGCGCAGTGATGAGCGAATTACAGCGCCTTGAGAAACCGTATAAAAGGATCATGATCGTTGGCGGAGGTAACGTCGGTGCTGGATTAGCTCAACGGTTAGAAAAAGACTACAGCATCAAGTTGATAGAACGTAATGCAGATCGTGCAGTTGAGTTGGCTGAACTTCTGCAAAATACGGTGGTATTTCACGGCGATGCTTCAGACCAGGAGCTCCTTGCCGAAGAACATATTGAGCAAATTGATGTATTCATCGCCATTACCAATGATGACGAAGCGAATATTATGTCAGCGATGCTGGCCAAACGTATGGGGGCGAAAAAAGTCATGGTGCTCATCCAGCGCCGGGCTTATGTCGATCTGGTCCAGGGTAGCGTCATTGATGTCGCTATCTCCCCACAGCAGGCAACCATTTCTGCGCTACTCAGCCATGTCCGTAAGGCAGATATCGTTAGCGTATCCTCCTTGCGCCGTGGTGTGGCTGAAGCAATTGAGGCCATCGCCCACGGTGATGAGGGCACATCGAAAGTTGTTGGAAGAATGATCGAAGATATTAAGCTTCCACCGGGTACCACTATCGGCGCAATTGTTCGTGGTGATGACGTCATTATTGCCAATGCAAATAGCAAAATAGAGCAAGGCGATCATGTCATTATGTTCTTAGCGGACAAAAAATTTGTACCTGATGTTGAACGACTATTTCAACCAAGTCCCTTCTTTTTGTAATGTAGGAACAGATTTATCGCGAATCGATAATCTGGCAAAGATACGGCGATTGGTTAGAATTAATTTATATTTTTGGCAAGGAGAATGGATATGAGCATCATCAAAGAATTCAGAGAGTTTGCCATGCGTGGCAACGTTGTCGATTTGGCGGTGGGTGTCATTATTGGTGCTGCTTTCGGCAAAATTGTCTCTTCGTTGGTATCAGATATTATTATGCCGCCACTTGGACTTTTGATTGGCGGGGTTGATTTTAAACAATTCAGCCTAATCCTTCGTGATGCCCAAGGCGACATTCCTGCCGTTGTCATGAACTATGGCGCTTTCATTCAAAATATCTTCGATTTTGTCATCGTCGCTTTCGCAATCTTTATGGCAATCAAACTCATGAACAAGCTACGCCGTAAGCAGGAAGATGCGCCAGCTGCACCGCCTAAGCCTAGTGCTGAAGAGAATCTGTTAGCTGAAATTCGCGACTTACTGAAAGAACAACAACCTAAACAATAAGAGCTGAGTGTCTAGCAACTCTTGCTTTCGTTACACAGAAAGCAGGAAGGCCAGAGGTAAATAATCGCTTGATTGCTTACCACTGGCCTCCCAACTACCTTTCTTCACATGTTTTTCTTTTCTACGATAACTTCCTTTCCCTTTTTCATTTACTTCAATACGTTGGCGAAACAGTGGGTCATGTAACAGTGCCTCAATGGCGTTGTCCTGGATTTTCCCACGCTTATGACGATATGTGGTCATCATCACTCCTAAGAAAGTTGGGCTAATGAATTGTATATGGATAAATAAATCAGACGGAGTATATAGCCGAAATGGAAAGATGAGAATAGCACTCCAGCGAATTCTTCTGGCAGCTAGAATTTCTTATTGAGTTGTATTTTGTAATCCTGATGTAGAAAATCAGTATTGATCCCTTTCTGCTGCAAGCTGATTTCCAACATACGCAAGCGCCGGGAAGCTTCCTCATATTCAGGAGAATCGCGGGATATCGTTTTAAGAAAGTCGGTTAGCTGTAAAGCAGCTTTTCTTTCTTGAAGTTCTACAGGTAAATAGCCAGCATTCTTGAGCAACCGATAGGCGGTTCTTAGTTCCTGTGGTATGCCGCTATCATCATCAAGAATCAAAGGACTGCCGGAACCTGAAAGATTATCAAAAACACCATCTTCCTGAGCCTTGCGGATATGTTTTTCAACTAACTCATCAATCAACCACATGGCAATCTCTTACCTGTTTTCATTAATAGAGCTTAGTTTATTCCAGATGTAAAAAAACCGGGTTTCCCCGGTTTTTTTATGCTCTTACAGATTACTCTGCAGTAGCAACTTCTTCTGTCTGAGAGACTGAGCGATCAACGAGCTCGATGTATGCCATCGGCGCATTGTCACCAGCACGGAAGCCACACTTCAGAATACGAGTGTAACCACCGGCACGGCTCGCGAAACGCGGGCCCAGTTCATTAAACAGTTTTGCCACGATCTCGTTATCACGAGTACGGGCGAATGCCAGACGACGATTAGCAACGCTGTCGGTCTTGGCAAGAGTAATCAGCGGTTCAACAACGCGACGCAGCTCTTTCGCTTTCGGCAGGGTCGTCTTGATGATTTCATGACGAACCAAAGAACTAGCCATGTTACGGAACATAGCCTGACGATGGCTGCTGTTACGGTTCAGTTGACGACCACTCTTACGATGGCGCATGACCTTATCCTTCTCAGTAAAACCTTAACCTGTGATCTGGTTACTCATCAGCAATGCTTGCCGGTGGCCAGTTTTCTAGGCGCATGCCCAGAGACAGACCACGGGAAGCCAGTACGTCTTTAATCTCAGTAAGAGATTTTTTACCAAGGTTAGGCGTTTTGAGCAGCTCAACCTCGGTACGCTGTACCAGATCACCGATGTAGTGGATAGCTTCTGCCTTAAGGCAGTTAGCAGAGCGGACAGTCAATTCCAGATCGTCAACAGGGCGCAGCAGAATCGGATCGAATTCTGGTTTCTCTTCTTTAACTTCTGGCTGACGAACATCACGTAAGTCAACAAAAGCTTCAAGTTGTTCAGCCAGAATGGTTGCCGCACGGCGGATCGCCTCTTCAGGATCGATCGTGCCATTGGTTTCCATTTCGATGACTAGCTTGTCCAGGTCAGTACGCTGTTCTACACGAGCCGCTTCAACATTGTAGGCAATACGCTCTACAGGGCTGTAGCAAGCATCAACTAACAGACGACCAATCGGGCGCTCATCTTCTTCCGTATGAATACGGGCAGATGCCGGCACATAACCACGGCCACGTTGAACTTTGATACGCATGCTAATAGATGCATTTTCATCGGTCAGGTGGCAAATTAAGTGCTGCGGCTTGACGATTTCGACATCACCATCATGGATGATGTCGGCTGCAGTCACAGGGCCAATGCCAGATTTATTCAGGGTAAGAATAACTTCATCTTTGCCTTGAACTCTCACCGCCAGCCCTTTCAGGTTGAGCAGGATTTCCAGGATATCTTCCTGTACGCCTTCTTTGGTGCTGTACTCATGCAGTACACCATCAATCTCAACCTCGGTCACCGCGCAACCTGGCATGGATGAAAGCAGAATACGGCGCAGTGCGTTGCCAAGAGTATGGCCGAAGCCGCGCTCTAATGGCTCAAGGGTCACCTTGGCGTGCGTCGAACTCACTTGCTCGATATCAACCAGGCGCGGTTTTAGAAACTCTGTCACAGAACCCTGCATTGTGTCCTCTCTTTGGTACTAAGCTTTACTTGGAGTAAAGCTCGACGATCAGGTGTTCATTAATGTCCGCAGACAGATCGGTACGTTCAGGAATACGCTTGAACACACCTTCCATCTTGGCAGCATCAACTTCCAGCCAAGTTGGCTTTTCACGCTGTTCAGCCAGCTCCAGAGCGGCTTTCACGCGAGATTGCTTTTTAGCTTTCTCACGGATGCTGACTACGTCATTCGGGGATACCTGATAAGAAGCGATGCTAACAACGCGACCGTTTACCATGATAGCTTTGTGGCTTACCATCTGACGTGCTTCAGCACGAGTGGCACCAAAACCCATACGATAAACAACGTTATCCAGACGACCTTCCAGCAGTTGCAGCAGGTTTGCACCTGTGTTGCCTTTCAGACGTGCAGCTTCTTTATAATAGTTACGGAACTGACGCTCCAGAACACCGTAGATACGGCGAACTTTTTGCTTTTCACGCAACTGTACACCATAGTCAGACAGACGCGGTTTACGCGCACCGTGCTGGCCAGGAGCTTGTTCAATTTTACACTTGGAATCGATCGCACGAACACCAGACTTCAGGAACAGGTCGGTGCCTTCACGACGGCTCAGCTTGAGCTTAGGACCCAAATATCTTGCCATTTTCTTTCTCCAACAATCCTAAAAGCGGCGTTATACGCGGCGCTTTTTCGGCGGACGACAACCGTTATGAGGGATCGGAGTCACATCAGTAATATTAGTGATGCGGAAACCAGCCGCGTTCAATGCGCGGATAGTAGACTCACGGCCCGGACCAGGTCCTTTAACCATAACTTCCAGGTTCTTAATACCGTACTCTTTCACGGCCTCTGCGCAACGTTCTGCAGCTACCTGAGCAGCGAACGGCGTAGATTTACGAGAACCACGGAAGCCGGAACCACCGGCAGTTGCCCAACCCAGCGCATTACCCTGACGATCAGTAATGGTTACGATGGTGTTGTTGAAAGAAGCATGGATATGAGCCACACCGTCAGAGACTTGCTTTCTTACACGCTTACGTGCACGAATAGGTGCCTTTGCCATTATTCAATCACCCCGATTATTTCTTGATCGGTTTGCGCGGACCCTTACGGGTACGGGCGTTAGTCTTGGTACGCTGACCGCGAACCGGCAGACCACGACGATGACGCAAACCACGATAAGTACCAAGGTCCATAAGACGCTTGATGCTCAGGGTAACTTCACGACGCAGATCACCTTCTACAACAAACTTGGCAACTTCGTCACGCAGCTTATCGATTTGCTCTTCAGACAGCTCACTGATCTTAACATCTTCGGCAATTCCTGTTGCAGCACAAATAGCCTGCGAACGGGTTTTACCGATACCGAAAATCGACGTTAACGCAATAACGGTATGTTTATGATCAGGAATGTTAATGCCTGCTATACGGGCCACTATGCACTCCTACAATTTTATACAGCAACACCATTCTGAAAAGCCCGTTTTCAGGATACTCAAATAATGTTGCAGTTACATACAAAAGATTGGCTGGCTAATCTAGCCAGCTCAATCCAACTTTGCAAGAAAAATATGCGAGATAATCAGCCTTGACGCTGTTTATGCTTCGGCTCGGCACTGCAGATCACACGAACGACACCGTTACGCTTAACAATCTTACAGTTACGACATAATTTCTTGACGGAAGCACGAACTTTCATTTTTACTCTCCGTAACTTCTCAAGCTCACCTAATTAACGGTTATAGCCTTTCAGGTTTGCTTTCTTCAATGCAGACTCATATTGACTCGACATCATCAGAGTTTGCACTTGAGCCATAAAGTCCATGATGACGACAACAACGATCAATAAAGATGTACCCCCGAAATAGAAAGGTACTTTCATTGCGTCACGCATAAACTCCGGGATCAGGCAGATAAAAGTAATATACATCGCACCAATCAGAGTCAGGCGAGTCATCACTTTATCGATATATTTCGCCGTTTGCTCTCCCGGACGAATTCCTGGCACGAATGCACCGGACTTCTTCAGGTTATCTGCTGTTTCACGCGGGTTGAAAACCAACGCAGTGTAGAAGAAACAGAAGAAGATGATTGCAGACGCATAGAGTAACACATAAAGCGGTTGTCCGGGCTGCAAATACAGCGAAATAGTTGTCAGCCAGTTCCAACCGGTACCGCCCCCAAACCAAGATGCAATCGTGGCAGGGAACAGAATAATACTGGAAGCGAAGATCGCGGGAATAACCCCAGCCATATTCACTTTCAGCGGTAAATGCGTACTCTGTGCTGCATAAACACGACGACCTTGTTGACGTTTCGCATAATTAACGACGATACGACGTTGACCACGCTCAATGAAAACAACGAAGAAGGTTACTGCAAACACTAAAACTGCAACCAACAGCAACAGGAGGAAGTGCAGGTCGCCTTGCCGAGCTTGCTCGATGGTATGGCCAATGGCCGGCGGTAAACCCGCGACAATACCAGCGAAGATTATGATCGAAATACCGTTACCGATACCACGTTCAGTAATCTGTTCTCCCAGCCACATCAGGAACATTGTCCCAGTAACCAGACTCACAACAGCGGTAAAGTAGAAAGCAAAACCTGGATTTATCACCAAGTCTTGCATTCCAGGCATATTCGGCAAACCAGTAGCAATACCGATCGACTGGAATATGGCCAATACCAAGGTACCGTAACGGGTATACTGGCTGATCTTACGACGTCCAGCTTCCCCTTCTTTCTTTATTTCAGCTAACGCAGGATGAACCACCGTCAGTAACTGGATAATAATTGACGCCGAAATATACGGCATAATACCCAGAGCAAAGATAGAAGCACGGCTGAGAGCACCACCAGAGAACATGTTAAACATTTCAATGATGGTGCCTCGCTGCTGTTCAAGCAATTTGGCAAGCACAGTGGCATCAATACCAGGAATCGGAATAAAAGAGCCAATACGGAAAACAATTAGCGCACCGATAACAAACAAAAGTCTGCGCTTCAGTTCACCAACTCCGCCTTTAGCACTCTGAAAATCTAATCCTGGTTGTTTGGCCATCTGCTACTTATTCCTCAATTTTACCGCCAGCAGCTTCGATAGCAGCACGAGCACCTTTAGTGACACGCAGACCACGAATCGTTACCGGACGAGCAACTTCACCAGACAGAATCACTTTCGCAAATTCAATCTGAATGCCAATAACATTAGCGGCTTTCAGCGTATTCAGGTCAACTACGTCGCCTTCTACTTTAGCAAGATCAGACAGACGAACTTCTGATGTGATCATCGCTTTGCGAGAAGTAAAACCGAATTTCGGCAGACGACGATATAAAGGCATCTGACCACCTTCAAAACCACGACGTACGCCACCGCCAGAACGAGATTTCTGACCTTTGTGACCACGGCCGCCAGTTTTGCCCAGGCCAGAACCGATACCACGACCTAAACGCTTCGGTGCGTGTTTAGCACCTTCGGCCGGAGACAGAGTATTTAAACGCATCTGTTACTCCTCCACTTTAACCATGTAGGAAACCGCGTTGACCATACCACGAACCGCAGGAGTATCCTCACGCTCAACAGTATGACCAATACGACGCAGACCCAGGCCAAGCAGTGTCGCCTTATGTTTCGGCAGACGACCGATTGCACTACGGGTTTGAGTGATTTTAATAGTCTTTGCCACGGTCATTACCCCAGAATTTCTTCAACGGATTTACCACGCTTGGCAGCGACCATTTCCGGGGACTTCATGTTGGCCAAACCATCAATCGTTGCACGAACCACGTTAATCGGGTTAGTGGAACCATAGGCTTTAGCCAATACGTTGTGAACCCCTGCAACTTCCAAAACGGCGCGCATTGCACCACCGGCGATAATACCGGTACCTTCGGAAGCTGGCTGCATGAACACACGAGACCCCGTGTGAGCACCTTTAACTGGGTGCTGCAGGGTGCCGTTGTTCAGCGCGACATTCATCATATTGCGACGGGCTTTTTCCATCGCTTTCTGGATCGCTGCTGGAACTTCGCGAGCTTTACCGTAACCAAAACCAACGCGGCCGTTACCATCACCCACTACAGTTAGTGCGGTGAAGCTGAAAATACGACCACCTTTAACGGTTTTAGATACGCGATTTACCGCGATCAGCTTTTCCTGCAGTTCGCCAGCTTGTTTCTCGATGTGAGCCATCTTACACCTCTACCTTAGAACTGAAGGCCAGCTTCACGGGCAGCATCTGCCAGTGCTTGGACTCGACCATGATATTGGAAACCGGAACGGTCGAAAGAGACATCTTTGATGCCTTTTTCTAACGCGCGCTCTGCAATAGCTTTACCTATTGCGCTTGCTGCGTCTTTGTTACCGGTAGACTTCAGTTGTTCAGCGATAGCTTTTTCTACAGTAGAAGCGGCTACCAGGACTTCAGAACCGTTCGGTGCGATGACCTGCGCATAAATATGGCGTGGAGTACGATGTACCACCAGACGCGTCGCACCCAGTTCCTGGAGCTTGCGGCGTGCGCGGGTCGCACGACGGATACGAGCTGCTTTCTTATCCATAGTGTTACCTTACTTCTTCTTAGCCTCTTTGGTACGCACGACTTCGTCGGCGTAACGGACACCCTTGCCTTTGTAAGGCTCAGGACGACGGTAGGCGCGTAATTCCGCAGCAACCTGACCAATAACCTGCTTATCAGCACCTTTCAGTACGATTTCAGTTTGGCTTGGGCATTCTGCAGTAATACCTGCCGGCAGTGCATGATCTACTGGGTGTGAGAACCCAAGAGACAGGTTAACCACATTGCCTTTAACAGCAGCACGGTAACCAACACCAACCAGTTGCAGCTTCTTAGTGAAGCCTTCGGTAACACCGATAACCATTGCGTTCAACAGAGCGCGAGTGGTACCCGCCTGGGCCCATCCGTCAACGAAACCTTCGCGCGGGGCGAAAGTCAGAGCGTTGTCAGCTTGTTTCACTTCAACAGCATCGTGGATCTTACGACTCAGCTCGCCGTTTTTACCCTTAATCGAAATATCCTGACCGTTGAGTTTTACCTCTACGCCGGCAGGAATGACGACGGGTGCTTTTGCAACACGAGACATTTTTCCTCCCGATTAAGCTACGTAGCAGATAATCTCGCCACCAAGACCAGCCTGGCGAGCTGCACGATCAGTCATAACACCTTTAGAGGTAGAAACAACTGCGATACCCAAACCGGCCATAACTTTTGGCAGCTCATCTTTTCTTTTATAGATGCGCAGACCTGGACGGCTTACTCGCTGAATGCTTTCTACCACAGCTTTGCCCTGGAAATACTTAAGTTCTAATTCCAGAACTGGCTTGGTGTCGCCTTCGATTTTGAAATCTTCAATGTAGCCTTCTTCCTTCAGCACGTTGGCAATTGCCACTTTCAGCTTGGAGGAAGGCATGGTGACCGCAACTTTGTTCGCGGCTTGACCGTTACGGATACGGGTCAGCATATCCGCGATCGGATCTTGCATGCTCATCTGTCTTTACTCCCGTGATTCAATTGGTGACAATTACCAGCTAGCCTTTTTCAGACCCGGAATTTCACCGCGCATAGCGGCTTCACGGACCTTGATACGGCTCAACCCGAACTTCCGCAGGAAAGCGTGCGGACGACCAGTTTGGCGGCAGCGATTACGCTGACGAGACGGGCTGGAATCACGCGGCAGAGTCTGCAGCTTAAGAACAGCATCCCAACGATCTTCGTCGGATGAGTTCACACCAGAGATGATAGCTTTCAATTCCTCGCGTTTAGCGCGGTATTTTTCAGCCAGTTTCACACGAACAACTTCGCGTGCTTTCATGGATTGCTTAGCCATTAGTAACCCTACCTTACTTGCGGAATGGGAAGTTAAAGGCGGCCAACAGCGCACGGCCTTCATCATCGGATTTCGCAGTAGTGGTAATGGTAATGTCCAAACCACGAACGCGATCGACTTTATCGTAGTCGATTTCCGGGAAGATGATCTGCTCACGCACACCCATGCTGTAGTTACCACGACCATCGAATGACTTGGCAGACAAGCCACGGAAGTCACGAATACGCGGTACAGCAATGGAAATCAGACGCTCAAGGAACTCCCACATGCGTTCGCCACGCAGAGTTACTTTACAGCCGATCGGATAGCCCTGACGGATTTTGAAGCCTGCAACAGATTTGCGTGCTTTGGTGATCAACGGTTTTTGACCGGAGATTGCTGCCAGATCAGCTGCTGCGTTATCCAGCAGTTTCTTGTCAGCGATCGCTTCACCAACACCCATATTCAGGGTGATCTTCTCGACCCGAGGGACTTGCATGACAGAATTGTAGTTAAACTCAGTCATGAGTTTTTTAACTACTTCGTCTTTGTAGTAATCATGCAGTTTCGCCATCGTACTACTCCAAATTACTTGATAGTTTCGCTGTTAGATTTAAAGAAACGGACTTTTTTGCCGTCTTCGAATCTAAAGCCTACACGGTCAGCCTTACCAGTTGCCGCATTGAAGATTGCAACGTTAGAAACTTGAATTGCAGCTTCTTTTTCAACGATGCCACCTGGTTGATTCAGGGCCGGAACCGGCTTCTGATGTTTTTTAACCAGGTTAATACCTTCAACGATGACCTTACTAGCAGACAGGACATTTTTTACTTTACCGCGCTTACCTTTATCTTTGCCGGTTAGCACGATAACTTCGTCATCACGACGGATTTTCGCTGCCATGATTCGCTCCTTAAAGTACTTCTGGTGCCAGAGAGATAATTTTCATGAACTTCTCATTACGCAGTTCACGAGTTACCGGCCCAAAAATACGCGTACCGATAGGCTGTTCGCTGTTATTGTTTAAAATAACGCAAGCATTGCCATCGAAGCGAATGACAGAACCGTCCGGGCGACGAACACCCTTCTTGGTGCGCACCACTACCGCCTTCAGAACATCGCCTTTTTTCACCTTACCGCGAGGAATTGCTTCCTTGATGGTAATTTTGATGATATCGCCGACGCCTGCGTAGCGACGGTGCGAGCCACCTAGAACCTTGATACACATTACGCGACGTGCACCGGAATTATCGGCCACATTCAGCATAGTCTGTTCTTGGATCATTTTAGTGCTCCGCTAATGTCAACTACTACTTTAGGACCCTTTCGGGCCATTAAATACCCCATAATTGAGGGCGCAGCATTATAACACCGCTTCCTTGGTATGGGTAGAAAAAATAAACGGCCCTTTGCAGAGCCGTTTATCATAAGAGAAGAGCGCTACTTTATTACAGAATCGCTTTCTCTACAACGCGAACAAGTGTCCAAGACTTAGTTTTGGACAGTGGGCGGCATTCGCGGATTTCAACCACGTCACCGATACCACATTCATTGTTCTCGTCATGTACGTGCAGCTTAGTCGTACGCTTGATGAATTTACCGTAAAGCGGGTGTTTCACAAAACGTTCGATAGCAACAACCATGGATTTCTCCATTTTGTCACTTACAACACGACCTTGCAGAGTACGGATTTTATCGGTCATTACGCACCCGCCTTCTCAGTCAGTAAAGTCTTAACACGTGCAATATTGTGACGCACTTGTTTTACCAGGTGAGTCTGTTGCAGTTGACCACTGGCAGCCTGCATACGCAGGTTAAATTGCTCGCGCAGTAAGCCGAGCAGTTCAGTGTTCAGCTCTTCAACGCTCTTTTCACGCAGCTCATTTGCTTTCATTACATCACCGTCTTAGTTACAAAGGTGGTTTTGATAGGCAGTTTCGCTGCTGCCAGTTGGAATGCCTCACGGGCTAACTCTTCCGGCACACCGTCCATTTCGTACAGGACTTTACCTGGCTGAATCAAGGCAACCCAATATTCCACGTTACCTTTACCTTTACCCATACGAACTTCAAGCGGTTTCTCGGTGATCGGTTTGTCCGGGAATACACGGATCCAGATCTTACCTTGACGCTTAACAGCACGGGTCATGGCACGACGTGCAGCTTCGATTTGACGAGCAGTCAGGCGACCGCGGCCAACAGCTTTCAGACCGAAAGTGCCGAAGCTAACATCCGTACCCTGCGCCAGACCACGGTTGCGGCCCTTGTGCACCTTACGGAATTTTGTACGCTTTGGTTGTAACATCAGCGACTCTCCTTACTTGCGGCCTTTACGCTGCTGCTTTTTAGGTTGAGCAGCCGGTTTTTCCGGTTGTTCAACGGCAGCCATACCACCCAGGATCTCACCTTTGAAGATCCACACTTTCACACCGATAACACCATAAGTGGTGTGCGCTTCGGAGGTGTTGTAGTCGATATCCGCACGCAGTGTGTGCAACGGAACACGACCTTCGCGGTACCATTCGGTACGTGCGATTTCAGCGCCGCCAAGACGGCCGCTTACTTCAACTTTAATACCTTTAGCGCCCAGACGCATGGCGTTCTGTACCGCACGCTTCATAGCACGACGGAACATGACACGACGTTCCAGCTGAGAAGTGATGCTGTCAGCAACCAGTTTTGCGTCCAGTTCAGGCTTACGAACTTCTGCGATATTGATCTGTGCAGGTACGCCAGCGATATCCGCTACGACTTTGCGCAGTTTTTCAACATCTTCACCTTTTTTACCGATTACGATACCTGGGCGAGCAGTGTGAATAGTCACACGGATGCTTTTTGCAGGACGTTCGATAACGATACGAGAAACGGAAGCCTTCTCCAGTTCCTTCGTCAGGTATTTACGAACTTTAAAGTCGCTGTCCAGGTTGTCAGCGAATTCTTTGGTATTCGCATACCAGGTAGAGTTCCAAGGTTTGACAATACCCAGGCGAATACCATTAGGATGTACTTTCTGACCCATTGCTAGTCTCCAGAGTCTCAGCGATCGGACACAACCACAGTAATGTGGCTGGTACGCTTCAGGATGCGATCCGCACGACCTTTAGCACGCGGCATAATGCGCTTCATGCTTGGGCCTTCGTCTACGAAAATTTTCGCGACTTTCAGATCATCAATGTCAGCGCCATCGTTGTGTTCTGCGTTAGCAATAGCAGACTCCAGCACTTTTTTAACCAGACCAGCAGCTTTCTTGTTGGTGTAGGTCAGAACTTCCAGAGCTTGCGACACTTTCTTACCGCGAATCAGGTCTGCCACCAGGCGAACCTTTTGAGCAGAAGAACGAGCGTGGCGATGTTTAGCGATAGTTTCCATCTCTTCCTCCTACCTTAGCGCTTCTTGGCCTTTTTATCGGCCGCATGGCCGCGATAAGTACGAGTCGGCGCGAATTCACCCAGCTTGTGACCGACCATTTCATCGGAAACAAACACTGGTACGTGCTGACGACCATTATGGACAGCGATGGTCAAACCGATCATGTTTGGAAAGATCGTTGAACGACGGGACCAAGTGCGCAAAGGCTTCTTGTCACCGCTTTCCACCGCTTTCTCTACCTTCTTCAGCAAGTGCAGGTCAATAAATGGACCTTTCTTGAGAGAACGTGGCATGGTTTATCCTCTAAGATTATTTAGTACGGCGACGTACGATAAATTTATCAGTACGCTTGTTGCTGCGGGTCTTCTTACCTTTGGTCTGAACGCCCCACGGACTAACCGGGTGCTTACCAAAGTTACGACCTTCACCACCACCGTGTGGGTGGTCGACTGGGTTCATTGCCGTACCGCGAACGGTAGGACGAACACCACGCCAGCGTGCAGCACCAGCTTTACCCAGAACGCGCAGCATGTGCTCAGCGTTGCCAACTTCGCCCAGCGTAGCGCGGCAGTCGGATTCGACTTTACGCATTTCGCCAGAACGCAGACGCAGGGTAACGTAAGAACCGTCACGAGCAACGATCTGAACGTAAGCACCAGCAGAACGAGCCAATTGGCCGCCTTTACCTGGTTTCATTTCTACGTTGTGAACCGTTGAACCGACAGGGATGTTACGCATCGGCAGGGTGTTACCCGCTTTAATCGCAGCATCAACGCCAGATTGGATCTGGTCGCCGGCTTTCAGGCCTTTCGGCGCCAGGATGTAACGGCGTTCGCCGTCTTTGTACAGAACCAGCGCGATATTCGCGGAACGGTTCGGATCATACTCCAGACGCTCAACAACCGCAGGAATACCATCTTTATTGCGTTTAAAGTCAATCAGACGATATTGCTGTTTATGACCACCACCGATGTGACGGGTAGTGATGCGGCCATTGTTGTTACGGCCACCGGATTTGCTGTTCTTTTCCAGCAACGGGGCATAAGGTTTGCCCTTGTGCAGCTCAGGGTTAACCACTTTAACAACGTGGCGACGACCCGGAGATGTCGGTTTACATTTAACAACTGCCATTGTCTTTCTCCTCCGACTTACTCAGCGCCGCCGATGAAGTCCAGATTCTGGCCTTCTTTCAGGGTGACGTAAGCTTTTTTCCAGTCGCTACGACGACCAATACGCTGTCCGTGACGCTTAACTTTACCCTTAACTACCAAGGTGTTTACGCCTTTAACTTCTACTTCGAACAGTTTCTCGACAGCAGCAACGATCTCTGCTTTAGTCGCGTCTTTAGCAACTTTGAGAACGATGGTGTTAGTTTTTTCCATCGCGGTAGATGCTTTTTCAGATACGTGCGGCGCGCGCAGTACTTTCAGCAGACGTTCTTCACGGATCATGCCAGCATCTCCTCAACTTGCTTAACTGCGTCAGCAGTCATAACGACTTTGTCGAAGGCGATCAGGCTAACTGGATCGATTGCAGCTGCATCACGCACGTCAACCTTGTACAGGTTACGCGCAGCCAGGAACAGATTCTCATCCAGTTCACCGGTAATGATCAGCACGTCTTCCAGTGCCATTTCTTTCAGTTTCTGAGCCAGCAACTTAGTTTTCGGTGCTTCTACAGAGAACTTCTCGACAACGATCAGACGATCTTGACGTACCAGTTCGGACAGGATGCTTTTCAGCGCGCCGCGGTACATCTTTTTGTTAACTTTCTGACTGTGGTCCTGAGGCTTAGCAGCGAAGGTCACACCACCGGAACGCCAGATCGGGCTCTTGATAGAACCAGAACGCGCACGGCCAGTACCTTTCTGACGCCAAGGTTTTTTACCGGAACCAGTTACTTCAGCACGGGTCTTCTGGGCGCGAGTACCTTGACGGGCACCTGCTGCATAAGCAACAACAACCTGGTGTACCAGCGCTTCGTTGAAATCACGACCGAAGGTAGTTTCGGAAACAGTCAGCGCGCTTTGCGCGTCTTTCAATACTAATTCCATTGCTATCTCCTCACGCCTTCACAGCTGGTTTAACGATCAGGTCGCTACCGGTAGCTCCCGGTACAGCACCTTTAACCAGCAGCAGGTTGCGCTCAGCGTCAACACGCACTACGTCCAGGCTCTGAACAGTTACACGTTCGTTACCCAACTGGCCTGCCATTTTCTTGCCTTTGAACACTTTGCCCGGAGTCTGGTTCTGACCGATAGAACCCGGAACGCGGTGGGACAAGGAGTTACCGTGGGTAGCATCCTGGGTACGGAAGTTCCAGCGCTTAACTGTGCCAGCAAAACCTTTACCTTTAGATGTACCAGTAACGTCTACTTTTTTAACGTCCGCGAAAATTTCAACACTGATGCTCTGACCTACAGTGAACTCTTCGCCTTCAGACAAACGGAATTCACGCAGAGTACGGCCAGCTTCTACGCCAGCTTTAGCAAAGTGACCTGCTTCTGGCTTAGTAACACGGTTTGCTTTTTTAGCACCAGTAGTTACTTGCACAGCGCGGTAACCGTCGTTAGCCAGGTCTTTAACCTGAGTGACGCGGTTTGCTTCAATTTCGATAACGGTTACGGGGATAGATACGCCATCTTCAGTGAAGATACGGGTCATGCCCACTTTTTTACCGACTAAACCAATCATTGTTTCAACCTCTCAATCGCTCAATGACCTGATTAACCCAGGCTGATCTGCACGTCTACACCAGCAGCCAGATCCAGACGCATCAGAGCATCAACGGTTTTCTCGGTTGGCTCAACGATGTCAACCAGACGCTTGTGAGTGCGAATCTCGTACTGATCGCGCGCATCTTTATTGACGTGCGGAGAGATCAGAACGGTAAAGCGCTCTTTGCGGGTCGGCAGCGGGATCGGACCACGTACTTGCGCACCAGTGCGCTTAGCAGTCTCGACGATTTCCGCAGTTGATTGATCAATCAAACGATGATCAAACGCTTTCAGGCGGATACGGATTCTTTGGTTCTGCATGAGACCAGAGCTCCAATTATTTATAAACGTAAATAATTACTCCTCACACCCATTTCGATTGATGGGGGAGTGTAATCGTTAGCACATAACCCCCATATCGGGAGTATTGTTTTGGTCAATAAACGAATATCGACCCCTGATTCTGATTGAATCAGGCTTACCTTGTTTTGGTAAGCTCGCGCATTATACGCAAATTGGCTGAGGAAGCAACAAGCAGGATGAAATGATTTTAAACGCGGCCGGAGCAATGTGTCTGAGTCCGGCCGGAGTTAGGCTATAGGGCGATTTATGACGCTATGTTACTCAGCTTTTAACTGCGCTTGAAGATAGTTTTGTATACCAAGGCGTGAAATCAAATCCAACTCAGTTTCCAGCCAGTCAATGTGCCCTTCTTCATCGGCAAGAATTTCTATCATTAAATCCCTGCTGACGTAGTCATGCACCGAATCAGCATAGGCAATCGCCTCGCGCAGATTCTTTGCACCATCCAACTCAAGTTGAAGATCAGAACGTAAAATCTCTTCAACATCTTCACCAATGTTTAACTTCCCCAAATCCTGTAAATTTGGAATGCCTTCAAGAAACAGGATACGTTCAATGTAGCGATCAGCGTGCTTCATTTCGTCAATAGACTCATGATATTCGTGATCGTTAAGACGGGTTAAGCCCCAGTTTTTAAACATTCGGGCATGAAGAAAATATTGGTTAATGGCTACCAGCTCGTTGCCCAATAACTTATTCAGGTGTGTAATGACTTTTTTATCGCCTTTCATGACATGCTCCTCCGCTCCAGTTCTTAAAGTGTAGAACCGGTAAGCAGAGAGTCAAAAAAACGACCCTACATTTTATGCTACTTCATACATGTCAGGAATTTTGGCTTGTTCTTCCTCGAAAATGACACGCGCCTGACGAATGCACTTACCGCAGTCTGTACCAATAGGAACGAGTTTGCGTAGCTGCTGCATGGATTGAGGCTGGTGCTGACGAACAGCATTACGAATAGTTTTGTCAGAAATTGCGTTGCACAAACAAACATACATACCGAAATGACTCATCGTTATCGCGAGTGTCTTTCACGCTACCTTTCGGGACACTGCAAACGGTATTTGAAACCGCTCCTAGCGATTTTTTAATCAATCGACACATTGTAAATAAGAATTGTTTTTATTTCAATTTACATCTTATCGTTCAGATATAAAAAATCGCCGTAAGCAATTTTCAATGTTGCTTACGACGATACGACGGGTGTAGCTCTGAATCTCCGCCATAAAAAAAGGCACCGAAGTGCCTTTTTCATGCATTAAGCTTATCAGCGATTAAGCGATAACTTTAGCAACAACGCCCGCGCCTACTGTACGGCCGCCTTCACGGATTGCGAAACGCAAACCGTCATCCATCGCGATTGGGTGGATCAGGGTAACAACCATTTTGATGTTGTCGCCCGGCATTACCATCTCTACGCCTTCTGGCAGTTCGATGGTGCCCGTTACGTCAGTTGTACGGAAGTAGAACTGAGGACGGTAGCCTTTGAAGAACGGGGTATGACGGCCGCCTTCATCCTTGCTCAGGATATACACTTCTGATTCGAACTTGGTGTGTGGCTTGATTGAACCCGGCTTAGCCAGTACCTGACCACGCTCGATTTCTTCACGCTTGATACCACGCAGCAGAACACCAACGTTCTCACCTGCACGACCTTCGTCCAGCAGTTTGCGGAACATTTCTACGCCGGTACAGGTAGATTTCGCGGTGTCTTTGATACCCACGATTTCAACTTCTTCACCGACTTTAACGATACCGCGCTCTACACGACCGGTAACAACGGTACCACGGCCGGAGATGGAGAATACGTCTTCGATTGGCAGCAGGAACGGCTTGTCAATTGCACGCTCTGGCTCTGGGATATAAGAATCCAGGTGCTCTGCCAGTTCGATGATTTTTGCTTCCCACTCAGCTTCGCCTTCCAGCGCTTTCAGCGCAGAACCACGAACGACTGGCGTGTCGTCGCCTGGGAAGTCGTACTGAGACAGCAGCTCACGCACTTCCATCTCAACCAGTTCCAGCAGCTCTTCGTCATCAACCATGTCACATTTGTTCAGGAACACGATGATGAAAGGTACGCCAACCTGACGACCCAGCAGGATGTGCTCACGCGTCTGAGGCATTGGGCCGTCAGTCGCAGCAACAACCAAGATCGCGCCGTCCATCTGGGCAGCACCGGTGATCATGTTTTTCACATAGTCGGCGTGTCCTGGGCAGTCAACGTGCGCGTAGTGGCGAGACGGGGTATCGTATTCAACGTGAGACGTGTTGATGGTGATACCACGTGCTTTTTCTTCTGGCGCGTTATCGATCTGGTCGAATGCACGCGCGTTACCACCGTAGGTTTTAGCCAGAACGGTAGTGATTGCAGCAGTCAGAGTAGTTTTACCATGGTCAACGTGGCCGATAGTACCGACGTTAACGTGGGGTTTTGTACGTTCAAATTTTTCTTTAGACACGGCGATATTCCTTACTCAAATGCTCTCCCCCTATGGAGAGAGCACGGGATTTTGTTTTAACCCTGAGGCTTATTTACCACGGGCTTCAATTACGGCCTGAGCAACGTTGTTAGGCGCATCATCGTACTTCAGGAACTCCATGGAGTAAGAAGCACGGCCTTTGGTCAGAGAACGCAGTTGAGTTGCGTATCCGAACATTTCAGACAACGGAACTTCAGCGTGAATCACAACGCCAGTAACGTTGGATTCCTGACCGCGCAGCATACCACGACGACGGCTAAGGTCACCGATAACGTCACCAGTGTTCTCTTCCGGCGTTTCAACTTCAACCTTCATGATCGGCTCAAGCAGAACAGGTTTTGCTTTCTTAAAGCCATCTTTAAAGGCGATAGAAGCAGCCAGTTTAAACGCCAGTTCAGAGGAGTCAACGTCATGGAAAGAACCGAAGTGCAGACGCACACCGAGATCAACCACTGGGTAACCAGCCAGAGGACCCGCTTTCAGTTGCTCCTGGATACCTTTATCAACGGCAGGGATGTATTCGCCAGGAATTACACCACCTTTGATGTCGTTGATGAACTCGTAACCTTTCGGATTTGAGCCCGGCTCCAGTGGGTACATGTCGATAACAACATGACCATACTGACCACGACCACCAGACTGCTTGGCGTGTTTACCTTCGATATCGGTAACTTTCGCACGAATCGCTTCACGATAAGCAACCTGTGGTTTACCCACGTTCGCTTCAACGTTGAATTCACGCTTCATACGGTCAACGATGATATCGAGGTGCAATTCACCCATACCAGCGATGATAGTCTGGTTAGATTCTTCGTCAGTCCATACACGGAAAGACGGGTCTTCTTTAGCCAGACGGCCCAATGCCAGACCCATTTTTTCCTGGTCAGCTTTGGTTTTTGGTTCTACAGCGATGGAGATTACCGGCTCAGGGAATTCCATACGCTCCAGAATGATGACGTTGTCTGGATCACACAGAGTGTCACCCGTCGTTACATCTTTCAGACCGATAGCAGCAGCGATATCGCCTGCACGAACTTCTTTGATCTCTTCACGCTTGTTAGCGTGCATCTGAACGATACGACCAAAACGTTCACGTGCTGATTTAACTGGGTTCAGTACGGTGTCACCGGAGTTAACAACACCAGAGTACACGCGGAAGAACGTCAGGTTACCCACAAATGGGTCGGTAGCGATTTTGAACGCCAGCGCAGCAAACGGCTCTTCATCACTTGCGTGACGCTCAGCCGGCGTGTCTTTACCGTCATCCAAAATACCGTTGATCGCAGGTACATCAACTGGAGATGGCAGGTAATCCACTACCGCATCCAGCATCGCCTGAACACCTTTGTTCTTAAATGCAGAACCACAAGTTACCAGGATGATTTCGTTGTTCAGAACGCGCTGACGCAGAGCTTTTTTGATCTCTTCTTCAGTCAGTTCTTCGCCACCCAGGTATTTTTCCATCAGCTCTTCAGAAGCTTCAGCTGCGGACTCAATCAGGTTCTGGTGCCATTCGTCAGCCAGATCTTGCATATCAGCCGGGATATCTTCGTATTCGAAGGTCACGCCCTGATCGGCATCGTTCCAGTTGATGGCTTTCATTTTCACCAGGTCAACAACACCGGTGAAACCTTCTTCAGCACCAATCGCCAACTGCAACGGAACAGGGTTCGCGCCCAGACGGGTTTTGATCTGACCAACAACTTTCAGGAAGTTAGCACCCATGCGGTCCATTTTGTTAACGAACGCAATGCGTGGAACTTTATATTTGTTTGCCTGACGCCATACGGTTTCAGACTGTGGCTGAACACCACCAACTGCGCAGTAAACCATTACCGCACCATCAAGTACACGCATAGAACGTTCTACTTCGATAGTGAAGTCAACGTGTCCTGGGGTGTCGATGATGTTTACGCGATGCGGTTCATACTGCTTAGCCATACCAGACCAGAATGCAGTAGTCGCTGCGGAAGTGATAGTAATACCACGTTCCTGCTCCTGCTCCATCCAGTCCATGGTAGCCGCGCCGTCATGAACTTCACCGATTTTATGGTTTACACCAGTGTAGAACAGAATACGTTCGGTAGTAGTGGTTTTACCGGCGTCGATGTGCGCACTGATACCGATGTTACGGTAGCGTGCGATGGGTGTTGTACGAGCCATTTGTATCCTCTATATACTAGGGCGTTCAATTTAGTTAACCCAAGCGGGTTGGCTATTTTTAGCGCCCGCTTGGTTAGCATGACTACAACGAAGGGATTACCAACGGTAGTGAGCGAACGCCTTGTTGGCTTCAGCCATACGGTGAACGTCTTCACGTTTCTTAACAGCAGTACCTTTATTTTCTGCTGCATCAGAAAGTTCGTTCGCCAGGCGCAGAGCCATAGATTTATCACCGCGTTTACGAGCAGCTTCTACGATCCAACGCATTGCCAGAGCATTACGACGAACCGGACGGACTTCTACTGGTACCTGATAAGTAGAACCACCAACGCGGCGCGACTTAACTTCGACAGTCGGGCGAACGTTGTCCAGAGCTACTTCAAAAGCTTCCAGATGATCTTTACCAGAACGCTGAGCCAGGGTCTCCAGCGCGGTATAGACGATTGCTTCAGCAGTAGATTTTTTACCATCTACCATCAGGATGTTTACAAATTTGGCCAGCAGTTCTGATCCGAACTTAGGATCCGGCAGAATTTTACGTTGACCAATGACGCGACGACGTGGCATGGAAATACTCCGTTGTTAATTCAGGATTGTCCAAAACTCTACGAGTTTAGTTTGACATTTAAGTTAAAACGTTTGGCCTTACTTAACGGAGAACCATTAAGCCTTTGGCTTCTTCACGCCGTATTTGGAACGGGATTGCTTACGGTCTTTAACACCTGAGCAGTCCAGCGCGCCACGAACGGTGTGGTAACGCACACCTGGCAGGTCTTTAACACGACCGCCACGGATCAGGATCACGGAGTGCTCCTGCAGGTTATGACCTTCACCACCGATATAGGAGGTAACTTCAAAACCGTTAGTTAAACGAACACGGCATACTTTACGCAGTGCGGAGTTCGGTTTCTTAGGGGTGGTAGTATATACACGAGTACATACGCCACGTTTCTGCGGGCATGCTTCCAGCGCCGGAACGTTGCTTTTAGCAGCCTTCAGGGAGCGTGGTTTGCGTACCAGCTGGTTAATTGTTGCCATTAAAAAAGCTCCTGGGTTTTGCTTCGTAAACACGTAATAAATCGTCTCATGTCTGCGCAAGGCAAAGTATGAGGACGCAGAATTTTAGGGCTGGCAGTGGAAGGAGTCAAGAAATATACAAAAATTCAGCGTTACCACGCGAGTTGCTGCGGGTGCTCCACTGTCAGTTGAACAAATTTATTATAGTCAATGAGTACGACACTGTTTGAAATTTGTTCAGCCATGCCTCTCGCTACGACATCAGGCCGGAGCGCATAGAGAGGAACTGACGAATCCAGAAGACGATGGATAATGCTGCCACCAGCCAGAGCCGCGATAACACCATCCTGCAGTAGGACGACAACATCGCCGTTACCCAAGCTACGCAATAGCGTATCGAGGTCAGCGTGATAAGGGGAGCATGAGAGCGTATGCAGCATAAATGGAGAGATCCGTCGCTAGAATGAAAGGATAGAATGATAGCTAGCCAGTTTGCTGCGCCAGGCTTCCGGCGCTAACAGCTCCACATCCAAAACCCAGTCGGTATCGATATTCAATCCACGCTGACGCACGGACGTTTCGCACAGATAGCAACTGTCGATATCGTACAGCGGCAGCACGCCAAACGTTGCGATGTAATTACGCATCAAAATCTGCTCTGGCTGCTGCTGCGGCAGCAGTTGAAATACACCGTCGCCGACAAAAAACACGCCAATGTCTTCCGTCAGAGCAGACATCGCCAACAGCGCATCCAATCCCTCTCGCCCGGACGCGTTACCATGTGGGGAATGCGTAAAAACAAATGCGACTCGCTTCATAACACTACCTTAAAACTGAATAACCCGATCGCAGGTCAGCACCGATTGCGCTAGCTCCCCCAACCCGCTAAGAACAAAGCCGGGTTGCAGGTTTGCACCGGCAAGATTGAGCTGGGTGGCTTGCTGTGCATCGGTTACGCCTCGGCGCAGCGCAGCAGCAACACAGACATTCAGCGCCACCTGATGCGTTGCCCCCAACTGCTGCCAGGCGCGTACAAGATCAAACTCATCATTAGCGGGCGACGTCAGTTGGTTGGCATTCAACACGCCTTCCCGATAGAAGAACACACTTTTCAAGCTGTGCCCCTCCGCCAACAGCGCCTGCGCAAACTGCAACGCGCTGCTCGCCTGCTGTGTGCCATAGGCAGGGCCAGTCACCAGCAAACAGTAACTCAGCATCAACGTTCGTGCCCGCTGAAGTCGCCGCTTTTGAATTGACGGATATAAAGGTAGACCGTGTGTTTGGAAATATTGAGACGTTCAGCGACCTGGTTGATGGCGTCTTTAATATCAAAGATGCCTTTCTCATACAGGCTCAGTACGATCTGGCGATTTTTCGCATTATTGGAGACATTGCGATCCGCATTGACTTCCTCAATAGAGAATTCCAACGTTTGTGCAACAAGGTCATCAACGGATGACGCAAAGTTAACAGAAGAGGCGGCATCATGCGTTTCAGGTGGAATAAAAGTCTGCACGATCTGGGAGAAAGGCACATCCAGATTCATGTTGATACACAGCAGTCCAATCACGCGCTGATCGCGATTACGGATTGCAATCGTGACTGACTTCATCAACACACCGCTTTTTGCGCGGGTAAAATAGGCCTTCGATACGCTGCTATCCTCACCTGCCATGTCATGCAGCATACGCAATGCAAGATCCGTAATCGGCGAGCCAATCTTCCTGCCGGTATGCTCTCCATTCGCAATACGCACGGCGGAACATTTAAGATCCTCAAGCGAGTGCAACACAATCTCACAATGCTCGCCAATCAACATGGCCAAGCCATCAACCACCGCTTCATATGATTTCAGGATCTCATAGTCCGTCTGGCTGAAAGGACGTTCATCCAGCAAATCAAGCTCATAAGATTCGCCAGATACAAGCGAATTAGACATGGCAGACACCACCCTCAGCATCATTATCCCCACAATAATTCGAGTTGCGTGACAAAACGTTAGCGTTTTGAACAACGCTCTGCGTTGACCCTTTAGGGCAAGGCCGATTCATGGCCTTGTAACGCAGCAACCGCACAAATCCCCGGGGCTTACTCAGGTAAGTGACTGGGGTGAGTCAGGGCGGCCAACGCACAAGCAGCTTGAAGTATTACGGGTATCTTTATTTTGTATTGACAAGGGACATAGTCTAGCAAATGTCCACTCTCGCGTCCCTGAATTTAACGGGCTACCTCTTAAGGTTGTATTAATTTAATCCCGCTAGAGTCTGCGTCTTCTTTCCTCTCACTCATGGAAATCACGAGAGACGTATATGAAAAAACGAATACCGATGGGCAGACCACACCTGAGCAGCATCACGTTCGTACTGATTTTTTCTGCCTTTATTACTCTGGTTCAGAACATCGCTTACTATCGTCAGACGCTGCAACTGCTGGACATGACAGACTGGATCAATATTCCTTTCTTTCTCAGCATGCCCGTCGTGATCTTCGCGGTGCTGAATATTATTTTCACTCTTCTGGCAGTACCTTATCTGCGTAAGGCCGTGATTGTTTTCTTCCTGCTGAGCGGCGCCGCCGCGCAGTACTTCATGTTGAACTACGGCATTATCATTGACCGCACCATGATCCAGAATATTCTGGAGACAACGGCCAGCGAATCTTTTTCACTGCTTACGCCACAGCTTGTCACGTGGGTATTCTTCATTGGCGTCATTCCTGCCGCACTCGCCATCTGGATAAAAATAAAACCCGCTAAGCCGACAACGCTCTATATTGGCATGCGCTTTCTTAGCGTTATTATTTCGTTATTCGCCATTTTATCTGTCGCGGCCTTCTTTTATAAAGATTACGCCTCGTTCATGCGTAATAACAAAGAGCTGGTAAAAGCGATTACGCCCAGCAACATTGTGGCAGCCAGCTTGTCCTACCATAAACACAGCGCGCTGGCTAATTTACCCCTGGAGCAAATCGGCCTGGATGCTCACAAAGTGTCGTCACCGTCCCCGACGGCAAAAAAGAACCTGGTTATTCTGGTCGTGGGAGAGACATCCCGGGCACAAAACTTTTCGCTGGGCGGCTACGAGAAAGAAACGAATCCGCTGCTGGCAAAAGACAATGTGGTTTATTTTGAAAACACCTCATCGTGCGGTACCTCAACGGGCGTCTCTGTTCCCTGCATGTTCTCCAACATGCCACGCCAAAGCTTTAACGGTGACTTAGCGAGCCATCAGGAAGGGCTGCTGGATATATTACAACGGGCAAAGGTTAACGTACTCTGGCAGGAAAATGACGGCGGCTGCAAAGATGCCTGTACGCGTGTGCCAACCGTTGATGTGACATCGCTGAAGCTGCCGGAACTATGCACCAACGGCGAATGCCATGATGAAGCGTTATTTCACGGCGTCGAAGACTATATTAATAAGCTCGATAATGACGGGATTATCGTATTACATACGATAGGTAGCCACGGCCCGAGCTATTACCAGCGCTACCCTGATGCCTTTAAGAAATTTACCCCAACGTGTGATACCAACCAGATTCAAACCTGTACGCAGGAAGCGCTGACCAACACGTATGACAATACGATCCTGTATGTCGATTTTGTTGTGGATAAAGCGATCAATTTATTGAAACAGCATCAGGATAAATTTAATACCTCACTGGTTTACCTGTCCGACCACGGCGAATCATTAGGAGAAAACGGTATCTACCTGCACAGCATGCCCTACTCTATTGCGCCGCAGCAGCAAACGCACGTGCCAATGCTGATGTGGTTATCGCCGGGTTACCAGCAACAACAGGCCATTCAGGACACCTGTCTGCGCCAGAACGCGAAACAGCAGGCGTATTCGCAAGATAATCTTTTCCATACCATACTGGGGATGTTTACTATCGCCACGAAAGAATATCAGCTTCAGCTCGATATCCTCCAGCCGTGCAGGGACAAGGCAACATGAAACTATTGATTGTTGAAGACGATAAGCTGTTGCAGGAAGGATTATTACTGGCATTGAGTCACGAAGGTTATGCCTGCGATTGCGCAGGCACAGCCAAAGAAGCAGATGCGCTCATCAGCAGCGCACACTACAGTCTTGTTATTCTCGATTTGGGTTTACCTGACGAAGATGGTCTTACTTTGCTCACTCGCTGGCGTAAAAACGATTACCAACATCCCGTGCTCATCTTAACGGCACGGGATAACGTCGACGATCGCGTTAATGGGCTGGATGTGGGCGCAGACGATTATCTTGCTAAACCGTTCGCATTGACGGAATTACAGGCGCGTGTACGCGCGCTGATTCGACGCAACCAAGGCTCAAGCAACAGCTTGATACAGGTTGACAACATCACGCTAGATTTAAACAATCAGCAGGTTTTGGTCGACGGCAAGCCTGTCGTGCTGACACCAAAAGAATTCGCGATACTGTCTCGTTTGGTACTAAAAGCAGGCTCTCAGGTGCATCGAGAAGTTCTGCATCAGGATATTTACTCCTGGAGCGATGACCCGTCTTCTAACTCTCTGGAAGTGCATATCCATAACCTGCGGCAAAAAATCGGGAAAGACCGTATCCGAACCCTACGAGGCTTTGGCTATCTGCTGACTAAAGGTGAACAACCATGAAAGACGATGCCGTCATCAGCATGCGTCTGCGTTTAGTGCTGGCACTGGGTGGTATTTTACTGGTTTGCCAAATGATTAGCGTATTTTGGCTCTGGCACGAAAGCGAAGAGCAGATCAACCTGCTAGTCGATAAATCGCTCAGCGCCAGCGCCCAGAACATACAGATCGATCAAGAAATTAATGAGGCAATTGCCTCGTTGAGTGTTCCAAGTCTGGTGATGGTTATACTGACATTGCTCATGTGTGTTCAGGCGGTCAATTGGATCACTCGTCCACTTTCCCGTTTGCAGGAAGAATTACAGGAGCGCACCGCCGAAAATCTGGAACCCTTACCACAACAGAGTGACATAAAAGAGATCGCGGCCGTCACACACAGTATCAACCAGCTTTTTCAACGTCTGGACGAAACGTTGAAACGCGACAGGCAATTTACTGCGGATGTCGCACATGAATTACGCACCCCGTTATCCGGTATTCGGTTACATCTCGAATTATACCAACAGCAGCATCAGATTGACGCCAGCGCCCTTATCAAACGCATTGATAAAATGGTGAAAACTGTCGAGCAGTTGTTGTTACTCGCCCGTGCAGGACAAGATTTTTCAGCAGGCCATCACCAGAATGTTGCATTACTGAGAGACGTCATTTTTCCCATGCAGGATGAACTGACTGAGATGCTGCAAAAGCGCCAGCAGACATTGAGGTTGACCTTACCCCAAGACGATACCGTCATTCGCGGTGATGCCACCCTCCTTCAGCTACTGTTACGCAATCTGGTAGAAAATGCCTACCGTTATAGCCCGGAAGCCAGCCAGATCACCGTGAGTCTGAAAACATTGCAACATCTTGAATTGCAGGTCGAAGATGAAGGTCCGGGTATTGATGAAAGCAAGGTTGGTGAGCTGAGCAAGGCATTTGTCCGCATGGACAGCCGCTATGGCGGTATCGGCCTCGGACTGAGTATCGTGACACGCATTGCTCAATTGCACGATGGGCAGTTTTTCCTGAGTAATCGACCGCAAGGTTCCGGCACCCTCGCCCGCGTGGTGCTTACCATCCCTGACGAATCCCCAGACGCCGTCTGAACGACAATATAAGCGGTAGCACACATTTCTTTAAGGTTGGACGGCACATCCCTGTGCAACAACCTCGCCTGCCTTATTGGTACACCGGATAACGTCGGCACAGCGCCACGACCTGCTGACGCACACGATCGCGTACTGCCGTTAATGCGTCATTTCCGTCGCCCAGCCCATCCAGCACGTCACATAACCATCCCGCCAGTTGTTCGCATTCCACCACACCAAAACCGCGCGTCGTCACGGCTGGCGTTCCAATGCGCAGACCTGAGGTCACAAAGGGGGAACGCGGGTCGTTAGGCACCGAGTTCTTGTTTGTCGTGATGTAAGCCTCGCTCAGGGCAGCATCGGCATCCTTACCGGTGTAGGGTCTGGCGGACAGATCGATCAGCATTAAATGGTTGTCGGTACCATCAGAGACAATCTTGTAGCCGCGCAGTTGGAGGACGCGAGCCATGGCACGAGCGTTGGCCACGACCTGGCGTTGATAAACCGTGAATTCGGGACGCAACGCTTCCTTGAATGCCACCGCTTTGGCTGCGATAACGTGCATCAACGGACCGCCCTGAATACCGGGGAACACGGCGGAGTTAAGCTTTTTGTAGAATTCCTCACTCTGCCCTTTGGCTAAAATAATCCCACCGCGCGGGCCACGCAGCGTTTTATGGGTTGTACTGGTGACGACGTGCGCATGAGGGAGCGGGTTCGGGTACTCTCCGGCTGCGACCAACCCCGCGACATGAGCCATGTCCACCCAGAAGATAGCGCCCACCTTGTCAGCAATCGCGCGCATACGCGCCCAATCTTTGTGACGAGAATAGGCGGAGAACCCGCCAATTAACATCCTTGGCCGGGTTTCCAACGCAATACGCTCCATTTCATCGTAGTCGATCAGCCCCGTATCGGGGTTTAATCCATAAGGGACGATGTTGTAGTGGCGACCAGAAAAGTTGGAGGGGTTACCATGGGTCAGATGCCCGCCCTGAGCGAGATTCATGCCCATCACGGTATCACCCGGATTCGTCAACGCCAGAAACACGGCCGCATTAGCCTGAGCGCCAGCATGGGGCTGGACGTTAGCATAATCGCAGTCAAACAGCGCTTTGGCCCGCTCGATAGCCAAACGTTCGGCCACGTCGACATATTCACAGCCGCTGTAGTAGCGTTTATCAGGGTAGCCTTCCGCATATTTGTTGGTGAACACAGAGTTCTGGATCGCCATCACCAGCGGGCTGGCATAGTTCTCTGAGGCGATGAGTTCAATGTGGGTTTCCTGCCGCTGTTCTTCATGCCGGATGGCGTCGGCCAGTTCCGGGTCGAAGTCGGTGAGGGTAAGAGAAGCGTCATACATGGGCATCGTCCTATACGTTCGTCATTGGTTTTTTAATCGAGTGATTCTGTGAGGGGTTCGTCAGGCCAGTAGTAGCTATCCGGTAACGGACGGGCGCCAAAGATTGCCTGACCGACGCGTACCACGGTAGCGCCTTCCTCAATGGCTATTTCGAAATCGCCGGACATGCCCATGGATAATTCATCCAGTTCAATGCCGACAGGGAGATTTTGCTGCAACCGATCGCGCAACTGACGCAACCGTATAAAACACTGACGTACGCGTTCGGCTTCGCTGGAGAACAGCGCCAACGTCATAAACCCACGCACACGTAGCGCAGAGAAGGCGGGAAGCGCCTGAATAAAAGTCGGAACATCCTCAGGAGGCAGGCCGTATTTGCTGGCTTCACCGGAGGTATTTACCTGCACGAAAACATCCAGCGAACGTCCTTCAACCTGCAAACGACGATCCAGCGCTTCAGCCAACCGCAGGCTGTCCAACGCCTGAAACTCGGTAGCAAAACGTGCCACCAGCTTAGCCTTGTTAGTTTGCAGGTGCCCAATGACCGACCACTGTAAATCGGTTAAATCCTGCATAGATTCCCATTTACCGTACGCTTCCTGCACTTTGTTCTCGCCCAATACCCGACAACCTGCCCTATACGCCATACGCAGGCGGCTTTCAGGTTTGGTCTTGCTGACAGGCAGCAATCGCACCATGGCGGGATCGCGGCCAACGCGATGACAAGCCGCTTCGATGCGAGCCTGAACCGCCGCCAGATTGAACTGGAAATCTTCAACCGTGGCGGCTTCGGGATAGCGACCGTGCCTGTCGTGGCGAGTCGGTGTAGCGGAAGAGAGCGGCATCAGCTTAACTCCTGACGAAGAGAATGAATGGATTGTGAAACGCATTTATAGACTTAAAATAGCCGGATGTTCCCCACCATTTTTATGACAAGAGGCAGACCAATTGTTCAAACACGCCCAGCTTGAATCAGTCAAAGCCTGGATTAGCGATCCTGCGCAAGGTGCCCTCCCCCTGCACGCCCGCATCCAGCGGGCGATTCGCCAATTAATCCTCGATGGCGCTCTTGATGTGGGCAAATCCTTACCCGCCTCACGCGCGCTGGCGACATCACTGGGAGTGTCGCGCGATACGGTCGAATCGGCTTACAGCCAGCTGCACGCGGAAGGATTTATTGAACGTCGCGTTGGCAGTGGCAGCTTCGTGTCAGAACGGGCAAAGCGTCTACCGGGGCGCGGTAAAGCGCGGAAAACGGGAGACAGCAAAGCAGAACTACGCCTCAGCCAACGCGGTAGCGCCATGTTCCAGAATGGTGGGGTACGTGATTTCATCATCCCGCGCGCGTTCGCGCCCGGCGTGCCGGAAACACGCAGTTTTCCCCTCCAGACGTGGGAACGGCTGGAGAGGCAGGTGCTAAAAGAATATGGCACACGGGCGCTGTTACACAGCCCGCCGCAGGGCATGGAAGCGCTGAGGCGCGCCATCGCAGATTATGTCAATCTCGAACGGGGCGCTCGCGCCACGCCCGATCGCGTATTGGTACTAACCAGTTCCCAGCAAGCGCTAACCCTGTGCGCGAATGTCCTGCTGGATGCAGGCGATCGGATCTGCCTTGAAGATCCCGTGTACCACGGCGCACGCAAGGCATTCGAGGCGGCCGGACTCGCGTGCGTGCCCATCCCATTAGATGCCGATGGTTTGCAGGTCGAACACCTGCTTGAGGCAAGTCATGCGAATAATACGCCCGCTAAAGCGGTGTTCCTGACGCCCTCACACCAGTTTCCAACCGGAGCCACGCTGGCGCTGGATCGGCGTCTGGCCGTTATCGAATGGGCCTGGCAGCACCAGAGCTGGATTATTGAAGACGACTACGACAGCGAGTTCCACTATGCGGGCAAACCTACCGCCTGTGTACAGGGGCTCGACCCGCACGATCGAACCATCTACATCGGCACCTTCACCAAATCGCTGTTTCCCGGCCTGCGCATCGGTTACATGGTTCTGCCGCCGCAGTTGGTTGCCCCGATGACCGTGGCTCGTACTCTGATGGATGGACACAGTGCCCCCATTCCACAGCTCACGCTGGCCCGTTTTATCGAGGGGGGACACTTCGGTGCCTATGTACGCACAATGCGCGCCGTTTATGCAGAACGCCGCGATGAGCTGGCACGGCTGGTGCGCCATCATCTGGCTGACTTCGTGGAACCGCGGGTGCCAGCCGGAGGCATGCAGATGCCCTGCCTCTTCATCCGTGACATCCCTGAACACGATGCGGTGGAATCTGCACGTCGGGCCGGCATCGACCTGCTCGGACTGACAGCACTGTATGCGTCGTCGGGTCAGCATCAAGCCGGCTTCCTCATGGGGTTTGCCGCCCACGAGCCTCATGAACTGGAGATTGCCGTCAAGGTATTAGCGAAGGTGCTACGTGCGCTGTGCAGATGAACAGTGGCAGAAAGTGAATGGGTGATGACGTCCCGGCCAACGGGAAAATATCAATCAGGTTGAGGGGAAGCACCATTAAAAGGCATTTGCGGGAAAAAGGATGAGGCCGCAGACAATCGCTTAAAGCAAAAAAAAAAACCGCAGGCCGAAACCTGCGGTTATATCATCGTTATCGCGATGCTTATTTAGCGGCTTTTTCTTCTGCTGCTGGTTTTTCAGCTTTCGCATCATCCGCTGCTTTCAGATCAGCGTCGGATTTAATGTCCAGCAGTTCAACGTCGAACACCAGCGTAGAGTTAGCCGGGATACCAGGCACGCCATTTTCGCCATAGGCCAGTGCAGGTGGGATAGCCAGCTTGATTTTGCCGCCTTTCTTAACGTGTTTCAGGCCTTCGGTCCAGCCAGGAATCACACCGTCCAGACGGAAAGAAAGCGGCTCGCCACGTTTGTAGGAGTTATCGAACTCGCTACCGTCAACCAGCGTACCTTTGTAGTTAACCACCACGGTATCGCTGTCTTTCGGCGCATTGCCGCTACCTTCTTTCTCAACCTGATACAGAAGGCCAGATGCGGTTTTCTTCACGCCTTTTTCTTTCGCGAAGGACTCAAGATACTTGGCGCCTTTGTCCGCGTTATCTTTCGCATCTTGCTTCATTTTGGCTTCAGCGGCAGCTTTTACTTTGCCTTCAAAACCTTGCAGCGTTTTCTCGATTTCTTCGTCAGTCAGCTTGCTCTTGTCAGCAAACGCATCCTGCACGCCGGCAATCAGCTGTTCTTTATCCAGCTTAATACCTAATTTTTCTTGTTCTTTCAGGGAATTATCCATATAACGCCCTAAAGATGCACCTAACGCATAAGCCGCTGCCTGCTCATCGTTCTTGAATTTTGCTGCCGCAGTATTGTCAGACGCCTGCGCCTTGTCTGCCGCCAGAACCTGGCCTGCGTTCAGAGCCAGAGCCATCGTTGTTGCTAACAGCGTTACTTTAAACAGTGATTTCATCCATTTCTCCAGCATCTGGAGCGACGCGCCCCAGCCATCATTAAAATACATTCGCGCCTACTATAACTGTGCGGACGAAGACAACACAACGATGCACTCGACAATCCTTTGATAAAAAACGTCAGGAAGCTTTTCCGGCATCATTTGTGTCGTCCTAAGGCCATCTGGCAACAATATGCCCCACTTTGGAAGGTTCATTGCGCCCTACTGCGACCGTTTTTACTACCAGAAGTTTCCGCTTTCTGACAAACTCGCGGGTAACAAGAAGTAAGGGGAATACCGATGTCACCATCAGCACTTGAAGAACGGCTCGAACAGCTGGAAAGCCGACAGGCTTTTCAGGAAGTCACCATAGAAGAGCTTAACCAAACGGTTATTCAACACGAGCGGGAAATTAGCCGCCTGCGCGAACACGTGCGTCTACTCACCGACAGGGTTCGCAACCAGCAAACGTCGCTCGTTGCTCCCCAGTCGGAAGAAACGCCGCCGCCGCATTATTGAGATCTGCGCCCGTGATATCGGCGCTCAAAACAAGTCAGATATAAAAAAACCTCAGGTGATAATCATCAACCTGAGGTTTTTATGCGCTACGACTAATTAGTGGCAGCCGCATCCACCGTGGCCGCCGCAGCCGCCTTTACCGTGCTGGTGACCATGGTCGTGGTCGTGATCGTGGCCATGACCGCCACAGCAGCCGTCGCCGTGCTCATGATCGTGCTCACCGTGAACGTGACCGTGCGCCAGCTCTTCTTCCGTTGCTTCGCGGATAGCGACAACTTCAACGTTGAAGCTCAGGTTCTGGCCTGCCAGCATGTGGTTGCCGTCGACCACAACGTGGTCGTCTTCAACTTCGGTGATTTCAACCGGTACTGGACCCTGATCGGTCTCAGCCAGGAAACGCATGCCAACCTGCAACTCGTCAACGCCCATAAAGACATCTTTCGGTACGCGCTGAACCAGATTCTCATCATAGTTGCCGTAAGCGTCGTTGGAACCGATGTTCACATCGAACTTCTCACCCGCTTCACGGCCTTCCAACGCTTTTTCCAGACCAGAAATCAGGGAACCGTGACCATGCAGATAGTCCAACGGCGCGCTCACCGGAGACTCATCAACCAACACACCGTCTTCTGTACGTACCTGATAGGCCAGGCTGACCACCAGATCTTTTGCTACTTTCATGATATCTCCTACCGTTGGAAATCAAACTGGCGCAAATTGTAGCTGAAAAATGTCCCTATGTACCGTCCGGAATCAAAAAACGTCAACGGTTGGCGACAATGCCATCACGGCATTCATCCCTCATTCAGGCCGGAAGATCCCGATAATCTCGTTAGCCTGCGGCGTGGCTGCCGCAACGGGTTCATCAGTCTGACTCTGGCGATATCCGCACTTCACGCACACCACCACCTCAACGTCATCCTCTCGTCCAACTGCCAGTGTGTCCTGCGCCTGACACGTCGGGCACACGGCTCCTGCAATAAAGCGTTTACGCATGATAACTCCCATTCATCTCCGCCCTAAAATCTAGATTCTGAAATCTAGAACCTACTCTACTAGGCGTTATTGGTGCTTACTCGTCATCCTCATCCCACACACTAGGCCGACGACGCTCACGCTGCATTTCTCGCTGGAAAATATCCTCCAGTTCGCGTCGCGCTTCTTTCACACGGGAAATTTGTGCGACATCTCCCGTCAGCTGCGGCATCAGCTCACGCAGCATACGCATATCCAGACGGCGGAAGTGCTGTTGCGCACGCATCGCCTGATGGGGGTGCATACCCAATGTCACCAGCGTTTTTCGCCCCAACTCTAACGCGCTGGAAAAGGTTTCACGCGAAAAATGTCTTACACCCGTCTGCAACAGCTCATGAGCTTCAACACGTCCGCGCGCCCGCGCCAGAATTTCCAGATTCGGAAAATGCTGCTGACAGAGATGCACAATCTCCATCGTATCTTCCGGCGCATTACAGGTGATCACGATTGAGCGCGCTTTATCCGCGCCCGCCGAACGCAGCAGTTCCAGCTCGGTGGCATCGCCATAGTAAACCTTATAGCCATAGCTGCGCATCAGGCTCACGGCGCTGATGTCACGTTCCAAAACCGTAATCCGCATTTTGTTCGCCATGAGCAAACGGCTGATCACCTGCCCGAAACGGCCGAACCCCACCACAATCACCTGTGGCTCGTCATCCTCGACATACGGTTTCTCATCCGGTACATCCTGCACGTTATAACGACGCGCCAGAATGCGGTCGATCACCTGCATCAGCAGCGGCGTCGTCATCATCGATAAGGTCACCGTCACTAGCAACAGCGGCAGCTGTTCGCCTTTCAAGACGTTGAATGACGCCGCAGCGGAGAACAGGACGAACGCAAATTCGCCGCCCTGACTCAGCACGCCGGCAAACTGCAAGCGCTCGGAGCGGCGCATCCGGTTAACCCGCGCAAGGAAATAGAGTACAGCCGCTTTCACTGCCACCAGCACCATCACCGCAATCATAATCTTCACGATGTGGGTGTAGAGGATGCCGAGATTCAGCGCCATCCCCACCGAGATAAAGAACAGGCCCAGCAACAAGCCTTTGAACGGTTCGATGGCAATTTCCAGCTCATGCCTATACTCGCTTTCCGCCAGCAAAATACCGGCGATAAACGTCCCTAGCGCCATGGAAAGCCCCAGCGTTTCCATAAACAGCGCCGAGCCAAGCACCAGCAACAGCGCGGCGGCAGTAAACACCTCGCGCACGCCAGATGCCGCGATAAAGCGGAACAGCGGACGCACCAGATAGCGGCCACCGATTAACATACCGAGAAACGCAGCGACCTTCAGACCAATCCGTTCCCAATCCCCGAAATCGCCCTGCACACCCGCCAGAATCGGAATCAACGCCAATGCAGGAATTACCGCGAGATCCTGAAACAGCAGGACAGAGAACCCCAGTTGCCCGGACTCGCTACGGTTCATGCCCTTTTCGCGCATCAGCTGTAGCGCCATAGCCGTCGACGACATCGCCAGTCCGACGCCACCAATCAGCGCGGACTGCCACGAAAAGTCAGTCAGATACAAGGCGCCGCCTAAAAGTAGCGTACTCAGGCCAACCTGAGCCGCGCCAACGCCAAAGATCGAGCGACGCAGCGTCCACAGCTTGGAGGGATTCAATTCCAGACCGATGATGAACATCAGGAAAACGACACCCAGCTCCGAGAAGTGCAGAATAGCGTCCACATCACGGATAAAGCCGAGTCCCCAGGGGCCAATAGCGATCCCGGCGATCAAATAGCCCAATACGGCACCAATGCCTAATCGAGCCGCAATTGGTACGGCTACGACCGCCACAAACAAAAACAAGACTCCGGCGGTCAGTAGCGCAGAACTCTCCATATTAGCGTTCCTCTTCAGGTAAAGGGGAGGCTAGCCATTCACCATAAGCTCTGGCTTGACTCGATAACACATCAGGCTGTAAACGACGCGCCCAGTAAACAATCATAGGGTGCATCCAATGCATACGGCACATTGCCGCCGTCAGCTCAAACGGACGGAGCAACTCTTCCATCGAGTAACGATTATTCCCGTCAGGATGGTAGGCATCTTCCGGCTCACCGGTCGTAATCACCGAGCGCCAGTATTTCCCCGCCAGCGCATTACCGCCAATCCCGTTGGCAAAACCGCGGGATAGCACTCTATCGAGCCACTCTTTCAGCAAAGCCGGACAGCTGTAGGTATAAAATGGATGTTGGAAAACAATGACCTGATGCTCACGCAGCAGCTGTTGTTCATGATGAATATCGATAAAAAAATCAGGATAGTGTGCGTAAAGATCGTGCACGGTTACATTCGCCAACTGCTGCGCCGGTTGCAATAAGACCCGGTTTGCCACCGAGTCCTGTGGTTCCGGATGGGCATACAGCAGCAAAATCTTCGGTGGCTGCGACATCATTCCCCTCCAAAGCGTCGTCATGATAATTGTTTTCCGTTACCATGCTGCGCAACGACTAAAAACAGGACACCGCGTGTCCTGATATATCCATAATTTAACATACTCTGAACATACGGCGCTTTATGATTGTTTTCTCTTCGCTGCAAATTCGACGTGGTGTGCGCGTTCTGATCGACAACGCGACAGCAACGGTTAATCCCGGCCAGAAAGTCGGTCTGGTTGGCAAGAACGGCTGTGGTAAATCTACCCTGCTGTCCTTACTGAAAGGTGAAATCAGCGCCGACGGCGGCAGCGCGACATTCCCGCAAAACTGGTCGCTGGCTTGGGTTAATCAGGAAACCCCCGCGTTGGATAAACCCGCGCTGGACTACGTGATTGACGGCGACCGCGAGTTCCGCCAACTGGAAGCCGCGTTGCAGACCGCCAACGAAGAGAACGACGGCAACGCCATTGCCACGCTGCACGGCAAGCTGGATGCCATCCAAGCCTGGACGATTCAGGCCAGAGCCTCAAGCCTGCTCAATGGGCTAGGGTTTTCTCAGTCACAGTTACAGCAGCCTGTCAGCGCCTTTTCCGGCGGCTGGCGGATGCGTCTGAATCTGGCACAGGCGCTAATCTGTCGTTCAGACCTGCTGCTGCTGGATGAACCCACCAACCACCTCGATCTGGATGCCGTCATCTGGCTGGAAAAGTGGCTGAAAAACTACACTGGCACGCTGGTTCTTATCTCGCACGACCGCGATTTCCTCGATCCGGTGGTGACCAAAATTCTGCACATCGAGCAGCAGTCGCTCAATGAGTACACCGGTAACTATTCCTCGTTTGAACGCCAACGTGCCACTCGTCTTGCACAGCAGCAGTCGCTCTATGAACATCAGCAGGAGCGCGTCGCGCATCTGCAACACTATATTGACCGCTTCCGCGCGAAAGCGACCAAAGCCAAGCAGGCACAAAGCCGGATAAAAATGCTGGAACGCATGGAGCTGATTGCCCCCGCGCATGTCGATAACCCCTTCCGCTTCAGCTTTCGCGCCCCGGAATCGTTGCCTAATCCATTAATGAAGATGGAAAAGGTCAGCGCGGGCTATGGCGACAAGCTGATTCTCGAATCGATCAAACTTAATTTAGTGCCGGGTTCCCGCATCGGGCTGCTCGGCCATAACGGCGCGGGTAAATCCACGCTGATCAAGCTGCTTGCTGGCACACTTGCCCCACTCAAAGGGGAAATCGGGCTGGCGAAAGGCGTGAAGCTCGGTTACTTCGCCCAGCATCAGTTAGAGTTTTTGCGTGCGGACGAGTCGCCTTTACAACATCTGGTGCGTCTGGCAGAGCGGGAAACGGAACAGCAGCTACGCGACTACCTCGGCGGCTTCGGCTTTCAGGGCGATAAGGTCACAGAGATCACCGAACGTTTCTCCGGCGGTGAAAAAGCCCGTCTGGTACTGGCGCTGATCGTCTGGCAGCGTCCGAATCTCCTGCTGCTCGACGAACCGACCAACCACCTCGATCTGGATATGCGTCAGGCGTTGACCGAGGCGTTAATCGATTTTGAAGGCGCGTTGGTTGTCGTTTCGCACGACAGGCACCTGATCCGTTCAACCACGGACGATCTCTATTTGGTACACGACCAGAAAGTCGAACCGTTCGACGGCGATTTGGAAGATTACCAACAGTGGCTGGTTGGCCTGCAACGTCAGGAAAATGCGGCGGCTGAAACGCCAAAGGAGAATGCCGCCAACAGCGCGCAGGGCAGAAAAGATCAGAAACGCCGTGAAGCTGAGTTGAGAACGCAAACCCAGCCGCTGCGTAAACAGATCGCTAAGCTTGAACAGCAGATGGAAAAGCTGGGTGAAACGCTGGCAGCGCTTGAAGCCCGACTAGCGGACAGCGCAATCTACGACATCAGCAGCAAGGCCGAACTCACCGACTGCCTGCAACAGCAAACCAAAGTCAAAATCGAGCTGGAAGAAACGGAGCTGTCCTGGCTGGATGCGCAGGAACAGCTAGAGAAAATGATGCAGAGCGATTCGCTTTAAGATTTGTATTTTAAGAGGCATAGCGAGCGGAAAACCGCTCGCGACGTTATCAACGCAGCCTTAATGCCAAATAAGCAGCACGCAGGCGGCGGTCAGTAGGCCCATTGACACATTAAAGATAATCCACGCTTTCTTACTACGCAGCAGTCGCCCAATCATCGTGCCGAATCCGAGCCAGATGACACCGGACACCAGATTGACCAGCACAATCCCGATGCTTATCGCGATCACAGACTGGTTATAGCCTTCCCCCGCCAGACTAAAGCTGGCAACCGCGCCCAGCGCCATGAGCCACGCTTTCGGGTTCAGGAATTGCAGCAACCACCCCTGATAAAGCCGGATCGGCTGCGGTGGAGCAACGGACGTTTCCAGTCGTTCATAAGCTGCCGTGGCGATTTTCCACGCTAGCCAGAGCAGATAGGCGCTACCAAGGACTTTCAGGATAACGTGCAAGGAAGGATAAATCAGAATCAGCCCACCGACACCGAATGCCACCAGCAGCAGAATGCTTTGCATACCCAGCATGATGCCAATCATCAGCCACAGTGAACGCATAAAGCCAAAATTCGCGCCCGAGGTGGTCAACAGCATATTATTCGGACCCGGCGTGATGGCCGCGACCCACAAAAACCCTAACATCGACAGAAATAAACTCAGTTCCATTATTTGTGGGCGCTCCTGACCCAAATATCGTACCAACTGGCAGCATTGAAGCTAACAGTGTGATATTGATCGTACAAGAGCCGACAATAAGATTTCCATATCCTTTATGTATGAACATTTTCATCCGCTGAGCGGTGCCCATAACCCGCATCTGCAAACGCTACTCCCGCGTCTGATTCGCCGTCGCGTACAGTTTTCACCCGTCTGGCAATCGCTCGAATTACCCGACGGCGATTTCGTCGACCTGGCGTGGAGCGAAGCGCCCGAACAGGCTCGGCACAAACCGCGAGTGGTGCTATTTCACGGGTTGGAAGGCAGCTTTCATAGCCCCTATGCCCACGGTCTGCTGCATGCCTGTAAACAACGCGGCTGGCTGGCCGTCATCATGCATTTTCGCGGATGCAGCGGTAAGCCCAACCGGATGAAACGTATTTATCACTCTGGTGAAACCAGCGATGCCAGCTATTTTCTGCACTGGATGCAAGAAACGCTGGGCGAGGTGCCTACCGCCGCCATCGGCGTTTCGCTCGGCGGCAACATGCTGGCCTACCTGCTTGCCCAGCAGGGCGAAGCCTGTTCTTTGTCGGCTGCCGTGGTTGTCTCCGCGCCATTAATGCTCGAACCCTGTAGCCGTCGAATGGAACAAGGCTTCTCCCGCGTCTACCAGCACTACCTGCTACGCCTGCTGAAGCAAAACGCCGGCCGCAAGCTGGCGGCCTACCCGGACACGCTGCCGATTCAGTTGCCGCAGTTGAAGCAAATTCGCCAACTGCGAGAGTTTGATGACGTCATTACTTCACGTGTCCACGGCTTCCGCGATGCAGCCGACTACTATCAACGCTGTAGCGCCCTGCCGCTGTTGCCTAAGATTCGCAAACCGCTGCTCATCATCCATGCGAAGGACGATCCTTTCATGACGTCAGAGGTGATTCCCGATCTGTCACAGTTACCGTCTAATATTGAATATCAGCTAACAGAACACGGCGGGCATGTCGGCTTCGTTGGTGGAACGTTGCTGAAACCGGAAATGTGGCTGGAACAACGCATTCCCAACTGGCTTAGCCCGTTTTTGGACCACGCCAGCGACTCTTCAGGAGCGTTTCACTCAGGAACTTTTTATTCAGGAACTTTTCACTCAGGAGGAATAGCGTGATTATTCCCTGGCAACAGCTCGATCCAGAAACGCTGGATAACATCATCGAATCTTTCGTCCTGCGGGAAGGCACCGATTACGGCGAACAGGAGCGGTCGCTGGCGCAGAAAGTGGAAGATATCCGCACACAGCTCAAATCAGGCGAGGTGGTGTTGGTGTGGTCAGAGTTACATGAGACTCTCAATATTATGCCGCGTGGCCAGTTCAATGAAGGAGGACATGCCCCTTATTGAGCATGCCGAAAGGCGTGAAAGAATGCGCCAAACATGCTAACAATGATAAAAATTTAGGTCATTTTTGAGGATGCGCGCGGGCTCTCAGCCGATGCGTGTATCACGATCACGGAGTTACGCGCCTTATGTCACATCAGCATCCGATTATTGCAGTTACCGGCTCCAGCGGGGCGGGAACGACAACAACCAGTCTGGCCTTCCGTAAGATTTTTCAACAGTTTGACCTGCGCGCCGCCCAGTTGGAAGGGGACAGTTTTCACCGCTATACCCGCCCGGAAATGGATATGGCCATTCGCAAAGCGCGTGATTTAGGGCGCCACATCAGCTACTTCGGTCCTGAAGCAAATGACTTCAGCCTGCTGGAACAGTCGTTTATCGAATACGGTCTGCACGGACGCGGCCAGACGCGTAAATATCTGCATACCTACGATGAAGCCATTCCCTACAATCAGGTTCCCGGAACCTTCACGCCGTGGGAGCCGATGCCGGAACCCACCGATATCCTGTTTTATGAAGGGCTGCACGGCGGCGTCGTCACCGACCAAAACGACGTGGCACAGCATGTCGATTTGCTCGTCGGCGTGGTGCCGATCGTCAACCTGGAATGGATCCAAAAGCTGATTCGTGATGTCAATGAACGTGGTCACTCGCGTGAAGCGGTGATGGATTCCGTCGTCCGTTCGATGGAAGACTACATCACCTACATCACCCCGCAGTTCTCCCGTACGCACATCAACTTCCAGCGTGTGCCCACCGTGGACACCTCCAACCCGTTTGCTGCCAAGTCGATTCCCTCACTGGATGAAAGCTTCGTCGTCATTCACTTTCAGGGGTTGGATAATATTGACTATCCCTATCTGCTGGCCATGTTGCAGGGATCGTTTATCTCCCACATCAACACGTTGGTCGTTCCCGGCGGGAAAATGGGGCTGGCGATGGAGCTCATCATGGCACCGCTGGTGCAGCGGTTAATGGAAGGGAAAACCATCGAATAAGCCAGACTGGGCACGGCAGAACCGTGCCCAGAAGAAGGGATCAACCCAACACTCTAATTTCGTGGCTGTGCGTCACCTCAACGGCTTTGCCCAGCATCAATGCCACAGAGCAGTATTTTTCCGCCGACAGGGCGACAGCTCGTTCAACGGCTTTGTCGGTCAGCCCTTTCCCCGTCACGATAAAATGCAGATTGATATGGGTAAATAAGCGCGGCGCTTCAGACCGGCGCTCTGACGTCAGTTTCACTTCACAGCCCGCCACATCGTTGCGGCCTTTTTGCAGAATCGAAACCACATCAATCGCGCTGCATCCCCCCACAGACATCAACACCATTTCCATCGGGCTGGGCGCTTTATCGCCGGAATTGCCGTCCATCAATATCTGGTGCCCTGACGCGGATTCGCCCAAAAACGTTAAGCCTTCAACCCATTTTACCCGTGCCTGCATGGTGCCTCTCCACTAAAAATTTTTTGAAAATTTATACCGTTACTGTACAAAAACCAGCGTTAATCAGAGCTTTGTCATGCTGAAGCGAGACAACACAAGACACGTCCTTAAAGCTGTGTTAAAACGAAAACAGAATAGACCTTTTCTGGACAAACCCAGAAACGAAGAAGATGATGACGTAGCCGGACATACCCCAGCCACGTTTACGGTGCGGCAAGGCAGCAACCGGAAAATCAAGGGTACAGTGGTTCCAGTATATTCCCTGACGTCATTCTGCCTAGACTGAATTTTATTTTTTTGAGCAGTTAAACACGCCGTACAGGGAACTCTGACCCCTGTAATTTGCGCAGTGAATTACAACAGAGGATGATAGCGAATGGTTCTCGGCAAACCGCAAACAGACCCAACTCTCGAATGGTTCCTTTCCCATTGTCATATCCACAAGTATCCATCGAAGAGCACGCTTATTCACCAAGGTGAAAAAGCAGAAACGCTTTACTACATCGTGAAAGGCTCTGTCGCAGTGCTAATCAAAGATGAAGAAGGCAAGGAAATGATCCTTTCCTACCTCAATCAGGGCGATTTTATCGGCGAGCTCGGCCTGTTTGAAGAAGGTCAGGAACGCAGCGCTTGGGTGCGGGCAAAAACCGCCTGTGAAGTGGCTGAAATTTCCTATAAAAAATTCCGCCAGCTCATTCAGGTTAACCCAGATATCCTCATGCGTCTGTCTGCGCAAATGGCAAGCAGACTCCAGGTGACTTCAGAGAAAGTCGGCAACCTCGCCTTCCTTGATGTGACCGGTCGTATTGCTCAAACTCTACTCAACCTGGCCAAACAACCTGATGCCATGACGCATCCAGATGGCATGCAAATAAAAATTACCCGTCAGGAAATTGGGCAAATCGTTGGCTGCTCGCGTGAAACCGTGGGCCGCATTCTGAAAATGTTAGAAGACCAGAACCTGATCTCGGCACACGGTAAAACGATTGTCGTTTACGGCACTCGCTAAATCCCTGTCGCTGTACCCTACCCACAAAAAAGCGTGAAGCCTCGGCCTCACGCTTTTTTTATGGCGAGCTTCCTGCTCGCCACCCTTTGGGCCGCCGCAAGCGGCGTTGAAAAACGTTCCCTACGTTTTTTTATGGCGAGCTTCCTGCTCGCCACCCTTCGGACCGCCGCAAGCGGCGTTGAAAAACGTTCTCTACGTTTTCCTATCACACCGTTTTCAGTGAGTAATCAATTTGCTGCATTAACAACCTGTGCGACGGCGTTGGCGAACTTCTCCATCCCCTGCGCAATGTCATCCTCATCAATGATCAAAGACGGCACAAAGCGGATGACGTTCGGCCCTGCCATCAGCACCATCAGACCCTGAGCCGTTGCAGCAGCCAAAAACTCACCCGCGCGGCCATGCCACTGCGGTTTTAGTTCTGCCCCCAGCAGGAGCCCCATGCCGCGAACCTGCTCGAATACGCCGTACTGCTGGTTGATTTTCTCCAGTTCACTGACAAAGCGATCGTGCCGATCCGCGACGCCTGACAGCACTTCCGGCGTATTGATGATATCCAGCGCAGCTTCCGCCACCGCACAAGCCAGCGGGTTGCCGCCGTAGGTGGTTCCGTGTACCCCCACCGTCATCGCAGAAGCGATCTCTTCCGTCGTCAGCATCGCACTAATCGGGAAACCGCCACCCAGCGCTTTAGCGGTGGTGAGAATATCCGGCGTAATACCGTAATGCATATAGCTGAATAATTTACCGGTACGCCCCATCCCACTCTGCACTTCATCAAATACCAGCAGCGCCTTGTGTTGATTGCACAGCTCGCGAACGCCTTGCAAAAACTCAGCCGTAGCCGGTGTAATGCCGCCCTCGCCCTGAATTGGCTCCAGCACGACGGCACAAGTGTGATCGTCCATCACCGCTTTGACCGCAGCCAGATCGTTGAAAGGAACATGGACAATATCCGCAGGCTTAGGCCCGAAACCATCGGCATATTTAGGCTGTCCACCAACCGAAACGGTAAACAACGTCCGGCCGTGGAACGCATTGTAGAAGGCGATGATCTTGGTTTTATACGGGCTATGACGTTTAACCGCATAGTGACGTGCCAACTTAAACGCCGCTTCGTTAGCTTCAGCGCCGGAGTTAACAAAAAACACGCGATCGGCAAAAGTGGCATCAATCAATTTACTGGCGAGGCGTAGCGCAGGCTCGTTGGTGAAAATATTGCTGGTGTGCCACAGCTTTTCACCCTGCTGCTGCAATGCGTTCACCAACGCAGGATGGCAATGACCCAGTGCCGTAACCGCAATGCCACCGGAGAAATCAATATACTCACGGCCGTCCTGATCCCAGACGCGGCTCCCTTTACCTTTCACTGGTACAAACTTCGCGGGTGCATAAACCGGCAAAATCACTTTATCGTGAGTATCCCGTGTCACTGCTTTCTGCTCTGCTGCCATTTGCTGCCTCACTCTGCTATCCATCACGTTAGAATGAAAATATAGTCAATAAATATGCATAAAAAATCAATTACAGGCAATATTAAATCGGCTACTGGAGAGAATAACTTTCTATCTCACTAAATTTTAAGGAAATTATCCAAAAGTTGATGCCCTTGCTGGCTGAGGATGCTTTCAGGATGAAACTGCACACCTTCCAGCGGAAGCGAGCGATGGCGGATCCCCATAATCTCGTCACGCTGACCTTCATGTTCGCTCCAGGCCGTGACTTCAAAGCAATCGGGTAGCGAGGAAGAATCAATGATGAGTGAATGGTAGCGAGTAACCGTCAAAGGCAGAGCTAGCCCCGTGAAAACACCTGTATTGCTATGCGCAATCGCAGACGTTTTCCCGTGCATGACCTGCCGTGCCCGCACCACGCGCGCGCCGAACGCCTGCCCCATCGCCTGATGGCCAAGGCACACGCCCAGAATCGGTAATTTATCGGCGAAGTGACGGATAGCCGCCAGTGAAATGCCCGCCTCATCCGGCGTACAGGGGCCAGGGGAAATGACCAATCTCTCAGGCGCAAGCCGTTCAATCTCACGCAGCGTGAGTTCATCATTACGCTTCACCACAACCTGCGCGCCAAGCTCACAAAAGTATTGGTAAAGGTTGTAGGTAAAGGAATCGTAGTTATCGATAATTAGCAGCATAGTTATTGTACAGGTAGTCAGAAAAGCCGTACTAACATACATGAAATTCGTGTCAGACACCCAACCGTTGTCGCCAGCAAAGACAGAAGGCGTCCCATCGCGATCTAATAAAAATAGCACGATAATAATCACGTAGTTTATAAATAATTTACTCTTGTAATAAACATCTTTATTAATAGGTAATATTTATTATTCATCTCTATAGAAAATGATTTCTTTGAAATCATTTTTAACAAAAAAAAATAATAACCAAAAATTCCTTATGAATTAATTAAGTTTTTTCATCTGGCATGAAAAAACGATAGGATTTTTTTATCATCGATGTTTATTTTTGATGGCGATCACAGTTGCCTACCGAGTGAATAAATCCCACATGAAGACTGGGTAAAAATAAAGAATCCATATTGAAAAAATGAGCGTAAAAAACACAATGTATTGAATTTAAAGCGTTTAAATAGAAATTAGTTTCCATTGAAAAGTAATAACCACAAATCCGCTAAGTTGTCCTATTTTATTTAACTAATATATTTAACGCCCCATCTTGTATTGTTTATTTTTTCTGTTAACACTTATCTCGGCTTTATAGACAAACCTTAATTTCATTTTTGTTGAAACAGCCTTTTTATTACACAGGGTGTGTAGTGATAAATACCCAAAAAAATCTATGTCAAGGAGAGTACACAATGAAATACCTACTGCCTTCTGCAGCCGCTGGGCTGTTGCTGCTTGCTGCCCAACCTACGATGGCGGCAAATACAGGGGGTTATGCCACCACGGACGGCGGCGACATTTCCAGTGCGGTGAAAAAAACAGCGCGTTCTCTGCAAGAGATCGTCGATATCATTGAGGCTGCGAAAAAAGACTCAAGCGGTAAAGCGGTCAAAGGTGGAGCCTATCCGCTCGTGATTACCTACAACGGCAATGAAGATGCGCTAATCAAAGCCGCCGAAGCTAACATCTGCGGCCAGTGGAGCAAAGATCCACGCGGTGTGGAAATCAAAGAGTTCACCAAGGGGATCACCATCCTCGGGACCAACGGTTCTTCCGCTAACTTCGGTATCTGGATTGTCAACTCTTCCAACGTTGTCGTGCGTAACATGCGCTTCGGCTACATGCCGGGTGGCGCAAAAGATGGTGATGCTATCCGTATTGATAACTCGCCGAACGTCTGGATCGATCACAACGAGATCTTCGCTAAGAACTTCGAATGCGCCGGTACACCAGACAACGATACGACTTTTGAGTCAGCTGTCGATATCAAGAAAGCCTCAACCAACGTCACGGTATCCTACAACTATATCCATGGTGTGAAAAAAGTGGGTCTGAGCGGTTCCAGCAACACGGATACGGGTCGTAACCTGACTTACCATCACAATATTTATAGCGATGTTAACTCACGTCTGCCGCTGCAACGTGGTGGCCAGGTTCACGCGTACAACAACCTGTATGATGGCATCAAAAGTTCAGGCTTTAACGTTCGTCAGAAAGGGATTGCACTGATCGAAAGCAACTGGTTCGAAAATGCGCTCAACCCAGTGACCGCACGTAATGATGACTCCAACTTCGGTACCTGGGAACTGCGTAACAACAACATTACCAGCCCATCTGATTTTGCTAAATACAACATCACCTGGGGTAAACCATCCACACCACACATCAATGCGGATGACTGGAAAAGCACGGGCAAATTCCCTGCTCTCCCGTATAGCTACTCCCCAGTTTCCCCACAGTGCGTGAAGGATAAACTGGCAAGCTACGCTGGCGTAGGTAAAAACCTGGCTGTACTGACTGCCGCTAACTGTAAATAAGCACAATAAACCCGGCTCATTCACTCTGTACCGGGTTCTCTCTGAGCGAGCCATTCAGGCTCGCTCATGTTTTAAGGAACCTGTGCAAAGTTGCCAATGCAGCCGTCAAAGAAACAGACTTCATACTCACCACCATTCCGACAATCATAAATTATGGTCAATAAGATCTATTTTCCTATTGCGTAAAGTGCGCTATATAGCAATTAATAATAATTATTTTTTAACAAACTAAAATTCAACATAAAATTAACGCATAACATAAATAATATTGAGCACACGTGTGATAGTATATTTTGACTTAAGATGAGTTTTTACGTGAGTTGTAACAATCATCACCAGAAAAATCGCCAACCAAAAGCTAATAAATAACGAAACCAGAATGAAATTATCGTCAACCCTAAACATAACCTACTGATTTTCTATTCTTTTAAAAGAATGATGTTTCTTATAAATCCTCGATTATTAAACCATCAGCATTACAAAATGTTTCAACCCTGATACATTTAACATTTCACCCTTGAACTGATCTTATTTTTTGACCACACTCCCCTTGGTTTTTCATCAAGATTGAGATTCATTTTTGTTGAAAAATTTGTACCTGTTACATCGGGCATACGGAGCAATAAATGCCCATGAAATTATATTCCAAGGAGACAGTTATAATGAAATATCTATTGCCTACGGCAGCAGCCGGATTGTTACTTTTCGCTGCTCAGCCAGCCATGGCCGCAAATACGGGCGGTTATGCCACCACGGATGGTGGAGACGTTTCCGGTGCCGTAAAAAAGACTGCACGTTCTCTGAAAGAGATTGTGGATATCATTGAAGCCGCAAAAGTGGATTCAAAAGGCCAAAAAGTCAAAGGCGGCGCGTATCCGCTTATCATCACCTATAACGGTAATGAAGACTCGCTAATCAAAGCGGCCGAAAAAAATATCTGCGGTCAGTGGAGTAAGGACGCGCGCGGCGTAGAAGTCAAAGAGTTTACCAAAGGGATCACCATTCAGGGCACCAATGGCTCATCCGCCAACTTCGGTATCTGGATTATCAATTCATCCAACGTTGTCGTACGTAATATGCGTTTTGGCTATATGCCGGGCGGCGCGCAAGACGGCGATGCCATTCGTATTGATAACTCGCCGAACGTCTGGATTGACCACAATGAGATCTTTGCCAAAAACTTTGAGTGTAAAGGCACGCCAGACGATGACACCACTTTTGAATCGGCCGTCGATATCAAGAAAGGGTCAACTAACGTCACGGTATCCTACAACTACATCCACGGCATTAAAAAAGTGGGTCTGAGTGGTGCAAGCAATTCGGATACGGGTCGTAACCTAACTTATCATCACAATATTTATCGTGATGTTAACTCACGTCTGCCGCTACAGCGTGGCGGGCTGGTTCATGCGTACAACAACCTGTATGACGGCATCACGGGTTCAGGCTTTAACGTCCGCCAGAAAGGGATCGCGCTGATCGAAAGCAACTGGTTTGAAAATGCGCTTAATCCGGTGACAGCACGTAACGACAGCTCCAACTTCGGTACCTGGGAGTTGCGCAACAACAACATCACCAAACCGGCAGATTTTTCTAAATACAACATAACGTGGGGTAAGCCTTCCTCTCCGCATATTAATGCGGATGACTGGAAAAGCACCGGAAAATTCCCTTCCATCTCTTATAAATACACCCCAGTTTCTGCACAGTGCGTGAAGGATAAACTGGCAAACTATGCAGGCGTAGGTAAGAATCTGGCGGTACTGACTGCAGCTAACTGTAAATAAAAGCGGTCAGGCTTTTCCCGTCATATGAATGACAGGAAGTCATCAGCCTGAACTTCCCGCAGCGGCGTCTCTTCATGAAGAGACTCGACTCTACCCGAGCGAGCGCTAAGCGTTCGCTCGTTTTTTATGGGAACCGACACATGAGCGTGGATGCACATTTCTTAAAGCGATGAATTAAAGATCAAGCTAACTATTTAAAAAATTAATTAATAGTCTGATAAATTAACGAAAAAACCATTCATTAACCAAGGATTAAATAATAAAAAGAATAGTAACTCATCAACACGCGATTAATTAATAATTTGATCGGCATCAAATATTTTTTGACACGGTCATCTCAATGAGGAAAATTTACTTATTTATTGATATCGCTCACAGTTATCGCTTCTATCAAAACCGCCTTATCACAGAATAATAAAACGAAATGTAATTTTATTTTTCATAAAAAAACCTCATATCATTATTTTAGAAAAAATGAAAAAAATATTTTCATTTAAAATAGAAACTTATTAATAACCAACATTGTCGGTGTTATTCACCCGATAGATTTAATATCTAAATATTGAATTATTTTATTTTTATGGTAACACTTAATTGGGATTTCAATAAACCTTGATTTCATTTTTATTGAAACATCCCGATAATATAATCTGGGTTATGTGGATCATTTATACCCAAAAAAAATTCAATTCCAAGGAGAGTACCTTAATGAAATACCTACTGCCTTCTGCAGCCGCTGGGCTGTTATTACTTGCAGCCCAACCGACGATGGCGGCAAATACGGGCGGTTACGCTACCACTGATGGTGGTGACGTTGCCGGTGCCGTGAAAAAAACTGCACGTTCCATGCAAGACATCATTGATATCATCGAAGCCGCGAAGCTGGATTCCAATGGTAAGAAAGTCAAAGGGGGCGCTTACCCACTCGTCATCACCTATAACGGTAATGAAGACGCGCTGATTAAAGCCGCAGAGAACGATATCTGCGGTCAGTGGAAGAAAGACGCACGCGGTGTGGAAATCAAGGAGTTTACCAAAGGGATTACCATTATCGGAACTAATGGGTCTTCCGCCAACTTCGGAATTTGGCTGGTTAAATCATCCGATGTCGTCATCCGTAATATGCGTTTTGGCTACATGCCGGGCGGCGCGCAGGACGGTGATGCCATTCGTATCGATGACACCCCGAACGTCTGGATTGACCACAACGAGATCTTCGCGAAAAATTTTGAATGCGCGGGAACAAAAGACGGTGACACGACATTCGAATCTGCGATTGATATCAAGAAAGCCTCAACCAACGTCACCGTGTCGTACAACTACATTCACGGCATCAAAAAAGTGGGCCTGAGCGGCTTCAGCAGCAGCGATACGGGCCGTGACCTGACTTACCATCACAATATTTACAACGACGTTAACGCTCGCCTCCCACTGCAACGTGGCGGTAAAGTTCACGCCTACAACAACCTGTATACCGGCATCACCAGTTCTGGCCTGAACGTGCGTCAGAATGGGATTGCGCTGATCGAACGTAACTGGTTCGAAAATGCGAAAAACCCGGTGACCTCACGTTACGACGGATCCAATTTTGGTACCTGGGATCTGCGTAATAACAACGTTATGAGCCCTGCTGACTTCGCGAAATACAACATCACCTGGGATAAAGATTCCAAGCCCTACGTGAATGCTGAAGACTGGAAGAGCACTGGCACGTTCCCTTCTCTTCCTTACAGCTACTCTACCGTTTCTCCACAGTGCGTGAAGGATAAACTGGCGAACTATGCAGGGGTGGGCAAAAACCTTGCTGTCCTGACGGCAGCAAGTTGTAACTAGTTGATAAGTGTAAAGCGAACTTCAGGCTCCGCCCCTCATTGTCCTGTGCTAGAAGGAGCCTGCAAGCGAGTTTAACGACCGTCGATTAATCGTTCAGGCCGCACTTAAGCGAGCCCTTAGGGCTCGCTCATTTTTATCGTTACTATTCAAGGAAATGAAATGAAACGTTCTCTTCTGTTCGCCGCACTGTTCAGCGCTGGCTTAGTATTCAGTGTTGCCGTACCGATGGCTAGCGCCGCCACACCGGCAGCACCAGAGTTGAAAGGATTCGGAACCGATACCGTTGCAGGTAGCGGTGGGCGTATTATTCGCGTCACAACGCTGGCCTCTTCTGGAGTTGGTTCACTTCGGGAAGCCCTGGCCGCTAAAGGGCCACGCATTATTGTTTTTGAGGTTGGCGGGATTATCGATCTGAATAAAAGCGACCTCCGGTTAACGGAGCCGTTTGTCACCATCGCTGGCCAGACGGCCCCCTCTCCCGGCATCACCATCATTCGGGGCGGAATGGGCATTAGCACTCATGATGTGCTCATGCAGCACATCCGTTTTCGCATCGGCGATGCCGGTACGGGTAAAAAAAGCGGCTTTGAACGCGATGTTTCAATCAACGGTAAAGATGCCTACAACGTCGTGATCGATCACTCGAGTTTTGCGTGGGGGACAGACGAAAATCTGTCTATTTCCGGTCCACGCTATGACGGCCCACAGGGAACCGCACACCGCATCACACTTTCAAATAATATTGTTGCTGAAGGCTTATACGACTCGGCTCACACCAAAGGCATCCACTCGATGGGCACGCTGGTTCACGATAACGTGACTGATGTGTCAATCATTGGCAGCCTGTATGCGCACAACAACGAGCGCAACGCCTGGTTCAAGGCTGGCTCAACGGGTGTCATGGTCAATAACCTGATCTACAACCCCGGCATTTGGGGCATTCGCGTTGGTGGCGTTAAGGCTGAGTGGGAAGGGAAAACCATGCCCGCCAGCCCACGCGTTTCCGTTGCGGGTAACGTGATGCACTACGGTGCCAATACCAAAGCCGGTTTAGGATTGGTAGGAAGCAACAGCTCCGGCGATGTCTGGATGTCAGACAACCTCGCTTACGATGCCAACGGAAAAGCGGCACCACAAATCTGGGGCAGCGGGATTAATTTACTCAAGGTCTCCCCTATTTGGCCTTCAGGTTTAACAGCATCGTCCGCCAGCGCCGTCACCAATCAGGTGCTACAAAGCGCAGGCGCACGCCCCAAAGATCGTGATGCTGTCGATCAGCGTATCGTGGACAATTTCAAACAGCGGAAAGGCAATTTCGTGAACAGCCAGGAAGAGGTTGGCGGCTATCCCGTTGCGACGGCAACCTACCGTCAGTTGAACGTGCCGAGCACGGGTGTGGATGCCTGGCTACAGCAGATGGCAAAAGCGCTGGAATAACACAGTCGTTAATACGTGAAGATCGAAAAGGGCCACATCAGTGGCCCTTTTCGTCTTCTCAGCTATTGTCTATCTCACCACTCAGGGCAGCACTTTCGCGGACTGAATCACGATAGGCGTAGTCGGCACATTCTGGTAAGGCCCGACGTTCTTCGTTGGTACCTGAGAGATCTTATCTACCACTTCCATCCCCTTCACCACTTTACCAAACACGGCGTAGCCAAAATCACGCTGGCCGTGATCGAGGAACGCGTTGTCTGCAACGTTGATAAAGAACTGGCTGGTGGCGCTATCCTTTTCTGCGGTACGCGCCATCGCGATCGTGCCACGCTGGTTACGCAGGCCGTTGTCGGCTTCATTTTTGATCGGCGCATTCGTCGCTTTTTGGCTCATTTCGCCAGAAAAGCCACCGCCCTGCACCATAAAACCAGGGATGACACGGTGAAATGTCGTCCCGTTATAAAAACCATTGTTAACGTACTCGACGAAATTTTTTACCGAAACTGGTGCTTTTTGGTTATCTAAAGACAGTTCGATATTGCCCGCAGACGTCGTCAACAGCACACGCGTGGTGGCGTTGGAAGCCGCAAAGGCCGGAGAGAATGCCGTCAGTGAAATAAGGGCTGCCGCGGCAACCAGAGTACGTTTGAACATGAGAATTCCTTTTTGAAGAGGCTGACTACACAAAGCGTAATGATTGTAAGTATCCGCACCCTTCAACGCTACCCATTTACCTTTTTTTACGAATAAAAGTCTGTTCGTAACCAACTGTGAGCGAAAACCGGCGCGTAAGATAAAAAAAGGGCCGATTGCTCGGCCCCCATGATGATTATTGCGCAGCGCGACGAGTCCATACGTACCTAGCCCATGCGCTCCGAGCGCACCGCCAGATCGCGGCTGTACTGACGGCTGGCATCCACCAGCATTGAGGTATACGCATCCTTCGGCACATCACTAGTCAGGTCGTCAGTTTCCAGCGTTTCCAGTATCTTGCCGTACTGCATCACCGCCACTTTATGACACAAATGGGAAATCACGCCCAAGTCATGTGTCACCATCAGGTAGGTCAGCTTTTCCTGCTGCTGCAACTCCATAAGCAGGTTGAGAATTTCCGCCTGCACCGACACATCCAGCGCCGACGTCGGCTCATCCAGCAGCAGAACTCTAGGCTCCAGAATCAGCGCACGGGCAATTGCCACACGCTGACGCTGCCCGCCCGAAAGCTGGTGCGGGTAGCGACGACGGAAGTTCGTTCCCAGCCCCACTTTCTCCAGCAGGCTGTCGATACGATCGTCACGATCGTCAAAACGGTGGATCGACAGTGGTTCTTCCAGAATGGCTTCCACGGTATGACGGGGATGCAGCGATCCGTACGGATCCTGGAACACCATCTGCACTTGCCGACAGCGCGCCTGTTCGATCCGGTGCGCCAGTTGCTTCCCGTCAATCAGCAGCGTGCCTTCCCAATGATTAAATAACCCGGCCAGACACTTCAGCACCGTGGTTTTACCAGAGCCAGACTCCCCCACCAGACCGAAGATATCGCCATCGTTGACGGTGAGGTTCACATCATACAACACCTGATTCTTCGCGCTGCCATGACCAAAAGAGAGATTCAGGTTATTCACTTCGATCATCGGCTTACGTTGACGCATTGCTTCAGTTGCCATGATTGTCCCCTTTATCCGTTGATCCAGGCAGGATCGCGATTCATTACCGGCAAACGCGGACGGCGGTGATCGATATCCGGCAACGAATTCAGCAACCCACGCGTGTACGGATGCTGTGCGTTGTCGAGATCGGCAGCGGCAATGGATTCCACGACGCGCCCGGCGTACATCACCAGCACCCGATCGCAGAAGCTGCGTACCAGATTGATGTCGTGACTAATGAAAATCAGCCCCAGACCGCGCTCGCTCACCAAATCATCCAGCATTGCCAGCACCTGCAAGCGCACAGACACATCCAGCGCCGAGGTCGGCTCATCGGCAATCACGATTTCGGGTTCCGTAATCAGCATCATCGCAATCATGATGCGCTGCCCCTGCCCGCCCGAGATTTCATGAGGATACAAATGATAGACGCGCTCTGGCTGACGAATCCGCACCACGTCCAGCATCGCCATGACCTTTTCCTTCGCCTCACGGTGCGACACTTTATGGTGCGCCAGATAGGCTTCAGCAATCTGATCGCCGACGCATACTACCGGATTCAACGAGTATTTTGGGTCTTGCATAATCATGGAGATACGCTTGCCGCGAATCTGACGCATCCGCGCCTCATCCGCTTTCAGCAGATCGGTATCGCCGAAACGCAGTTTGTCCGCCGTAATCCGCGCACTGTGCGGATGCAACTGCAACAGCGCCCGGCCGACTGTCGACTTACCGGAGCCGGATTCACCGACAATCGCCAGCTTTTCACAGCCAAGCCGGAAGGATACGCCGCGCACGGCATCGGTCACCGCCCCGCGATTCACGAAACTCACCCGCAGATTTTCCACTTCCATCAGGGGCGAGCTTCCCGGCGCACGTTGAGAAAACTTATTCAGTTCTGGGATCGAGGATGTCACGTAGGCCGTCTCCAAGGAAGTTGAACGCCAGGCTGTTAATCAAAATCGCCAGCCCCGGAATAGTTACTAACCACCAGCACTCCATCATGTAACGACGACCCGCAGAGATCATCGCGCCCCATTCAGGATCGGGCGGCTGCGCCCCCAATCCCAGAAAGCCCAGACCCGCCGCGGTCAGAATGATGCCGGCCATATTCATGGTGATACGGATAATCACCGACGGCAGACACAGCGGCACAATGTGGTGTAGCAGGATGCGAATAGAGGATGCCCCTTGCAGCTTCACAGCAGAAATAAAGTCCGCGTGACGCAGCGACAGCGTCTCCGCCCTTGCCAGACGGGCAATCGGCGGCCAGGCCGTCAGCGTAATCGCGATCACCACATGCTCCAGACCAGGGCCAAGCGCCGCAACGAACGCCAGCGCCAACACCAGGCTGGGGAAAGAGATGAAAATATCGGTGATACGCATCAGGATGGTATCGACAATCCCGCCGTAATACCCAGCCACCACGCCCAACGCCAGCCCGATAGGCCCAACGGTGACGGACACCAGCGCCACGATATACAGCGTGATACGTGAACCATAGACCAGACGGCTAAACACATCGCGCCCAAACTCATCGGTGCCAAAGTAGTGCGCCGCACTCGGGGCTTGTAACGCGTTAGCCAAGTCCTGTACCAGCGGATCGTGCGTGGCGATCCACGGGGCGAAAATGGCGACCAGCATCAACATCAGCACAATCGCAGAACCCATCGCGGTCAGCGGATTGCGCAGCATCGTCAAGAGAAACCCGCCGATTCGCGCCCCGCGTAGCCGCAAGCGGCTCACGCGTTTTTCCGGCGGTGTCCGCATTACCGATTCACGACTGACCGGTGGCTCAGAGGAAATATTCATGCGTTCGTCCTCGGATCAAAGATTTGATACAACATGTCCGACAGCAGGTTAAGCGTCACGAAGATCAACCCGACCAGCAGCACACACCCCATCACCGCGTTCATATCCCCCAGCAGCAGACTGCCTGTCAGATAGGAACCAAAGCCCGGCCATGAGAAGACGGTTTCGATCAGTACCGCCCCTTCCAGCAGCGAGCCATACGCCAGCGCCACCACCGTCAGAAGCTGAACCAGAATATTGCGAAACGCGTGCGCCCAGACGACACGGAACTCAGACAGCCCTTTCACGCGAGCGGTAATGATGTATTCCTGCGAAAGCTGCGCCAGCATGAAGCTGCGCGTCATACGGCTGATATAGGCCAGCGAGTGGAAGCCCAGAATCGTGGCTGGCAGCACCAGATGATTCAACGCGCTGCGGAATACATCCCACTCACCCGCCAGTAGCGAATCCACCAGCAGCAGACCGGTACGGTTTTCCACCAGACCGTCATAGGCCATATCAACCCGCCCTGCTCCGCCAACCCAGTTCAGCCAGGCATAGAACACCAGCAGCCCCATCATCCCGACCCAGAATATCGGCGTGGAATAACCGGCCAGGCTGATAAAACGCACCACATAATCCGCCCACTTACCGCGTCGTGCCGCAGCCAGCACGCCTAGCGGCACGCCCAGCCCCGCACCGACGATAATCGCCATCGTCGCCAGCTCAACGGTGGCGGGGAAGACACGGATAATGTCATCCATCACCGGTCGTCCGGTCAGGAGCGCATTGCCCAGATCCCCATGCATCAGCGAATTAAAGTAAATAAAGAACTGCACATACAGCGGCCTATCCAACCCCAGCTGTTGGTAAACCTGTTGATAGGTACTTTGGTCGGCATCCTGTCCGACAATAGCCAGAACGGGATCGATTGGCATCACGCGGCCAATCACAAAGGTCAGGATTAATAACCCGAACAGCGTGACGATCACCTGAAACAGACGCTTTGCCAAACGACGCAGTACTCCACCCGGCTTGATCCAATCAGAGAAAACCATGTTCTTTCTCCTGATATCCCGGCGAGCGGCGACAGCAAATCGCCACTCACGCGGTCATCTCTTTTTAACGTATCTGATCGGGATGAATCGCCGGGAACGTGTCGGCGACGCATCCGGTTTAACGTGTGGACACTAGCGCTGCTTGTATACCTCGCGCAGATGCGTCGTAGAAGACGGATGCGGCACATAGCCTTTCACGTCCTTACGCAACACCACAGAATCGATCATCTGCGACACCGGAATAATGGCCGGGAACAGTTCTTCATAACGATTCTGCACGTTGATATACATCTGCTTTTGTTTCTGAGGATCTTTCTCCAACAGCGCCTGATCGATCATGTCGTTCAGCGGTTTGTCGTAGAAAGAGGTGCGCCAGCCCTGGAAGTTGGTCAGTTTGGCTTCGTCGCTGTTATCCGGGTTATAGACAACAGAACGCAGGCTGGAGTGAGGATGCGGATCGACGCCACCACCGCCACGGCCGACCAGCATGTCGAATTTACGATCGCGCATCGCGCCGTAAACCTGATTACCGGTGCCGGAGATGATTTTGGCTTTGATGCCCGCCTGTGCCAGCGTGGACTGTACCGATGTCGCCAGATTCAGGAACGGCTGGTCGGACAGAACACGCAGCGTGGTTTCAAATCCATTTGGGTAGCCCGCTTCGGCCAGCAGCGCTTTGGCGCGTGGCACGTCCAGCTTGTAGCCAGGATCCGGCAACGTCGCATCCATCCCTTTCTGGATGGGGCGCTGATGATAGAAACCATAGCCGGGCATGACCGTGTTATTGATGCCATCGTAATCAATCAGGTAACGAACCGCTTCACGCACTTTTGGTTTTGCGAAGTATTCATTTTTCAGGCTCATTGCAACGTAGTACAGCGTGCCTTTTTTCACCTCATCAACCACCACGTCTTTATCTTGTTTCAGCGCATTGATATCCGGCACCGACATGCCAGAAGCGACGTCAATATCGCCTTTTTCAATCATCAGGCGCAGCGCCTGTGACTCGGTCATGTGGCGGAAAATCACGCGCCGCATTTTCGCGTCGCCCTGCCAGTTGTTCTCAACCTTGCTGATACGCAGTACGTCTTTCGCCTGCCACACGTCCAGCTTAAACGGGCCGGAACCGGCTTCGTTCGTGGTCAGCCAGCCGTTGCCCCAGTCGCCGTTTTTCTCATGCTGCATCACCGTTTTGCTATCCAGCACCGATCCGCTCCCCAGCGTCGCCAGCGAGTAGAGCACCAGTTTGGGGTCGTTCGGTTTTGGCAGTTCGATTTCAACAGAGTGAGCGTCTTTGGCGCGGATCATTTTCTCCACGTTTTCCGCGGTGAAGCCGTAGGATTTCCACGTCGTCGCTTGCGCCATGTTGAGGTTCAGCAGACGCTTCATCGACCAGGCGAAGTCTTGCGCCGTGACGGGGTTACCGGAATGGAATTTGGCGTTATCCACCAGATTGAAGGTAATGACCTTACCGTCATCACTGACGCTCCAGCTTTTCGCCAGAGAAGGCTGAATGTTACTCAGGTTGGCGGGATCCAGCACCACCAGCGAGTCATAGAGGTTGACGATAATGCCCACCACTTCGTTACCGGTCATGGCGGCCGGATCGAGTGAGAGCATGTTGTTCATGTTCATCCCCACGATCAGCTGATCGTCAGGGGTTTTTGCCGATAGAATGGCCGGCGTGGCGGCCATGCAGAGTGAACCTAACAGCAGGGTACGGAGTATTGCTCGTGCTTTCATCGTTATTCTCCAGGTGTGGGAGCATGGAAGACGACAACTTTTTATTTTTTAGGTAAGGCTATCTTTCAGATCGAACAAAACCATTCATATATAAAGTTATTCTTTGCTTAGGGTATGCTCCTCAATCCAGTCAAAATTGATATCTTCTCCCAGCCCCGGACGTTGCGGCAGATGCACAAAGCCCTCGTCATCCATTGGATCGACAATCGAATTCAGATACGCAGCAGGTTCGTCGTAATCGAGGAAAGGATGCAGCAGGCCGCGTTCATACCAGCGGCAATTTTTGATCGCCCCAACGACGTTGAGGTTTGGCGCACCGTTACCGTGAACTTCGCAGTCCATACCGAAGGATTCCGCCAGGCTAGCGACCTTCATACACGGCCAGAGACCGCCCACGCCCTGCACGCCCGCGCGTAAAATGTCGCATGCACCTTCTTTAACCCAGTCAGCACGGCTGAAGTATTTTCCTGACAAGCTTTCCGGCCCAATGACATCAATATCCAGACTCTTGGTCAGCCAGCTGTAGGACGCCATGCTCTGTTCTTCCATCGGTTCTTCAAACCAGGTGAAATCGAGCTTTTGCAGTTCACGGCCGATATACAGCGCATCGCTACGGCTGTACCAATGGTAGCCATCCAGCATCAGGCAGATGTCCGGGCCGACTGCTTCGCGTACTGCGGCACAGGCTTTCACGTCGATCTTCGGGCTTGGCGCGAACGATACTGGCGGCATCCAGGTGTGCAACTTGATGGCTTTATAGCCGCGCTGCACCAGCTTTTCTGCGAACTGGCCGTATTCCTCTGGGGTAGATAAACCGCCTTCCAGCTCATCACCACACATGGTGCTGCCGTAGGCAGGGACTTTTTCACGATAGCCGCCGAGCAGTTTGTGCACCGGCATGTTCAGCACGCGGCCTTGCAGATCCCACAGTGCGGATTCCACAATCGACAGCGCGCGATCGGTTAGTTGGTTGGCGCTACCGCGTTGCCAATGCACCAGATCCTGCCAGAGGCGTTCACGGTCGAAGGGGTTCTGCCCAATCAGCACTTTGCGGAAGAACGCATTAACAATATGAGGACGGATCACTTCCGGCGGCGCGAAAGCGTAACCTTTTTGACCGTCATCTGCCGTGATGGTTAACAGCGCCATCTTCGCCTGATTTTCAGGCCCTGGGTGTGAATGACCCGCACTGTCGGAAACCCGGCGTGTGGGATAAGTGAAGACGGTGACATCAATTGATTCTATTTTCACGTTGTTACCTGCCTTGATGTTTAACACAACTCATGTACAAGATTTGCGACTAAATAATTAAAGAATAACGGTACTGACGGTGTTGGGACGGGTAGATAAAAAGCACCTGTCTCTCTGGTATGACCTTATAAGTCGATCAATGTCACAGAATAGAAATGGCGTGCTAATTAAAAAAAAATGGCGTTTTATTTTTAATTATTAAGGTTGTTACGCCGTTAGTCATTAGGCAATTTCTTCCATATGACGAAATTATGTCGCCGATAATTGTGCAATCGCACATAAAGCTGTGAGCATTATCACCAGAAAATTTCATATCCTTATTAAACAAATGGATAATCCCTTAGTTTTATTTTTAAGCAGCACAGGTGCGCGAATGATTAACGAGGAGGACGATTATGCTGATAGCGGATTGGCCGCTAATCAGTCGGCTTCTGACCAAAAGCGTGCTATAGGTCTCATTTTTGCCAGTCGCTAAAACCCCAACAAAAACCAAGACTTAATAAAAAATAAGTAAAATCATGAAGATACTCATAAAGTAGTATATAAAAGACTATTTGATATACATCAATAAGCGCCCCCCGTGGAGCGATAAGGTAACCTCAGAAGAAGCAATTTTGAGGCAAAAATGAACAAAGTCAGACTCGCTGTGATCGGTAACGGGATGGTCGGCCACCGTTTTATCGAAGAGTTGCTGGATAAGGCCCCGACATCCACCTACGAGATTACCGTTTTTTGTGAAGAACCCCGCGTCGCCTACGATCGTGTCCACCTCTCTTCTTACTTCGCACACCACACGGTAGAGGAGCTTTCTTTAGTACGCGAAGGCTACTATGAAAAAAATGGCGTTAACGTCCTGCTTGGTGAACGCGCCATCACCATTAACCGCAGTGAAAAAGCCATTCACTCCAATTCCGGTCGTACCGTGTATTACGACAAACTCATCATGGCAACCGGCTCCTACCCTTGGATCCCTGCCATTAAAGGCTCAAACGGGCAGGACTGTTTCGTGTACCGCACGATTGAAGATCTGAACGCCATCGAAAACTGCGCACGCCGCAGCAAACGCGGCGCGGTAATCGGCGGGGGTCTATTAGGTCTGGAAGCTGCTGGTGCACTGAAACACCTTGGCGTGGAAACACACGTCATCGAGTTCGCTCCGGTGCTCATGGCCGAACAGCTGGATGCACAGGGCGGCGCCCTGCTGCAACGCAAGATTGAAAACATGGGTGTGCGTGTGCACACCAGCAAGAATACGCAGGCCATTCAGCATTCCGGTCTGGAAAACCGCAAGACAATGGTGTTTGCCGACGGCAGCACGCTGGAAGTCGACTTTATCGTGTTCTCTACCGGCATCCGCGCACAGGACAAACTGGCGCGCCAGTGTGCGCTGGAAATCGGCCCACGCGGCGGTATCGCGATTAACGACTGGTGCCAAACCTCCGATCCCGACGTCTACGCTATCGGCGAATGTGCCGCCTGGCAGGGCCGGCCATTTGGGCTGGTCGCCCCCGGCTACAAGATGGCGCAGGTTGCCGTCGACCACCTGTTAGGGCATGAAAACCGATTCCAGGGTGCCGACATGAGCGCCAAGCTCAAGCTGATGGGCGTCGATGTCGGCGGGATTGGCGATGCGCACGGCCATACGCCGGGATCTCGCAGTTACATGTGGCTGGATGAAAACAAAGAAACCTACAAACGTCTGATCGTCAGCGCCGATAATAAAACGCTGCTCGGTGCCGTACTGGTCGGCGACACGCGGGACTACGGCAACCTGCTGCAATTCATGCTGAACAAGATCCCGCTGCCGGATTCCCCCGAAGCACTGATTCTTCCTGCATCCGCTGGCAGTGCGAAACCGACGCTGGGTGTCGATGCGTTGCCGGAAAGCGCGCAAATCTGCTCCTGCTTTGACGTCTCCAAAGGCGACATCATCAAAGCGATTAACGGCGGCTGTCACACCGTTGCAGCGATTAAGGAAACCACCAAAGCCGGAACGGGCTGCGGCGGCTGTATCCCACTGCTTACACAGGTGTTGAACGCCGAGCTCAGCAAACAGGGGATTGAAGTCAATAATCACCTGTGCGAACACTTCGCCTACTCGCGCCAGGAGCTGTACCACCTGATCCAAATCGAGAAAATCAAAACGTTCGATCAACTGTTGGAGAAACACGGCTCAGGCTATGGCTGCGAGGTCTGTAAACCAACCGTGGCATCCCTGCTGGCTTCCTGCTGGAATGAATACGTGCTCAAACCACAGCACACGCCGCTGCAGGATTCCAACGATAATTTCCTCGGCAACATCCAGAAAGACGGCACGTACTCCGTGATCCCACGCTCCGCAGGCGGAGAAATCACGCCAGATGGCCTGATCGCCATCGGTCGCATCGCGAAGCAATATAACCTGTACACCAAAATGACCGGTTCCCAGCGCATGGCGCTATTTGGCGTGCAGAAAGACGATCTGCCGGACGTATGGGCCCAGCTCATCGAAGCCGGGTTTGAAACCGGCCACGCTTACGCCAAGGCGCTGCGTATGGCAAAAACCTGCGTTGGTAGTACCTGGTGCCGCTTCGGCGTCGGCGACAGCGTAGGCTTTGGCGTCGAGCTGGAAAACCGCTACAAAGGCATCCGCACCCCACACAAAATGAAATTTGGCGTCTCAGGCTGTACGCGGGAATGTGCAGAGGCACAGGGTAAAGACGTGGGGATTATCGCCACGGAAAAAGGCTGGAACCTCTATGTATGCGGCAACGGCGGGATGAAACCGCGCCACGCCGACCTGCTGGAAGCCGATTTAGATCGCGACACCTTAATCCGCTACCTGGATCGCTTCATGATGTTATATATCCGCACGGCCGATAAGCTCCAGCGTACTTCCGTTTGGCTGGACAACCTCGAAGGCGGCATCGACTATCTGCGTAACGTGATTGTGAAAGACAAACTGGGCATTAACGATCAGCTTGAAGCCGATATCGCACGGCTGCGCGAAGGCTACGTCTGTGAATGGCAGGCGACGCTGGAATCCCCGGAAGCACAGAAACGTTTTACCCACTTCATTAACAGCCCGGAACGTGACCCGAACGTGCAAATGGTGAGTGAACGTCAACAACATCGTCCGGCGCGCCCTGCAGAGCGTATTCCGGTGAAACAGATTGAACTGGAAGGGGAAAGCGCATGAGCCAGTGGACTACGGTATGTAAGTTAGACGACATTCTACCCGGCACCGGCGTTTGCGCACTCGTCGAACAGCAGCAGGTCGCCGTATTCCGGCCTCGTAACGACGAGCAGGTTTACGCCATCAGCAATATCGATCCGTTCGCGCAGGCGAGCGTGTTAAGCCGTGGGATAGTGGGCGAGCATCAAGACGATCTTTGGGTCGCAAGCCCATTGAAAAAACAGCATTTCCGCCTCTATGATGGCTTCTGTCTGGAGGATGGAGCCTATTCTGTTGCGGCTTATGATACTCAGGTAACCAACGGTAATGTGCAAATATCTATCGCAGACCGTGACATCGCGGTTGATAATAGCCAACCATTACCCTAATAACCTGAGCTTTCAAGAGGCGTTACATGGATTACCTGCCAATATTCTGTCAGTTGCACGATAAACCTTGTCTATTGGTGGGAGGGGGTGAAATCGCCGAGCGCAAAGCCCGGCTGTTGCTGGACGCTGGCGCAGTCATTACCGTCAACGCGCTCGATTTTAACGATCAATTTCACGCCTGGGAGCAGGACGCGCAATTAACGCTGGCACGCGGCACTTTCGATCCCATATTACTGGACGAGGTGTGGCTGGTGATTGCCGCCACTGACGATCAGGACGTCAACAACCATGTCTATGCCAGCGCCAGCGAACGTCGGATTTTCTGCAATGTCGTCGATTCACCTGAACGCGCCAGCTTCATTATGCCGTCGATCATCGACCGTTCACCGCTGATGGTCGCGGTCTCCTCTGGCGGCGCAGCACCGGTATTGGCTCGGCTACTGCGGGAAAAACTGGAGAGTATTCTGCCGCAAAATCTCGGTAAGCTGGCGACATACGCAGGTGAATTGCGCAGTCGGGTCAAAAGTCGGTTCCGCAATATGAGCGCGCGCCGTCGCTTCTGGGAAAAGCTCTTCGTACACGATCGGCTGGCGCAGGCGCTGGCCAATGACAATAGCCAAAGCGTTAACCAGCTGACAGAACTCCTTTTCTCCGCGCCGCTCGATGACCGGGGTGAAGTCACGCTGGTCGGCGCCGGGCCGGGCGATGCGGGATTACTGACGTTGAAAGGCTTACAGCATCTCCAGCAGGCCGACATCGTCGTTTACGATCGACTGGTATCGAAAGAGATTCTCAACCTGTCACGCCGCGACGCCGAGCGAATCTTCGTCGGCAAAGCCTCTGGCTATCACAGCGTTCCTCAGGAGCAAATCAATCAGTTGCTGGAAGAAAAGGCACGCGCCGGTCATCGAGTCGTCAGGCTGAAAGGCGGCGACCCCTTTATCTTCGGCCGTGGTGCCGAAGAGCTGGAATACCTGCAACAGGCGGGCGTACCGTTCTCCGTCGTACCCGGTATTACCGCCGCATCAGGCTGTTCAGCCTACAGCGGTATCCCGCTCACCCATCGCGATCATTCACAGGGCGTCAGGCTGATCACCGGACACGTCAAGCACGACACCGATCTGGACTGGTCCAGCCTCGCCGCGGAAAAACAAACGCTGGTGTTTTACATGGGGCTTCAGCAGGCTGAGCACATTCAAAGCAAGCTCATCGAACAGCAGTTACCGGAAACCGTGCCTGTCGCGATTATTGAAAACGGCACCTCAACCAAGCAGCGCGTTCTGAGCGGACAGCTCTCCCAACTGAGCGAATTAGCACAGCAGGCCAGCAGCCCGAGTTTGATCATCATCGGCGACGTCGTTGGTCTACGGGAAAAATTGAGCTGGTTCTCTGACCAGACAGCATAATCCTCTACCTATCTCTCGGCTTACTCGCTATCCGTTCTACCGGATAGCGGTTATGCACCATCATAATGCAATGCCCCATCAAATAGCATAACAATGCACTATTTTGAACATACTCCCTTACAAAATGTCACTTTAATGCTTTACCGCAGGCCATATCTGCCTTATTTTGACTAAAACAAAACTCATTAATAAGCAGACTATATGAATAAATAATCAATAATAGCTTACGTAAAACGTGGCCCGACTATTGCTTAGTTTTCTAATAGATTCGCGGCACGACCTCTGAATCGTTCCTATCGAACCGATTTCATCGTCAAGCCATCGTGCTTTATCGAAATGAGTGCCTCATCGAATACGTACATATCGAAGGGTGATGCATCGCATCATGACGTATTTCTACTCTCGTTCCTGAACGGAGTATGTCGTCCTCTCATCACAAAAACAGTTCTGTTCAGCAGAACAATAAGTAAGCAGTTTGGAGTCACTTGTGGAAGACGTTACTTTCTGGCAGCTCATCAGTTTTGGTGAACATGGCTGGGGGAAATTATTACTGATTGGGGCAGGAATGACGATCGCACTGGCGATCGGCGGCTTCCTGCTGGGGGCGGTGATCGGCACGATCGGTGCCTGGTCCAAAATTTGCGGCAACCACCCCGTGCGCTATCTGGCCGATGGCTACACCACCCTCATCCGTGGCGTCCCCGATCTCCTCATCATCTACCTGCTTTATTTCGGCGGAAGCTCTGCATTAACCCTGCTCGCCAAACTGTTTGGCAGCAATGAGTTCTTTGGCTTTCCTGGCTTCCTCGCAGGGGTAATCGCCGTCGGCATTTCCTCCGGCGCACAGCAGACGGAAGTCTACCGCGGCGCGTTTTACGCCGTGTCCAAAGGGGAAATTGAAGCCGCCAAAGCCTGCGGTATGCCTACGATGCTACGCCTGCGCCGCATCATCGTGCCGCTTCTGCTACGCCATGCTATTCCCGCGCTCGGCAACGTCTGGCAACTGGTGCTGAAAACCTCCGCGTTGGTTTCCGTTACCGGCGTCGCTGAACTATTGACGCAGGCGCAAACGGGTGCGGGTTCTACCGGCAAACCGTTTGATTTCTTCATGGCGGCCGCGCTGCTGTATCTGGCTATCTCAATCTGTTCCGGCTGGATTATGCGCCGTGCTGAGTCTCATTATTCCCGGGGTGTGAAACGCTGATGGATTTTCCTTTTCTGTACGAAACGTTTCTGGAGATTATTCCCGGTATCCCGTTAACCCTGCAACTGGCGGTCAGCTCGGTCTTTCTGGGCTTCTTTCTGGCACTGGGCTTGGCGTTGATGCAGCTATCATCCTTTGCCGTACTGCGCTCCATTGCCCGGACCTACGTGCTGTTTTTCCGCGGTACGCCGCTGCTGGTCCAGCTGTTCCTGATTTACTACGGGCTGGGGCAATTCACCTGGGTTCGGGAAAGTATGCTTTGGCCATTCCTGCGAGAACCGCACTGGTGCGCCCTGCTGTCGCTCAGCCTGTGTACCGGTGCCTATGCCAGTGAAATTATCCGTGGCGGGTTGCAGTCCGTTCCGGTTGGCCAGATCGAATCGGCACGCGCCTGCGGCATGCCGTCGTTCATGATTTTCAAGCGTATCGTTTTTCCGCTGGCAATTCGTCAGGCGCTCCCAGCTTACGGCAACGAACTGATCTCGATGGTCAAATCGACCTCGCTGGCTTCCATCATCACGCTGATGGAAATCACTGGGATCGCGGCACGCCTCATCGCGGAAACCTACCGGGCGCTCGAAGTGTTCCTGGTTGCCGGTGCTATTTATCTGTTTATTAACCTTATTCTGACACGTTTACTGATGTGGACAGAATTTACGCTCACCCCTCATCTCCGTGCGCCGGGCGCGCAACCGGCAGCGAAAAAAATTAAGAAATTGGGAGATCTGCAATGACGACACCCGCCATTAGCCTGCGCAACATTCATAAAAGCTTCGGCTCTCTGGACGTCCTGAAAGGGATTTCGATTGAAGCCAATCAGGGAGAAGTCATCTCAATTTTGGGATCGTCCGGTTCAGGTAAATCGACGCTGCTGCGCTGTAGCAACCTGCTTGAGCTTCCCGATCAGGGCGAGATTATCGTCGGCGGAGAAGCGATTGAAATGAAGCCGAACCGCAAAGGACAGAACCGCCCATCAAACCTCAAACAGATCGACAGAATTCGTACCCAACTGGGCATGGTGTTCCAGAATTTTAACCTCTGGTCACACAAGACCGTGTTGGAAAACATCATCGAAGCGCCCGTGCACGTCTTAAAGCGCCCACAGGCGGAGTGCGTGGAACACGCCGAGCAGCTGTTAGAGAAAGTCGGCCTGGCGGATAAGCGTCACTACTATCCCGCACATTTGTCCGGTGGTCAGCAGCAGCGCGCCGCAATTGCCCGCGCGCTCGCGATGGAACCGAAAGTGATGCTGTTTGATGAGCCGACCTCCGCGCTCGACCCAGAGCTGGTCGGCGAAGTACTGCGCGTCATGCGCACGCTGGCGGATGAAGGGATGACCATGCTGGTCGTGACTCACGAAATGGATTTTGCCCGCGAAGTCTCCAACCGCATCGTCTTCCTCCATCAGGGGGAAATTGAAGAACAGGGAACGCCGGAGCACGTTTTCACTGCCAGCCAGTCGGCTCGCTTCCGGCAATTTATTGCCAGTTGGTAAACACTGCCCCACTGATTTCGTGCGTAGATTTCACCGATGTCGCGAGATGATGTGGGGGAATAAACAAAGCATAACTATATAAAATACCGGGAGAAAAAATAATATGATCAAATCAAAACTCACACTGCTCGCCTGCTCGCTGTGTATGGCAGGAACGCTGGCTACCTCATTCACCGCCTCAGCGGAAGAGAAAAAATGGACGACCGTCCGTATCGCGACCGAAGGCGCTTACCACCCGTATAACTTCACCAAACCAGACGGTACGCTGGATGGCATGGAGATCGAGCTGTACAAAGTGCTGTGTAACAACATGCAGGTGAAATGCGAGATCATGGTTCAACCCTTCGCCAGTGCTATTCCTGCGCTGAACGCGGGTAAATATGACGCGATCATTGCGGGCATGTCTGCCACAGCAAAACGTCGTGAAGTGATCGATTTCAGCCAGCCGTACACGCAGGCAGGGCAGACTTTCGCCGTGCTGAAATCCAGCAAACTCGCTAAAGATTTCCCAGACGCGGGCGTGCGTTTCTCCATTGAGCCCGCCGATGAAGCGAAAGCACTGGCAGAGGTTGAGAAGCTGAAACCGCTGCTGGAAGGCAAAACTATTGGCGTACAGTCTGCTTCTATCGCCAGCGCCTTTTTGGATAAATATCTGAAAGGCGTGATGAAAGTACGCGAATATAAAACCACGCAAGAACACGATCTGGATCTGAAAGCAGGCCGTGTGGATCTGGTTATCGCTTCCGCGCCTTACCTGAAAAGCATTTCGGAAAAACCGGGCAATGCTGACATCGTGATGCCAGGGCCACAGTTCATCGGCGGTATTCTGGGCAGCGGTTCTTCCGTTGGCCTGCGTAAAAGCGATCCTGAGCTGAAAGCTATGTTCGACAAGGCAATCGATCAGGCTAAACAAGACGGTACCATCAGAAAGCTGAGCGAAAAATGGTTCGGCATGGACACCACGCCGCTCTAAGCGTTACCCAATCGCTAAATCGCGTGTCATGGCTGACTGGCTGTGACACGCCCCTCGCCAATGCCATCAAAGAAATCAAACGAGCACACCACGCATGAATGCAACACACACTGAAGGAACGCTGCCGGCCGTTAATCGCCAGAACGTGGAAGAGATCTGCGATCTGATTGCCACCAAGCGACAGCAGTTCTGTACGCTGAGCGACGGCATCTGGGACACGCCGGAGCTGAACTACGAAGAGCATCGTTCGGCGGCACAGCACGAAGCCATCCTGAAAGCAGAAGGCTTCCGCCTGACGAAAGGCATCGCCGACATGCCGACCGCACTGCTGGGAGAATTCGGCGAAGGTCTGCCGATTATCGCCATTCTGGGTGAATACGATGCGCTGCCGGGCCTGAGCCAGCAGGCGAATGTCGCTGAGCCGAAACCGCTGGAAAACGGTGGCAATGGCCACGGTTGCGGGCACAATCTGCTCGGTACCGCAGCGCTACAGGCGGCAACGGCAGTGAAAGATTATCTGCAAAAGCACGCACTGGCCGGAACCGTACGCTTTTACGGCTGCCCTGCGGAAGAAGGCGGATCGTCCAAAGGCTTTATGGTCAAGAAAGGCGTTTTTAACGATGTCGATATCGCCCTCTGCTGGCACCCGGCGACCTTCACCGGCGTCAACAGCCCGGTATCGCTGGCCTGTAACGAACTGAATTTTTACTTCAAAGGTCGTGCGGCTCATGCCGCCAGCAGCCCACATCTGGGACGCAGCGCGCTGGATGCCGTGGAACTCATGAACGTTGGCGTGAACTACATGCGCGAGCACATGCCGTCCTCCGCCCGCATCCACTATGCGATTACCGACAGCGGCGGCCACGCCCCGAACGTCGTTCAGGCCAACGCCACCGTGCGTTACCTCGTACGGGCACGTCAGTTGCCGGAACTGCACCAGTTGGTCAAACGCGTGAAGAAAATTGCCGAAGGCGCAGCGCTGATGACGGAAACCGAAGTCAGCAGCGAAGTGATTAGCGGTGATGCCAATCTGCTGGCGAACCCGCCGCTGGAAGCGCGCATGCACGAACATCTGCTGGCGCTCGGCCCGATACCGTTCGATGACGAAGACCGCAAAATGGCAGCGATGTTCCAGACCGCGCTGAGCGCCGAAGACATTGCCGAATCCTACGCGCGTTTCGGCGTTAAACCGCAGCCGGGTTTAACGCTACACGACGGAATTTATCCGCTGTATAGCCCGAATGACGCCTTCATCGGCTCTACCGACGTGGGGACGGTCAGTTGGGTTGTGCCGACCGTGCAAATTCGCAGTGCCACCTATGCCATCGGCACACCGGCGCATTCGTGGCAGTTGGTCGCACAGGGAAAAACCGGTGCGGCACACAAAGGCACGGAATACGCAGCAAAAGCGATGGCATCATTGGCTATCGACCTGCTGGTCACGCCCGAACTGATTGCACAGGCAAAAGCTGACCATCAGGAAAGATTGCAGCAGACACCGTTTGAGAACCCGATTCCAGACGACGTGTTTCCGCCTATCCCACGGGGATAAAGTAGCGGATTCGAAGGGATAGATAAGTAGTAGCAGGAAACCGTCAGGAGAGATCCTCCTGACGGTAATTAAGACTTACGGGCGGCCAACAAAACCGATAGCGTCGTAAACTTTCTTCAGCGTTTCCTGTGCGCGAGCGCTGGCTTTGTCAGCCCCTTCACGCATAATCTGTTGCAGGAAAGCCTCATCGTTACGGTAGCGATGATAACGTTCTTGCAGCTCAGACAGCATACCGGATACGGCATCCGCCACCGCGCCTTTCAGGTGACCATACATCTGGCCGTTAAATTCCTGCTCCAGCTCAGGGATGGATTTTCCCGTCACGCCAGACAGAATATCCAACAGGTTGGATACCCCAGCTTTATTCGCCACGTCATAGCGAATGACTGGCGGCTCGTCGGAATCCGTCATCGCGCGTTTGATCTTCTTCACCACCGCTTTCGGATCTTCCAGCAGCCCGATAACGTTATTGCGGTTATCGTCAGACTTGGACATCTTTTTGGTCGGTTCCAGCAGCGACATCACACGCGCGCCCGATTTCGGAATGAACGGCTCTGGCACTTTGAAAATGTCGCCATACAGGCTGTTGAAGCGCTGACCGACGTCACGGCTCAGTTCCAAATGCTGCTTCTGATCTTCGCCCACTGGTACCTGATTCGTTTGGTACAACAGGATATCCGCCGCCATCAGCACCGGATAGCTAAACAGACCGGCGTTGATGTTCTCTTCGTAACGCGCAGATTTATCCTTGAACTGGGTCATGCGGCTCAGTTCGCCGAAATACGCGTAGCAGTTCAGTATCCAGCTCAGTTGGCTGTGCTCAGGCACGTGCGACTGAACAAAAATGGTGCTCTTTTTCGGATCGATACCACAGGCCAGATACAGCGCCAGCGTATCCAGCGTCGCTTTTCTCAGCGCCTGCGGATCCTGACGTACCGTGATGGCATGCAAATCCACAATACAATAGATGCAGTCGTAATCGTCCTGCATGTTGACCCACTGACGTAACGCCCCCATGTAGTTACCAATGGTCAATTCACCAGACGGCTGCGCACCGCTAAATACAATGGGCTTACTCATACTAAGGGTTCCTGATTGTGTGAAGAAGAATGCCCGATCAGGGGCAAAATATCGGCAAAACGATCCAGAACGACATCCGGCTGACTCAGCTCGATCGCTTCACCATAGTTATAACCATACGTCATGCCAACACTGCGGCAACCCGCCGCCTGTGCCGCCTGAATATCATTGCGGGAATCGCCGATGAACAGGAGTTCGCTGGCACGCAGCCCCAGCTTACCGAGCACCAAATAGAGCGGCGCAGGATGCGGCTTTTTCACAATGACGTCATCGCCACCGATGATCAGCGAGAAATAGTCGCCAATCCCTAACCCAGCCAGCAACGGTGCAACGAACGGCGTGGGTTTATTGGTCACCACCGCCATCGGAATGCCCTGCTGCGCCAACTGCGCCAGCGTCTCTTTTACCTGCGGAAACAGCGTGCTGCCGCTATCCACTGTCTGCGCATAATAGACATCGAACCGCTCACGGGTTTCCTGCAAACGCGCCGCCGTTGGCTCAACGCCTGCCCAGCGCAGCGCGCGTTCCACCATCACGTCCGCACCGTTACCAATCCAGGTGGCGACACGGGCTTCGCCCGCCGCAGGTAACGACTGCGCCACTAACGCCTGATCGATCGCCGCTGCCAACCCCGGTGCGCTGTGAATCAGCGTACCATCCAAATCAAAAGCCAAGCCGCGAACTGCGGTTAATTCAGTCATGTTTCGTCCTTGAAATTTCATTACGCATTTGATCAATGACGGCACGGTAATCTGGATGACCAAAAATAGCCGATCCCGCCACAAACATATCCGCGCCTGCTTCAGCAATCGCGCCGATATTCTCCACTTTTACACCGCCATCGACTTCCAGTCGAATGTCGTAACCGCTGTCGTCGATCAAGCGGCGAACCTGACGCAGCTTATCCAACGTGCTGGGAATAAAGGACTGGCCGCCAAATCCGGGGTTAACCGACATCAGCAGAATGATATCCAGCTTATCCATGACGTAATCGAGATAACTAAGCGGCGTCGCAGGGTTAAACACCAGCCCGGCTTTACAACCGTGATCTTTGATCAGCTGTAGTGAACGATCGAGGTGATCGGTAGCTTCAGGATGAAAGGTAATGAAACTGGCTCCCGCGTTGGCGAAGTCGGGGATGATACGATCAACGGGTTTCACCATCAGATGAACGTCAATCGGCGCGGTAATGCCGTAATCGCGCAGGGATTTCAGTACCAGCGGGCCAATCGTCAAATTTGGCACATAGTGGTTATCCATGACATCAAAATGGACCACATCCGCCCCGGCAGCCAATACATTAGCGGTATCTTCACCAAGACGGGCAAAATCAGCCGACAAAATGGACGGCGCGATTAAAAACGGTTTCATTCATTTCTCCAAACGGTAAAGTCTGAATGCCTGCGGGTAACCTGTTCCCGGTTAATGACATCTTTCACGCCATTAACCGATTCACTGCGCTCTGCTTACCCCACCCTGTATATAAAACGGTATCACCGATAGAGGGCTAATAACTCGTTTACTTTACTACGCCCTAAAATATTACGGCTAATTGTTCGACGCGCTTTAACCACATACAGCACGGCTTCCTGATACCACTCACGGGTCAGCAACGTGTCATGATTGGAAATCAGTACCGGAATCTGGCTTTCTACCGATAAACGGCGCGCCAATTGCGCCAAACTCTGCTGATCGGCACGGCTGAAATTATTGGTGTGATAGGCCGTAAAATTTGCGGTCGCAGACAGCGGCGCATAAGGCGGATCGCAATAAATAACCGATCCCTTTTCTGCTTTTTCCAGCGTGTCCTGATAGTGCTCACAGACAAAGGTGGCATTTTGCGCCTTAAAGGCGAACCAACGAATCTCTTCTTCAGGAAAATAGGGCTTCTTATAGCGCCCAAAAGGAACATTGAATTCCCCACGCATGTTGTAGCGGCACAGACCGTTATAGCAATGGCGATTCAAATAAAGAAACAGCAGCGCGCGCCGATAGGCGTCGCTGCAAAGGTTAAATTCATCACGCAGCAGATAAAACGCCTCAGAGGTGTTCATCTCTTCCGTAAACAGTGTACGGGCGTCGAGAACAAACTCATCGGCATTCGATTTGACGATATTGTACAGGTTAATCAGGTCGCTATTAATATCGGCCAGTATGTAGCGATCGTATTCCGTATTCAGAAATACGGAACCCGCGCCGACAAAGGGCTCAATAAGACAGTCTCCTGCGGGTAAATAGCGACGAATCTCTTCTACCAGCGGATATTTACCACCAGCCCATTTTAAAAAAGCGCGGTTCTTCTTCATGCCGTCGTTAGTTACTCATACGTTTCAGAGCCGCGGATTGTACTCTGTGTAAGACAGCACATCAGGGCTAAAATTGGTGTTACTTATTCAAGTCCTGCTTCACCTGGCGGATCGGCTTAACCCATGGTTTTTTCGCTTGAACTTCTGCGGGCAAAGTAGCAATCGCCTGTTTCGCTTCCGCAGAAGACGCATAGACTCCGGTCACTAACACATACCAGGATTTTCCGTCTCGTTTCGTTTCGTACACCCACGAATGGGTGAGGTTGTTCTGTTTCGCGTAGGCTTTCAGCGTGTCGGCACGTGAAGCACTGCTCAGTTGTAACGTAAAGTGGCTGGCAGGCGCATTCTGTACGGAGACGTTCTGCCCAGCTGCCGCAGGAGCCGCTTTGGCATTAGCGGCTGGCTTGCTTGCGCTTGCGACTGGCGCTTTTGGCGCGCTGTTCGCTGCTGGCTTGGCACCATTCACATGTGCAGGCGTCGTATTGTGCGTATTTTTAGCGGATGAAGCCGCTGGCGCTTTCCCCGTCGTCGCGACTGTCGCAGGCGCTGTCGGCAGCGTCGAGTTTCCCGTCGCCCCCTGAGAGAATTCGCTCACACGCCCTTGCTGTTGCGACAGCGCATCGGTGATATTGCCTGGCAGCTCGATACGCTGCTGGCCTGCCACTGGCTGCTGAACCTGCGCATCCGTCGGTGTACCGGAAATTGGCGGAGCGCTTAGTGTCTGAGGCGACGTCGGCATCTGAGAAGACGGCTGCCCTGACTGTTGGCCATGGCTGGCATCAGCGGAAACTGCCGCCGGGCTTTCTCCCTGTGAGGAAGGCGGTGCGCTCTGCGTCATGGAGGACGAGGAAGAGAGATCGATATTTCTCTCGCCGCTCGCTTGATTCTGCGTCTGTGACGTTTGTGGCTGAGAAGGTGCCTGCAAAGCAGAACCGATACCCACGATCAGCAATACCAGTACTACAATCCCGATACCAATCATCAGGTGCTGTCTGGAAAGTGCGATTTTAGGTACCGCGAAGTTGCTGCTTTTTTGCTGACGAGTAGGTCGACGGTCACTGGTATCAGGCTTCAGCTCATCTTCCGGCTTGAACTCATCCATTTAACATCTCCCCACTAAAAAACTCGAATCCGCCGCGCAGTCACCGGGGCGAATCATTGAATCGTAACGCATTGTATTTTATTAACCATAACCCATCAGGGCGTGTCTGTCGTTAATACTTATCTTTCATAACTGCCAGTCTTTCATCACCCGATAGCATGACGCATCAGGCAAGGCAATCCGCTATTGAGGCCAGCACCATGTCATGCGCGACGCCGCCACGGACTTCCGACTGGCCAATTGCCGTTGGCAGTACCAGGCGTAGCTCGCCCGCCAGCACTTTCTTGTCGCGCATCATATGAGGAAGATAGGCTTCAGGCGCCATTTGCGCCGGGCCGTTCACCGGCAGGCCAGCGCGAATCAGCAGAGATTTGACTCGCTCAACGTCCTCAACGGAGAACTGCCCAAGGCGACGTGCCGTATGTGCAGCCATCACCATGCCTGCCGCAACCGCTTCGCCGTGAAGCCAGTTACCGTAGCCCATTTCCGCTTCGATGGCATGACCGTAAGTATGGCCCAAATTAAGCAGCGCACGCATACCACTTTCGCGTTCATCTGCCGCGACCACTGCCGCTTTGATTTCACAGCAGCGTCGAATGCAGTAAGCCAGCGCGTCATGCTGTAACCCACGCACGGCTTCAATGTTTTCTTCGAGCCAAAGAAAGAAATCGCGATCCAGAATAATGCCGTACTTGATGACTTCCGCCAGCCCGGATGACAATTCCCGTGCCGGTAACGATTTCAGGCAATCCAGATCGATCACAACCGATACGGGCTGGTAGAACGCCCCGATCATGTTTTTACCCAACGGGTGATTGACGGCGGTTTTACCACCGACGGAGGAATCTACCTGCGATAACAGCGTTGTCGGCACCTGAATAAACCGGACGCCACGCTGATAACTGGCCGCGGCAAAACCGGCTAAATCGCCGATGACACCGCCACCCAAGGCAACAATCGTCGTATCACGACCATGCGGCTTCGCCAACAGAGCGCTGAAGACCTGATCCAATACGGCCAACGATTTGTACTGCTCGCCATCAGGTAAAATAACCTGATCGACATGTACACCGTTGTTTTCCAGCACACCACGAACGCGGTCAAGATACAGAGGGGCCAACGTCTGGTTAGTCACCAGCATGGCCTGCTCCCCCGCTTTCAACGGCATAAAAGAAGCCGAATCATCAAATAATCCGGCGGCTATCGTAATGGGATAACTGCGTTCCCCAAGTGTTACGGTAATTCTTTCCATGCGCGTTAAACAACCCGTTCAGGATCCGCTCAATACGGATATAAAGGTATGCTCTTAGTTACTTTCCAGCATATTGATAATCTGGTTAGCAACGACCTTGGCACTTTGCTCGTCAGTCCGAATGGTCACGTCAGCGATTTCTTCATAAAGCGGGTTCCGCTCTTTCGCCAGCGCTTCCAATACTTCACGTGGAGGGGTTTCAACCTGAAGTAACGGACGCTTCTTATCACGCTGCGTGCGGGCCAGCTGTTTCTCGATCGTCGTTTCCAAATAAACGACAACGCCGCGCGCGGAAAGACGGTTACGCGTCTCACGTGATTTGACTGAGCCACCGCCTGTCGCCAGTACGATGCCTTGCTTTTCCGTCAATTCATTAATGACTTTCTCTTCACGATCGCGGAAGCCTTCTTCGCCTTCCACATCGAATACCCAGCCCACATCAGCCCCAGTGCGTCGCTCAATTTCTTGATCGGAGTCGAAAAACTCCATATTGAGTTGCTGAGCTAACTGACGGCCAATAGTGCTTTTGCCGGCACCCATAGGCCCAACCAGAAAGATATTGCGTTTCTCTGCCATGTTTTTTGGTATTACTAAGACAATTCGTTAATGATAACCCGCCCCGCCAATCAACCCAGCGGCGGGACCTAAACTGAAACCTCATGAGCGATAGTGCGAGAATCAGACAAAAAATTATCTCAAGACTCAGGGTAGTTTGGCAACCGAATAAAATGTCACACCGACCACAGGTGGTCAATGCAGTATGTTTTATCGACATTTTCGGTGGAACAACACTTCAGTGCTCAATTCGCTAACCCTTGTAAGCTAAATCCGCCGCAGCGTCAAACGCATAAGCGCGAACGCGACAAAATATTGCGCCCTGTCAGAAAAAAATAACCGCATGGCAGCAGTGCGCAACTGGGTTTGCTCATGATGAGGCAGGAATCAGCGTCGGCGTAATGAAAATCACCAATTCTCGTCGCGTGTGCTGTTGAGTATGGTTTCTGAACAGGTGACCAAATACGGGAATCTCACCCAAGAGTGGCACTTGTCTGTCGCTGTTCTTTTTTTGCTGCTGGAAAATACCGCCCAATACGATAGTTTCACCATCGGCGACCGTCACCTGAGTTTGGATCTCCTGTTTATCGATCGCTAACGCTTCGCCATTGTCACCCTGCTTAATCGTCTGTCCCGGCATGTTTTGACTAATTTTCAGGTTCAGGGTAATCCGACCGGCACGCAAAATATCCGGCGTGACCTCCATTCCGAGCACCGCTTCTTTAAACTCGATGGACGTCGATCCGCTGGCGCCGCTGGAAACCTGATACGGGATTTCCGTACCTTGTTTAATACTGGCGGTCTGCTGGTGCGCCGTAAACAGACGGGGGCTGGCAATAATTTCGACCTGGCTTTCCTGTTCCAGCGCCATGAGTTCCAGATCCAGTAGGCGACCATTCAATCGTGCTAAATGGAATCCCGCATTAATTGCCGGAGTGTCCACTGGTAGGCCGACATTAAAATTATTCAGCCTGAGCGCTTTATTCGCCGCGTCCCCTTCCCCCAATCCCCAGTTAACGCCCAGTTCCTGAAGGTGCTCACTGCTGATGGTGACAATGTGCGCCGCCAGTTGCACCTGCGCTAAGGGGAGATCGAGTGCCTTCACCCACGGTTCGAGCTGTGCCAGAGCCTCTTCCGTATCGCGAATCAATAAGGTATTCGTTCGTTTATCCACGGTTACGCTGCCGCGCGCAGAGAGCAGTGTTCCACGCTGAGCCTGAACGCTGGCCGCCACTTCCGTCGCCTCGGCATACTGCAACGCGACAGAGATATTGTGCAGCGGCAATTTCTGCGCCTGCTCCGCCATACGTTTGTCCTGCTCCTTCTCTAAAGACTCAAGGTGCCCGGCAGGGAAAACCATCAGCACGTTACCGTTACGTTCTGCGCTGAGCTTCCCCATGCGCAGCACAATATCCAGCGCTTGCTGCCACGGTACGTCTGCCAGCCTTAAGCTCAGATTCCCCGTCACGCCCGGCGCGATCACGACATTAAGCTGCTGGTGATCGGCTAATGCCTGTAGTACCCGCGGGATCGACGAATCCTCAAACGCCATCGATACCGTATTTTCCGCACGAACCTGAAACGATGCGGTAAGAAAAAGTAGCCCGCTCCACACCATCGCCTGACATAACAGCATCATCTGACATAACATCCTAATTTTCATCACTTTCCTTGTTATTGAGATACGCTGTTATCAGCGTTGTTTTCAAAGAGCGGCTGCCCAAAAACGAATACGCGCGACCAGGCAGGCTACGCCTATTCCTCTGGCTTATTGATAAACGGAGAAGCCAGCAGCAGGCTATCTGGCAGGCCGTCACAGCCTGCGTCACGCAACGTCGGGACAAATTTGGCACCGGATTTATCCAGTTGGCTAACCACCCAATACCCCGGAGGGATCGTCTCGCCGATCGCCAACCTGATCCAGCCAGCCTCTGGTTGCGCTAGCCAGCCAATCCAGCGCTCGCCAGAGCCAATCACACCTTTTAGCTGCCACGGTGGTAGCGCCGTTGAGGGTAAACAGCGCGTGGTGACCAACGGCTGAAAAGGATCGCTACGCACTGCGGTGTTTTCTGCATGTACGCTATGCGACGCGAATAGCAGCACCAATGTGATACGGAACGAGGTGGGGCTCATGGCAACGCCTCCGGCCCGATCAGTGCTAATGCCACCTGAAGCTGCGGTGTTCCCGGCGGCGATGCGGTTGGAATCGCGTCAGACTTGATGCTCAACTGCGCAATACGCAGCACATAAGGCAGCGCAGCCAGTTCACGCAGCACCTGCAACACCCCCGTATAATCTGCGCTAAACGCCAATTGCCAACGTTCCTGATGAGGTTCCCCTGCGTGGCGCGGGGCCGGTTGCCAGGACAGCAGCGATGCACCAGCCTGTGCCAGCGGATCGACGATAAGCTGCGACAATCGGTCAGGCTGGAAAGGGGCGTCTTGCGTGATTTTCTCCGCTAATTTCTCGCGTAGCTCTGGCAACTGCGGCATCACGTCCAGCTTTTGCTGGATTTCCCGTAACGCGAAGCGTGCCTGAGCGGTTTGATCTTCGATACCAAGTACCACCTGCCGAGACCCACCGATAAGTAGCCAGCCGACTAGCAGTCCGGTCGTGGCGACAAATGCCAACTGAAGGGCTATCTGTTGCCAGAGCGGTTTATTCACCAGCTCTGGCCGGCGTAGTACGACATCAATCAGGAGCGTTTGACTAATCATGGCCTTCCCCCAGTGAGGAAGTACCCACATCACGCCAATTAGCCTGAAAGGAAAAGCGCAACCCAGTGTTCACGCCACGCTCTTGGGAGGTATGCAGCAGCTGTACGCGGTCGACGGAAGCATGGCGCAATAATGCATGCTGTAGCGTAACGATATCGCGATAGCTTTCACTCACGCCTGAAAGTAACAGATGCGATCCACGGTCGGCGATTTCCGTCAGCCACAGACGTGCGGGCATCATGCCTGCAATCTGCTCTAGCAAATGGAGGTTGCGACGATTGTCATTCAGGATTACCGCCTGAGCCCGTTCTTGTTCCAGATAGCGGCGCAGCGTTTCCTGCGCCTGGTGCGTTTGTTGATATCGCACCGTCAGTTGCTGTTGCTGGGCCAGCACCGTATTGAGTGTATCCTGTGCCTGTTGCTGCCTGTGCAGCCAAAACAGATAACTCGCGGCGATAAGGCATAACGCCATCCCTATCTGTAGCCATAACAGCCCCAACCAGCGACGTGCCTGCCGATGCATCTGGACTTTCCGCCAGGGTAAAAGATTAATCAGCAGCATAATCAGGCATCCTCAGGGCGCAATGCCAGCCCACCCGCAATCGCAAAAGCCGGGGGAAAACTCGGCAGCGGCGGCTGCATGTGGCTAAACACGGTAAACGGCGACCACGGCTGTAATACGTCAGCGATCTGGTTAGGTAAATCAGGCGAAACGCCAGAGTAGTAGGCGATACTATCGACATCATGCTGATAGCGAGTACTCACAATCGATAAAATATCGGATTCATCATTCAGTTCATCAAGATGTATGAACCCCGAGTGAAAAGCGTGGTTTAGCGGGGATGCCCACAGCCAGCCCTCCAGCAGGCGATGCAGCAACAGGCGATGAGATTCCAGCCCTGCCAGTTGCGCCATCGTTCGGAGCGCACAGGTTGAAACATCAAGAACATCAGGGCGTAACTCCACACGATCCAGACATGTCAGCCATCTATCAATTTCCTGTCGACGTGCTGCCGTCACCAGCAGAGAACCCTGTTCCTGCGGGTCTTCCCGATAGTCTATCGCCAGCGATTCGCTGCTAACTGGCAGCTTACGCGCCGCCATCGTTTCAATATAGAGACTACGCCCTGGCTCCTGTAAACGCCGGTCGGGCATCGGCAGATGCTGCTGCAAGATCAGTTGGGCAGGAAACCCCACCCGTAGCGAAATGTGTCCAGGCAGCAAACGACGCCATGTACGCAAGGCCTCACAAAGCGCCTCAGTATGGTGTAAACTACCCGAGTGCAACGTATCGTCTGGTAGCGGACATTGCCACCAGTGACGAAGCTGCCAGCCATTGCGGCGGCGCTGAACCGCCAGAGCGCGCATGAAGCCGTTCTGTATATCTAATCCAACCCGCCAGATGTGATAAGCCATGCTCAACCCGATTTCCTTATCCAATAAACATATCCACAGTGCTGGCTTACCTTTATACTAGCGCCCGGTTGTTTATAAACTGTCCAAACGCTACTGAATGGAAAATCCCAGGTGAAGTTCGTAAAGTATCTATTCATCCTTGCAGTCTCTTGCATTCTGCTGGGAGCTGCCTCGATATACGGTTTGTACCGTTATATCGAACCCCAACTGCCCGATGTCGCCACGCTGAAAGACGTTCGGCTACAAACGCCAATGCAGGTTTACAGCGCTGATGGCGAACTGATCGCCCAGTTTGGTGAAAAACGCCGTATCCCGCTCAAGCTGGACCAGATTCCCCCTGAGCTGGTACACGCCTTTATCGCGACCGAAGACAGCCGCTTCTACGATCACCACGGTGTCGACCCCGTCGGGATTATTCGCGCCGCGTCTATCGCGTTGACGTCTGGCCACGCCTCTCAAGGGGCGAGTACCATTACGCAACAGCTCGCCAGGAACTTCTTCCTAAGCCCGGAACGCACTCTGATTCGTAAGATCAAGGAAGTGTTTCTGGCTATCCGCATTGAGCAGTTGCTGACCAAGGATGAAATCCTTGAGCTCTATCTGAACAAGATTTACCTCGGCTATCGCGCCTATGGCGTTGGTGCGGCGGCACAGGTGTACTTTGGTCGCCCGGTTGATCAGTTGACGCTGAGCGAAATGGCGATGATCGCCGGCCTGCCGAAAGCACCGTCAACGTTCAACCCGCTCTATTCCTATGACCGCGCCGTTGCCCGCCGCAACGTGGTGCTTGCGCGCATGAAGGATGAAAACTACATCACGCAGGCGCAATACGATGCGGCGCGTAGCGAAACGCTGGTGGCGAATTATCACGCCCCAGAGATTTCGTTCTCCGCACCGTATGTCGCGGAAATGGCGCGGCAGGAAATGGTGAAACGCTACGGTGAAGATGCGTATAACGACGGTTATAAGGTCTACACGACGGTCACCAAAAAATTGCAAACGGCCGCGCAGGATGCCCTGCGTAATAACGTGATGGCCTATGACATGCGCCACGGTTATCGTGGCCCGAGTAAAGTGCTGTGGAAAGTGGGTGAAGGCACCTGGGATCAGGCGAAAATGATTACCGCTCTGAAAGCGCTGCCGGTCTACGGTCCGCTCTCTCCGGCTATCGTCACCAGCACCACGGCAGACAACGCGATTGCAATCCTGTCTGACGGCAGCAATATTGCTCTGCCAATGGCAGGCATGCGCTGGGCACGTCCATACCGTTCCGATACGCAGCAAGGGCCAACGCCGAAACGCGTAACGGACGTGGTGCAGGCAGGCCAGCAGATCTGGGTACGCAAAGTCAATGATGACTGGTGGCTGGCACAGGTGCCGGACGTCAACTCCGCCATCGTTTCACTCAACCCGAAAGATGGTGCGATAGAAGCGCTGGTCGGCGGTTTTGACTTTAACCAAAGTAAATTCAACCGTGCGACGCAGGCTTTGCGTCAGATTGGTTCCAACATCAAACCGTTCCTGTACACCGCGGCGATGGACAAAGGGTTAACGCTGGCAACGATTCTGAACGACGTGCCGATCACCCGCTGGGATGCCGGCGCCGGATCTGACTGGCGGCCAAAAAACTCACCGGCAACCTATGATGGCCCGATCCGTCTGCGTCAGGGGCTGGGTCAGTCCAAAAACGTGGTGATGGTACGAGCCATGCGCGCGATGGGCGTGGATTATGCGGCGGATTACCTGCAACGCTTCGGTTTCCCGGCGCAGAATATCGTCCATACCGAGTCACTGGCGCTGGGTGCCGCTTCATTTACACCGCTCCAGGTTGTACGGGGTTATGCCGTTATGGCAAACGGCGGCTATCTGGTTGATCCCTATCTGATTACCAGAATAGAGAGCGAAGCGGGTGGTACGGTCTTTACAGCGACGCCAAAAGTGGTCTGCGATACCTGTAACTTACCGCTAATCTACGGTGAAACGCCACGTTCTCCAGTGTTAGCGACCACTAACGTTGAAGACGTCGCCACATCAAACGAAACGCCACCGCAAGGTCTGCCGCAACCGGAGCTGGAGCCTGTCACACCAGAGGCGGCACAGCAAAGCGCCGCACAGCCTTACGCCCCGCACGTGATCAGTACGCCGCTGGCGTTCCTGATTAAAGACGCACTAAACAGTAACATTTTTGGCGAACCCGGCTGGATGGGAACAGGCTGGCGCGCGGGCCGAGAGTTGAAACGTCATGATATCGGCGGTAAAACCGGTACAACGAACAGTTCCAAAGATGCCTGGTTCTCCGGCTATGGTCCGAATCTGGTCACCTCGGTCTGGATCGGCTTTGACGATCACCGCCGCGATCTGGGTGCCAGCAGCGCCTCTGGCGTCATCAAAGACCAGATCTCCGGCTATGAAGGCGGTGCGAAATCCGCACAGCCTGCGTGGGATGATTTCATGAAATCCGCGCTGGATGGCGTACCGGAACAGCCGTTGACACCACCACCCGGCGTCGTCAGCGTGGTCATTGACCGCAGCAGCGGCAAGCTGTCCAACGGAGGCGGGAACAGCCGTTCCGAATACTTCATTGACGGAACACAGCCGAAAGAATATGAAGTGCATGAAGTCGGCACCACGCTGATGGATAACGGGCAAAGCGAAGAGCTGTTCTGATATCCGGTATCCATATGCATTGATGGCCTTCCTGACGGAAGGCCATTTTTATTGGCACAACCCCTTGTAGACCACGCTATCGGCGTTCAATCCAGTACCTTTCAAACCACAATCACTTTGGCACCACGGTGACAATTGCCCGACGATAGGAGAACAGATTCGGTGTTCCCTCATCTTTCACCTGTAGAATGATATGAAAAGGCGTCGGTGTTTTAACGTCTGGCGCAACAAACTGCGTTTGCATCCCTGATGTGTTAACCAACTTCACTTCTGGTGCAAAATGTACGCCTATCGCGGTGGCCGTGGGTTCCTTATATTGCCACCAGGTATAATTCACTTTGTCACCATCACGATCGTGAGAACCATCGGCAGATAGCGTCACGGTTTCCCCTGCTTTCACGTTGATCGCCACAATAGAACGTCCGGCCTGACCATTCAGCACAAGGTCGGGGTTATGGTTGGCTTTTTTACTGTCCTTCGTCAGCGTCCAGTCCATACGAGCAGCAAAATCATTCTGGAATGCGTCACGCCAGCGCCAGATCGTGGCCGAGGCGGTACGGTACATTTTACCGTTATGACTCATGACCTGATCGGAGGTGCTGACGCGTAGCCCACTGGTGTCGCCCGGCACAATAGCCGCATAGCGCCCTCCCCAACTGCCATATTCCGCGTGTTCTGGATCGCCAAGCCCGTTTTGAATCAGATAGAGGAATGAGGGTGTATCCCCTTCCATCGTATATTCAATCGCTGGGTAGACCGCACCGAGCGGGCCTTTGCTACGGATATGTTTGCTCAGCCATTCGTTATTCACCTGACTCATATCGCTGCCTTCGGCAAACGACGAAGACATGCCGATCCAGGTAGAGAGGAAATAATCATTCCAGGCATGGATACTGGTGATATAGCGCAGCGTCGGGAAATTCGCGCGAATCCAGGCTCCGGTATTATCCTGATCGGAAATCGCATACACGCGAATCTTACTGACAAACGTCGCCACCTGCTCCGGCGTGCGAGTCGCACGTACGTCATGCAGCGCCTGTGCTAAGTCTACTGCTCCGCCCCATACCGTAACCCACAGAGGACGCGTGTCCTGTTTGTCCACCGCCTGAATGATCAACCTGGAGGCCTCTGTCGCTTTATTATCACCCACGACGTCCATGCCAAATCCGGCACGGCCAGATTTGACAACCTGACGTAATGCTTCCGAAGAAGGGTAGCCGGACGCATGCTGGCGCAGGTTAGGTAACACCTGCTCGTAAGCATCAAGGCGCTGCATAATCATCTCTGGATTGACCTTATCCCTCAGCCAGGTTGAGGTCGTTGCCACAATCCCTTCGACATCGAACTCGTTACTGTAGAGCAGGAAGCGAACCAAAGACTGCGAATCATCAGGCTCGTTACCAATGTCCGTCAGAATAATGATTCGAGTTTTCTCTGTCGTCGTTTCCGCCGCCTGACCCAGCGCAGGAAAGAGCAGCGTGCTCATCAGCGCCAGCAGCACCAATGGTGTACGTATGATCCCCTTCGGTATGTTCATCTTATCACTCTCTTTTGTCGGTGTTGTTTTACCCATTTATCAGGGCTGAAAAACAAAAAAACCCGCCGTGAATAGCAGGTTTTGCTATCCACGGCAGGTTCGCCTTCATTCATCAGTCACGCCCTGTGCAGACGTTATAGACGTCCGCATCGGTCACGACAACGCGTTAAAAAAGGATGTGTGACCGATATCACCGGAAAAGACGTATGCTTTCCGTTATGCCACAGGAAATTAGCGGGGTGTACGACGCAGCCAGTCGTGAGCCAGAAACAGCGCGCTGACATTACGTGCTTCGCGGAAATCAGGCTCTTGCAACAGCGACATCATGTTCTCCACAGGCCAGCGGATTTGCGGCATGGGTTCCGGCTCATCGCCTTCCAGGCTCTGCGGATACAGCCCCCGCGCCACCACGATATTCATCTGGCTGGAAAAATAGGAGGGTGCCATGGTTAATGTCGCCAGTAACTCTAGCTTTTCTGCCCCAAAACCGATTTCTTCCATCAATTCGCGGTTAGCGGCTTCAAAGACCGTTTCACCGGGATCGATCAGCCCTTTGGGGAAGCCTAATTCGTATTCTTCAATGCCGACGGCGTATTCACGAATCAACACCAATTCATCATCAATGACCGGGACAACCATCACCGCCTGTCGACCGCTTGAGCGCATCCGTTCATAAACCCGGCGAACCCCGTTGCTAAATTCAAGATCGACGGATTCCACATTGAACAGGCGCGAACGCGCTACCGTTTCTACCTTGAGGATTTTAGGTTTTTGCAGGTTATGACTCATTGATGCCCCCAGAGCGTTACGACCAGAACGGCATCTTAGCCCAACACGCATGAGAGACTGCGCTTAATGCAATCCGCATATGGCATGCTGTTGGATAAGAAAAGATCGTAAATATTCTTTTTTGATTCTGCTCACATTGTGCGTTAACAGTCGCCTTCGCTGCAACTATCGTGACGATGAATTTACGTGTGAGCAACATACAGGATACATCCTGTATGAGAAACCGCCGCTAAAAGTCAATAACTTAAAAAAAATAGGAATATCCTCATTCAAGTGGCATTTTTTGCTTGTTACTATCATCACCTTATGCGATTAATTCCATTCACAATTACGTTATTAATCTAAGAAAACAATGCCATACGGGTTATCATCAATTGTATAATTTTGTTAAACTCCGACGAAAACAAGGAGCCTCGCGTTTTGGAAGGGAGATGACATGAGCACAATATTTACCTTATTGGCGATATTGCTTGCCTGTCTGATCGCGATCGGAGGTGTTATTGGCTACCGACTGCGCCGTCGTTTCTTATCCACCCCGCCATTACCCGTTTCGCAATCGCTTCCCCGACGGCTCACTGAAGATGAACGCATCGCCGTGGAGCGTTATCTGGCTCAGGAAAACAGCCAGCAGACCACGCCGCTTGATACCCCGAATGCGCAGCCAAAACTGCCGCGTTCCCTGCAAAGTAATCGGGTTTACCCCGTCACCAAGACGATTACCCGCTACGGCCTGAGCACCGATGCTCAGAATAAGTGGCGCTACTACATCGATACACAAGAGATCCATCTGCCGCCCAGTTGGGAACAGTTCATTACCGAAAACAACACCGTCGAACTGATAAAGACGCGCTCGATTCCGCTGGTGATTTCCCTGAACGGGCACTCGCTAACCGAGTGCCTTGACGATCGGCCGCTGGCTCCACTACCAAGCGAAGTCCCCGTCCCGAACGCCTCCATCCGTCAGGAAGGGAGTGAGCATGCCGAATTGGTCACTATCCGTAAGGAAACACGTGAAGAACACGCCATGCACCACTCTGGGGGCTTGAAGGAAGCCGCCGTGCTCTGCGTGTCTTTCTTGCTCTTGTTCATCAGCCTGAATAGCCCTATCGCCCTGCTCCCCTGGCTGATTGGTACCGCATCCTTATTGGCGGGCTGGAGCCTCTGGCAGCTTTTCCGCTCGCCGTCCGCTCAGGAACTGCGGGATGTCCACTGCCTTCACGGCACACCGCAAGGTTTGGGCCTGTTTGGCGAGTCCAATCAGGGGCCGCTCGGCAATATCTCACTCGGCAATATCGATCTGATTTACCCGCCTCACTGGCAACCCTACATCACGCAAGATCTGGGCAGAAAAACGGATGTCGATATCTATCTCAATCGACAGGTCATCCGTCAGGGCGAACACCTTTCGCTGCATGATGAAGTGAAACATTTCCCGTTACAGCGCTGGGGCAGGAATCTGCTGCTATCCGTTGGTTCACTGCTCAGCCTGATTTTACTGATTACCAACGTGCAACTTGAACTGCCGCTCAAGCTCAGTCTGGCCTGGCTTCAGGGCGCACAGCGTATTGAAGTCACGCAGGTCAGCGATCTGGAAAAGGCTCAGCTCCACATTGGTGATACGCTGGCGGTGCGTGGCAGTGGTATGTGCTATGTGCCCGCAGGAATTCGTCCCGTCTCCACGCCGTCATCCTACGCGTTCAGCCCGTTCGACTGCTCCGCCATTTACTGGAATAAAGCCACGCCGCTGCCCTTACCGGAATCCGAGACCATTGAAAAAGCCTCTGCCTTGCTGAAATCCGTCAACAGCCAGCTCCACCCGCAAGCGGAAAAAGAAGGTCAGGTTAATTCCCAGCTAGCGTCCACGATCCAGAAATCAGGGCTGATCCTGATGAAAAACTTCGCTGACGTTGTCCTGAGAACACAAGATCTGTGTAAACAGGAAAACGATTGCTCCCGGCTGAAAAATGCGCTGGTTAATCTGAGCGATGTCAAAAACTGGAATACGCTGGTCAAAGACGCCAACTCCGGCACGCTAAAAGGCATGAATGTGGTGTTGCCCGCCGTCAGCGCAGAAACGCTGGAATCTCTGGTCAACAGTTCTACCGATCAATTCTTCTATCAGGAAATCAATAATGCGGCAGAATCGCTGAACAGCCCGCCGCCCGGTGGATTCCTGATTCGCAGCGATGAAGGCCGGCAGTTCGTTAACCACCCGCTCCCTCCAATGCCGCTCAATGAGTACCGCCCGTCGGATCAGTGGCAGGAACTCCAGCGGCTTTCCGCGATGCTGTTGCATACCCCGTTTAATGCCACAGGCGTTATCACCCAACTCAGCACCGATGCCAACGGGACGCAGCACATCAACCTGCACAGCGAACCCGACGTCATTACCGTCTGGCGCTATCTCGGCAGTTGCCTGCTGCTGCTGCTGTTTTCTGCAACGTTTATCGTTAATGCGGTTCTGGCCGCCATTAAACTGCGTAAAAGCCAGAAACGAGTGACCGATATTCAGCGCTATTACGCTTCTCGGTTCAACATGATGACGAATGCGTTCCCGGACAACCGCCCTCTGCTCCCCCGCTAACGGCATCGTGCCCGTACTGCGGTTATGCTAACCTAGCGGAATCGGTTTCCCGCCACTATTGCATTGCGCGCCTCCTGCTTCATCATCCCTACAGCACGGCGCGACATCTGGAGTCGTTATGAATCCCCACGTTAACTGGCACGACATCGACACCGTGATACTGGATATGGATGGCACGCTGCTCGATCTGGCGTTTGACAGCTATTTCTGGCTTCAACTGGTACCGCAGTCGCTCAGTGAAAAACGCCATATCAGCCTTGAGCAGGCACACCAGCTCATCGAACAAGAGTACCGTGCCGTTCAGCACACGCTAAACTGGTACTGTTTCGATTACTGGTCAGAACGTCTGGATCTGGATATCTATCAAATGACGACGGATATCGGCACACGTGCCCGGCTGCGCGATGACACCACGCCGTTTTTAGCGGCGCTGCGCGAATGCGGTAAAGAGACCATTCTCCTGACCAACGCCCATCCACACAGTCTGGCGGTAAAAATCGAACATACGGGGCTGGATCAGCACCTTGATTTATTGCTTTCCACCCATACTTATGGATATCCGAAAGAGAATCAGCGCTTGTGGCAGGCCGTACAGCAGCAAACCGGTTTCGACCCTGCCAGAACATTATTCGTGGATGACAGCGAGCCGATTCTGGATGCCGCAAAAACGTTCGGTATCCATTACTGTCTGGGCGTACGTAATCCAGATTCCGGCCAACAGGAAAAGGCGTTCCTGCAACATCCGTCAATGAACGACTATCTTGCGCTGCTACCCGCTCTGCGCCACTCCGTTAACGCCGGGTAATGCAGTGGTCTGAGGGGGAAACACGACGATGAGGTATGCCTCGCGCCAGTGTCGCCCCCAGTATTCTCGATCCTTAAACGATCGGCATTAGGATAATCAGGGGGATTGATGGTGAAAGCTACCGAGCAGGCCGACGACGCCGTTCGTCTGGATAAATGGCTCTGGGCCGCCCGTTTCTATAAAACCCGAGCCATTGCCCGCGAAATGATCGACGGCGGCAAAGTGCACTATAACGGACAACGCGGTAAGCCAAGCAAACAGGTCGAACTGAATGCCGAGGTTAAACTGCGTCAGGGCAATGACGAACGCACCGTGGTCATTCTGGCCGTCAGCGGCCAGCGCAGAAGTGCGACAGAGGCGCAGGCGCTGTATCAGGAAACGGCCGACAGTATTGAGAAACGAGAAAAGCTGGCGCTGGCGCGGAAAATGAATGCGTTAACGATGCCACACCCCGATCGCCGCCCTGATAAAAAAGAGCGACGCGATCTGATTAAATTTAAATACAGCGATCAGGAATAACGCTCCGCCCTTCATTTATTGGTCATCAAACTGATGACAATAGAGAGAAGACTCAGCGATCGCCGCACCATTACGACGAGAAAACATTATGGCTCACGACCAATTACACCGTTACCTGTTTGAAAATTATGCCGTTCGTGGCGAACTGGTAACCGTTAACGAGACGTATCAACGTATTTTGACCAACCACGATTATCCGTCTGCGGTGCAAACGCTGCTGGGTGAAATGCTGGTTGCCACCAGCCTGTTGACGGCAACGCTAAAATTCAGCGGCGATATTACCGTTCAGCTTCAGGGCGATGGCCCACTGAAACTGGCAGTGATTAACGGTAACCACCAGCAGCAGATGCGCGGCGTTGCCCGTCTGCAAGGGGATATCGCACCGGGGAGCTCGCTGAAAGAAATGGTCGGCAATGGCTATCTGGTCATTACCATTACGCCGACTGACGGCGAGCGTTATCAGGGTGTCGTCGGTTTAGAAGGTGAAACCGTGGCCGAATGTCTGGAGAGCTATTTCCAGCAGTCCGAGCAGTTGCCGACACGGCTGTTTATCCGTACCGGACAGCACGAAGGCAATCAGGCGGCCGCGGGGATGTTGCTTCAGGTGCTGCCTGCACAAGATGCCGATCGGAATGATTTTGATCATCTGGCGCAGCTCACCACCACGGTCAAAGCCGAAGAACTGTTTACCCTGCCTGCGACCGAGGTACTGTACCGCCTTTACCATCAGGAAGAGGTCACGGTGTACGAGCCGCAGGATGTCGAATTCCGCTGCCACTGTTCACGCGACCGTTGCGCCGATGCATTAATGACGCTGTCCGATCAGGAGATCAATGAAATGATCGAACAGGATGGCGAAATCGATATGCACTGTGATTATTGTGGTACGCACTACTTGTTTAATTCGCTGGACATCCGCGCCATACGGCACGATTCATCAGGAAATCTGTTGCATTAATCGTTTTAACGGGTACGAAAGTACCCGTTTTATTTTGCTTATTTTCCCATCTATAAACTGCCGTGATTATTTTTCAAACACCCTAAATAAGCAAAGTTATTAATGAATTTATTTAATTTTATGATTGCTATCGCGGTTAAAATAAGCTCACTCCCTACAATGTTTAGTAGTACGACTATAACTTGAGGAGTAGCAACATGCTGATCAACGGTATTACCCCGCAAGCCCTGACGGCTTATGGAATCCACGATGTCCGCGATATTGTCTACAATCCCAGCTATGAACTGCTTTTTGAAGAAGAACGCTCCCCTACCCTACAAGGCTATGAACGCGGTATCGAAACCCAATTGGGTGCCGTAGCCGTCGATACCGGCATCTTTACCGGCCGCTCCCCGAAAGACAAATACATCGTGCGCGATGACGTTACGCGCGACACCGTGTGGTGGTCCGATCAGGGTAAAGGTAAGAACGATAACCATCCATTGAGCCAGGAAACCTGGACGCACCTGAAACAGCTCGTCACTACGCAGCTCTCCGGCAAGCGGTTGTTCATCATCGATGCCTTCTGCGGCGCGAATCCAGATAGCCGTCTCAGCGTACGTTTCGTCACAGAAGTGGCCTGGCAGGCGCATTTCGTCAAAAACATGTTTATCCGCCCGAGCGATGAAGAGCTGGAAGGCTTTGAGCCGGATTTCATCGTGATGAACGGCGCAAAATGCACCAACCCGAACTGGCAGGAACAGGGGTTGAACTCCGAGAACTTTGTCGCGTTCAACCTGACAGAGCGCATCCAGCTGATTGGCGGCACCTGGTACGGCGGTGAAATGAAGAAAGGCATGTTCTCCATCATGAACTACCTGCTGCCGCTGAAAGGCATCGCCTCCATGCACTGTTCGGCAAACGTCGGTGAAAAGGGCGATGTGGCGGTGTTCTTTGGTCTATCCGGTACCGGCAAAACCACGCTTTCCACCGATCCCAAACGCCAACTGATTGGCGATGACGAACACGGCTGGGACGACGACGGCGTCTTCAACTTTGAAGGCGGCTGCTATGCCAAAACGATCAAGCTCTCCAAAGAAGCCGAACCGGATATCTTTGGCGCCATCAAACGCGATGCGCTGCTGGAGAACGTCACTGTGCTGGCGGACGGCACCGTAGACTTCAACGACGGTTCCAAAACTGAAAACACCCGTGTTTCTTATCCGATCTATCACATTCAGAATATCGTTAAACCGGTCTCTAAAGCGGGCCATGCAACGAAAGTGATTTTCCTGACGGCTGATGCGTTCGGCGTGTTACCACCTGTTTCTCGCCTGACGTCCGATCAAACGCAGTATCACTTCCTGTCTGGCTTTACCGCCAAGCTGGCGGGAACCGAACGCGGCGTGACAGAACCAACACCAACGTTCTCCGCCTGCTTCGGCGCGGCATTCCTGATGCTGCACCCAACGCAGTACGCTGAAGTGCTGGTAAAACGCATGAAGGCGGCGGGCGCACAGGCCTATCTGGTCAACACCGGCTGGAACGGCAGCGGTAAACGTATCTCCATTAAGGATACGCGCGGGATTATTGACGCCATCCTGAACGGCAGCATTGATAATGCAGAAATGCAGACGCTCCCTGTCTTCGATTTGGCGATCCCAACCTCGCTGCCCGGCGTCAACCCTGACATTCTTGACCCGCGTGATACTTACGCGAACGTCGAGCAATGGCAGGAAAAAGCGGACGATCTGGCACAGCGCTTTATCACCAACTTCGATAAATATACCGATGCACCAGCAGGTGCCGCGCTGGTGAAAGCAGGACCGAAGCGGTAAACGCATTCCCCTCCTCTGAGCAGGGGAGGGGACATTCATTCCATCTATACGTTAACGACTCACCCAGCGAACTATCTCTTATACATAAATACAGGAATTTACCTCGGTTTTTTCCTTTCCGGCGTAAAAAATTATGCTGAGGAGCTAGCAGGCTTAGGATGAGCCGCAGGACGCGGCGAAAGCTTGCGCCACGTCTGGAACGTGTCGCAAGCGGTCCGTTGAGCCTGATACGACGAAGGCACCGCGGCAGCGGCATAATTTCCGCCGAAAGCCTGGGGTCACGGGGCGAGCGGCGTGTGAGCCGTCCCGTGTCGGGCGCGTGCTACACGGGTAGCATGAAAATAACGGCATTATCGCGCACGAAACCCTCTTCTCGTCAGCATAAAAACTGTGGCTAAGAGACAGAGGAAATCGGGTGGGTCATTCTTTCACTGTACTGATTTCAGGCGCATATGCCTCTGCGAGCAACGGCAAATACGCGCGGACACAAAGTCCACCGCGTTCGCTGGTGCCGACATCCAGCACGCCATTGTGCGCATCGATAATACGCTGCACAATCGCCAACCCCAACCCGGTACCGCTGGTGGTTCGCGCACTGTCGCCGCGAACGAACGGCTGGAACAGGTGCTTCAGTTGATCGGGTGCAATGCCTTCTCCGTCATCCTCGACCTGAAACCAGACGCGCTGTAGCTCACGTCCGGTACTGACTTTTATCCAGCCGTTACCGTAACGCGCCGCATTCACCACCAAATTCAGCGCCGCCCGTTTTATCGACAGCGAACTGATGCACACCAGCAGCTCGCCGGTAGCAAACTCGCTGTCGATCTGACGTTCATAACCGCTCTCCGATGCCACGACTTCACCCATGATGGCGTTCAGATCGGCCACTTCCGTCTGCATTTCCTGACCGGTACGCAGGTAGTCGAGGAACTGCTCAATAATCGCATTACACTCTTCAATGTCTTTATTGATCGACTCCGCCAGATAGTCATCTTCCTTGCCCATCATTTCGGTCGCCAGACGAATTCGCGTCAGCGGCGTACGCAGGTCATGGCTCACGCCCGCCATTAACAGAGTGCGGTCATCCGCCAGCAGCTTCACGCCGGAGGCCATCTGGTTAAAGGCGCGGGTCACGGAACGCACTTCAGAGGCGCCATACTCACGCAGCGGTGGCGGAATAATGCCCTTACCGACCTGCAACGCCGCATGTTCCAGCTCAACTAAGGGTCGGTTCTGCACCCGGATAAAGAGCCAGGCACCGCCAATCACCAGCAGCATGATCGCCAGCGTATAGCGGAAGAGCGGCGAGAAATCGCCTTGATGGATTTCAGTGAGGGGAACACGCACCCAGATATCCGGTGACAGCCAGGTTTTCAACCACACCACCGGCGTATTCTTGCTGACCTCAACCCGCACATCCGTCGGGCCGCCCAGCTGTTGCGCCATCTGGTCACTCAGAAACTTGTAGTGCTGAGCCCACCGCAGGCCGCTTTCCTCCGCCGCCGCATTGGTGTATAGCGATATACCCAATTCGCGGTAAATCTCACGCCGGAACGCAGGCGGCACCTCAAGCGTGGAGCCATCTTCCAGTTGCAGACTGTCCGTCATCAGCATTCTTACTTCGTATGCCAGCACCTTATTGAACTGCTGCAAACTCGGCAGAATAGCGAAGTTGAGCACCACCAGATAGGTGGTGACCAAACTGACAAATAACAACGTGACAATCAGTAGCAACGTCCGTGCAAATGAGCTGCGCGGAGAAAAGCGCCATTGCATCATGCCTTGCTGCCGTCCGGGACAAACACGTAGCCAAGACCCCACACGGTCTGGATATAGCGCGGGTGCGCCGGATCCTCTTCCACCATGCGGCGCAGACGAGAAATTTGTACGTCGATGGAACGCTCCATCGCGCTGTATTCACGGCCACGGGCCAGGTTCATCAGCTTATCGCGAGACAGCGGCTCACGCGGATGGCTCACCAGCGCCTTGAGCACAGCAAACTCACCGCTGGTCAACGGCATCGGTTCATCATCACGGAACATTTCGCGCGTGCCCAGATTCAGCTTGAATTTGCCAAACGCGATAATGGCTTCTTCCTGCGACGGCGCGCCCGGCAGTTCATTCGCCTGACGACGCAGCACCGCACGAATACGCGCCAGCAGTTCGCGTGGGTTGAAAGGTTTGGGAATATAATCGTCCGCGCCGATTTCCAGCCCAACGATACGGTCCACTTCTTCCCCTTTCGCCGTCACCATAATGATCGGCATCGGGTTGCTTTGGCTACGCAAACGACGGCAGATGGACAGACCATCTTCGCCCGGTAGCATTAAGTCCAGCACCATGAGGTGAAAGGATTCACGGGTGAGTAAACGGTCCATCTGTTCAGCATTGGCTACGCTACGTACCTGAAAACCCTGTTCAGTCAGATAACGCTCCAATAGCGCACGCAACCGCATGTCGTCATCTACAACCAGAATTTTATAGTTTTCTTGCATTCTCTTTCTCCAAAGGCGTAATAGCGCCGACGCTGCTATTGTTCAGAAACACACGAATGACTGACAGTCGTTTCTGGTATACATTCTAGGCAAAATTGTTACAAAGCATATTAAAATTCGTGTAATCAATCATTTCCGCCACGATAACGCTCGTAACCAATGGAATTGACGAACCACTCACGCGGGCCGTCTGGCGTATTCACGGTGAATTCCTCATCCACCGCTTTTTTCAGCATGGCGCGCGCCATCGGGGAATCGATCGAAATATAGTCTTTATTGTCGCCATAGATCTCGTCTGGGCCGACAATCCGAAAACGCTTCACATCACCTTGCTCATTTTCGATCTCGACCCAGGCACCAAAAAATACGCTGCCATCCTGCTGCGGCGAATAATCAACGATTTTCAATTCCGTCAGGCATTTTCTCAGGTAACGAACACGCCTGTCGATCTGGCGTAGTAAACGCTTGTTATAGGTGTAGTCCGCATTTTCTGAGCGATCCCCCAGACTGGCCGCCCAGGAGACAATTTTGGTAATTTCCGGGCGTTTTACATTCCAGAGATGGTCGTGCTCTGCCCGCAGTTTGTCATACCCCTCGCGGGTAATCAGATTGGTTTTCAAGTCATTAACCCCGTTAGCGCTTTAGTGCGTAAGCTGTCCGGCGTACCTTCAAAAATAAAAGGGTTGAAAAACATCCGGCCCCAAAACAGCTTACGATCCACTTCGCTCAATGCGACTTCATCGCAGATGCTTTCCCAGCATGCACGCACCGTTTCTATCTGATGCATGATGATCTCAATAGCTTCAGCTTCGCTCAGCAGAAATTTAGGTGCAGCCGCCAGACAGACAGAGAAATTGCTCATCCTGTTTTCACCCGTGATCAACATTGCCTGCGTCGCCTCATTACCCGCCCGATTCTGCGGGCAAATATCATAGGCTGGAGTCAGCTTTAGTGTTCGGCCATCCCAGAATGCCGCGTGGTTTCGGGCATGATCGTCGGTGTTTCCGCAGATGATGTTGAAGACCAGACGGCCAAACAGCTCACGCAGCGTCGCTTTCGGTTCGTCGAAACGTTGCCGGATGATGTCCGAGAATTCTTCGTAGCTCGCATATCTCGCCATCATTTCATCAAGGCCGAAAAGCGTCAGTGCAGAGACCATTAGCCTGCGTTTCCAGCCACCTTCTGCTTTCATACGGTCAAAACGTTCTATCAGAATAACGTCCTTCCCCGCCGTCTGGCGAAAGTGCACCGGAGCCACATTTAAACCAATACTCGCAGCCAGCCGCATAGCAATGTATTCAGCTTTAACGACGTTATAGGTATCCGTCGAGGACGAAAATTTTGCGATGAACTTATGGTTCTCATCTTCGATCATCGCTTTCGGCCGAGCCCCTCCCAACGAACTCCCATGGAAAAGAGCTTGATCAAGCTCAGGCGTCAACAAGACACCGTTTTCCACCATAGTGGCCGCAATCATCAACTCTTCAAGAGAAGCATTTTGAGCTGAACGCGGGACATACTCTGTCGGCGACGCCTGAAAATCGAGCCCGCCAATTCTGTCTGAACCGGACTCAAGCAAATATGTCAATTCATCCAGCGTACTGCTATCTGCTCCCCTGCCTCTGACACCCATAAGTCGATTAAGGATGACCCTGCGTCCCCATGCGTCAGGCGCGGCATCGCGTAATGCACTCGCCTGCCATAGGCCCGCCGCTGGCGGTATAGCACCACGCATTAACGGCAATTCAGGTTCATAGATAGGGATCGCGTCTTTTCGCTCCAGATAGTTACGACCATAATTGAAAATGAGTCGGTCGCCGTCCCGGCTCAATAAACCGGCCACAACAGGCTTCGTCGCATCAGGCAACCAGATCCATACATAGGCTTTGTCGACAGCGTTATCAGAAGTCATCATTCACGACCTTTTTAGAATGATGTACAGCGCGCGGCAGAAGAGAAAGTGTTTTCTCCATGTTGGCAATATGAAGTGCCATTGCGGATTGGTCTGCGGTAAAAAGAGGGACACCAACAAGGGTAGCCAGCTCAAAAACCGCGCCAATTGAACATCCCATATCTCCTTCCTCTGCGCGATAGACTAAGCCTCGTGATACACCTGCCCGTTCAGCTAATTCTTCCACTGTCATATTACGTTCGATCCTCGCGCTGCGAAGCATCAACCCGAGTAAACGAGCTGCGTCACGGCTGTAGCGAGAATATGTTCGAGCAGAAGGTTTTGCCATCGCTATATTCCTGTTCCATTAATGGGGCATACCCCATACTTAACACCTATTTATAGAACATGATGCGTCTGCAATGAAGGAAATACAAGATTTTCGTTCTATTAATAGGTCATATTGGCAAGCTATGCCTCATTAATGAAACACGGAAAACAACTCTGCATTGAATAACAGCGGCAACAGATCTGTCCTAGCGAGCTTTTTCCACAGCTAATCAGCATGCTGGGTTGGTAATAGCCCGAAAAAATCACGCGTTGATTACACAAACTTACAGTTTTGGCTAATAATCTATCAACAGACATAAATATGTCATTTCTATCCCGTACTTTTATCCACGGAAAGCTACGGAGAACGATTTATGTTTAGCTTAGACGCCATTCTGCAAGATCTTGCCCCGCATCGCCATACACCACCCTGGCAGAAAACGGTTTTGCGTTCTCTGCTATTTGAAAATGAAATGCAGCAATTTGCCCGGCGTTACCCACATTTGAAAGGCTTGGATCTGGTCGAACAGATTCTTGATTACTTCAACTTCAATTGTGAAATGGTCGAAGGGGATTTAGAGAATATCCCCAGTCAGGGGCCGGTGGTGCTGGTCGCCAACCACCCGATTGGCTCACTGGATGGTCTGGCGCTACTGCGCACCGTCGCCAGCGTCAGACCCGATGTCCGCATCGTCGCCAGCCAGCTACTCTCTTATGTCGCCCCGCTCAAAAATCTATTTTTTTCCGTCGATAACTTCAATAACCGCACCAAACGCCAGCAGATCAACGCCATCCAGCAGCATCTGGAAGGTGACGGGGCGATTATCGTCTTCCCGGCGGGTGAAGTTTCACGCGCCAGCTTGCAAGGTATTCGTGATGGTCACTGGCACAACGGGTTTATCCGCATGGCAAGCAAAGCCCGTGCCCCCGTGGTTCCGATTCATATCTGCGGGCGCAACAGCGCGCTATTTTATCTCTCCTCTATGGTTTATCGCCCGCTATCCACCCTCTTGCTGGTGAGAGAAATGTTTGGTCAACGCGACCAAACCCTCAAGCTACGCATCGGTGCCAGAATTCCCTATACGTCCTGGAGTCAGGGCGAGTGGAACGCTAACGATCTGGCGGCCCGTTTCCGGCGTCACGTTTATCGGTTAGGACAAGGAAAGCCCGGCTGTTTTACCGGTGAAAAACCCATTGCGCTGGCCGAAGACCGCGTGCTGCTGAAGCGCGCGCTGTCAGAGTGTGAAACGCTGGGTACTACGCCGGATGGCAAGGTTGTCTATCTCTATCGTCGCGGTGAGGAAGGTTACGTGCCGCTGTTGCGCGAACTCGGACGCCTGCGTGAAATCGCCTTCCGGGCCGTGGGCGAAGGCTCCGGTCAACGTCGCGATCTGGACAGCTACGACGATGACTACCTGCACCTGATCCTGTGGGACGAGCGCGAACTGGAGATTGTCGGTGCCTATCGCTTTGTCTCGACAGCAAGCCTGATCGCCGAAAAAGGGAAAAGCGGTCTCTATAGCCACAGCCTGTTTCAGTACGGTGACGAAATGGATCCGATACTGGCCTCAGGCATTGAGCTGGGGCGCAGTTTCATTCAGCCCAAATATTGGGGTAAGCGCGGACTAGATTATCTCTGGCTGGGCATCGGCGCTTATCTGGCTCGTTATCCAGAACACCGCTATCTGTTCGGCCCGGTGTCGCTGTCCGGCGCGTTGCCGCCCCATGCACGCGATTTACTGGTTACCTTTTACCGCCTGCACTTTGCACCCGATCAGCCGCTGGCAACGTCGCGCCGTCCTTACCCTGCCTCGCTGCCTGACGTGCTGAAACAGTTTGAAGGGATAGATTACCAGCAAGATCTTACGCGGTTAAAAAGCATGCTCAACAACATGGGCTGCGCTATGCCCACGCTCTACAAGCAGTATTCGGAGCTGTGTGAGCCAGGTGGCGTGCGGTTTATCGACTTCGGCATCGACCCCGATTTCAATAACTGCATTGATGGTCTGGTACTTGTCGACCTGCAACAGTTGAAAGAATCACGCTATCAGCGCTATATCGCTCCTTTTACCAGCGACAGCGTTTCTTGATTGATCGGTGCGTTACCCTCTAGGGGTTAACGCACCACTCTCCCACGTTTTTCTCATTATTCCCATTAACCAACACCATACCCGCACACATTTGGTCTTTCAGATCACACATTTCATACAAAATCCCGCTTGCCGTAATTTACGTGATCAACTGAACGCTTTTCCTGCCGATATTACAGATATTCTTATCGATATGTTTTTGAGGACGGGAGTTACCGATGTATCCCGAAAATGTAAAACATAGCTATAATTCCTTGTCATTACTTGCATCAATTACGATAGCAAGCCCCCTCCGTTATGCCTTCATAGCATGTCAAAAAATTAAGGATGTTTATGAATATGCTGAACAGAATCAAACTCGGCAAGATGCTGGGTATGGGATTTTCTCTGGTTATCATCATCAGCTTGATGGTGGCATTCTTCGGACGACTCCAACTGGTTGGGCTGGGTAACGACATCAACCGGCTTTCCGGCACGACGTTAGCGAACATGTTGTTGATTCAGGAAGTTAAAGCCGGTTTTGACGCCAATGCTCGCCTGATCCGCAACATTGCAATCAGCACCGATCCTGAGCAAATCAGGCAGGAAAAGCAGTTCGTCGATGAGCAAATCGCCCGCAACACCGCCAATCTGAAAAAATTGGGACAACAGTTGGACACCGAAGGCACCAGCGCGCTGCTGAAACAGTTTCAGGACACCCGTCCGCCGTACCTTGCGGCCTTTTTGAAAGCCATAGAACTGGTGCAATCCACCGATCCACAGCAGCGCCTGCAGGGTAACGCCATTATTCTCAATGAGATGCAGCCCGCGCAAAACGCATTGTTCAAAGTGTTGGACGCGATGATGGCCTCACAGCAGCAGGATACCAACGAGATTGTCAGCCACGCACAGCATAGCGCACAGTCCGGCAGCGTGATTATGCTGATCCTCGCCCTTGCCGCCGCCGCGATGGCCGCGGTCGTGGCCTGGCTGATTACCCGCACGTTGAAAAACCAACTGGGTGGTGAACCGCTCTATGCCACCCACGTTGCCCGTCAGGTGGCCGATGGCGATCTGGCCGTTGATATCAACATCAAACCGAACGACCACAGCAGCCTGTTAGCCACCATGCGTCATATGAGCAATAACCTGGGCGATATCGTCGAACAGGTGCGGCAAAGCAGCGAAGCTATCGCTTCCGGTTCTAGCCAAATCGCCGCGGGCAGTGAAAACCTGAGCCAGCGCACAGAGGAACAGGCCGCCAGCCTACAGCAGACTGCGGCATCGATGGAACAGATGAGTCAGGCGATTCGTCAGAATGCGCATACCGTGCGTAGCGTCACCCAGCTTGCCAGCCAAGCCAGCGAGACGGCGACTAAAGGCGGTGAGGCAATCGGCGATATGGTGATTACCATGAAAGAGATCTCCGACAGCTCACATAAAATTCGCGATATCATCAGCGTCATTGATGGCATCGCCTTCCAGACCAACATTCTGGCGCTGAATGCGGCGGTCGAAGCGGCACGCGCGGGTGAGCAAGGTCGCGGCTTTGCCGTGGTAGCCGGAGAAGTCCGTTCTCTGGCGCAGCGTTCCGCCTCCGCCGCCAAAGAGATCGCGGCACTGATCAACACCAGCGTCGAAAAAGTCGAAGCGGGGAACCGTCTGGTCGAAGACACCGGCAGCACCATTGATGAGCTGGTGCGTCAGGCACGCAGCGTGGCAGAGTTAATCAGTGAGATCGGAACGACAACGCAGGAACAGGAATCTGGTATTTCGCAAATTCATGATGCTGTGAACCAGCTCGATCAAGTCACCCATCAGAACGCAACGCTAGTGGAAGAGTCCGCCAATGCGGCAACCAGCCTGCGCGAACAGTCATCCCATCTGGTTACACTCATGAACCATTTCCATCTGCGCGGCACGCCAGCAGCCCGTCCGGCGCCAATGGCGAAGAAAACGCAACCGGCCCGTTTAGCCCTCGCGCCGATCGGCAACACACAGGATAACTGGGAAAAATTCTAGGCTTACTTCTGCTCACGATCACCATGATGCCACGGTATAGGCATCATGGTGATCGTCACATCATCGCACTAATTGGAATCTTTTTAGAAATATTAGTCTTTTTTGGAAACTTCAGTCTTTTGTAGAAACATAGTCACGACACGGCTGACCGGTATAAATCTGGCGCGGACGGTAGATGCTAATTTCTTCCTGCTTGTGCATCTCATCCCAATGCGCAATCCAGCCGATCGTCCTGCCAACGGTAGGTAAATTTTGTTGCACTGAACAACGCGAGATCATCCGCGTTTTCCAGACGGCAGTGGCTGGCATTTTGCACGCTCAATCCGTATAACTGTCCCCACTTATTTAATTCACTTGATGACGACTGATATCAGACCCATGAATGATTCATTAAGCCACATCATCGCCAGCGAATTGCAGGCGCGTACGGAGCAGGTGGACGCGGCAGTCCGCCTGCTGGACGAAGGAAATACCGTCCCTTTTATCGCACGTTACCGCAAAGAAGTGACCGGCGGGCTGGATGACACCCAACTGCGCCAGCTCGAAACGCGCCTCGGCTACCTGCGAGAACTGGAAGATCGGCGCCAGACTATTCTGAAATCCATCGATGAGCAGGGGAAATTAACCCCACAGCTCGCCAGCGCCATTAACGGCACGCTGAGCAAAACCGAGCTGGAAGATCTCTATCTGCCGTATAAACCGAAGCGCCGCACGCGCGGTCAAATCGCGATTGAAGCCGGTCTGGAACCGCTGGCCGACGGCCTGTGGCAAGACCCAAGCCAGGATCCGGAGCTGACGGCACAGGCTTATGTCGATGCCGAGAAAGGCGTAGCGGATGTGAAAGCCGCGCTGGACGGCGCACGTTACATCCTGATGGAACGCTTTGCCGAAGACGCCACGCTGTTGGCGAAAGTGCGTAACTACCTGTGGAAAAACGCGCATCTGGTTTCCCGTGTCGTGGAAGGGAAAGAAGAAGAAGGCGCGAAGTTTCGCGACTATTTCGATCATCACGAACCGATTGCTCAGGTGCCTTCACACCGCGCACTGGCGATGTTCCGTGGTCGTAACGAAGGCGTACTGCAACTGGCGCTGAACGCCGACCCGCAGCATGAAGAAGCGCCGCGTGAGAGCTACTGCGAACAGATTATTATCGACCACCTGAACCTGCGTTTGGGGAATGCCGCAGCGGACAGCTGGCGACGCGCCGTGATTAGCTGGACATGGCGTATTAAAGTGCTGCTGCACCTTGAAACCGAACTGATGGGCAGCGTGCGTGAAAAAGCCGAAGATGAAGCGATTAACGTCTTCGCCCGCAACATGCACGACCTGCTGATGGCCGCTCCGGCGGGTATGCGCGCCACGATGGGCCTCGATCCCGGCCTGCGTACTGGCGTGAAAGTTGCGGTGGTGGATGCTACCGGCAAGCTGGTCGCAACCGACACGATTTATCCGCATACCGGTCAGGCTGCGAAAGCCGCTCCCATTGTGGCCGCACTGTGCCTCAAATATCAGGTTGAGCTGGTGGCGATTGGTAACGGCACCGCCTCACGTGAAACCGAGCGTTTCTTCCTCGACACGCAGAAGCAGTTCCCGGATATCAAAGCACAGAAAGTGATCGTCAGCGAAGCAGGCGCGTCGGTGTATTCCGCGTCCGAACTGGCCGCACAAGAATTCCCCGATCTGGATGTGTCGCTGCGCGGTGCGGTATCCATCGCCCGTCGTTTGCAGGATCCGCTGGCAGAGCTGGTGAAGATCGATCCGAAATCCATCGGCGTTGGCCAGTATCAGCATGATGTAAGCCAGAGCCTGCTGGCGAAGAAACTGGATGCGGTGGTCGAAGACTGCGTAAACGCCGTCGGCGTTGACCTGAACACCGCGTCCGTGGCGCTGCTGACGCGTGTTGCAGGGCTAACGCGCATGATGGCGCAAAATATTGTGACCTGGCGTGATGAGAATGGCCGCTTCCATAACCGCGAACAGCTGCTGAAAGTCAGCCGTCTGGGGCCAAAAGCCTTTGAACAGTGTGCGGGCTTCCTGCGCATCAACCACGGTGATAACCCGCTGGATGCCTCTACCGTTCACCCGGAAGCGTATCCGGTCGTAGAACGCATTCTGGCCGCGACGGAACAGGCGTTGCAGGCGCTGATGGGGAACACAAACGCACTGCGTAATCTGAAACCTTCGGACTTCACCGATGAGCGTTTCGGTGTACCGACAGTGACCGACATCATCAAAGAGCTGGAGAAACCGGGTCGCGATCCGCGCCCTGAGTTCAAAACCGCCAGCTTCGCCGAAGGCGTAGAAACCTTAAACGATCTGCTGCCGGGCATGGTTCTGGAAGGCGCAGTCACCAACGTCACCAACTTTGGCGCGTTTGTGGATATCGGCGTCCATCAGGACGGTTTGGTCCACATTTCATCATTGGCCGATCATTTCGTCGACGATCCGCATAAGGTCGTAAAAGCGGGCGATATCGTGAAAGTGAAAGTGATGGAAGTGGATCTGCAACGTAAGCGCATCGCGCTAACCATGCGTCTGGATGAGCAGCCGGGCGAGACGGCATCACGCCGTGGCGGCGGCAATGCACGCAGCGACAGCAACACCTCTTCGCGTCAGTCCGCAGGAAAATCACGCCCTCGCCCCGCTAATGCCCCCGTCGCAGGCAATAGCGCGATGGGTGATGCGCTGGCCGCCGCCTTTAAAAAGCGCTAATCACCTCATGCCGATCGTTTAAGCATCGAGATACACGGGGCGACCACAGGGGTGAGGCCTCCTGCGGGAACCTCCCCCTGTGTTTCCCCTAATAACGGGCTTAAGTGACCCATATTCACTAATAACCGTTCTACTATTATCCAGACCTTATTTCATAAGGTCTGGTATCTTTCTCTTTCCCGCCCAAATATCGCCATTTTGTTTCCCTAATAAAACTACGTTTTAATTATATTGAAATATTCAACCATTTCGAGATTGTTTTGTGATCTGTATCTAGGTAAATAAATTACCGTTGCGTTATTATTGTTCTATATAGGAAACCATAGTTTTATATATAGAAAAACCATGAATATATTCCAACAGCTCGAACACAGTAAAGCGCCAGCAGCCGTCCGTTTGGTGATGATTATTGACTACATCGCCAAACATGATGAAGCCAGCTTTACTGAGATTTGTACTGATTTGTCTATCCCCAAAAGCAGCGTGCACCATCTATTAGAGGTGCTGGTTGTCACGCAATTGCTGCGCCAACGCGCTGACGGGCGTTATGTTTTGGGATTAAGGCTATTCGAGCTGGGCGGTCTGGTAATAAAGAATATCGATCTGCGTAAAGACACCATTAACTTTATGCATGAGTTGGTCAAAGAGACGGAATTGACCTGCCATCTCGGTATTCTGGACGGCGATAACGGTTTCTTCCTGAGTAAAGTGGAATCGCCCAAGGCCATCGTAAAAACATCCTGGGAAGGGAAGAAAATCGTTTTCAATCGCATGTCTCTGGGAAAAGTATTATTAGCCTGGCTGCCACAGGAAAGAATTGATGCCCTGATTGCTGATTGTACTTTTGAATATTTAACCCCCCGAACCATTACCAAAAAAGAAGATTTCCTACAGCACCTGAAAACCGTCAAGGAACAAGGCTGGGCAATCGACGACGGCGAAGATATCGAAGAGATCTGCTGTATGGCCGCCCCGATTTTTAATCAAAACGGTGAGGTCATCGCCGCCATCGGCGTTAACGGTATGCAATCACAATATGCGAATGGAAAAAAAGAGAAGCATCTGGCAAGCCTGATTAAAACCAGCAAAGCGATTACCGCGCATATTAACAGTAGGAATATTGATATCAGATAATTTATTTCGCTCAAACAGACATATACCCTAAATAATTCGAGTTTCAGGAAGGCGGCAAGAGAAGGAATTCCGATGAGCTTACTCAGGTAAGTGATTCGGGTGACTGAACGCGGCCAACGCACATGCAACTTGAAGTATGACGGGTATAGTCAATTTTACTGAGTGACGTATTGAACGTCATTCAGTCATCGTCACGACATAAAAACCCGTAAGCGCGAATTATGCATTACGGAAAGGCCATCTATACCTGAAACATGGCCATACCATAAATATAAAAACAAAGAAGAGTATTCATTATCAATTTTATAATAAGGATCACCATCTTCACTATTTAATGGAATCGGGTAATAACCGCTTAGGTTTTATTTACCTCTATTTATTATTTTATATCAATCATCTTTCTGCTTTTACTGAAAGCGGGCTGAATATCTTTTTATTTTTAAATGAGGTCTGTTATGAAAATCAAACAAGCTATTGATAAAATCCCTGGGGGATTAATGCTGGTGCCGCTCTTTTTGGGCGCACTCTGTAATACCTTTACGCCAGGGGCGGGGAAATATTTAGGGTCTTTCAGCAACGGCCTGATTACTGGCACGATTCCTATTTTGGCGGTCTGGTTTTTCTGCATGGGCGCGTCCATTGAACTTAAAGCGACGGGAACGATGTTGAAAAAATCAGGCGTTCTGGTGATAACCAAACTCGCCACCGCCTGGGTGGTCGCGTTGATTGCAGGCACATTCTTGCCGGGAGACGGCATCCAAAACGGTATGCTGGCTGGAATTTCCGTACTGGCTCTGGTCGCGGCAATGGACATGACAAACGGCGGTTTGTACGCGGCATTGATGAACCAATACGGCTCGAAAGAAGAGGCAGGCGCGTTCGTGCTGATGTCTCTGGAATCCGGCCCGTTAATGACTATGGTTATTCTGGGAGCCAGCGGTATCGCGACCTTTGAACCTCAGCTCTTTGTCGGTGCCGTCCTGCCTTTCCTGATTGGTTTTATACTGGGTAATCTCGACCCGGATCTGAGAAAACTGTTCGGTAATTCCGTACAAACGCTGATTCCTTTCTTCGCCTTTGCGCTAGGCAATACGATTAATTTGGCCGTGATCCTCCAGACTGGCTTTGCAGGACTCTTCCTCGGCCTGCTGGTGATTGTCGTTACGGGTATTCCATTGATTATCGCCGATAAATTTATCGGCGGCGGTAATGGCACCGCAGGTGTAGCGGCATCCAGCAGCGCAGGCGCTGCCGTCGCCACTCCTCTGTTGATCGCGAATATGGCGCCGGAATTCGCTCCGGTCGCTCAACAGGCAACAGCGTTAGTCGCCACCAGTGTGATCGTGACATCAGTACTGGTGCCCATCCTTACGGCAGTATGGGCAAAACGCTTTTCACCTAAAACCGCATAAGAAGGTAGCAAAATGGACGTACGACAAAGTGTACACAGTGAACATGCGAAAACGCTTGATACCACTGAGCTGAGAAAGAAATTTCTCATTGAGCAGATATTTACGCCAAATCAGTACACCATGACTTACAGCCACATCGACCGTATTGTGGTGGGCGGTATCATGCCGATAGATGGCGAGATCACGTTTGATGATGGTATCGGCAAACAGTTTGGCGTGAACTATTTTCTTGAGCGGCGCGAACTGGGGCTTATCAACATCGGCGGCCCAGCCAACATTTTTATCGACGGCACGAGCTATCAGGTTGGTAATGAAGAAGCGCTCTATGTTGGAAAAGGTGCCAAAGCCTTAGCATTCAGCAGCCTGGACAAAGCCAATCCAGCCAAACTGTATTATAACAGCGCCCCGGCGCATGCCGTTTACCCGACACGCATCATTACGCAGGATGACGCGATCAAAGCCCCGCTGGGCGATGTGAAAACCTGCAACAAGCGGACGATTTGCAAATATCTGGTGCCGGAAGTGGTGGACACCTGCCAGCTGAGCATGGGATTAACGCGTCTGGCGGAAGGCAGCAACTGGAACTCCATGCCGACGCATACCCATGAACGCAGAATGGAAGTGTACTTCTATTTTGATATGGCGGAAGACACCATTATCTTCCACATGATGGGTGAACCGCATGAAACACGCCATCTGGTGATGCATAACGAGCAGGCGGTGATCTCCCCCAGTTGGTCGATTCACACTGGTGTCGGTACGAAAAACTATGCCTTTATCTGGGGTATGATCGGCGAAAACCTGACGTTTGACGATATGGATCATATCGCGATGTTGGATTTACGCTAATCCGCCAGCGGTTACCGCGATCGTAAAATACAGCAGGGTGAGCCTCGTTCACCCTGTTTTAATACCGCGTCAGTAGGACGTCTCATGACGTCATTCCGGGTTATCAACACCCGTCGCCCCTATCCCCCCTTCACTGCCGCAGCAGTCACCATTGCAGTGCAATTTAGCCGCCAACGCCCCACGCGGTGCACCAAAGCAAAGATTCTTCACCATTAATTAGCGGGCTAATAGATAAATACGCATTGGTATAGAAGTTGCTTTGTTCTTGTTTTCCCATACCAAAAACAAGGATCTGCCAATGCAACTTTCATTCATCGCCCGCACCATCACCGCCGCCTGTCTGATGCTGTCGTCTCATGCGCTATTGGCCGATGACGTCAAACCTGGCGTCACGATATACGCAACGGGGGGGACCATCGCCGGAAAAGCCGCATCCAACACGGATACGACAGGCTATCAGGCGGGCGCGATCGGCATTCAAGAACTGCTGAACGCCGTGCCGGCTATTGGCGATGTCGCGACGGTGACAGGCGAGCAAATCGCCAACACCGCCAGCGGCAATATCGACCAGGCCATTTTGTTGAAGCTATCCAAAGCGATTAACAAACAGTTAGGCGATGCCAATACCCATGGCGTCGTGATTACTCACGGCACCGACACGCTGGAAGAAACGGCATTCTTTTTGGATCTGACGGTAAAAAGCGAGAAACCGGTGGTTATCGTCGGTGCAATGCGCCCTGCCACCGCCATCAGCGCGGACGGCTCCATGAACCTGTTGGAAGCGGTCACGCTGGCGTCGAGCAAGAACGCGGAAAAACGCGGCGCGCTGGTGCTGCTGAACGATCGCATCGGCTCCGCCTTCTACACCACCAAAACCAATGCCACCTCGTTGGACACGTTCAAAGCCAATGAACAGGGCTATCTGGGGGCATTCTACGGCGGCGTTCCGCGCTTCTTTTACCAGCCAGCCGCCCCCGAAAACAAACCGTTCTTTGACGTAAGCAGTAAGGAGACGCTGGCGAAGGTCGACATTCTCTATGGCTATCAGGATCAAGACAGTGGTCTGCTGAATGCCGCGATTGAACAGGGTGCAAAAGGTATCATCATCGCCGGTAGCGGTAACGGCTCTACGCCAACGCGAATCAAAGAAGACATCAAGAAAGCGGTCGCTAAAGGCATCCCGGTAGTGATCAGCACACGCACTGGCAACGGCTATGTAACCGATAAGAAGAAAGATGGCGCTATCGGCAGCGGATTCTACAACCCGCAGAAAGCACGCATTCTGCTTTCGCTGGCGTTGTCTAACGGCGACGACATCGAGAAAATCCGCAGCTATTTCGAGCAGTAATCGCAGGGTTAGACGGTAATAATAAAGTATCCCGCAGTGTGAATCTGTCGGGATACCTTTTCAAAACAATGAATTATTTTCACGATGGATGTAGACGTGCGCCATCATTTCCGACGGCGCACATTGTTGTTCACAACACTTACTCGCCACGCAGCGCCGTTGCGGGTGATTGACGATAGGATAGCATCGCCGGAATCGTCAGGACGACAGCCGCAACCAGCAACAGGAGCAGGACGAAATGGATGTCTTCCCATTCCAACGTCACTGGCAGGACAAAGCCGCTTTTTTCGCTCATGATCACCGCAATCGCACGGGCAACCAGATAGCCCAGGCCAACGCCCAGCAGTACGCCGACGCTCACCAGCGACATCAGTCCGCTCCAAATCAGCGTGAAAATACCGTAGCGCGGCGCGCCAAACGCACGCAGTGCGCCGATCTGTTTCTGCCGCTGACGCAGGTGAATCACCGCCACCATCGCCACGGCGACGCCCACAAGTCCCTGTGTCCCCAGCGAGATGTAGGTCAGCAGTTCACGAATATCGCCCAGCATCGAGTAGAGCTTCACCAGCACTTCGCCAGGGAACACCGCCAGCGTCGTGTTGCTGCGATATAGCGAACGTAACTGATAGGCACCCGCGATCGTTTTCGGTTTAACCACAATAGCGGGTAACCCCGCCTGATGCGCATGGCCGTGAGCTTCTGCCTCGTCGTGCTCATCGGCGTGTGAAGCCGTTACCGGTTGAGCGGCCTCAGCATCGGCATGATGATCGTCACTTGCTGCATCTTCCGCAGGATGCGCATCATTATGGTGTTCATCGGCAGGCTGCTCGCCTTGCGCATGTGCAGTTTCCCCCTGCCCATGTTCGTCATGATCGTGGTGTGCATCGTCCGCATCGTGTGGTGGATGGATGCCATGTACCCGCCATACCGCGTTCACCGGCACCAGAATCGCTTTATCCCACGCGCTGCCGTCAGCAGGTAACACGCCGACCACGGTGTAGGTGACGTCATCGTGCGCATGCGCCCCTTCCGTCCCCACCTGACCATGAATCGGGCTGAACGTGCTCCCCACTCTCAGCCCCGTTTGCTCGCCGACTACGGCTTCAAAGTCATCGTTGAACACGCGTCCGGCGATGAGCTGCCGCTTACCGTTATCCGTAACCAGCGGTGGTGTAGTACCGACAATCGGCATTCCCTGATAGAAATCACCAAACGCGACCGGGGCCGCCCAGGCCACCAGCGGGTTCTTTTCCAGATCGGCCAGCACCTGCGCAGGAATCAGCGTCAGCGCGGACGGTTGCAAAAACACGGATGACAGCACCAGTTGGGTTTCACTCCCCGGCGCGCCGATCACCAAATCGAAACGGTCAGCGGCTTTGGCACTGCCCATGCGCAGCGCCCTTTCCTGCAAACTCACCGAAATACTTAACGCTGTCGCCATCGCGATCAGCAACACCACGACCAGCACACCCGGCCAGAGCCGACGCCAGTCGACCCAGATAAGACGCCAAGGAATCATGCGCGATCCTCCTGATACGGCGTGTCCGCCACGAGGCGTCCTTTTTCCAGTTGAATACAGCGCGACATCTGCGAAGCCAGACGCGCATCGTGCGTAATGGCAATAAGCGTGGCGCGACTATCGCGCGCTAGCGTCACCAGCAGATCGGCAATCTGCTCGCCGCTCTGCGCATCCAGACTGGCTGTTGGTTCATCAGCAACGATAATATCTGGCTTGCTGAGCAACGCTCTCGCCACGGCAACCCGTTGCTTCTCGCCGCGTGATAGCACTTCGATCGGGCGTTTCGCGGTATCCAGCCCCACCTGAGCCAGCAAATCCGCCGCCCGCTGTTTGAGCGACGCCGGTATCCGCCAGTGGTGAAACTGCGCGGGCAGTAAGACGTTTTCCAACGCATTCAGACCGGGGAACAGATGGAAATCCTGCATCACCAGCCCGATGTGTTGTGCCCGCCAGCGGTCGCGTTCCGCTTCGTTCATCTGCCAGATATCCTGCTTTTCCCACTGCACACAGCCCGTTCCGCTGTGATCCATCCCAGTGATGGCATTCACCAGCGTGGTCTTACCGGAACCAGAAGGCCCCATCACCGCGACCCGCTCGCCAGAACGAATAGACAGCGCGGGAATATCCAGCACCGCCTCGGACGTATCGGGGAAGGTCACACTCAGGTGTTGAATCAATAACTCCGCCATCAGCGCTCCTAAAGGGTATCGAACGTGGCTTCACGCAATCGCAACAGGCTGACAAAACCCGTTTCAGGATCGGTCCACGAACCGTGTTCCAGCACACCTTCCACCTCAATCATGGTGTTGTTCTGTACGAAGGTCTGACGTTTGGCGAGATAGACGACGACAATATCTTCAGGCCAGTCCGCATCAGACGAACAGAAGGGGCACAGCGCCATTGGCATTTTGGTTAAGACAAAGAATTGTGACTCCGCCTTGAGCGGCGGTGCCATAAAGCCGCGCATCTTGACCCGTTTACCGGAGAGTGCTTTGACGTCATTGGAGAATTCCAGACCCAGCACGCCGTAAGAGGCATACAGCTTATCGAAGGAAAGTTCAGACTGCGCGGCCTTCACCGGGGAAATACCACCGAGAAGGAGGAGCACCAGCACCGTGCGCAACCAAGAGAATAAAAGCGGGGTTGCCCCCGCTTTGCTGCATTTCGCATTATTCATAGCGTCGTAGGATTACTTTTTGTCCTGCGGTTTAACCGCAAGCGCGTCCACAATCACCCGGAACAGGTCGGTGTTTTCCATGTAACCACGGATACGCTCTGCGCCTGGGCCGCTCGCCTGAATCACCATATCGTCAACGGCATGAACGCCCGTGTCAGAAGAGCGTGGCAGAATCCCTTCGCGGAATACCGCACCTTCCACTTTCTCGTAGGCTTTGTTGGCAACGTATTCATCTTTTTCGTTCTTGATAGCAGGAACGAACTGGCCATCCAGCTTCGGACGGAACGTTTCGTAATAATCCGGAAAGTTGTTGAAGAACACGGCAAGACGTTTAGACACGTTCAGATCATCCGGGTAGCCGTCTTTGTTGGCATCCTGATAGTTTGGGTAGCCCGCTTCTTCATACACGCCGACTTTCTCACGCATCTCCGTGCCCGGCTTGTTGTCATCCACGGTACCGATGATAGACAGACCGTGAGTATGGTCACCCGTCACGATAATCATCGTATCCGGATTTTTCTCGGCGAATTTCTTGGCGATGGCAACAGACTGATCCAGCATGATGGTGTTAGTGAAAGCGCGTTCCCAATCCAGCGGGTGAGAGGCTTTGTCGATCAACGCCGATTCCACCATCAGGAAGAAGCCGTCTTTGTTTTTGGACAACACATCCAGCGCCGCCTGCGTCATGTCCGTCAGGTCAGGCTGGTTAGGGAATTTCTTGGCGACATCGTTTTTCAGGAAACGACGATCCATCACACCATCCAGATTGCCGGTATGGAACAGCCCCAGCAGCTTGGTGGCCTGCGCCGCGTTTTTCTTCAGAGAATCCGCATCGGTCACCAATGAGTAGCCCGCCTGCTGGAACTTCTCAACGTAGTTGGTTTCGTCTTTACGTTTAGAGCCCGGCGTGCTTTTCGGCAGGAAGTAGGCAGAACCGCCGCCCAGCATGACGGTAGGCTGCACGTTGTAGAACATCTCAACGATTTCCGCTTTATCTGCACGACGACGAGTGTGAGAGACGACTGCCGCTGGCGTAGCATCCTGAAGTTCAGCATCGCTGACGACGCCGACAGACATCTTGGTAGAACGGGTTAACAGCTCACCCAGCGTTTCCTGCTTTGGGTGCTCCAATGAGTTTTTGCTACGGCTGACGTACACACCCAGCGCGTTCACACCGGATTTGTGACCGGTCATGTAGGCACTCATGGTGTTGGCGCTGTCGGCCGCGATAGAGTCAGTACTGGATGTGCCGGCAAACGCCATATATTGCAGGTCATCAATCGCCAGACGACCGTCTGCCTTCCCTTCCGTCACTCCTTTGGACAAGATGCGCGCACCGGTGCGGTGTGCAACGGACAGGCCATCGCCGATGAACAGAATCACGTTTTTGGCTTTACGCGTACCGGACGCTTGATAAACCTCCCAGTTCACCTGCGTCTTTTTGCCCTTGGCTTCGGCCTCTACCACATACTTACCTGCTTCCGGTAAGTTCACATCACGCAGCCAGATCGTGGAAGCATTGCCGCCGTCTTCACGCTCAACAAACGACGCCGTTTTGCCCAGCACCTGCTGGTAATCTTTGCCGTTGATCAGAATGCGGATATCTTCCGGCTTGAGCACTTCATCAAACTCGACTTTAAAATCGAATTTTCCGCCTGCCAGCATCGTGGCGCGGTCAATGGGATAAATAGCCTGAGCCTGCACCATCCCCGGTAAAGCAGCAGAAATCAGTAAAGGCAGTAACCAGCGAGCTTTCATTGTTATGTCCTTGGTTGCGTAATTTAGCAGTAAATAACGTAGTTACCTTTTTTTACAGTTTGATGAATTTCCTTAAAAATTATGGCCGCACGAGCATTTGCGTAAGCATGGTCTCCTTATAGGATTCAGCAAGCAATTGCTTCCAATCTCCCGGAGGATTCCCGCTTGCTAGCATGCCGCTAAAAACTTTATAAGCATCATGCTGATCGCCATATGCTCGTTTAGTGTCTGAATCATTGACCCAGGCAAGGATGATAGTTTTATGTTTCTCGCTATAGCGAAAAAATAACCGATACTGACCCAGAAATTTTGCCCTGAACCAATGTTTGTTGCCTTCGCCTAACGTATCGCCTTGTCTAAACTTCGTCTGGGACGGATCGCCACAAATCTCAGTACGGATGACTTTGACTATTGCAGCCAATAGCTTAGTTGCCTGCTTTTTCTGATAAGATTCTGGGTGTTTTTTTCTCAATTGTTCAACTTCAACAATAAGAGACTCAAACTGCACATCAAAACAAGGATGCGTAAATAGCTGCCACCCATTTATTACTCGCTTATCAACCATTTTGCTCACTCGTCGTCAGTAAGCGGTGCATCCAGATCAATATCCATCCCTGCGGTTAACACACTGGCACGTGACATAAGCGATTGATCAAATGGCTTAATATTTTCTGGATGATGTTGCATATCTTCAGCCAAAAAATGCAGAAAACGATGAATAACGGGATCGTCATCTACAGCCTCTTCACGCCGACTGATCAGCACCTGCCCACCCGGTAGCACGCTATAATGAATGTACTCCCCAGGTTGCAGGTTCATGGCATCACGCACAGACGATGGAATCGTTGTCTGACTACGCGCCGTTAAGCGGCTATCGGCGCGCAACAATACATCCGCTGATTTTAAATTAAACATTTTTTAACCCTCAGTATCGCGTGACTGAACTCGTGTTAAGTATTAAATGTTATCGGTTAAAACAACCGAATCATGGCGAATAACACCAGGTTAGCGTATTCACTCTCTATGTTGGAATGCCGTAATTACGCGATACACAATCAGTGTAATGCACTTGCATTACTAGAGCAATGCAAATGCATTATATTTTTATTGGGTTTATTCCACTGATTTCGACACCTTCTCCTTTAACGGAAAACGACGTCGCACGACGACAAAGAACAGCGGCACGAAGAAAATCGCGAGGAAAGTCGCAGCAAGCATACCGCCGATCACCCCCGTACCCACCGCATGCTGGCTGGCCGAACCCGCGCCGCTGCTGGTCGCCATCGGCAGAACACCGAAAATAAATGCCAGCGATGTCATCAATATCGGCCGCAGTCTCTGGCGGGAGGCTTCCAGCGTAGCCTCAACCAGATCCTTCCCTTTCTGGTTCATTTCGTTGGCGAATTCCACTATCAAGATGGCGTTCTTCGCCGATAGCCCGACTACCGTCAGTAGCCCAACCTGAAAATAGACATCGTTTTCCAGACCGCGTGCCCAGGTTGCCACCAGCGCCCCCAGCACGCCCATCGGCACCACCAGCATGACGGAAAACGGCACAGTCCAGCTTTCATACAGCGCGGCCAGACACAGAAACACCACCAGCAGAGAAATCGCATACAGCGCCGGCGCCTGCGCCCCGCTCAGCCGCTCCTGCAACGACATGCCCGTCCACTCTAAGCCAAAGCCTTCCGGCAGCTTCGCCACCAGCGATTCCATGACATTCATCGCTGTACCGGTACTGACGCCCGGCATCGCTTCACCGACAATCTCCAGCGAGGAATAACCGTTGTAACGCTCAAGGCGCGGCGAGCCGGTTTCCCAGACGGTTTGCGCAAAGGCGCTGAACGGCACCATGCCGCCACGGTTGTTACGCACATACCATTTGCTGATGTCGTCCGGCAGCATACGGAACTTCGCCGCCGCCTGAACGTAAACTTTCTTCACCCTGCCACGGTCAAGGAAGTCATTCACATAGGTCGATCCCCAGCCCGTTTTCAGCGTGCTGTTAATGTCATCCACCGACACGCCCAGCGCCTGCGCTTTGCGCTGATCGATATGAATCCGCAGCTGCGAGCTGTCGTCCAGACCATTGTGACGCACGCGCGTCAGCTCGGGGTTACTGTCAGCCATGTTCAGCAGTTGATCCCGCGCCGCCATCAGCGCGTCGTGCCCTAGCCCACCGCGATCCTGTAAGCGCATGGCGAAACCGGCGGCACTCCCCAGTCCGTTAATTGACGGCGGGCTGCTGGCGAACACGCGCGCTTCCTGAATATGACGAAAGGCTTTAGTCGCGCGTTCGATCACGGCAAACGAGCTGCTCTCCGGCGTGGTGCGTTCATTCCAGTCTTTAAGGCGCACAAACAGCCGCGCCACGTTTTGCCCGTTTCCACCCGGCCCCGAACCAATGGTGGAAAACACAGACGTCACCGTGTCTTTTTCCTGCGTGAGATAGTACTGCTCGATCTTGTGAACCACCTGTAAGGTCTGCTGCTGCGTCGCCCCTGGCGGTAGCTGCACTTGTGTCGTGAACACGCCCCGATCTTCCTGCGGCAAAAACGAGGTCGGCAGTCGGAAGAACAGGAAAGCCATAACCCCGATGATGCCCATATACAGCAGCAGCCAGCGTCCGCTGGTAATCAATATCTTGCCGACGCCGCGCTCATACTTCAGCGACGTGCGGGTAAAGCTCCGGTTAAACCAGCCGAAGAACCCTTTGCGGCCATGATGCTGCCCCTTGGCAAGCGGCTTGAGCAGCGTCGCGCACAGCGCAGGCGTCAGAATCATCGCCACCAGCACCGACAGAATCATTGACGTCACAATCGTGATGGAGAACTGGCGGTAAATCGCCCCCGTAGTGCCGCCAAAGAAGGCCATTGGCACAAACACAGCCGACAGCACCAGCGCAATCCCGACCAGCGCGCCCTGCACCTGCCCCATTGATTTTCGTGTCGCTTCCCGTGGTGAGAGCCCCTCTTCGCTCATCACCCGTTCGACGTTCTCCACCACCACAATGGCATCATCGACCAGCAGACCAATCGCCAGCACCATCGCGAACATCGTCAGGGTGTTCAGGCTGAACCCACAGACGTACAGCACGGCAAACGTACCGAGCAACACCACCGGCACCGCAATCGTGGGAATCAGCGTGGCACGAAAATTCTGCAAGAACAGGTACATCACCAGAAAAACCAACAGCACCGCTTCAAACAGGGTTTTCACCACATCGGTGATAGAGGCTTTAACAAAAGGGGAGGTTTCAAAAGCGATTTTGGCTTCCAGCCCGTGCGGAAAATAGTGTGATAGTTCCTCGATACGCTCCCTGACACGCTTATCTGTTTCCAGCTCATTCGCGCCAGACGCCAGCGTCACTCCCAAACCAGAAGCGGACTGACCGTTGAAACGACTGAGAAAATCGTAGCGTTCAGCACCCAACTCGACTTCTGCAACGTTAGCTAACGTCACGGCGGAGCCATCCTGATTGACGCGCAGCGTGATATCACGGAACTGCTGTGGCGTCTGTAGCAGGGATTGTGCATTGATAGTCGCGTTCAGCGCCTGATTGTCCACCGACGGTACGCCACCGACTTGCCCGACCGAAACCTGACTGTTCTGCGATTCGATGGCGCGTACCACGTCGCTGGTGGTCAGCGCATAGTCCATCAGTTTGGCCGGATCCAGCCAGATGCGCATCGCATATTGCGATCCATACGCAGAAACTTCACCCACTCCGCTGATACGGCTAATCGGTTCCTGAATATTCGTCGCAACATAATCAGCGATATCCTGCTTGTCCATACTGCCATCGGTAGACACAAACGCGACCATCAGGATATTGGTATCGCCCGTTTTGCTCACGGTGACACCCTGCTGCTGGACTTCCTGTGGCAACTTGCGAATAGCGGATTGAAGCTGGTTTTGCACCTGCTGGCGAGCTTCATCAGGATCGGTACCCGCCTCGAAGGTCAGCATAACGCGCGCTTGCCCGGTATTGCTGCTGTCTGAGGCCATGTACATCAGGTTATCCAGCCCGGTCATACTCTGCTCAATAACCTGCGTAACGGTATTTTCCAGCGTTTGCGCCGATGCACCGGGATAGCTCGCCGTAATCCGCACGCTGGGCGGAGCCAGATCGGGATACTGTTCCAGCGGTAATGACTTGATGGCTAACATACCGCACAGGCTGAGAAGGATAGCCAGCACCCACGCAAAAATAGGACGGTCGACAAAAAAATTCGCCATCGCTTCTATACTCCTCAGCCATATTTTAATGTGGCTGCTTTATGAGCAGCCTACTTATGATCGTTCAGAACAGGATCCACTAACCCAGAGAAAATCCTGCGTACAAGGTAATGCGGGTCACTTCAGCATGAATTTACTCGCCCAGTTCCTGTGCTCGCCCTGACGGGCTGCCACAAGTGGCATTTAAAATGCGTTGGCATTTTATAAGGGGAAACACGATGATGAGGTTCCCGTAGAGATGCCTCACACCGTGGTAGTCCCCCGGTATCTCGATCTTGAAACGACCGACATGATGTATACAGGGTGCCGAATTAACTTAACTGCCGACATCGGCTAAATCGTGGAGAAATTGAGGAGAAAATGTAAATTATCGTCGTCTAGGCCTGAGCGAACGCGATCACCTGCTCGGTAAAGGCATCGGGATGCGAGATAAACGGCGCATGCGCGGCCTTTGGCATCACCGCCGACGTCGAATTCGCCCACTGCTCATCCAGCAATCCAGCGACTTTGCGCGGCACCAGCCCGTCTAGCGCACCATAAAGCCGCAGGAACGGCACGGCCAAGTCGGCTAACGGCTGACGTAAATCCGCTTCACGCAATATGGCCAACCCACCGTTTAATACCTCGACGGACGGCATTGGCTGTTCCAGCACCACGCTTTTTAATAGTCGGGCATCCTGCCGTGCGCTCTCCGTTCCCAGCGTTTGCAGCGCCAAAAACCGCTCGACCGTACGCTGGAAATCTTCACTGAGCTGCTGCTGAAACCCCTGCAAGACGTCCGGCTTGATACCCGGCCAGCCGTCCTGTGCGCTGAAACAGGGCGACGATGCCACGGTAATCAGCTTTTCCACGCGCTCAGGCGCGCGCCACGCAATCTGGCTGGCAACCAATCCGCCCAGCGACCAGCCTAGCCAGACGGCACGTTCCGGTGCCTGCGCTAATACCTTCGCCGCCATGTCACTCAGCGACATCGGTCCAAACCCCTGACTCCTGCCATAACCCGGCAGATCGACCCTATGCAGACGAAAATGCGGGGCGAGTCGCGCAATAATGCTTTGCCATACCTGCGCATTCAATCCCCACCCGTGCAGCAACACAAGATCCGTGTTTCCTGCACCTTCGGTCTGCCAATACAACGCTGCCATCCGTTATCTTCCTTACTCAGGGAAAAACATTTTTAGGGAAAAAATATGTTAACCATCACCGCCCGCTGCTGGCTATGTTTATTACCGCTTCATCGTAGTCGGCAAGGCATTTGCTCGTACTGCCAGCGCCATTTGCCGCGTCTGCCCGCCTGCTGCCCACGTTGTGGCTTGCCCTCCGGCGACACAGCGCGTCAGTGCGGGCGCTGCCTGCAAAATCCACCGCCCTGGCAATCGCTCACCTTTATCAGCGACTATGTACCGCCGTTTAACACGCTGCTGAAACAGTTTAAGTTCCACGGTAAAACCGAGCTGGCAGCCGTGCTCGCCCGGCAACTCTTACTGCGCTGGCAAATGACCTACCGCGAGCGGAAACTCACCGGACAAGCTCCCCTGTTCCGCCCTGACCGTCTGTTCACCGTTCCTCTGCACCGAAACCGTCAGTGGCATCGCGGCTTCAACCAGACCGCGTTGCTCGCCCGTCCTCTCGCCCGCTGGCTGAACTGTGCTTATGACTCCCGCGAATTGCAGCGCACTCGGCGCACATCGCTACAGCAAACGCTCAGCGCCAGCGCGCGGCGGCGGAACCTGCGGGGCGCATTCTCGTGTGATATTTCGCTGTCCGGGCAACAGGTGGTGTTACTGGATGATGTGGTCACGACGGGCAGTACCGCCGCGGAAATCAGCAGGCTGCTGCTGGCTCAAGGTGCGGCGGGCGTTCAGGTCTGGTGTGTGTGCCGCACCTTGTAGTTGGGGGGAGGATGGGCGTATTATAACCGACAAGGGCAGTCAACTATTGAGCTTACTATTATGATCCGTATTACCGATGCTGCTCAGGAGCATTTCCTGAAACTGTTGGCAAAACAGGAAGAAGGCACACAGATTCGCGTATTTGTTATCAATCCAGGTACGCCAAACGCCGAGTGCGGCGTCTCGTATTGCCCGCCGGATGCCGTAGAAGCCAGCGATACCGTACTGAAGTTTGAAAAGATTTCTGCCTACGTAGACGAACTCAGCGCACCTTATCTTGAAGACGCTGAAATCGACTTCGTGACTGACCAGTTAGGTTCTCAGCTCACGCTGAAAGCGCCAAACGCCAAAATGCGTAAAGTGGACGACAGCGCCCCGCTGATGGAACGCGTCGAGTATGTGCTGCAATCGCAAATCAACCCACAGCTGGCTGGCCACGGCGGCCGCGTAACGCTGATGGAAATTACCGATGACGGCATGGCGATTCTGCAATTTGGCGGCGGCTGTAACGGCTGTTCTATGGTCGATTACACGCTGAAAGAAGGGATCGAGAAAGAGCTGCTGGAAAAATTCCCTGAGCTGAAAGGCGTGAGAGATCTCACCGAACACCAGCGCGGTGAACACTCCTACTACTAATCCTCTCTCCGGCTGATTTATCCTTCGGCATCCTCCCCGATTCAGGGGAGGATGCGTATTCATTCTGCTTTAGGCTTTCTGCGTTTTCATCGGCGCGCCACGACGCAAATCCATATCCCGAACCAGCCGTTCAAGGCAACGGTCAGCGAAGATCGACTCTAGCGGGCGCGTGAGCTTGCGTCGCCAGTTGGGGTATTCACGATTGGTGCCCGGCACATTGACCGGTGTCGCCATATCCAGCCAGTCTTCCAGTTGGAACCCGACCAGTGCGCTTGCGCTATCGGCGACATACCGATGAACACCGCGACTCAGCGGCGCGCCCATCGTCGTCAGCGCCGAGTTACGCCCCACCCGCTGCGGCAATAGCCCGAATTCGTGCAACGCGTTGAGCAGCCCCTGTTTCGCCTTCTCACGCTGCTGCATTTGTTCTTGCAGTAACGCTTCCGTCGGGTACAGCCCCAACTCCCGCCCCAGCGATAAATCCACCGTTTGCCAGTAGCCGCGTAGCGTCGGGAGATCGTGCGTCGTAATGGTTGTCATCGCCTGACGCGGGTAGTCTTCCGGTGCGCGGAAGTGATTCTCCTCGTCCTTTTCAAAGAACAGCACCTTGTAAGAATAGATACCGTAGTCATGCAGTTTGCTGATAATTTCCGGCGGCACCGTGCCTAAATCCTCACCGATAATCAGGCAGCGATGACGTTGACTTTCCAGCGCCAGCACCGCCAGCAAATCGTCGACCGGGTAATGCACATAAGCACCGCTACCCGCCGACGCCGCCTTGGGTATCCACCACAGGCGCAAGAGCGCCATCACGTGATCAAGTCGCAACGCACCACAGTGCGCCATGTTACTGCGCAGGACATCGATAAACGGTTGATAGCCGCGAAGCTGCATCATCGTCGGGTTCATCGGCGCGAGCTGCCAGTCTTGTCCCTGTGGTCCAAGCGGGTCCGGCGGTGCGCCAATAGAGGCATCGAGGCAATAGAGCTGCCGTTCATCCCAGGTTTCCGCGCCGCCCTGTGCAACCCCAACGGCTAAATCGCGATACAGGCCGAGCGGCAGGCCAAGCTGTTTACTGTGCGCATAGCACTCCGCGAGTTGCTCATGCGCGACCCATTGCAGCCAGCTGTAGAAGGTAATCTCATCGCTATTTTCACGGCGGAATGACTTCACGGTTTCACTGTGCACGTCATGGTAACTGGCAGGCCATTGGTGCCAGTCCGCGTAGTTCTCACCCTGCTTTTTCAGGTAGGCCTGCAACGCATCAAACGTCGCCTGAAGTTGCAGGCTCTGCCCGCCGCTGACAACAAACTGGCGAAAAGCACTAATGCGCGGGTCCAGCGCGCTGCGGGTGGTAAAGTAGCGGAACGCCAGCCGTAAGGCGGTCAGTTTAAGCGACGTCACCGGTTCATAATCGACCCAGCGCCCTGCCCGTAACGCGGCAACCGCGCTTTGTGTATCCTCACGGTGCCACCATGCCTGCGCTTCCTCGCTCTGCTGAAAATCATCAATGCGATTCACATCGATATAAATAATATTCAGCCAGTGTCGGGAAGAAGGACTGTAAGGGCTTGCGGCTTCTGGCTGTGCGGGATACAGCGAATGCAGCGGGTTCAGCCCCACAAAGGCACCGCCGCGTCGGGCAATCTGCTCCACCAGTTGGCGCAGGTCGCCAAAGTCCCCGACGCCCCAGTTGTTCTGCGAGCGCAGGGTATAAAGCTGGACGGTAACGCCCCACCAGCGTTTTCCCTGCTGTAAGGCTTCTGGCTCATAGCAGCGGTGCGGCGCGACAATAATTCGGCAGCTCCAGCGCTGGTCGGCCTGCGTCAGCGTCAGGTAGTGATAACCCAGCGGCAACACGCCCGGCAACGCCAGCGTTGAACCTCCCGTTATCTGTCCTTGAATTTGACCGCCGTTTTCATACATCAGCGTCCAGAGGAATTCACCGTGACCAGCAAGCTCGATGATCGCATCCCGGTCCTGCAAAAAGACACGAACAGGCGGCAAGGGCGCATTGCCGCTGTCAGAAACGTCCATCATTGCCTGAATCTGGTTTCTGATTGCGGCCGCAACAATGTGCTCTTTGCCATAGGCATCGGTATAGCTTTCCGCGATGCCTGTCTGCTGGCTTGCCAGTTTATCCACCTTGAACACCCTCTCCTTTTCCTAACGATGCGCTTGCCAAAAAACGCGATTGTCACTACATTAGCTGAACTACCATGATGCCTAAAATAAAAATTGGTGGGACTATATCTAGATGTTACTCGTCCCGCAAACAACGATATGTCGCAAAAAATAAAGTAAGCACGCAGCTAGCTTCATTGAAACTCCAGACAAGGATAGCCTGTGTTGCACATACTAAAATCATTCTCTAATGGAAGCATGATTTTATTGCTGACATAAAAAAGTAGTAAAGATGAATGTAGATGATAACACATAGCTGTCTTCCTTCATGTACATCCCAACCAACAAGTTAGCGTAATAAACAGAATCGGTAAAATAGTCATTTTTTATCTAAACAAGTAATTTCACAGTTGTAATTTTCAACAAATGTAAATAGAAATCTCAATTAATAAAATTATGTAAAAATCATAAAAACAGGAACAAGCCATATAAAATAAAACCCACTCAATCAGAAATTTATTCTCTGCTGATTAAAATCATTATAAGGAATATTTATGATTACATTACCTGCATCATTAGATATCGCAAAATTAGAGCAATTTATAGCTAAAGTAGACAGTGTAAGCAGTGACACAATGCTAGAACTACCAGTTGGCTCAAACAACTTTGCCTTTGGCGGTTATGCCGCAGCAGTTCAAGCTGTAAATACATGGGCATATGCTAATAATGAAAGAAAAATCTTTCTAAAGCATAGCTCTGAAAATAAAGAAGAAAGATTAAGAGATATAATAAGGAGTCCGCATAAATTTACAGCAGTCATGATGGCAAAAATAATAAAGACATCTCATGATGACATAGATGATATAAGAAAAGAAATCAATGCACTGGCAAAAAAAGAAATAGACAATCAGTCAGAAAAATTATACGGCCAAAACAAAGGGAGATTATGCTGGTATTCTTTTGTTGATCACAGCACAAAAGGTTTTGATAGGAATTTTTATTCTGTATCTTCTGAGCATTACCCAGAACCTCACGATATAGAGAAAATAACTCATATTATTAAGGCAATGGTTGGGCAATCAGCAAAAGTTGCCGGAGGGAACACTCTTCCTAGTGAAAAAAATATAGAAAATTTAGGTAGAATGTTTTATGAGTTTTTTGTTAACACACATGAACATGGAAGTCGTGGGATGGATAGAAGTCAATGGCTAAAACCTGCAACAAGATTAATCTACACCTATGGAATTAACCTAACTGAAACTGCAATTAATAACATCACTGAAGATGACAAAATCATAGAAAAATATATATCAAACTTAGAATCAACTAAAAAATCCTCTCGCAGATTTGTTGAGATCAGTATTGTAGACTCAGGTCTAGGATATTGTGGACGTTGGTTAGCTGATCATCCACATGAAGGAAATATTGATGACATTAGTATATATAATGAATATAACATCCTAAAAAAATGCTTCCAATTCAGAAGTTCATCAACAAAAAGTGGAGTAAAAGGTAATGGCCTACCTGCCGTTATGGCAAATCTAACCCTTTTGAATGGTTTTATGCGAATACGCAGTAATCGACTATCGGTCTATAGGGACTTCGTCAATCATCCATATCGTTCCCACTCTGATGATATCTATGAATTTATCGACTGGGAAAATAATGAAAGTTGCCCAAAAGGATTAACAGCACACCCAAAAGCAAGAGGGGTTTCTGTTACAGTATTAATACCTCTTTATGATAAGGATGAATCTAAGGAGCAAGTAGAATGAGTCGTTACTTTACTTTTAGATTCAGAAAATCTCCCGAAGTCACTAGGCAAACCCTAGTAATATTCTGCCATTCAGACATAATCCCATCATCGCTGACAAAAATCATTAAAGATGATATTGATACAAATTTCTCACCTCAAGATATAATTATATTTGGAAAAAAAATCAACAACATTACAGAGAGACAATTAACATTAAACAAAACGTTTACTGATGAAATATCATCATTCATTGGAGGGAATGATAGAAAAATACATTTTCTTAATTTTAACAACGAAGGTAAAATAAATGAATTACTAGTTAAAGACACGGAATTTGAATATAGAGAATCATCTATAGATTTATGTAAAAAAATAATGCTAGCGGGAGCAAAAGAAATATTTAAAAATAGAAAAGGCCTGATTACATCCCTCCCTAGCTATCATTTCGTAAAACCATCTGGTGATCATTGTGATAAATTCATTAGAGCATCGAATCTTTTTACGTCTAGTGTAGAAACTGAGTTCTTATCAATTTCACTGCTACCTTATTTAAAACCGAACATAAAAAGAATATATGTTGACACGTCTTCCATTTCTTTTTTAGTTAGTATCGCACTACAGCTATCTGATAAATTTAACGACGCCCAACCAATAATTGAGAGTTTTGAATCATATTCAGTTTTTAAAAAAAATTACAATTTCATTTCTGATGATGACAGTTTAGTAGTCATATCAGCAACCACAAGTGGTGGCCTTGCTAAACAGTTAATCAAAGACACGACCTTTACAAATAAAAACATTATCACATTATTTTACTCATCTATCCCTGAGGATCAAAATGGCTTATATGACATATCCCAAGCCATTGCATCAGGAATATATTCAAAAAATTCAAAAGACTGTAAATTATGTCGACAGGGTTCAAAAACAATAAAAATTGAAGGTGAACAATTCATACCAGAAACCCCCAAGCATGAACTTTTAGTCATTAGAAAAATCGATTTTAATAAAGACAGGCAAGATTTTTTTAAGAAGTTCGCAACTAAAGGAATATTAAAAGTCAACACTGGGAACAATGAACCCTTGATAAAAGAGCATTTTTATATCGATATAGATTCCTTATTCATAAAAAATAACGAACCATTTAAAAGCTCCATTAGAAAAAAAATAAATAAATATTTCTCAATAGACATTGGGAAAATAATCTATATTAATGATAAGGGTTCTGAAAAATTAGCAGATGAAATAAAAAAATCAATTAACGACAGAAATTTTCCTATCGAGAAAATTTCTTATTCTGATGTTCAAGAAGAACACCTAAAAGATCATAGCTCAGTGATGGTAGTGATAAGCGCAATCACATCAGGAAGGCAGCTATTAGCTTCAGCTCGAAAATTAAGAGGGATCAATCCTTTTTCAACCATCACTTATATGGTTGGTTTTTCAAAACTACCGACAGAAGAATCTCTTGAACAGCTAAAAAAAGATTTGTGTCTTGGCGGACACGAATTAGTCATTCTTCACAGTTGTTATCTTCCTCGCTATAGCGAAAAAACAAAAACAACCTGGGATATTGAAAAGGAAAAACTCAGTTCATTTGATCAATCCGACCCATTTTCCGAAGTAGCGGATAATTTTCCTTTACCACCGAATTTATCTAATAGGCTAAAATTACTTGAAAAAACTTTGTCAGATGACGATCTATTTCTTACGTCGACGAATGGCGAAAAACTAAAACTTAGAAATACGTTTGCATTCTGGTCTGATTTAAATTTAAACATTGATGACTCAACCCAAGCCGATGTTTATTGGACAATTCAGTCTATTTTACATGATTTGAGAGTGAGAAATGATAAGGGTCTAGCTACAACCTATCACTCAACATTACTCAGTCCAGTATGCTTTGACAGATTTAACGATGGTGTAATTCAATCATGTTTATTACGAGCAGCCAAACAGACAGAGTTAAATTACGCAGTGGATGAAGGCTTTAGCAGAAAGATCACCGACATAATTATATCTGTAGTCAAAAACCATGATAATCCTCAAGGCGAAGCATGCATGGAGTTTTTATTATCACTCTGGACTAAGAGATTAAACATTCAGGAAGACCACCTAGAAGAAATTGTTGAACTAAAAAAAGGAATGACATCCCTAGATATTAAGTTCCTATTAGAAAATTTAGAAAAATAAATAAGTCATCGGATATTAGAGGAGTCATAATCTCCTCTAATATTTTACGATAATTCATTCTGTCTACTACATAGATATATGCATAAATGTAAAATTTTCACCTAACGATGCGCCTGCCAAATGCGCGTCTGGTAATCATGGATCGCCCGGTCCGAACTGAACATCCCCATTTTGGCGGTATTCAGCACACAGCGGCGCGTCCATTCATCCGGCTCACGGTAAAGCACATCAACACGCTGTTGCACCTCGCAGTACGGTGCAAAATCGGCCATTAACATATAGGGATCGCCCAGCTTCAGCAGGCTATCCAACAACGGGGCAAACGCGTTTTTATCCCCCTGGCTGAACGCGCCGCTCGCTAGCTCATTCAGCACTTCACGCAGCAGCGGCGTCACGGCAAGGTAGTCAGACGGCTCATAGCCCTGCGCCTGCAACGCTTTTACCTGTTCAACGGTGTGGCCGAAAATGAACAGATTGTCTTCACCGACCTGCTGCGCCATTTCCACATTCGCCCCGTCCAACGTGCCGACGGTCAGCGCACCGTTCAGCGCCAGCTTCATATTGCCCGTGCCAGACGCCTCTTTGCCTGCCGTTGAAATCTGCTCAGACACATCCGCAGCAGGAATCATCCGTTCAGCCAGCGAGACGCGATAGTCCGGCGGGAAGACGACCTTAAGGCGATCGTTAACACGGCGATCCTGATTAATGACCGCAGCAACCCGGTTAATGGCGTAAATGATGTTTTTCGCTAATACATAGCCCGGTGCCGCTTTGGCACCGAACAAAAAGACGTGCGGCACTATATCCAGATGCGGATTGTCACGCAATTGACGATATAGCGCGAGAATATGAAGCAGATTCAAATGTTGGCGTTTGTATTCATGCAATCGTTTGATTTGCACATCAAACAGCGCCTGCGGATCGATCACAATGTCGTACTGCTGACGCAGGTAGGTTGCCAATTGCGTTTTATTATCGGCTTTGATTTGTCGATAACGCTCACGAAAGCCGGCATCGTCAGCATAGGGTTCCAGCCCTTGCAGTGCGGGCAAATCATTCACCCACGGCGTGCGCAGCGTATCGTCGATCAGCGCGGACAGCGCCGGGTTACACTGTTTTAGCCAGCGACGTGGCGTAATGCCGTTAGTAACGTTATGGAATTTGGTCGGCCACAGCTGATGGTATTCAGGAAACAGATCTTTCACTACCAGCGCCGAGTGCAGCGCGGCCACGCCGTTGACCGCAAAGCAACTGACGACGCACAGGTTTGCCATGCGAATCTGGCGCTGATGGCGGATGGCGAGCTTCGCCCACACCTGTCGATCGCCGGGCCACTTGTCCTCGACCAGCGCCTTAAACTGGGTATCAATTTGCCGGATGATCGACAGGTGGCGAGGTAGTAGGCGGCCAAACAGCCGTTCGTCCCAGCGCTCAAGCGCTTCCGGCATCAGCGTATGGTTGGTATAAGCGAAGGTGCGTCCGGTTATCGACCAGGCTTCATCCCACGGTATCTGATGCTCATCCAGCAGCAGCCGCATCAACTCAGGGATCGCCAGCGTCGGATGAGTATCATTAAGCTGGATGACTTCGTAATCCGGCAGCGTGGACAGCGCACGCCCCGCCTTAAGATGGCGGCGCAGAATGTCGGCCACCGAACAGGCACAGTGGAAATACTGCTGCATCAGGCGCAAGCGTTTGCCCGCCGCGTGATTGTCATTCGGATACAGCACGCTGGTCAGGCTGGCGGCAGAAATGCCCGCCTGGGCCGCGCGCAGATAGTGCCCCTCGTTGAATAGCGTCAAATCAAACGGATCGCGATGCGTCGCGCGCCACAGACGCAGCGGCTGCGCGGCGCCGTTGTGATAGCCAATCACCGGCAGGTCACAGGCTTCGCCTCTGAAAACGGTATCCGGCAGCCAGCGCAGGGTGCCGTCCGTCTGGGGTTGCAGACGCCCGCCAAACCCGACATCCACCGCCAGCTCCGCACGCGGTACAAACCACGGATAGGCGTCGCGCTGCCAGTCATCGGCAGTTTCCTGCTGCTTTTCTTGCGCAAAGTGCTGACGAAACAGGCCATACTGATAGTTAAGGCCGTACCCCGTTGCAGGCTGCCCTACCGTCGCCATCGAATCCAGAAAGCAGGACGCCAGCCGACCTAATCCGCCGTTGCCTAAACCCGGATCGGTTTCCTGTTCAAGAATATCGCTCAAATTCAGCCCCTGCTCCGTCAGCGCAGCGGCTACCGCGTCATACCATCCCAGATTCAGCAGGTTGTTGCCCGTCAGACGACCGGGCAAGAACTCCATCGACAGGTAGTTCACATGACGCTGAGGCGTATGGGCAGTGGACGGCGTTGGCGACGCGGTATGCATCAGCAATTGTTCAGACAGCGCAAGGCTGACGGCACGCCAGCACTGTACTGGCGTCATCGCGTTAAGCGACGCGACGCCAGCGAGTCGCTGTTGGCGTCGCAGCGCGGCGGCAAATTCTGATGCATCAAAGGCAATGGGGGGAGGAGCGGAAGACACGGGCTGCGCTAAAGCCTCTGGCTTTTTTGCCGTCGCTGAACGCGTTGACGATCCTGATCGCTTTGCAGAACTCGGCTTTCTTGAAGAATCTGACATCGTGCCTCCTCCGTTGTCCGTCATGGAAAAGGCACATCGGGCTCAACACAACTCCAACTGTACCTTATGTTGTTCAATGATTTTCAGTACGCTGGCTGGTGGTGACTGATCGGTAAAAAGATAGTCGATCAAATCCATGTTGCCCAAGTTCACCATCGCATTACGGCCAAACTTGGAATGATCCGTCACCAGCATGACGCAGCGAGAATTTTCAATAATCGCCCGTTTTGTGCGCACTTCATGGTAATCAAACTCCAGTAATGACCCATCCATGTCAATACCGCTGATGCCCAAAATGCCGAAATCCAGACGGAACTGAGAGATAAAATCCAGCGTCGCCTCACCCATGATACCGCCATCGCGGGTACGCACTTCGCCACCGGCCAGAATCAGGCGAAAGTCCTCTTTTGCCGTCAGCAACGTTGCCACGTTCAGATTATTGGTCACCACGCGCAGATCCTTATGCTGCATGAGCGCATAGGCCACCGCTTCAGGCGTCGTGCCGATGTCGATAAACAAGGTGGCGCCATCTGGAATCTGGCTCGCCACCCGACGGGCAATGCGCGCTTTTTCGTCCGACCACATCATTTTACGGTCATGGTAGGCCGTATTGACTGAACTGGACGGCAAAGCCGCGCCGCCGTGGTGGCGATGGATTTTATTCTGCTCAGCCAAATCGTTCAGATCGCGACGGATGGTCTGCGGGCTCACCGCAAAATGATCCACCAGCTCTTCAGTACTGACATACCCCTGCCGACGCACCAGTTCAATAATGGCGTCATGCCGTTGTGTCTGCTTCACATTTATCCCCTAAGACGCCCCGGTTTACCGGGGGTTTGTTTTATTATACGTGTCCCAAAAGGCCATCAATAGCCCGACAACCAGCCCAGCCACATGCGCCGCGTTCGCGATCGACATGCCTAAAATATCGAAATATCCGGCAACCAGCCACAGTAAAGCGAAGGCCATCAGACTACGCGGCATCGATAAGTCGCCATCTGGCTCCCTTTCTCCTCGCAGCCAGACGTAGCCCATCAGGGCATAAACCACGCCAGACAGACCGCCAAAATAGATACCGCTGAACCAGGACTGCGCCCAGCCGCTGACCAGCGCGGAAACCAGCGTGATGACCAGCAGTTTGCCGGTTCCCAGCACTTTTTCAACCGGCCCGCCCAGATACCACCACCACATCAGATTGAACAAAATGTGCAGCAGGGAAAAGTGCAACAAAGCATGACTGAACCAGCGCCACAGCTGTAGCTGCTGCCCCTCAGCCGGAAACGCCAGCCACGTCATTACGCTCTCATAGCCTGAGATCTGCATCAGGATAAACACCGCAATCGTTACAACCATCACGGATAACGTCAGCGGCCCTGCCTTTTGTTTCAGCGTTTGCAGGTAAGAATAACGTTGGTATTGAATACCGGTATCCATCGATCCGGTTTGCCAACTGGCCGCCAAATAGCGCGGGTTCATCGGGTCACGCAGAAAAATCTCCAGCGCTTCCTGAACCTTGCCGAGTTGGGTTTCATCCTCCAGCCACAGCTCGGCTTCATGCCCCTGAGGCCGCATTTCCAGATGAACCTGCTGCGTACGCATGTAATCAACAAATGCCTGAGCCAGACGCGGGTTGGAGAGAGAAATAACGCGGATTGTCATAACAGGAAGCGCCAGCGAGTGGGTTGAGTAAGAAACATGATAATAAAAATGCTAATTGTCATGCGCTCAGGCCTGCGCCTGCGTGTCTTGCGGGTAACGATTCTGCCAGGCTTCAAAGCCACCATCGATACTGTACACCGAATCGAACCCCAGGCTAATCAGGTACTGTGCCGCATTGCGGCTGCTAATACCGTGGTAGCAAATCACCATGACCGGTGCTTCTAAATCAGCTCCACGTACAAAGTCAGACAGGGTTTCGTTCGTCAGGTGCGTCGCACCGGGAACATGGGCTGCGGCAAAGCTCTGTGGATCGCGAATATCAACGACGACGCCCCCTTCCTGCCAGCGAGAATGGGCTTGCTCAAGACTAATAGCTTCAAATTGTTCCATCGAAAGTGACAACCTTGTTAATAATGGACAGGATGTTCGTAACAACTGGCGTCATTGTAACCCGCCTTCAGCGGCATAAAACCTATATGATTATAAGGTTATTTATAAAAACAGTGCTTCACTAACGTGAAGCGTGATGACAAAACAGCACAACCCCAGCCAAATCCCCTAATGCCGATCGTTTAAGCATCGAGATACACGGGGCGACCACAGGGGGATGCCTCCCTGCGGGAACCTCCCCCTGTGTTTCCCCCTAATAACGGGCTTAAGTGACCAGTATTAGCCTAATACCCCTTACTTTAATGTGACAACTATCATCATATTGTTAGCTTCATCACGCATAAATGTTTTTATTTGGTTAACCATTGGCTGATTTGTTTGTTTTCGATTATTATAATGCTCGAAAACGAACATTTTGATTTATTCGAGGGTGGAGGAAGAAACGTGGAAACCAAAGATCTCATCGTTATCGGCGGCGGAATTAACGGTGCAGGCATCGCCGCAGATGCGGCTGGGCGGGGGTTATCAGTCCTGTTGTTGGAAGCGCAGGATCTTGCCTGTGCCACGTCCTCCGCCAGCTCCAAGCTGATTCACGGCGGCCTGCGTTACCTTGAGCACTATGAGTTTCGTTTGGTCAGCGAAGCGCTGTCTGAGCGCGAAACGCTGCTGAAAATGGCTCCGCACATTATTTTCCCGATGCGTTTTCGTTTGCCTCATCAACCGCACCTGCGCCCGGCCTGGATGATTCGCATCGGCCTGTTCATGTACGACAACATTGGTAAACGCGTTAGCCTGCCTGCCAGTAAGGGACTGAAATTCGGCGCGGATTCCGTGCTTAAGCCTGAATTGAAGCAAGGCTTTGAATATTCGGACTGCTGGGTGGACGATGCGCGTCTGGTGGTGTTAAACGCGCAGGAAGTGACAAAACGCGGCGGTGAAGTCCGTACCCGCACCAAAGTCACCCGCGCACGCCGTGAGCAAGGCGTGTGGATTGTGGATGCGGTCGATTCACTAACCGGTGAAACCTTCACCTGGCGTGCCAAAGGTCTGGTGAACGCCACCGGCCCGTGGGTGAAAGAATTCTTTGATGACGGCCTGCAACTGAAATCGCCTTACGGCATCCGTTTGATCAAAGGCAGCCACATCGTGGTGCCAAAAGTCCATAACCAGCCGCAGGCGTATATTCTGCAAAACAAAGATCACCGTATTGTGTTCGTGATCCCGTGGCAGGATGACTACTCGATCATCGGTACGACCGACGTGGAATACAAAGGCAATCCACACGATGTGAAGATCGACGATAACGAAGTCGGCTACCTGCTGGATGTGTATAACGACCATTTCAAACAGCAGTTGACGCGTGACGACATCGTCTGGACTTACTCCGGCGTGCGTCCACTGTGTGATGACGAGTCCGATTCTCCGCAGGCGATTACCCGTGATTACACGCTGTCTGTCGATGATGACAACGGTCAGGCTCCACTGCTTTCCGTGTTTGGCGGCAAGCTGACGACGTACCGTAAGCTGGCAGAACACGCGCTGGAGAAGCTGCACAAATACTATCCGCAAGCGGGTAAAGCCTGGACGAAAGATGCAGTATTGCCGGGTGGTGATATCGCTGGCACGCGTGACGACTATGCCGCTGCGCTGCGTCGTCGCTTCAACCTGCCGGAATCACTGGCGCGCCGTTACAGCCGCACTTACGGTTCAAACAGCGAGCTGATTCTGACTAACGTGCAAGGCCTCGGAGATCTGGGTGAAGATTTCGGTCATGACCTGTATGAAGCGGAACTGCGCTATCTGGTCGAGAAAGAGTGGGCCGTCACGCTGGACGACGTCATCTGGCGCCGCACCAAGCTGGGCATGCGCCTGAATGACGCACAGAAACAACGCATCAGCGACTGGTTAGCCAACCACCGCCAACAGCAAATGGCAAAAGCGGGTTAATCAGCAGTTACCGCAAGCGTCTTTTACTGCCGCAAATACAAAAGCGCCGTAGGCAAAAACCTACGGCGCTTTTTCATCTCAATGCACAATCACAACCGTATCGGTTTGATATTCCAGATATCCTCTGCATATTCGCCGATGGTGCGGTCAGACGAGAAATAGCCCATGTTGGCAATATTCTGGACGGCACAGCGCGCCCATTCGTCCTTGTTCTCATACAGTTCATCCACCCGATCCTGCGTATCCACATAGCTGCGATAGTCCGCCAGTAGCTGGTAGTAATCGCCAAAATTCACCAGTGAATCAAACAGGTCGCTGTAGCGCCGGCTATCATCAGGGCTGAAAACACCTGTGGTTATTTGCGTCAGCACACGGCGCAACTCTTCGTCCTGATCGTAATATTGCCGCGGGTTATAGCCACTCTGGCGGAGCGCTTCAACCTGTTCAGCCGTATTACCAAAGATAAACATATTCTCTTCGCCAATATGTTCCAGCATTTCGACGTTCGCCCCATCCAACGTACCGATCGTCAGCGCGCCGTTCAGGGCAAACTTCATATTACTGGTCCCGGAGGCTTCCGTCCCCGCCAGCGAGATCTGTTCAGAGAGATCGGCTGCCGGAATAATCAGCTGTGCCAGACTCACGCTGTAGTTCGGGATGAAGACCACTTTCAGTCGATCGTGCAATGCCAAATCGTTGTTTATCACCTTCGCGACGTCGTTGATCAGGTTAATGATGTGCTTCGCCATGTAATAGGCCGATGCCGCCTTGCCCGCAAAGATGGCAACGCGCGGTACACGATCGACATCAGGATCGTCTTTAATGCGGTTATAGAGCGTAATGATGTGCAACACATTCAGTAATTGCCGTTTATATTCGTGAATGCGCTTAATCTGCACATCAAACAACGACTCAGGGTTAACCACAATATTCAGGTTTTCCGCCATATAAGTCGCTAAGCGCACTTTGTTCTTCAGCTTCACCTTACGGATTTTCTGCACAAACGCCGGATAATCAATGTGCTGTTTCAATTCGCTCAACTGACTCAGATCGGTGCGCCAGTTGTGGCCTATTGTGTCGTCCAGCAGTTTGGAGAGCGATGGGTTAGCCAGCGCCAGCCAGCGCCGTGGCGTCACGCCGTTGGTCTTGTTACAGAATCGATTAGGGAAGAGGCGGGCAAAATCGGCAAACAGAGACTGTACCATCAGATCGGAGTGTAACTCCGATACGCCGTTGACCTTATGGCTGGCGACCACAGCCAGCCATGCCATCCGCACTTTACGTCCGTTGTTTTCATCAATGATGGAAACCCGCGCCAGCAGATCGTTGTCATCGGGAACTTCTTTCTGAACGTACTCCAGAAAATGTTCGTTGATTTCGAAAATCAATTGCAGATGGCGCGGCAGAATTTTACCCAGCATATCGACAGGCCAGGTTTCCAGCGCTTCCTGCATCAGCGTATGGTTGGTGTAGGAGAAGACTTTTCTCACCACCGTCCACGCTTCTATCCATTTGAATTTGTGCTCATCGATCAGCAGACGCATCAACTCAGGGATGGCCAGCACCGGATGCGTATCGTTCAGGTGGATAGCGAACTTCTCCGCCAAATTGCTGTACGTTTTATGCATCATCCAGTGACGGTTCAGGATGTCCTGCACCGTGGCCGAAACCAGAAAATATTCCTGACGCAAACGCAGTTCGCGGCCTGAATAGGTGGAATCATCGGGATACAGCACACGCGACACGTTTTCCGAGTGGTTTTTATCTTCTACCGCCGCAAAATAGTCGCCCTGATTGAATTTACCCAGATTGATTTCGTTACTGGCCTGTGCGCCCCATAGACGCAGTGTATTGGTGGCATCCGTATCAAAACCGGGAATGATTTGGTCGTAAGCACACGCGATAACTTCTTCCGTTTCCAGCCAGCGCATTTTGCTGCCTTCCTGCTGGATACGGCCGCCGAAGCGCACTTTGTAGCGCGTGCTGTGGCGCGGGAATTCCCACGCGTTGCCGTATTCCAACCAGTAGTCCGGCGATTCCGCCTGCTTACCGTTAACGATATTCTGTTTGAACATGCCATATTCGTAGCGAATACCGTAGCCGCGTCCCGGCAGCGCCATCGTTGCCAGCGAATCCAGGAAACAGGCCGCCAGACGCCCCAGGCCACCGTTCCCTAAGCCGGGGTCATTTTCTTCCTGTAGCAGATCGTCCAGTTCCAGCCCCATGCCATCCAACGCCGCTTTCAGATCGTCATACAATCCCATCGCCAGCAGCGCGTTCGACAGCGTCCGCCCCAGCAAGAATTCCATCGACAGGTAATAGACCTGCCGCACATCCTGCGAAAGCTGTGCACGGTTCGAGCGCAACCAGCGTTCCACCATCCGGTCACGCACGGCTAGCAACGTGGCGTTCAGCCAGTCATGTTTATTCGCAATGGAGGGATCTTTCCCCACGCTAAACATGAGCTTGTAAGCAATGGAGTGTTTCAGCGCTTCCACACTGAGCGTTGGTGAAGTATAGATAAACGGCGAGTTCATAATATTCATTCCCAAGTGAGTGTTACCCTACCCTGTCGTTTTCAGATTGCACGCGGATGACGCGCAGCAGGAAAACTAGTGGGTATACAAGCGTTGATAGAGCGCACCATAAGCCTGAGCAGAAACCTGCCAACCAAAGTCCATCGCCATCGCCTGACGCTGCACATAGCGCCATAACGTGGGTCGGGACCACAACACAAACACACGACGAATCGCGCGGGATAGCGATCCCACACTGCAATCGTTAAAGACGAACCCGCTTGCCAGCCCATCAGCCAGATTCTCCAGCGAACAGTCCGATACCGTATCCGCCAGCCCGCCGGTTCGGCGCACCAGCGGCAACGTGCCATATTTCAGGCCGTAGAGCTGCGTTAACCCGCAAGGCTCAAATCGGCTCGGCACCATGATGACATCCGCGCCGCCAATAATGCGGTGTGAGAAGGCTTCGTGATAGCCAATCTGTACCCCAACCTGACCGTGATATTCCGCCGCCGCCGCCAGAAAGCCCTCCTGCAAATCGGCATCCCCTGCGCCCAGCACCACCAACTGCCCGCCTTGCTCCAGCAAATCGGGTATCGCACTTAACGCGATATCGAGCCCTTTCTGACTAGTCAGGCGACTGACGATGGCAAAAACCGGTGCCTTGTCGTCCACCTTCAGGCCCATCGCCGTTTGCAGATGCCGCTTGTTGACGGCTTTGTCCGCTAAAGCATCTCGGGTGTAATGGCTAGTGAGTAAAGGATCGTGCGCCGGATTCCAAATCGTTTCGTCTACGCCATTGAGGATGCCGGACAGGCGTCCTTCCTCTTCACGCGCCTTCAGCAAGCCTTCCATACCGTAACCATACGCTGGCAGCGTAATCTCATGCGCGTAGGTTGGGCTCACGGTCGTAATATGGTCAGCGTAGTACAGCCCTGCCTTGAGATAAGAAATCTGGCCGTAAAACTCCAGCCCGTATACCTGAAAGAACTCGCTCGGCAACTGAATACCCGGCATATGCCGGGCATCGAATAACCCCTGATAGGCCAGATTATGAACGGTAAAGACCGACTTCGCCGGACGGTTACGCGCGGCCAGATAGGCGCAGGTCAGCCCTGCGTGCCAGTCATGGGCATGCACGATATCAGGCCGCCAATAGTGATCCAGACCGCACGCCATTTCGCATCCCATCCACCCCAACAACGCGAATCGCAGATAATTATCAGCATAAGCGTAAAGCGCAGGGTCGTGATAAGGGCTGCCCGCACGCTCATACAGCTCGGGCACATCAATCAAATAAATACCGACGCCGTTAAAATGACCGAATAGCAGCGTGACGTGCCCGGCGAAGGTATCCAACTCCCGTACAACCTGTATGTTGGCGATGCCTTTTTTCAGATCGGGGAAGGCGGGCAGGATGACGCGGACATCCATTCCCGCCGCAATCTGCGCGCCGGGCAACGCACCAGCCACATCCGCCAGTCCACCGGTTTTCAGCAGTGGAAAAAGCTCTGAACAAACATGTAAGACCCGCATTATTACTCCCGTTTTGTTCCTGGTGTTTACAGCTTTTCCAACATCGATCGCGTGACCAGCACGATCCCCTCTTCCGAGCGGTAAAAACGGCGGCTATCCTCTTCCGCGTTCTCACCAATCACCATGCCTTCCGGCAAGTGGCAGGCGCGATCAATCACGCAACGGCGTAAACGACAGGATCGTCCTACGTTGACATCCGGCAAAATTACCGTCGAATCGATACTGCAAAATGAATTGACCCGCACGCGTGGGAACAGCACGGAATGCGTGACAACAGAACCGGAGACGATGCAGCCCCCGGATACCAGCGAGTTCATCGTCATGCCGTGGCTGCCAGAACGGTCCTGAACAAATTTGGCAGGCGGCAGTGATTCAATCGCGGAACGAATCGGCCAGTGCTGATCGTACACATCCAGCTCCGGCGTCACTGACGCCAAATCGAGATTGGCACGCCAGTAAGCTTCCAGCGTGCCGACATCCCGCCAATACTGATGTTCATCTTCGCCCGAGGTGACGCAAGACAGCGTAAAAGGGTGTGCCCAGGCCAGACGCTGCGAGACGATCTTCGGGATCAGATCCTGCCCAAAGTCATGGGCAGAGTCCGTCGCGTGATGATCCGATTCCAGTAATTGATAAAGATAGTCCGCATTAAAAACATAGATCCCCATGCTCGCGAGCGCCATATCGGGGTTATCCGGCATCGGCGTCGGGTTATCCGGCTTTTCGGCAAAATCGAGGATACGGTGCTGTTTGTCCACGCTCATGACGCCAAAAGCATTGGCTTCTTCCAGCGGCACGGGCAGGCAAGCGACGGTACATTCCGCGCCCTTCTCTACGTGATCGATGAGCATACGCGAGTAGTCCATCTTGTAGATGTGATCGCCCGCGAGGATCACAACATACTCCGCACGGTAGCGCCGAATGATGTCGAGATTCTGACAAACCGCATCCGCGGTTCCCCGATACCAGTGATCGGTGGCGTTACGCTGCTGCGCGGGAAGCAAATCGACAAATTCGTTCATCTCTGCATTCAGAAATGACCAGCCGCGCTGAATATGCTGCACCAGCGTATGCGACTGATATTGCGTAATCACGCCAATACGGCGGATACCGGAATTCAGGCAGTTAGAGAGCGCGAAATCAATAATGCGAAATTTGCCGCCAAAGTGGACGGCAGGCTTGGCACGCAGCGCCGTCAGCCCTTTTAGTCGCGTTCCACGGCCTCCGGCCAGAATTAATGCCACGGATTTCAGAGGGAGCTGTCTTGCTAGCATCAGAGGGTCATGCTTATCGTTATTCACCATGGCTATCTCCTGATTATTCTTTTAATGGCTTGCGCTTAGGCGATCTGCTTTATCAAGACGCATACGGCCTGCGCTTGTCCTTGCCACATTCCGCCCTCGGGCGGGTTCGTCTCATCAAACGGCGGTGAAACCTGCCAGTGGCCTTCTGGCAAAACGAACGCCCCGGCATGCAGGCTGGCGTTAAACACCACAAGCCAGCGACCAGACAGTAAGACCTGTAACTGATGTTCCCCGTGCTCCCACTGCGGCGGCGTCAACGGCTGACCTTCTCTGTTCAACCACTGCACTGCACCGTCCCCTTCTTGCCACCACGTCTCCTGCTGTAATGCAGGGATCGCGCGACGCAGTTGGATCAATCCGGCGACAAACTCGCGCAGTTCGCGGTTCGCGTTTTCCCAGTGCAGCCAGGTCAGTTCGTTATCCTGACAGTAGGCATTGTTGTTGCCCTGCTGGCTGTGCCCCAGCTCATCGCCCGCCAGCAGCATGGGCGTTCCCTGTGACAAAATCAGCGTCGTCAGCAGCGCCTTCTGGCTGGCCAGCCGCCGCTGGAGGATGTCGTCATCCGCCTCCAGCCCTTCCGTACCGTGGTTATTGCTGAAATTGCTGTCTGTGCCGTCGCGGTTGCCTTCACCATTGGCGTCGTTGTGCTTGTGGTTGAAGCTCACCAGATCGCGCAGCGTAAAACCGTCATGAGCCGTCAGTTTATTAACGGAGGCGTAAGGCAGGCGGTCATGCTGCTGGAAGATGTCGCTGGAGGCGGCAAAGCGGCGGGCAAATGCGCCGAGAGAAATATCACCATGCAGCCAAAAGCGGCGCATGTCGTCACGGTAGCGGTCACTCCACTCGGCAAACGGTGTCGGGAACTGACCGAGCTGATAACCGCCATACCCGATGTCCCACGGTTCGGCAATCAGCTTGCAGCCCTGCAAGCGGCTATCCTGTTTCATGGCGGACAGCAGCGGCGCGGCGGCGGTGAAATCCGGGGTGCGCCCCAGCACTGTTGCCAGATCGAAGCGGAAACCGTCAACGTGGCACACCTCGCGCCAGAAGCGCAGGCAGTCCATCACCCAATCAATGACCGCCGGATGGTTCAGGCGCAGCACATTGCCGCAGCCTGTCCAGTTATGATATTCACCGTTTTCATTCAGCCAGTAATAGCTGCGGTTATCGATACCGCGCTGGCACAACGTGGGGCCTTCAACGTCCAGTTCGGCGCTGTGGTTGAACACCACATCCAGAATGACCTCGATCCCCGCGTGATGCAGCGCTTTCACCGCATCACGAAATTCATTCAGCGCGTCGTCACCTGCGGCCAGACTGTTATCCACGGCAAACGGCAGCAGCACGTTATAGCCCCAGTAGTTACGCAGCCCCAGTTGCTGAAGCCGGGGTTCATCAGCATGTTGCTGTACCGGGAGTAACTCCAGCGCGGTAATGCCGAGTGACGTCAGATAATCAATCATCACCGGATGACCCAATGCGGCATAGCTACCGCGAATGTCTTCGGGAATATCAGGGTGCAACTGCGTCAGCCCGCGAACGTGCGCCTCATAGATCACCGTCTGATTCCAGGGCGTTTGCGGATGTTGGTCATCCTGCCAGTCGTAATCCTCAGCCGTGACCACGCACTTCGCCATGATGTCAGCGCTATCGCATTCATCACGTTCATCAATCCCGCCTTGCAGACACTCATCATCCACCACCCAGCCGTCAAGCTGACGCGCGTAAGGATCCAACAGCAGCTTATACGGGTTGAAACGTAACCCCTGTGACGGTTCAAACGGCCCGTCGACCCGGAAACCATAGCGTAGCCCCGGCTGTGCAGCGGGCAGGTAACCGTGCCAAATATCGCCGCTGCGTGCAGTCAGCTCGATGCGCTGTTCCTGCTGACGTTCATCAAAGACACACAGTTCGACCCGCTCGGCATCCGCCGAAAACAGCGCGAAGTTCACGCCCTGTCCATCAAAACTGGCTCCCAGCGGCGTCGGCTTACCCGTCTGTAATTCCGCCATTCACGCCTCCTTCACCAGATACAGCGTGGCAAGCGGCGGAATGGTCAGCACAAGAGAATGCTGACGCTGATGGCTGCCCCATTCCTCGCTGTAAATCGTTCCGACATTGCCCAGATTGCTGCCGTTGTAATAGCCAGAATCCGTGTTGATCACTTCCCGCCAACCACCGGGTTGGTTAATACCGATGCGGTATCCATAGCGTGGAACTGGCGTGAAATTGCTGACCACCAGCACTTCGTTGCCCTGCTCGTCACGCCGCACAAAGGCAAAGACCGAGTTTTCCCGGTCATCTACCACCAGCCATTCAAAGCCCTGCGGCTGAAAATCCAGCTGATACAACGGCGGCTGTTGGCGATAGCAATGGTTGAGATCGCGTACCAACGTCTGCACGCCCCGGTGCCAGCCTTCCGGCTCATCCAGCAAATGCCAGTCCAGACTGGCGTCGTGGTTCCATTCACGACCTTGCGCAAATTCGCCGCCCATAAACAGCAGCTTCTTGCCGGGATACGCCCACATAAAGCCGTAATAGGCGCGTAAATTGGCAAATTTCTGCCAGGCATCGCCGGGCATGCGATCCAGCAGCGAACGCTTACCGTGCACCACCTCATCGTGAGACAGCGGCAGCACGAAGTTCTCGCTGTAGGCGTACAACATGCCGAATGTCAGCAAATCGTGATGATATTTGCGGTGAACCGGATCGTGCTGCATATAGGCCAGCGTGTCGTGCATCCAGCCCATGTTCCATTTGTAGTGAAATCCTAAACCGTTGCAGTCTGGCGGCAGCGTCACGCCCGGATAATCGGTAGACTCTTCGGCCAGCGTGATCGCCGCGGGTGCCGCATGTCCCAGCATGTGGTTGGTGTAGCGCAGAAACGCGATCGCTTCGAGATTCTCTTTACCGCCGTAATGGTTCGGCACCCATTGTCCTTCGCTACGGCTGTAGTCGCGGTAAATCATGGAAGCCACGGCGTCCACCCGCAGCCCGTCGATGCCATAACGTTCCATCCAGAACAGTGCGTTACCCGCCAGATAGTTACGCACCTCATGGCGGCCATAGTTATAAATCAGCGTGTTCCAGTCCTGATGATAGCCTTCGCGCGGATCGGCATATTCATACAGCGCGGTGCCGTCAAACTGTGCCAGACCGTATTCGTCGCCGGGAAAGTGCCCCGGCACCCAGTCCAGCAGGACGTTAATGCCCGCGTCATGGAGCGCATCAACAAACGCTCTGAACTCCTGCGCAGTGCCGAAACGGCGCGTTGGCGCATAGAGCCCCAGCGGTTGATAACCCCAGCTACCGTCGAACGGATGTTCGTTAATCGGCATCAGCTCCACGTGCGTGAAGCCCATATACTGCACGTAATCAATCAGTTGCTTCGCCAGATCCTGATAGCTCAGCCAGAAATTGTTATCCGTATGCCGCCGCCAGGAACCGAGATGAACTTCATAAATGGAGATCGGTGAACGCAGGCTGTTCGCCTCACGCCGGGCATCGCAGGTCGGGACTTTCTCAGGCAGTGGCGTAATCAGCGATGCGGTATCGGGGCGCATCTGTGCTTCAAACGCATACGGGTCGGCCTTTAACCGGACGTTCCCGTGGCTGTCGATCATTTCATATTTGTAGAGCTGCCCCGCTTTCACATCGGGCAGAAACAGTTCCCAAATGCCGTTTTCTCTACGCAGCCGCATCGGATGGCGTCGACCGTCCCAGAAATTAAACTGCCCCACCACTGAAACGCGTTGTGCATTCGGCGCCCAGACGGCAAAACGCGTCCCTTCTACCCCGTCCAATGTTTCCAGATGGGCGCCTAATCGCTCGTAAGGCCGCAGGTGGGTACCTTCGGCCAACAGCCAAATGTCCATATCCTGCAACAGCGGGCCAAAGCGGTAAGGATCTTCAATCACCCAGGTTTCTTCACGCCAGGTCACGGCCAATTGATAACGGAAGGCATTTTTCCGGCGCGGCACCAGACCACAAAAAAAACCGCGTTCGTCTATACGTTCCAGCTCGACAATTTTTCGTCCATTGCTGGCATCAACCACCCAGGCTGCCTGCGCATCCGGCAGCAGTGCCCGAACTTCAAGGCCTTTAGAAGAATGATGCATACCTAACAGCGAAAACGGATCGGCGTAATGCCCGGAAATAAGTGAATTAATCGCATCAGAAAACGCTGACATGGTATCCATCCTCTGATTAACCATTTGAATTAAATAAATAAGTAATATAAAAGCGCATTAGGTTGCACTTATATTCTCCCGCTACTTATTTTTAACAAAAAATCAATAAAAATAACGGGTTATTAGCTTGCTAATGAATAACGGCGACGTGTAAAAATAATGAATAGTATGAAAGAGTTCTTGAGCCACGCCCCCTAATTCAGCGTAGTCAAAGAACGGAGAAATATCAGAGAACTGATGAAATTTTTCCGTTTATATTTATATGAATAAGTTATGACACGAGATAATTAGCATCTTTTGTTTAAAGATCGATTCGTCCGCTGGCAAAAAGCAGTACAATTTGGCGGATTATGTATGTTGACCGATGTATGACGAGACCCCGCCCATGGTTAGCCAGGTTGATCTGATTCTTTCCCTGTTACAGCAGATGTGTGTTTATCTGGTTATCGCCTATTTGCTCAGCAAGACACCGCTATTTATCCCGCTGATGCAGGTCACTATCCGTCTGCCGCACAAGCTGGTGTGCTATCTGGTGTTTTCCGTGTTTTGCATTATGGGAACCTATTTCGGCCTGCATATAGACGATTCGATTGCCAATACCCGCGCGACGGGTGCCGTGCTCGGGGGCATGCTGGGCGGCCCTTCCGTTGGTTTTCTCGTTGGGTTAACGGGCGGGTTACACCGCTATTCGATGGGCGGTATGACCGCGCTGGCCTGTATGCTGTCAACGATTGCCGAAGGCCTGCTCGGCGGGCTGTTACACCGCTATCTGGCACGCCGCAATCGTATCGATTTGCTGTTTCAGCCCCTCGTCGTCGGTCTGACCGCACTGGTAGCGGAATGCCTGCAAATGGCGATTATTCTGTTGGTCGCTCGTCCGTTTGATAACGCCGTTGAGCTGGTGAGAGATATCGCGCTACCGATGATGATTACCAATACCGTCGGTTCCGCCATGTTTATGCGCATTCTGCTCGACAGACGCGCCATTTTTGAAAAATACACCTCTGCATTTTCCGCCAAAGCGCTGCAAATCGCCGCCCGCGCCGAAGGGGCGCTGCGCCAGGGGTTCAACCCGCAAAACAGTATGCGCGTTGCCCGTATTTTGTATGAAGAACTGGGGGTCGGTGCCGTGGCGATTACCGATCGCGACAAACTGCTGGCCTTCATCGGATTGGGCGATGATCACCACAATGTCGGTGCGCCTATCACCTCATCACACACGCGTCGGGCGATAGACAACAATCAGGTGGTGTATGCCGACGGCAACGAGGTGTCTTATACCTGTTCGGTGTCATCACACTGCAAACTCGGTTCCACGCTGGTGATCCCGTTGCGGGGCGAAGATCAGCGCGTTGTCGGCACGATCAAGCTTTATGAGCCCAAAAATAAGCTATTTTCCAGCATTAACCGTACGCTAGGGGAAGGGATTGCCCACCTGCTTTCTGCACAGATTCTGACAGGCCGTTTTGAGCAGCAAAAACAGCTGCTGGCCCAATCGGAAATCAAGCTGCTGCACGCGCAGGTCAACCCCCATTTTCTGTTCAACGCGCTGAATACATTGTCCGCCGTGATACGACGCGATCCCGCTCATGCCCGCCAGTTGGTGCTGTCTCTATCGACGTTTTTCCGTAAAAACCTCAAGCGCAGCAACGATGAAGTCTCGCTCAATGACGAGCTGGAGCACGTTAACGCTTATCTCGAAATCGAGAAAGCACGCTTTGCCGATCATCTGACGGTAGATATTTCACTACCGGAAGCCCTGCGTGAGGCTCGCTTGCCGGCGTTTTCCCTGCAACCCATCGTCGAAAATGCGATTAAGCACGGTATCTCACAAATGATTGAAAGCGGGCACATCCACATCAGCGGACGCCTGCACGCCAACACGCTGGAGCTGTCAGTGGAAGATAACGCCGGCACCTATCAGCCCCGCAGCGGCGGTGATGGACTAGGCATGAATTTGGTCGACCGCCGGATCAAAGCACGCTACGGCAACCGCTATGGCATCACCGTCGTCAGCGAAGCGGATAAATTCACCCGGGTAGAAGTACGTGTCCCGCTGATTTCACCCCGTCAGGTATTGGAACAGCTGGATAGCGTGGCGTGATGACAGAGAAGAATAAGTTTACTAATACAAGGAATTATTATGACCGATACTTCACTTTATGCCGCATTTGAACAGGCAGTACCTGGGTTTTCAGCACAGGACATCATTACGCCAGCATTGAATAAGTCGCATGGCGAATATGCACAGATCTATTGGCTGGATGATTTATTGGGGGAAGATTTTCTTTGTTATATCGAATGGAAAGAATTTGATCTTCGGGCTCTGGAGGCGTTAATCCCTATTAAGCAAGCCGGGATCGCGTTATCGGTGGACAGTTTGTTTGACGAACAGGGTTTTCCAATCGGAGACATCACGCCTGAAGAATTCTTTTATGATGCATCCGGTTTTTACCTACCAGTGTTACAGCAACAGTTACAACAAGCCAAATTGCAGTTGCTTGAAGTAGGATTACTTCAGAACGGCGACGTCTATTTACATGAAAATCCACGTTTTATCTGCACCACGACAGCTAAAGATAAAGTGGAGCAACTAAACCAGTGTCTGCGACAAAGAGGTCTGGTTCTTTGCTGAAAATATCAGTGAGTGATACCCGTCATGGTGCCCGAAGAGATACGAGTGAAGCAATACGCGTAGAGACTGACGCAACACCAACCGATGCTGCGCCAGAAAAGCAGGAAGACTATAGCAAGATAACTACAGCAGGATGCGCAGCATACGGCGCAGCGGTTCAGCGGCTCCCCACAGCAGCTGATCGCCAACCGTAAAGGCGGACAGGTATTCCGGCCCCATGTTCAGCTTACGCAGACGACCCACTGGCGTAGAGAGCGTGCCCGTTACCGCAGCAGGCGTCAGTTCACGCATGGTGATGTCACGATCGTTCGGCACCACTTTCACCCAGTCGTTGTGCGTGGCCAGCAGCTGTTCGATTTCCGGCAGCGCCACGTCTTTCTTCAGTTTGATGGTGAATGCCTGGCTGTGGCAGCGCAGTGCGCCGACGCGCACGCAGAGACCATCGACAGGAATGACGCTACTGGTGCCCAGAATTTTGTTGGTTTCCGCCTGACCTTTCCACTCTTCGCGGCTCTGGCCGTTATCCAGTTGTTTGTCGATCCACGGAATCAGGCTGCCCGCCAATGGCACACCGAAATTATCGGTTGGCAGCGAACCGCTACGGGTCAGCGCGGTGACTTTACGCTCGATATCCAGAATCGCAGACGCCGGGTCCTGTAGCTCTTTCGCCACTTCACCGTGCAGCGCGCCCATCTGGGTCAGCAGCTCACGCATGTGACGCGCACCACCGCCAGAAGCAGCCTGATACGTCGCGGCAGAAACCCACTCCACCAGATTGTTGGCAAACAAGCCGCCCAACGACATCAGCATCAGGCTGACAGTACAGTTACCGCCAGCAAAGGTTTTGATGCCTTTATCCAGCCCCTGCTGAATCACCCCGTGGTTAACCGGATCCAGAATAATAATCGCGTCATCTTTCATACGCAGCGAGGATGCGGCATCGATCCAATAGCCCTGCCAGCCACTTTCACGCAGCTTCGGGTAGACTTCATTGGTATAATCGCCGCCCTGACAGGTAATGATGATGTCCAGCGCGCGCAGAGCTTCGATATTATAAGCATCCTGCAACACGCCTTGATGACCGCCCAACGCCGGAGCAGGTTCGCCGTGCTGAGAAGTCGAGAAGAATACCGGGTGAATCACATCAAAGTCGCGTTCTTCCACCATGCGCTGCATGAGAACCGAGCCGACCATACCGCGCCAGCCAATAAAACCAACATTTTTCATGGTAACTGTCCTGCTTTGGGGGTAACAAAAAGAATTGTGGCTAACGTCGATAGCGCCTGGTTATTGCTGACTCAGTGATCTGCCGCAGAGGGTGCGCGTGTCGTGTCGTAAACCCGTAAATAATTGTGTCATTCAGCCTTACAAAATGTACATCAAGTCGCAAGTGAATTTATTCGATAGTACGGCATTTTTCAGCAGTCATTCTAATATCATCGACCTGGCACAGGATAATCACGTTGACCCGCCCGTGAAGATGGCCCAGGTCAGGAAACAAGGTTTCGGGAGTAAAAAACCAACATGACAGAAATGATCTCAGCAACGGTGCTGCTGTTGCTCATTATGGATCCACTCGGCAACCTGCCGATTTTTATGTCCGTCCTCAAGCATCTCGACCCCAAACGCCGACGCGTGGTGCTGATCCGTGAAATGCTGATCGCGCTCGGACTGATGCTGATTTTCCTGTTCGCGGGTGAACGTATTCTGGCGTTCCTGAATCTGCGTACCGAAACCGTGTCCATTTCCGGCGGAATCGTGCTGTTCCTCATCGCGATTCGTATGATTTTCCCCTCACAGGAAGGCAACAGCAGCGGTCTGCCAGCCGGTGAAGAGCCGTTTCTGGTGCCCATGGCGATTCCACTGGTGGCGGGGCCGTCGATCCTGGCGGCACTGATGCTACTTTCCCACCAGTACCCTAATCAGCTCCCCCACCTGACGCTGGCGCTGCTTATCGCCTGGAGTATCTCTTTCATTATCCTGCTGATGTCCAATGTGTTCTTGCGTTTGCTGGGTGAGAAAGGCGTGAGCGCGCTGGAGAAATTGATGGGGCTGATTCTGGTGATGCTGTCGACGCAGATGTTCCTCGACGGCGTGCGTGCTTATATGAAGTTATAACTGCTCCGTTTCCCTCTGTGTCTTAGTCACATTTTTTATGCCGACTAAGAGACGGTTTCGTGCGCGAGAACGCCGTAATTTCCATACTACTCCGTAGCACGCGCCCGACGCAGGGCGCTCAGTCGCCGCCGCCCTGCGAACCCATGCTTCCGGCTAAATCATGCCGCTACGCGGTGCCATCGGCGTTCATGATCACCCTTCGAGCCACCAGTGAGGCGTTCCCGACGCCGCACTGGCTTTCGCGGCATCCATGCCGCTCACTCGGTGCTCATGATCACCGCTGCATAATTTTTACGCCGGATTAATGTCAAAACCTTCCCTTGTAAGAGGGAGGGGTTAAACACATCAGAGCAAGATACTGCCTATCACCGCTATCAGGAACGCGATGGTGCCGAGCAGCGTTTCCATCACCGTCCAGGTTTTCAACGTCGTTTTCTCATCCATTTCGAGGAAACGACCAACCAGCCAGAAGCCTGAATCGTTCACATGCGACAGCACGGTCGCACCACCAGCAATTGCCACCACGATAAAGCAGAGATCGAACTGGCTGAGGCCGGGAGTCGCTGCCACCGCAGGTGCCATCAGCGCCGCCGTCGTCGTCAGCGCCACCGTTGCAGAACCCTGTGCTACACGCAGAGCAGCAGACACCACAAACGCCGCCACAATCACCGGCATACCTGTATCCGCCAGCGCACCCGACAGCGCGTCACCAATACCACTGGAACGCAGAACGCCACCGAACATGCCACCCGCACCAGTTACCAGAATAATCGAACACACCGGACCCAGCGCACCTTCACAGATTTTCTCAAGGTGTCTACGGCTATGCTGACCGCTAAACATAATCATGGCGAACAAGACCGTAATCAGCAGAGCAATCGGCGTTTTCCCCAACATACGCAGGAACTGCACCAGACCGCTATCGCCACTGATGACACCCATCACCGTCAGAGTATTCAGCCCGGTATCGAGGAAGATCAGGATCAGCGGCAGCAACAGCACCCACATCACCACGCCAAACGCCGGCGGCGTATGCTTCTCATCCGCTTTGACTTCAGTCAGGAAAGTCGACGGCAGCGGCAAATGGAATTTCTTACCAGCCCACAGACCAAACAAATAACCGCCCAGATACCAGGTCGGGTAAGCAATCACAGCGCCGACCAGCACCAGCAGGCCAATATTGGCACCCAGCAGCTCACTGGCCGCAACCGGACCGGGATGCGGCGGCAGCAAGGCGTGCATCACGGCAAATGCGCCCGCAGCAGGGAACGCGTAGGTCAGCGTTGAACCGCCAAACCTTTTCGCCACGCTGAAAATAATCGGCAACATCACGATCAGCCCGGCATCGAAAAAGATCGGGAAGCCGAACAGCAGAGAGGCAAGCCCCAGCGCGAAAGGCGCACGTTTCTCACCAAATTTATTGATTAGCGTATCCGCCAGCACATTTGCGCCGCCAGTCACTTCCAGCAGGCGGCCAATCATTGCCCCCAGACCAACCAGCAGAGCAACGGAGGCCAACGTGCTGCCGAAACCGCTGAGCAGCGTAGGTACAAGTTTCTCAAAAGGGGTTTTCGTCGCCAGCGCCGTGATTAGGCTCACCAGCGTCAGCGCCAAAAACGCGTGAACGCGGAAGCGCATAATCAGCACCAGTAGCAGTGCGACTGCACCAGCGGCAATGGTCAATAACACACTGGCGCTATAAGCGGAGGTGATTTCTGTCATCGTTAATAATCTCTTTAGGGCACTCGGTCTGGGTTAGCTGATTGTTTGTGAGGTGTATCACATCATCATTTGATACCGGTAACATGATACGGGTAACATGTTAAAGTGTGGAACCATTAAGCATCATTTAATTTACATTTTGAGATAGAGATCAAATTATGTCAGGTCGAAGCATTATTCTGATGGGCGTATCAGGCAGTGGAAAATCCTCAGTTGGCGCTGAACTTGGCCGCGCCATTCAGGCAAAATTTATTGACGGCGACGATCTGCATCCACGCGCGAATATCCAGAAAATGGCCAGCGGCACGCCGTTGAACGATGACGATCGCGCACCGTGGCTGGAACGCCTTAGTGATGTCGCCTACAGCCTGGCACACAAAAACGAGACCGGCATCATCGTCTGTTCCGCGCTGAAAAAGCGTTACCGTGACCGCCTGCGCGCAGGGAACGAAAAGATGGTGTTTATCTATTTGAAAGGCAGCTTTGAGCTGGTTCTGGAGCGCCACAAAGCCAGAGCAGGCCACTTCATGCCGACGGAACTGCTGAAAAGCCAGTTCGATGCGTTGGAAGAACCGGGTAGCGATGAACCGGATGTCCTGAAGGTCGATATTGATGGCAGCCGCGAAGACGTCGTACAGCGCTGCGTTGACGCACTGCGCGCGGCAAGCTAACGCAGCCGCTTAAAGGCTTTCGCCGTCCAGCACGGTAAAACCGACATCGACCATACCCTGCGCAACTGGCTCGCCACGCAGACGAGCCAGCAAACGCTCGGTACCGATGCGCCCCATGTGCTCACGCGGCGTCAATACGCTAGCCAACTTCGGCACCATCGCCTGGCCGATGTCGTGCCCGTGAAAACCCGCTACGCCGATATCTTCCGGCACGCGCAATCCCTGTCGTTGGCATTCAAACATCGCACCAACGGCTAAATCATCATTGGTACAAAATACGCTGTCGACCTGCGGGTATTCCGCCTGCGTCTGCCGCAGCAGTTCACCACCGAGCGAATAGGAAGAGGCTCGCTCGCTCATCACGCAATAGCTCTTGAGCCCGCTTTCCCACATCGCTTGTTCATAGCCTCGACAGCGCATGATCGTACGCTCATCCTGCCGCGCGCCGAGATAAACGATATGGCTGTGCCCCAGCGCGACCATACGCAGCGTCATCTGGCGGGCGGCTTCAACATTATCGAACCCGACGGCCATATCCAGACAGGGTGAGACAGAATCCATCAACTCCACCACCGGAATACCCGCGACGTCCAGCATCTGGCGCGTGCGCGGCGTATGGGTACGTTCAGCCAAAATCAGCCCGTCGATGTGATACGACAGCAATGAGGTCAGACGCTGTTCTTCTCTGTCAGGATGATAGCCATAGTGCGCCAGCATGGTCTGGTAGCCGTGCGCTTCCGCCGTGCGTTCAATCCCGCGCAATACCTCGGCGAAAACCTGATTGGTCAATGACGGCAGCAGCACGCCAATCGCCCGGCTGGTGGAGCTGGCGAGCATATTCGGCGCGAGATTGGGGATATAGCCCAGCTCATCCAATGCAATAGCGATCTTTTCCTGCAATGCGGCGGATACCTGAGCGGGATTACGCAAATAACGGCTTACCGTCATTTTGGTAATCCCAACGCGGTCCGCAACGTCCTGGAGAACGGGTCTTTTCTTCTTCATCGTCGACTAAAAATGCCTGAAAAACAGTAATCTAAGTCTAGCAAAAAAAACATGAAGAAAGTAAAGGCAAAGGGGCAGAATCTGCATGATAACGTGAGGCTTTTAAGAAAGTAAAAAGCCCGCGTCTTTCCTACGCGGGCTTCAGACCGTTGACAAACCTATTTGCCGAATGAAAACGGGAGTAACGGAATAGAAGAGTAAAGCGTTTGCGCCAGGGATGGCGCAAGCCGAGCGTACAGGGATGTATTCACAGCGTCTTTACGATCTATCCGTTACTCCCGCTCTATGGACTTTGTCAGCAACCTCAAGCCCGCGTCTTTCCTACGCAGGCTTTTCCGTTATGACTTAGCCATCCTTATAGCGGCGGCAAATCAAACAGCAGGATTTCGCTGTCCTCACTGGCGTGGACGGAGATCGCCGTTTCGTCCCAGACAGCAAACGCATCGCTGGTTTCCGCTTTCTGGCCGTTAATCTCTACCGTACCGCGCACCACCTGCACCCAGACGCGGCGTTCAGCCTGAATCTGATACACCGATTGCTCCTGCGCCTTCAGCGCCCAGCGCCACAGCGTCATGTCCTGAAAGACTTTCAGCGAGCCTTCACGCGCATCCGGGGACAGTACCAGTTGGCGCCCTTGCTGCACATCAAAGCGCTTCTGCTCGTAGCGCGGCGTCAGCCCGGTTTTTTCCGGGATAATCCAGATTTGATACAGATGCAGCGGTTCGTCCTTGCTGGCATTGTATTCCGAGTGACGAATCCCCGTGCCCGCACTCATAATCTGGAATTCACCCGCTGGCACCTGCTCTTTATTTCCCATGCTGTCCTGATGCTCAACGGCACCGGATAAAACATAGGTCAGAATTTCCATATCTTTATGCGGATGTGTGCCAAAACCCTGACCGCCTTCGATAACGTCTTCATTAATGACGCGCAGTGCCGAAAATCCCATGAAATCAGGATCGTAATAATCGGCAAATGAAAACGTGTGCCAGCTGTCGAGCCAGCCGTGATTCGCATGCCCGCGATCTTGCGCTTGACGTAAATAGATCATGTTATTTCCTCCCGCGTTTTTGATAAGGAAAGTGTAACGGGCGGTGGCAAATAAGATAGCGCAAAAAACTCACCGCTCTGTTCGAAAAATCAGAACGGGATGTTGCCTTGAGGAATGACGGAACCAGAGGTTAACTCTGGTTCCATGTTCGGCGATTACTTAACGACACCTAACGCTGTCGGGTCGGGATATAACATCACCCACCGACCATTATCATTATTAACGCCTGTTCCGGTCGCTGAAATTTGATAGGTGTCAGGATCCATAATGATGAAACGCTTATTCGACACCGCGAATAACGTTCCATTACCGTTTCCGGAGTCGGTATAAATAAAAGATTCGCTGTCGGTCACCTTGTTGGCAGACGCCACTAAATGCCCGTCAGCGGTGGCAGAAATATATTTCCCCGTCTGTATTGAGCGAAAAGCGAATCTATTTTGATTAAGGTAAACCACCTGAATGCCACTGGTTACCGATGGATTTACGCCATTAACAATAATGGGCGTTGATTCGCCAGTAACCGTAGCCAGCGTCCCGGTATTATCCTGATTTCTCGATTTACTGACCGATTGCAGAACGATAAACATCGGGCTTGAGGCGGACGCCTCCGTGGCATTAATCAGCCCTTCATACGAGGGATGATCAAAATAGAATTTACCTATCGGCATACGGCTGATGACGTCTTTCGTGTAAGGAAGCTTGGTTTCAGACACACCAGCGGCGGTGAATAAGCTGAAAATCCCCCGATATATTGGCCTGAATTCTCCGCGAAAACGTGGAGATATCGTTAAGCCTGGTGTCCATGAGTTTCCCTTTCCCATATCCGCAAGCGTATAGCCTTTACCAGGAATCGGCGTATAGGGCACCGTATATCCCAGATTATATTTCGCGGTGTATTCCGCCGCCTTAACAAGCGGATAGCTATTATTCGGGTAGCTCACCATATCTGCACCGCTTGTATGATACTGGCGCTGGTTATAGCCAATCTGCGCCGCCATCACTAATAAGCCTAATCCCCCTTGTGCATGCGCCTGATCGCGGCCACTTTCCTGTAATTGGCCATTTTCATTTTGTACATAATGGATAACCGAGCCATTACCCTCGCCCTGCTTAAAGTAATTAACTGCGTCGTTATATATTTCGGCATCGTTCAGCCATACGCCTAAGCTCAGGTTAAATACCGTGTCGGCCGCGTCCCAATTGCCATTGGCCCAGCCGCCATTTACCTGACCATACGTACGGGTTAATGGGTAAAATACGCTGGTCATCATTTTACTAAACTGCGCAATATCAGCCGACGACCAACCACTGTCGGTGTAACGCAGAATTTCAGCCGCATTAAGCAATTTATAACCATACAGGCTGGCGGCAAGCTGTGCGTCGTTACCCTTAATTGCCGTCAACGTCGTTGACCAGCCGTTAAGAATTTTTATCGCCGCACTAGAATAAGCGGGATTCTTTGTTATCGCCCATTCAACTGCGAGGGACAAGGCGGCTGAAGCACTATTCTGTAACTCGCCATTTCCCACATTGCCATTCGTCGGATCGTTCCGGTATACCACCGCTTTTGGCGTGACCAAATACGTGGAGCTTGCCAAATAGTGAGATTGCAGCAGTTGCCAATCCGTATACCAAGGGTCTTGTTTACTATCGACTCCCGCCTTCATCCGTTCCAGATCGGTTTGTGTATAAAGCATACCCGGGTGCAGGAAGGCTTTATCGTTACTTGACGCATGGCTGACTTTTAGGCCACACAGAAATAGACTCAACAACATCATTATTAAGAAAAATGTATTTTTTTTCCTACTCCATAAGCTATCCATAAACCCTTTCCTTTTCGTCGATTGAGAGCAGATTACAGAAATCACGGAACAATCGTGATAGCGATTCTATAATCAGATTTTGCAGGTATTGTCTTTTGTACTGCCAGCATGGATGTCCCTGCATTGTCCTTCTGTCGGCTATCGGCTGGAGTTGTCGATAGCACGCGAAATTCAGCAGAGTCATCATGTTTCATCACCCTGATAGTCTTGCCATCTTTGGTCAACAGTGCAGTGTTGCCAGTAATATTGATCTCGGCAGTTGTCACCATCGCCCAGCGGTATATTTTTGGGCTATAGATCCCCTGTATTGAGTCGCTAATTGTTATTTTCTTTCCATCTAATCGGAATGCTCTGGTTATTTTTTCCGCAACATGAGGATAGGCAGGCGTTAACTCAAGCATTGCCGTTGATTGCTTTTCATCCCACATTAATGTCGCCACACCGTCAGGACTCTGATTTTCTCCATCAAAGGTGAGAGTGTTATGGCTCAACGCAGACACGCGGAAATACAGCGGCCGCACAGCACCATCAAAATAACCGGGGAGATTGTAATAATCTTTACCGAGATCGTTAGCCCAGCGAATGCCATCATATTCCAGAACAAAAGAGCCAAGATCCTGATGGGCATGATTCGCTTTATTGTCACCAGACTTAATGCCTAACCAGACATTTCCCTCATCTGAAAATCGCTTTTTATAAATAAAAAGAGCCGAGGGTCCATGAAACAAAAAGTTATCTTGTGTCGTTGCGCGACTGACATTAACCGCTTGCGGATACCACAGCGCAAATAACGGCAGAAAGCGATCGAATTCTCCCCACGCTTTCCCTTCCGCCGAGCGCGCCAGCGCTTTCTGCATTTGTCCTCTGGCAGCATCAATAATCAGGTCTTGTTTATAGCGATTGCCAAACCATGCGTAAGCGGGTGTATAGCCCTGATCTTCTACCGCATCACCATAGTTAAACCCCTGCCCCGAGAAACCTTCTATAGCAAAACGATACCAGGGCGTTTTTTCCAGAACCGCATCAGACGATAAACCATAATCCTGACCAAACGCGCTGTTCAGCATTTCCTGCGCGAGAATGCGATAGGTTATACCGTAGCTCCAGTAAATAGGGCATTCGGCACTGGCACCGTCAGGTTTATAAGCATCCAGCCCCATTTTCAGCGAGGGGATAATCGTGTTGAGTAACGCTTGTGCCTGTTCGGGATAATAATCGGCCGTTGCGAGAACGGCGGCGAGTACCCCACCGTTACAAACCTCATTCCAGTTGGTTGCCCACCACGGAAAACCCAGACTGGACGCCGCGGGATTTTTTTCAGCATAAGCCTTTACCCCCCAGTTAATACCTTTCTCAAGCAACGCTTCCCGAATTTTCTTTTCTTCTTCGGAGGAGAGTTGGCTATAAAGCCAGTCATAGCCGATAGCAACGGCAAACATCATTTCGCCAGCATCAAGAAAGCGGGATTTCGCATTCCAATCAGGGAAACCAGAAATTGCCATCATGGTTTCTTTGGCTTTGTTAGCGAAACGCGCATCGCCAGTGATTTGCCACGAAAAAGCATTATCTAAGATAATCTTGATGGCTTTGCGTGAGGTATCCAGTAATGAAGGTGATGCATCATTTCCAGTCAATTTATAATGAATGGCAGGTTCCTTAAGGCTTTCCTCCGCCCTTCTGACAACTTCATCAACCAGTTTTTTCATGCCCTCATCACTTTTAGCCTGCGCTTTAATATTTTTTATATCCTCTTCATTCATCAATAACCTTGGATGATCTTTTTTTAAATTTTTAATGACTGTATCGCGAGTAAATATATTGATGGTGTTAAATTCATGAGCTTCAGGAACAGCTGCCTGTGCGGGGTTTATCATAAAAATAGAGGTAATCATTATCGCCAGAGTGGTTCTATTCATGATTCGCATATCTTCCTGTGTATTTTATTATCCAACAGGAATAAGCAAGGCTGATGCCAGAAGAGAAAAAACGTTTACTTTCAAAAAACTAAAATAGAGTGTTCAAAAATAAATGCGTCCGTTATTAGTGTCTACGAATACTCAGACGCTAAGCGATACATAGCTCACAGAATAATCATCGTTGTGCTTCATTATCGCCTTGCGCACCATGTCGTGCGGTTATGTTTTAATGATATCCTCGACACTACTTTTCCATTATTTCCCACATCCATGAAAAAATAGCGGAGAAATGTGCACAGTCTCACAATACTATTTTTCCTACGATAGCTAGCAAGTTAAATTTTATTCTGCTCGCTCTCTTGTTTGACGCGAACGAGAGCGCGACATATCAACGCCGCGCTCCGCCTGACAACAATCCACCTGCAACAATAAGAAACGCCTCCCTCGAATGAGGGAGGCGAGATTTAGATGATGCCAACGCCCGCCGCAGCGAAGCCTAAAACAATCAACAGAATAAGCACCCGATTAGGACTGACTTTCTTCTGGAGCAGCTTGAAACACCCCAATACCAGCAGCAGCGGAATGAGGCCGACGCATATCTTGTCGAGGATCTCCTGCAAGATAAAAGGCTGTCCGGCGATGGTGGTTTGATAGGTCGCGGTAAACTTCACCATACTGGCGCTCATCGCGCCGACCATCATCAAACCCATAATCGACGAGGCTTTGGTAATACACCCCAACAGGCCTGACTGGGTCGCCTCCGCAATGTATTTTGACCCCAGCCGATACCCCATCACTCCGCCATAATAACGCACCAGATAGCTGGGAATGTTGTAGACCAGCAAGAAGAGCAAGGGGCCGAGCGGATTCCCCTGAGAGGCTAATCCGATAGCTATCCCGGTCGCGATGATGCGTAACACACCGTAGAAGAAAGAGTCCCCCACTCCCGCAAACGGCCCCATCAGGGCGACTTTGATGCCGTTGATACTGGATTTATCAAAGTCAGGGTTACTGGCGTTCTCTTTTTCCATCGACAGCGTCAACCCCATAATGAAGGGAGCCAAGTGCTGGTTGGTGTTAAAGAACTGGCTATTACGCTTTAACGCATCAAGATAGCGATGCGGATCCGGGTAGATTTTTTTCAGCATCGGTGCCAGCGCCCAACCGTAGCTCAGCCCTTCCATACGCGTGAAGTTCATCGACCCCAGTAGCTGAAACTGACGGAAGAACAGCTGGCGAAACAGTTTTTTCTCGCTCTTATCATCGTTGTATGCGCCGACATGCTTTGTGTCGCTGGCAGAGTTTGTTTGGATATCAGTCATTGAAGAACCCATCCTTATCGTCTACAGAAGCCGCAGGAGCAGCAGCAGTATTCTGTTTGTTGGCTTTGAGCTGGTTGAACTCGTTAAAACACAGGTAAACAGCGATAGAGGCGGCAATAATCGCGATCCCCATGATCGGCAGCTTTAAGTAGGCCGCCATAGCGAAACCGATAAAGAAGAACGCGGCGATATTACGGTTCCACAACGCCTGGAGCAGAATGGCAAAGCCCAGAGCGGGAAGCATGCCCCCCACCGCAGTCATACCACGCATAACAGTACCGGGGATGCTTTCCACCAAACTCCGGATGACATCCGTGCCATACAGCACGCCAAAGAACGCGATCACCGCAAACGGTACGCCGTAGAACAGGGTCATCCCCAGCGTCATACCGAGCGCCGCACGATCCCTGCCTTTTGCAAGTAATGCGTCATATTTCTCGACCAGACCGGTGTAAATCAGTTTCTCAACCTGATAAACGAAGACCGCCAGCAAGCTGATAGGTAATGCCAGCGCTACCGCAACGGCAGGCTCTGCGTTCGTTAAAATCGTAAAAGCGGTAGCCAGCACCGAACCGACCGCAAGGTCGGCAGGCACCGAACCGCCGATGGTAATGGTGCCAAGGAAAATGAGCTCCAGCGCGGCACCAATGATAATCCCTTGCTGGAAGTCGCCCAGCACGAACCCGACCATCGCGCCACACACCAGCGGGCGTTCAATCAATGGCTGCCCCAGCGTATGGTCGGCAAATTTGGCGATATACATCACCAAAGCAATAAGAAGCGCTGTTGTTAACATGGTGACCTCGCTTAATGGGCGCTATCCAGCATTTCAATCAGGTTTTTGATTGGATGTGAGGGTAAGACCTGATACTCCACCGCAACGCCACGTTCAGCAATTGCATGAAAATCAGCGACATCCTCCGGGGTGACATAAACGGTGTCGCTGATCCTCGTTTTTGCCGCCAGGTTGTCGGTAATACGTCCGTAGTTCGCAACGTTTAACGTTTTTATCGCAGGAACCTGTTCAATCAGGCGTCGGGCATCCGCGGCGCTATTAATGATGATCAGAATGTTCATACTGTCGGAACGGGAGTCATTCAGTACATCAACCGCATCAGCCACCGTCATAATGGCGCATTTGGCCGTATCCGGTGCGGCCATGCGTAGCGACATCTTTTGGACGTCGTTATTCACAATCTGATCGTTCGCAACCAGAATGCGATTCACACCGAGGTGTTTTGTCCAGACCACGGCGACCTGTCCGTGAATCAGACGATCGTCAATACGAATCAGAGAAATCATGGTGCTACTCCTGTTATTAGAATTTACCAGTAGGGGGTCCAGATTCGGGTAAGGCGAATCAGGGCTTCGAACCAAAAGTAATCGCCCCAAAGATTGGGCTCGTTAATCCCCATGTTGCGACCAAAGTTATAAACACCTTCGCACAGCAGCCCGTCGGAGTGATGGGCAAAATAGTGCTGACGCAAATTCTGCGCGATCAGCGCGATAGCATGGTGATAGGCGGGACGCAGCGGATCGGTAATCGGCAACTGCTTGAGCAGTTCCGCCATCCCGCATACCGCAATCGCGGCCGCAGAGGTGTCACGATACGCGTTGTCCTGCGGCGTGAAGATGAGATCCCAATAGCAGACGTGATCTTCCGGTAGCCGGTTGAGAAAGTAGTGAGTCAGCTTACGGGACAGTTCAGGAAGCTCGCCATCGCCGGTATAGTTAAACCCCAGCGCAAAGCCATAAATGCCCCAGGCCTGCCCGCGAGCCCAGCAGGAATCATCACTAAATCCCTGATGGGTGTCGCCACGCAGCGGGCGGCCGGTATGGACATCCATATAAAACGTATGAAAAGTTGACGCATCATCTCTGACCAGATATCGCGCAGCCAAAGCAAGATGGCGCTGCGCAGCCTGCCGATAGTGAGCTTTTCCCGTTTCGTTCGCGGCCCAGAACAAGAGAGGAACGTTCAGGTTGCAATCAATAATCATGCGCCCCTGACGTGCCGGATCGCTGAGATCCCCCCACGCCTGAATCACTCCCGCCGTTTCGTTATAGCGCTGGTATAGCAATTCGGCAGCACGTAGCGCGAGTGAACGGGCGCGTTCGTTACCGGTGAGACGCCACGCATTCACGCAGGACAGCAGATACAGGAATCCTAAATCATGGGTATCGACCTTGATTCTGTTATCCAGCCGCATTTCAAAGCTGTCCAACAACCCCTCCGCCACCTGACGGTATTTATCGTCCCCGGTCACTTCCCAGGCCAGCCACAACATGCCGGTCCAGAATCCTTCCGTCCAATCGACCTTTTCGACGGCCAGATAGCGCCCCTCGCTGGCGCTGGCGGCAGGAAACGTGTGGCTAAAACGTGGCAACATCTCATCCAGCCTTTTCAGGACATCCTGAATGGCATCGCTGAGCCACGCCTGAGAAAGCGGAGGTTGATGTGCCGCATAGCGGGCATCCAAGGGTTCAAGAATCACAGGCATTACGCTGGCTCCGTAGTAAAGAAATCGTCGGAGCCATCCTGTTCAGCGCTAAAGTTCGCTTCACGCGCCGCCTGAAGCTCTGGAACGGCATTCATGTACTGCATACCTTCTGTCGCCATCGTGATAGCTTCGCGTACTCGCACCGCGATATCACTGTTTTCAGACAGACAAAACGCCATCAGCATGATCAGATTAGCGCCGCTGATCACATGCATATGCGGGTACTTCACCATCAACTGCACCGCCGTATTATTGACGCTGCCTCCCTGCATATCGGTGAAAAGCACCAACTCATTGCCACGTCGCGCCGATTCCTGTGCCATCTCACTGAAACGTTCGGCCAGTTCAGCGGTAGAGCCGATATCGCCACAATAAGCACAAATAGGCTGAATCCCATGATCTTCGCCAATCAGTAAATTCAGGGCGGATACCATCCCTTCGGCGTATCGGCCATGACTGGCGATATAAACTTCTCGCATAACGCGTTCCTTAATTTATTTACGGCAACGGGAAGCATTAATGCACTTACCATGCCACCTCTCTATTTTACTGTTTTTATTGAATTTTATTATTGAAATTAGACGCTAAAAATACTGTCCAGATCGATATAACGCAATGTGTCGAAACGCTGTGCCAGCGTATTGACGTCGGCACAGCATCTTGCGCAGGAAATAAAAGGAGGCGGTACTGGCTGATGAGTCAGCACCTGAGCATTACAGCGTGGGGTCTGAGGAAATCCAGGGCTCCATGATTTCATAAATCATCAGCACTTCTGTCAGTGGAACGACAATATGATATTTACGATTGAGCACCTGGAAAAAGGTATCGTGAACCTCGACAAACGCCAACTGATCCGCTGTCAGTTCTGAATCATCACGATGGCACATTCCTGTATTGACCATAACCCGCTCAATCATCAGTGCAATATGCATAAACAAATTAATACGCAAATAGCTTTCAAAATGAATTTTATAGAAAAATTCATACTGTTTAATGACTGCTTCCACTTCATCAATAATGATAACGGGGTTAAGAAAATTAAGACGACCAGCAACGCCTTCTACCGTAAATAACTTAACGACTTCATCAATCATCGGTTCCATTCCGCCGGGAACCAGCAGATCGGTAAAATAATCCCGAAGCAGGATGTCAACCTTCTCTTTTATCAATTGCTCCACGCTAATAATGGGAATATAGCCCGCATCAAGATCGGTTGTGGTGATGACAAGTCGCGTACCATTTAATGCCGGATCGGCCTGTGATATTTTATACTTCAAATCATCATATTCCATTGTCACAATATCTATTGCATCAGAGGCTAGATAGCGGAATACAATGTCTTTTAATTTTCGGGAAATGCCTTCACCCGATATACATGAAATAATAATTTTATTGCCGGGTAGCATGCCCGCATAATAGCGGGTTTCAACCTCATAGGCGCCTTTTACACTGTCGATAATCTCTTCCATTGACAACCGATGCTGAATCTTAGAGGCAATATCCAGCGCCATCGCGGTGCTAACATTATTAATCACGAGCAGTTCACCATGAAGATGCAATTTTATTTCTTCATAGATTTCCTTCAGCGATCCCATATCAACCAATATAATCAACCCTGCACGCTGCTTAATGCTATCCAGGTGGGCGATCAACATATCGATCATTTCACGTGTCGACGTCGAATTGGGCATATCAAACGCTTTAAAGTAGTATCCCCCGGTTAATTGGTTAGCAACGCCCGCAATGCTGGAAGCCGTCGAGCGACCGTGGGAGACAATAACACCCTGAATCAGGTCATCATCGCCGGATAATTTGTTCATGGAGCAGCTCAGCAGCGGCATAAGCAAAGGATAATCGGTGTTAGTCACAAATTTTTTCAGCAAGAAGATACATTCAAGCGCCAGCAATCTGGCTTTCGAAGAAACATAATCGGTGATAGAGGAAAGTTCATTGATAGGTTGCGTTTCCCACGTATTGCTCATGGCGTAATGCAGGCAAAGCCAGACCGTTTTTCGATAATCCGCGTTGCATTCAATACCCGTCTGATTCTCCAATTCATTGATAGCTCGCATCGTGTTTTGCCAGATATAACCACGATAGAGTTCATCTTGTTGAACGGTGCAATTAAGCGTGGTGAGCAAATGTTCAAGCTTTCGATTTAATAATAAGGTATTCCCGCTGTGGCAAAACTCCTTGAATATCACGTCATCTCGCATCGCTTTTGGCAACAGAGAGGAGACATCGAGGGCAGTAGAACGTTTTCGCGCGGAGAACACCAACATTTCCCCATTCATTTGGCCAGACTGAGAAGACTGCAATTCAATATATTCGGCGTGCTGATTTTCACTCCATGCGCCGGCACACATCACCCTGATCTGGTTTTTCAATTCGCCAATATTGCCCCGGATAGGAGATGCCACCAGCTGGTGCATCAACAGACTATCCATATGAATATCGCGATTCAGATCGCGCGCCTCACGTCGTAAAAAATACTCGACCTGAGCCACACGCTCCGTTAACGGACGGGAAATAAAGTTCGGTAATGCGATACGAATGGGGATCCTGCGGCGAAACGTATTCAGCAACACGGTATCGACATTTTCCGTCGTGGCAAAAATAAAACGGATCGCCGCCGCTTGACGGGCTCGATTATCCCCCAAGCGATAAAAGTAGCCCTTATCCATAAATAAAAAGAGTTTTTCCTGATTCTCCGCCGATAAACGATGCACTTCATCCAGAAACAGGACGCTGCCATCAGCGTCATCAAAGGCACCTTTTTTATCCCGATCGGCACCGGTAAATGCTCCCTTGATATAGCCAAACAGCGTAGCGGAAAGCAGCTCAGGATTATTGGCATAGTCAGCACAGTTGAGTTCTACCAGCGGTTTATCCAAGGCAACAATGCCCCGATCCTGCGCATAACGATGGATCATCGCCGCCAAATGGCTTTTCCCGACGCCACTCTCTCCAGAGATCAATATTGGCAACCCTCGGCCAGGGTAATTCACTGCGGCACGACAAGAAGAGATGATTTTCTCCAGACTCCCCCCTGCACCAATCAGTTCGCCAAAAACATCGTCATGCTGTGGCGGTACGCTGATCTCGGGTTCGGTTTTTGGGTGTCGGGTCTCCACATAAAAACGGACAGGACGGGTATTTTTTTTATGAAGCTTACCCTCGTCGCACAGGCGATTAAGGTAATGGCTGATAACGCTACGGCTCACCTGAATAAAGTCCGCACAATCCAGCGCCGTAAACCCATGCGCATTGCTGGCATAGTGCGTGATGATACTTTGGAACAGTTTATCCTTCGCTGACAAAGCCATGAGCGGATTCCACCGTGGTGAGCAGGACAGTGTCCATCCTTTTTTAGACACTAGACACTATGAATTTATTGAACACTAGTGACTATCTGCTCTATGGCGAAAAAATAAAACACTGTTTTTACTTTGTTGTGATCGTCTTCGCATCCCGAATACTGTTGGATGGCACTGGATCTCAGGCAGGCAATCTCCAGCACAACGTCTCAATTAACCAGCGGTGAATGGCTTATGGCAGTGGAAAAAGAAGGAGACTTACAGAAGAGCTTAAACGGCATTGTCAGGCGCGTTCGACAGGCAAAAAAAAGCCAGCACCCGAGCTGGCTAAATAATACTGGAAGCAATGTGAGCAATGTCGTGCCTTCACAGGGAAGCTGGAGTGTCGTGAGCACCATTAGTAACACAGGTACGCGACATCATTCCCCCGGAACGCACTGCAATAATAATCATTATCATTCGCACTTGTAAAGTTCTTTTTGCGATAAATTCTTATTCTCAACAAGAACCGAAGGATTACTTGCAGGGGACCTTCAAGCCTTACTTTCCACCCTCATCCAATGAGTTCATCAGCTAGGAAGACTGAACCTGGTGAATCGAACCAGATAATGACACCTGTCGATATGCCAACACCGACGAGTACAATGCCAACAGGCAACAGCAAAATGAGAAAAGGAACATAGCAGGATAGCCAAAAACAGAAACTATGATGCCCCCGATAAATCCAGAAAACAAAATGCCAATATCAAAGCAAGATTCATAGGTACTGAGAGCAAGACCGAGATGCTCTTCCGGCATACTTTTTAAAGCAGGAAGAGCGAGCAACGGATATACCATAGATAAACCAAATCCTGTAAGGAAAGAACCCAGCATTGCCTCATACGGATGGGATGATAAGCCGATCAACAACAGACCTATCGCCTCGATTGTCAGTGAGAATAGAGTCATTTTTAACCCCGAACTGTCAGCCTTCCAACCAAGAGTCAGCCTCGAAATAACATATCCCACGCCAAAAAGAGCAAGCGCAACAGCCGAATTTTCTCCCCAGTCATTCTGTATAAAATAAAGAACTAAAAAAGTGGTAATAGAGGCATAACCAATATTAGCTAATGAAAAACCAGATCCGGCTTTCCATATTCTTTTAACAGCAAATAAGAGTGTCGCGTGTGTTTTATTCGGATGCACAGCTACAGGTTTGACGATTAAAACAATGATAAACCCCAGAGCGGGTAACATTGTCATTATAATCGCGGATAGAGTGATACCAGTGTGATAATAAGACCATATGCCAAAATAATTGCCAATAGCTAATCCAAGAAACATTGCTATTCCAACCCAAGACATAATTTTACCTGCATGTTCCCTTCCAACCAAACCAATCGGCCAAGTGCCACTACAGGTAAAAATAAGACTCTCACCTATTCCCATTAGTATACGTGAAATAATTATTACAGAAAAAACCGCTTTTCCTGGGTCCAGAAATGCAAATGATAGATAGCATAATAAGCCAGAAAAAACAGTTAAACATAAGCCTACCACCATACCTTTCCTCGGGCCATGATTATCGGAATATCGACCGGCGAGCGCACGTGATAGCAAGGTGGACACAGACTCAACCGCAACCACAAGACCAACATAAAATGCAGAATACTCAAGCACTTTATTAACATATAAAGGAAGGATTGCCAGTGACAACCCTAGGCTGACAATAGCTAAAAATAGTATACTTGCAACACAGATCGCAGCAATAATATTATTTTTTATCTTGTACATCGAAATATCCTTCATAGCTAACTCTATTATTCACTATTTTTATTCTCCCATCCAAAAAAGCACGAATGGCGTTATATATCATTTTCTTTTCAGCCTCAACAATACTCTCTCTAAGCTGAGATTCGCTCATCCCATTAGTGATTCTAACAGGCTCTTGATCAATTATTGGACCAGCATCAACGTCTTCATTAATAAAATGCAACGTTGCTCCAGTCACTCTCAACCCTGCTTGCAACGCTTTAAGTTGCGCTTTATCACCGGGAAAAGCAGGGAGAAGTGATGGATGCGTGTTCATTGTTTTGTCACCAAATCTCTCGACAAATTCGGGAGAAAAAATTCGTCTAAAACCACCTAAAATAATCAAATCAACTTTTTCTTCTATTAATTTTTCCGCAATTTTCTCTTCGAAATCATATCGATTTTTATAATCATGATGAGCTATTTTTGTAACTGCAACACCGTCGAAAATAGGTTTACCCTCGGGAGAAAAATCTCGGTTATTTGTTAAGACAAGGCTTAACTTTGCCTGAGAGTATGTATCCTTGATAGCATCTTGCACAGAGGTTAAAAGACTTCCTCTCCCTGAAAACAAAAAAGCGATGCTTTTCATATTATGATCTTCCTTCTAATTGCAGAAAATTTTTCGTTGTTACCTTCTAAAACAGGGTCTATAAATTGACCATTATTCAGGCGAATTTCGCCATTCACGATTACTTTACAGGGATTCTCATAGTGCAACATTTTCAGTAATGAAATAGGTGTATTGATATAATCAACACCGATGCATGTCTTATCAAAGAAAATGAGATCTGCTTTAAAACCACGAGCAATTCTACCCACATTCATCAGACCAAGAGACTTCGCTCCCCCTTCTGTAATCATATGAAGAATTTTTCCGGCATCTACTTTCGTGTCAAAATTGGCATCACCATGATGGTATAAGGCAAAAAGCGCGTCAAAAGTAAGATCATTTCCAGGATTAACCATTGCAGCATCGGTACCAAGCCCCAGGTCCAAATGAGACGAGAGTCGACGTAATGGTAAGGTGCCTGCGCCAACAAAACTATTACTTACTGGGCAATGGATAATATGACATTGTGTTGATAACAGAATATCTAGCTCACTATCTGATAGGTGGCAACAGTGAATAAGCGTTGTATGCTTATCAAGAATACCCAAACGAGCAAGACGCTCAACGCCGCTCACATCAAATATTTTTCGGTGAGAATCAACCTGATATGCTCCCTCATGAATGTGAAGAGTAAACTTTTTTTGATGGTGATTAGCAAGCTGGTGTAATTTTTTAAGTAAAATGTCATCGGCAGAAAGTTCAGATGCGGTAGCCGGTAGAATAGTAATTAATTCGGACTGGTATTTTTCCTCAGCAAGGAGGTATTTATAAACAATCGTTTCAACACTTTCATTTTCTGGACCTTTACCATTGCCTACCCATTGATTACTCTGACAAAAATTTACTACACACCGATTTTTCACCTGTTGTATCGCACGTATATCACTTTCAATTCGGCTTGTAAAAATACCAACTGTTGTTATACCTTTCTTCATAGCCATCATTAATGATTTAAGCGAAGCAACATACTGACCTTCAGCGTCCTCCAGCGTATTATTTCGATGCACAGAATCAAGCACCACATCAATAGGAGATGCATCTAAGATGCTTCCATAAATCTCTTTACTCGGGTGAAGATGAGCATTGACAAGCCCAGGTAAGACGACGAATTGTTCTGATGGTATAACTATTCCTTCGACATCATCCTTCCTCCTTTCGCCTACGTAAGTTATCTCCCCCCCAATCATCGAGATATCTCCTTGAACTAACTTCATTGAAGTCGAATCAAGGTAACTTATATCCCTAAAGATAAATTTCTTATCCATTGGTGAGTTCCATAAGTATTTTTTTAATAGGTTGAAATGAGTTAAAATCAGTATAATGTAGTGTTTTCATCCCCAGTTTTTCACAAGGGAGAATATCGTTATTAATACTATCCCCTATCATAATGGCATTTTCGGGTTGCACATTAAAATCCAGAAGAATTTTTGTGAAGAAATGAGTATCAGGCTTACAGTCAGGATAACGATTTCCAAAATAAAAACGACTAAAGAATGGAAAAATCTTAGTATGCATAAGCTTCCGGCGCTGGACGGCCTCCATACCATTACTACATATCACCAAAGGAAGCCTGGAGCTTAACTGTTTAAGTAAAGGAAGCCAGTCACTTTTCAACGCACAATTTTCTATATATGCATTCCAATATGTTTCTTCAATAACTTCATAATCAGAATCTTTAACGCCGAACCAATTATATATATAGATAAATCTCTTTTTTAATAATGTAGCAATATCAATTTCACCAAATTCAAACTTTGACCAAAGTGTATGGTTCCGCGCCTCATAGCTGAAAATAAATTCACTAAAGTCATACAGGGCATCAGCATAATTTAGACGAATCATTAGGTCCGAGATTCTCTGTATAGCCTGATAAGCCCCAGTTTTATGGTCCACAAGAGTATCATCAATATCAAATAAAATTAATTTAATCACCCATCTTACCTTTCTCAAGAGCAAGTGAGCCAAATGCACATTTCAACGCGGTTTCAAACTCATGAACTCGCGTATAAAGCCCATTGCTGAGCACGCCATTAGTGCCAAGCCTACCCATATCTGCTTTTGATATATGTGGGTATAAATTAAGAACTACATCTGATAACCGGATATCTTTTGAAAGCTTTTCTGTGACATCTTCAGGTAACATGACTTTGCCACTACAACCATAGTGATATTTATTTTTTTTCGTATCTTTAATAACCGCCCACCCATAAACAAAACTACCAAAAGATGTTTTTTCTGTTAACCCCTCCAGAGCAATAATATAATCAACGTGATAATTGGTGTTGCTCTCAACATTATCAATACGTATATAACATCCCTTTATAGCTTCGTCATCATTTTCAGGTGTTTCGCTTACACCAGAAGAGACGATATGATGACTAAGTGTGAAGTTCGGGAAAAGATTACTACATATATTTTTCGTAGATGATATTTTCGCTTCGTTATTTGAGGCCAAAATAATAGTGACATGTTTATTCTGCATTAGCATGAATCCATTTCATAACGGTGGTATTTTCATTGCCAGTCAAAATATCTGACAGCGTTTCGCTTGCTGACTCAATAGCAGGCATTCTCGTTATAAAAGTATCATCAGAAAAATTTTCTATAGCTTCATATGCTTTTGAGATATTCTTATCATATATTTGGGTAAATGTGGTTTTCATTATAGTATATCCCAAATCAAGATTTTTAACTCCATTTTCAATCAAATCTTTCCAAACCAACTCGTGAATAAAAGAGAAAAAACCCATGTCGTATGGAAGACCTGTAATTACATCTGTACTACGGGAGATTGTTTCACAGAATAATTTATTATTTTTTATATAAAATTGCATTCCAAGCGTACATGGGAAATCCTTTGTGTCAGATTTATGGTAATTTTGGTTTATATTTATAATCGCTCTTCTTGAATCCCTATTTTTAAGTAGAACACTTTTCACCCAATTATACTGATTACCATATGACTCAACCGTCTCATAAAAAACATAGTATCCATAATTAGAATTTACATTCCCATCTTCATCTACAAGTGTCATCCAAAATTTGGATGCTTTTGCAAGCCCAGTTTCAGCTTTAAGGTTCCCACTGAAATAAGCCAAAAACTCACGAGAAAGATACTTTATTGCCCCATCACGAAGATGATGAAGTCGGTTACGTGGATCTTTAAGTACATAATTTACCCCATAGGACTGTAATGCGTCTCCCGCTCTGGATGAAATTCGCTTTCCAGAAGTTTGAATATGATAAATTCCTTTTTTTACAAGCTCATCCACGGAAGAGCCGCCAATGGTCACAAAATCCTGAATCTCTGAAGAGGTGTTTTCTGCAATATCAAAGCTCATGTTCTCTCCTTGTATCATAAAGCTTATATATCCGTAGTACGTCACCCAATACCCCAACGACATACTGGTACAGGCTCTTGGAGAATGCTGCTGTGTAGTTCGATAATTTTAGAATGAAATAACATTTAAAGAACTGGAATTAACACTTAATAAGATATGTCCAAAAATAATTTTTATCAAATGTTTTCTAAAGATTAATTAAGTAAAAATAAACAATGAGATAAAGATAAAAACATTAACATCATAATAATTAAATCATGAATAATTAGGAATAAACAAATAATTAAATATATAATTAATGTATGACAGGTGGAGACTTACACCATTATTTATATGTTCAAGTTAATGAATTACGTCACTTATCATGGTAAGTCGTTAGCTTATTAAAATATAGTTTTATACGCCAACCTCCGAGGAAAGCAGAAAGAGAGAAATTTGAATTATTTAGCGTATAACACGCCTTGAGGATGCTTCACTTTTAAAATAATGTGACTGAAATAAATAAGATAAGTGGCTATTACGTGAGCGCTTTATATTTCGTGTTTCCGAGCGTTAAACGTTCGGAAACACGTTATTGCAGATTGTTACTCTGACTGCACTAATGACCTCGCCAGCAGCGTGATCGGGTGTTCGCACTTTTTGCTGGTCGACATCTCAATCTGCCACTTGCAGGTTTCGCAGTCCGTCACCACGATATCGACTCCGCTCTCTTCAATCTGCTGGAACAGCGGTGCGCCAATGCCTTGTGACGTGGCGTAATTCTCTTTCTTGAAGCCGTAGGTGCCCGCAATACCGCAGCACTGGGAGTCCAGCATCACCAGTTCAAGACCGGGGATACGTTGCAGCAGCGCCAGGGTATACGCTGTCCACCCCATTCTCTCCAGATGGCAAGGGGTGTGATACGCCACCCGCAGCGGTAAGTGACGCAGCGGCAGTGTTCGCCCCTCTTCTTCCAGCAGGCGATAGAGCTGGCGCGTCACCAGTTCGATGCCATCACGCACGTGGCCGTTATCCACGCCCAGCAGATGCGGGTACTCGTCTCGCAGCGTGAACGTACAGCTGGATGATGTCGCCACCACCGGCAGGGATTTCTGATTGATTGCCTCATCCAGCGACGTGATATTCGCGCGTGCCTGCTTTCTGGCCTTGTCGTGAAAACCATTGGCGATCAGCGGTACGCCGCAGCACTTCTCTTTATTCAGCAACTGCACACCAATCCCCATCGCGTTAAAGACCTGCACCAGATCTTTACCCAACTGTGGATGGTTGTAATTCACATAGCAGCCGTGAAAGTAAGCGATCTGCTCATCATAAGCCTGCTGTTTTGCTGCCTGCTGACGATACCAGCGCCGGAAGGTGCCGAACGAATATTTCGGCAACTGGCGGCGATGGTCAATTTTCAACGCTTTATCCAGCAATTGGCGCACCGGCTTCAGGCTGGTCGCCGTATTGACCAGCGGCGCAAACGGCGTGGCAATCGATCCCATGAAATCGGTATGGCTCAAAATGGCATCGCGCAATGTCGGCTTGTGGCTGTTGTGCGTCGCTTTCGCACGCTGAATGATGTCGCCAATTTTAACATCCGACGGGCACGCGACTTCACAGCGTTTGCAGTTGGTGCAGTATTTCAACGCGTCATCATACAGCGCCGGGTCTTTACGCCGCAGGCGTTCGCCGTCCGGTCCGGCCTGTTTCGGGCCGGGATAAAGCGGATTCACGCGCGAAACCGGGCAGTACGTGGTACAGACCGTACATTTGATGCAATCTTCAAAACTGTTATCGCTAAGCAGGCTCATGAGTTGCCCTCCGTCAAAATCTGTTCGGCAACATGAAGTGCGCTGAGCAAAGAAACGCCCGCCCCACATCCCTGTGCAATCGGATCGAAACCTTCCAGCACCGCGCCGATGGCATACAGATTGCTGATCGTTTCACCGCCAATACGCGGGTGCAGATGCTCATCGACAATCGCACCAAACTGCATATAGGGCTGCGGCGCAAACACATCCTGCTGGCTCCAGCCCTCGCGCAGGTCAGCGAACCGCACATCCAATCCAAAGACGGGCTCGGTCACCCGATCGAACTGCGTCACCAGCCCGTTGCTGAAGAAACTGCCGCTCGCCAGCACCGCGTGCTTCGCCCGCAGCGGAATATCGCGGTGATGGTGGCTATGGACGGCAATCTCCTGCGGCGATAGCGATGCACGCACCGCGCGATCGCCCGGCATCACCATGCCACCCAGTTGGCGAAAGCGCTGCGACAGCGCCTGATGCAAACGCAACCCGAGCACTGACGGCGGTAATGTCGGCAGTAGCAATACCGGTTTACCGAGTGCATCAGCCAGTTCAGCCACGATCGCGGGGCTATCCAATCCCAGACAGGCGGGCATGATGATGGCATCGTTGCCGTTGGCCAGAAGCGACAACTCCTCCACCAGCGCCGAACGATTTTCCGGTCGGTCGAGCACGCGGGCGATATTTACCGCGCGAAATTCGCTGGGGTTTTGGCGTAATCGATCCAGCACGGGCAGCTTGAGTTCATCACTGCGCGCCGCAATTCCCTGCGTCTGAAGCGTGCCAGCCACGATACGGGATTGAAAATCCAGAAAACCGTCGATACCGGCAATCAACGGGTTATCGCCAAATCGGGAATCCGGCAGGCCACGCGTGACGCCATCGACCGGGCTCAGCCAGCATGAACGAAACTTACCTAACGGCGTCATACGCCAGTGATTCTGCTGATGATTGCCTTGCAGAGAGAGAGTGCTACGCTCCAGCAATGCTTCAACCTGTGGCAACAATGCGGCAACCGCCGTCGCTCCCATACGCGAATAAGGGTGATGAGGAGCCTGACGCGCCAGCTCGTCTAGAGCCTCAAGCGGCTGGCTCACGCGCTGTCCATCGGGAAGATGGGAGAGTAAATCCAGCGCACCGGAAGAAAAATGCAGCGCATTCTGTCCGGCGCTGATGATCGCGCAGCGTTTTCCCTGCTCCGCTAAGCGGATACCGCAGGTCAGCCCCGCCAGCCCGCCACCGATAATCACAACGTCATAACGCATGGCGATCCTCCTGACTGTCGCTGGCCGTCAGGCCGCACAAACCCTGATAAACCCAACTGGTGAATTCGCTTTCACGCAGGGCATTGCCCCAGGCAATCGGCCGAATGCCTTTCCAGCGTTCGTTCAAAAACTGGCTGAGCTGCGTGAGCGACTGCTCCGGCGTCGCAGTGCCCAGACGGCACAACAGACCTGCCGCACGACAGGCGCACAGTTCCCCCTGACAGGTGCCCATGCCAACGCGAGTACGCCGACGCAGGTCAATCAGGTTATTCACCTGCAATGATTCAACGGCGTAGCGCACTTCCCCCGCCGTCACGGCCTCGCATTCACACACCAGGCTGCGATCCAGACGCTCACCGGACAGCATTCTTCCGGCACGTTCACCGTGGCGATAAATCGCCGAACCGCGCAGCGGTGCCGAGAGCGGTTTTGCTGGTGGATAGGCAGACAGCGCATGGGGAACGGTTTTCACTTCATCCAGTGATTCCGATCCGGGCAGCGGCGTCTGTGCCGTCGAGCAGGCCACGTCATGACCCAGCTTTTTGCAGACGGCGTCCGTCACCCATTCCGCCATCAGGCGATAGGTCATCAGCTTGCCGCCAGTGATCGTGATAAACCCTTCCAGTCCGTCGCGACTGGCGTGGTCGAGCAGCACAATGCCACGGCTTACGCTACGACCGCTGGGATCACTGTCGCTGGCAACCAGCGGACGGACACCAGCATAGGCACGCAGAATTCGCGTGCTTGCCAGCGACGGCGCCAACATGGAGCCTTCCCGCATCAGCGTTTCCACCTCGGCAGGCGTCACCAGTATGTTGTCGATTTGGTCGTAGTCGATGTGGGTTGAGGTCGTGCCGATCAGCGAAATAGTGTCGCCCGGCACCAGAATGTCGGCATCCGCCGGTTTGCGGCAGCGGTTGATCACCATGTTGTTGATGCGGTGCCCAAGAATCAGCAGTGCGCCCTTTGCCGGGAACATGCGCACGCGCAGATCGGCATATTCCGCAATGTGTTGTCCCCAGATACCGCCCGCGTTGACGACCACCTTTGCGTATATTTCTGTTTCCACAGCTTTTTTATGGTCGAAAACGCGCACACCGGTAACCCGATCGCCCTGACGAATCAGCCCGATAACCTCATGATAGGTCAGCACTTCCGCGCCGTGCTCGCAGGCATCGATCATGTTGGCCGCTGTCAGGCGAAAAGGATCGACGGAACCATCCGGTACGCGCACCGCGCCAATCAACGCCGGATTAGCTGCCGGCTCCAGCCGCAGCGCTTCCTGCGGATCTATCGCCTGGGCGCGAATCCCCGCTTGCTGGCAGGCGGTAATAAACTGCGCCTGCCAGCCGAGATCGTCTTCCGGTAACGTGATAAACAGGCCGTCGGTGGGTTCAATACAGTGACGGGCAATCCGCCGGAGAATCTGATTCTCTTCAATACATTCGCGGGCAGACTCGCCATCGGTTACCGCGTAGCGGGCACCACTGTGTAACAGGCCGTGGTTACGCCCAGTCGCACCGGTCGCGATATCATAACGTTCAAGCAACAGGCAGCGCAGTCCGCGCAGGGCGCAATCCCTTGCAGTACCTGCTCCCGTCGCGCCACCGCCGATGACAACTACGTCAGTTTCACGCCAGTTCCCAGTATTTTGCATCATATTCTCGCTCCGGGCGGATGGTATATGTTGCTATTGGGACACAGAAAGAAGGGTTAATGTTTGATAAAGAGCAAAAACGAACACTAAACGAAAATAAAGAGGTATCTAAAAACAATAAGTGTGATTAAGGTCACTAAAACCACACTGTGGAATTTTCCGATTCTGTTAACATGAGCGCAAAAATCGTCACAGTTTCATAAAAGTGTAACATTAGCGTCATGAATCACACTCATTTGCACGCTATCCCCTTACAATAACGTTCGTAATAGAACAAAAAAGCTATCGTTTTTTTTCGCATTGGAGATATCTATGCTGAGTATTTTTAGACCCGCAGCCCACCAGGCGCGCGTATCGCAGGATCGTGTCGATCCCCTCTATCGCCGTCTGCGCTGGCAGATTTTCATGGGGATCTTTTTTGGCTACGCCGCCTACTATCTGGTACGTAAAAACTTCGCACTCGCCATGCCTTACCTGATTGAGCAAGGCTTCTCGCGCGGCGATCTTGGTTTTGCGCTGTCCGGCATTTCCATTGCCTACGGTTTTTCCAAATTCATCATGGGTTCGGTATCTGACCGTTCCAACCCGCGCGTGTTCTTGCCTGCTGGTCTGATTCTGGCCGCTGCCGTTATGCTGTTCATGGGCTTCGTACCGTGGGCAACGTCCAGCATCGCGATTATGTTCGTTCTGCTGTTCCTGTGCGGATGGTTCCAGGGAATGGGATGGCCGCCGTGCGGACGCACCATGGTTCACTGGTGGTCACAGAAAGAACGTGGTGGGATCGTGTCCGTGTGGAACTGTGCTCACAACGTCGGTGGCGGTATTCCTCCGCTGCTGTTCCTGCTGGGTATGGCCTGGTTCAACGACTGGAAAGCCGCACTCTACATGCCAGCCTTCGCTGCCATTCTGGTTGCGCTGATTGCCTTTGCGCTGATGCGCGATACCCCGCAATCCTGTGGTTTGCCGCCAATCGAAGAGTACAAAAACGACTATCCTGTTGATTATAATGATAAAGCAGAAGAAGAACTGACAGCGAAGCAGATCTTCATGCAGTACGTTTTCCCGAACAAACTGCTGTGGTACATCGCTATCGCTAACGTCTTCGTTTACCTGCTGCGTTACGGCATCCTCGACTGGTCACCGACTTACCTGAAAGAAGTGAAACACTTCGCGCTGGATAAATCCTCCTGGGCTTACTTCCTGTACGAATACGCCGGTATTCCGGGTACGCTGCTGTGCGGCTGGATGTCCGATAAGGTGTTCAAAGGCAACCGTGGTGCAACAGGCGTATTCTTTATGACGCTGGTTACCATCGCAACCATCGTCTATTGGATGAACCCAGCCGGTAACCCTGGCGTGGATATGGCCTGTATGATCGTCATCGGCTTCCTGATCTACGGCCCGGTTATGCTGATTGGTCTGCACGCGCTGGAACTGGCACCGAAGAAAGCAGCAGGGACAGCAGCAGGCTTTACCGGTCTGTTCGGCTACCTCGGTGGTTCCGTTGCCGCCAGCGCCATCGTCGGCTACACCGTTGACTTCTTCGGTTGGGATGGCGGCTTCATGGTCATGATCGGCGGCAGTATTATGGCTGTACTTCTGCTGATTGTTGTTATGCTGAATGAGAAAAAGCATAAAGCAGAGTTAGCCAGCCGCGCCTAACCCGCTCTTGTAAGCATCCCTCTGGCGGCGTCATGATGACGCCGCCTTCGTTTGTACCATCAATCACCGCGTAACCTCTGCGCAGATTATTTCAGAAACAGCTCCCGCAGGTAATTCGGCACAGCGCTGTCTGCGTTAGACCCAATCACTTCACGATCCGGCAGTAAATCTTTCAAGCGCTGATGCGCGTTCTGCATGACGCAGCCTTTACCCGCCATCGACAGCATTTCGTAGTCGTTCATGCCATCACCAAACGCCACGCACTCTTTGAGCGAGAAGCCGATAATCTTCGCCACCTGCTCAAGCGCATGGCCTTTCGATACGCCGCCCGCCATCACTTCCAGACACGTGAGCGTCGAAAAACTCACGTTAACGCGATCGCCCCAGCGCGCGTTGATCGCTTCTTCCAGCGGCAGCAATTGTTCATGGGAATCACAGGTAAAGAACACCTTGCTAACGCCATCGGTTTCCAGCAACGCAGGCTCAAACAGCTTGTATTTAAAGATCGACTCTTTGAAGAAACGCTCTTCTTCCGCACGCGGACGGTTCATAAACCACTCGTCATCACGATAAACGTGCGTCAGCATATCGGGGTTATTGTGTACGACGCTGTAAAGGTCGCGGGCAATGTCCTGATCCAGATTGTGACTGAAAATCAGCTCGCCCTGCGAGTTATGCACTCGTGCGCCATTCGAGGTAATCATAAACGCGCTGATGCCGAGATTATCGCGGATCTGCGCGACATCCATGTGGTGCCGTCCGGTAGCGAACACAAAGTGAATCCCTTTTTCCGTCAGCAGCCTGAGGGTTTCTTTCGCATACGGGGACAGCGAGTGGTCAGGTGACAGCAGTGTGCCATCTAAATCGGAAGCAACGACATGGTACATAACGATGAGATCTCACTTCTGGTGTGTTGTAGCGGCACGCGCCGCAAAAAATTAACGAGGTGACTCCGCGTCCGTTAAGCGGTTTACCAACAGCCTACAATCAATGATAACGCGCAAAGTGTGCCAGAATCAGCGCAAATGCCTGAGCGCGGAGCGTATCCGTTTCAAAGAGAATTTCATGCCGCGCACCGGGGATAACCTGTAAAACGCCATGCGCATTGGCGTTACCGCTCTGCGCCAGCGCCTGACAAAACGCATTCTGGCTGCGGTTATCCACTACGCGCTCCTCTCCTGCCTGTAGCAGCAGAAGCGGCGTAGTGACCATGCTGGCCTGTGCCTGCAACTGTTTCCCCGCCTGTATCGCTTCACGCACCCAGTGATAAGTGGGGCCGCCGACGCGCAAATCCGGTGAATCCGCATAAAATCGAATGCTGCGCTGGTAGCGTTCACGGCTGTGCGTCAGCACATTCATCCGATAAGGCAACGGGCGCCACTGTCCGGTGCCGATGGCGTAATAATCGCGTATTGCCGGGCGACGCTCTGCCCAATCGACAATCCACCCCACGACGCAATGAGGAAGCGGCAAGCGGATACCAAACATCGGCGCGCACAGCGCCACGGCATCAAACATCGCGGGCTGACGAATCAGCAACCGTGCCAGAATCGCGCCCCCCATTGAATGCGCTAACGCAAACCGGTGGATATATCGTTTAGGGCCAATGTGCTGCTGACACAGCGTTTCGGCATCATCAACATAATCGCTGAAGCGCACGACGTGTCCGCGGTGGCCGTCTTGCAGCACCCGCCCAGACCGACCTTGCCCACGGTGATCCATGATGAGTACATCATAGCCGCTATGAAAGAGGTCATAAGCCACTTCGCTATATTTGACATAGCTTTCGATACGGCCTGAAAAGACAACGACAATCTTGTCGTGCTGTGACGCGGTAAAACGAACAAACCGGATAGGCACGTCATCAACGCCAGGGAATTCACCCTCTTCGCGCTGACGCCAGAAATCCAGTAATTCTCCGGTAGCAAAAGCGGCAAACTGCGCTTCTCGCGTTAGCAGGTTCGAGGTTAACCCCTCAGGCGTTAACCGTTCCGACGTAAACAACGTATTGTGGCGTTGAACCATCACACCTCTCCGGTGACGCGGGAAAACTAAAGCTAGCGGAAGAACATGACAAGCGGTAGAGCACCAGCGTATTGTGACATAAAAAACAGACAGACTCTCGTAATACAGAACGTGATTCAGGGGTATGCTTCATGACATTGGATTGGTGGTTAACCTATTTACTCACAACGCTAATTCTCAGCCTGTCGCCCGGTTCTGGTGCCATCAACACCATGAGCACCGGAATTAGCCACGGCTATCGCGGCGCAGCGGCCTCGATCTGTGGTTTACAGGTCGGGCTGGCGATTCATATTGTGCTGGTCGGCATCGGGCTGGGCGCGCTGCTTAACCAGTCCGTACTGGCTTTCGATATGCTGAAATGGCTGGGCGCAGCGTATCTGATTTGGCTGGGGATTCAGCAATGGCGTGCAGCTGGCGCACTGGATCTTCAGGCGATTGCCAGCGCAATGCCGCGCCGTAGACTCTTTAAACGCGCGGTGCTGGTGAATCTAACCAACCCAAAAAGCATTGTGTTTCTGGCAGCGCTTTTCCCGCAGTTCATTATCCCCCACCAGCCGCAGGCCGCACAGTATCTGGTGTTGGGCGTCACCACCGTTGTGGTCGATATTATCGTGATGATTGGGTACGCCACGCTGGCCACGCGCATCGCCGGCTGGCTAAAAGGCCCACGGCAGATGAAGATGCTTAACCGGATATTCGGTTCACTGTTTGTGCTGGTTGGCGCGTTACTTGCCACCGCGAGAAAAGCCTGATGAAGGAGCGCGCCGTCATAAATGGCGGCGCGTTTTTTCCTCAAAGAAAGGGGGTTCCTACGGCTTTTTCTCCACAGAACTCGCGCTGAGAGACATCCTCGCAGGGAAAAATTAGCGAGAGAAAATCAGGTGCAGACCAAATCCGGTAAACAGCACGCCCGCTACGCCATCTACCCATTTCGCCAAACGCTGATAGCCGCGACGCATGGCCGGTAGGGCGAAAACGACCGCAACCAGACTGAACCAGATCAACGTTTCAATCGCGATCAGCGCAAACAATCCCCAGCGAGCACCGCTGCCGACGCTATCGCCAACAAACAGCGAGAACACGCTGCCGAAATAGATCAGCGCCTTCGGGTTAGCCAGATTCGTCAATAACCCGCGCATAAAGGTTTTGCCACGCTGAGGCAAAACCACCGCTGTCTCTTGCGTGGTTTCCAACTGCGCTTTACTTCGCGCGGAACGCAGCATCTGCCAGCCCATCCAGCACAGGTACAGCCCACCGCCGACGGCAATAGCCGTATGCAGCCAGGCCATTTTTTGCAACAGCAGGTGCAACCCCAGTAGCGCAATCGCCGCCCAGACCACCACGCCCAGAGAAATACCCAGCACGCCCATCATCGCTTCACGGCGGGAACGGCTGGCAGCGGTTTGTGAAACGAAAAAGAAATCCGGCCCAGGGCTCATCAGCGCAATGAAATGCACCAGCGCCACCGTCAAAAATAGCATCAGCATGTTGGTTTTCCTGTTTTTAAAGGCAATCAGATAAGGCGAGCGTTACTCGTCATCATTATCGACATGATCGCGAATCATGTTCATGAAAGGCGCACCGAAACGTTCGAGTTTACGGTGTCCTACCCCGTTGATATTCAGCAGTTCACCCGCGGTGATCGGCATCAGTTCCGCCATCTCCAGCAGCGTCGCATCGCTGAACACCACGTAAGGCGGGATATTGTCTTCATCCGCAATGGATTTACGCAGTTTGCGCAATTTGGCGAACAGCTTACGGTCGTAATTTCCGCCGTAAGATTTTTGATTCGCGCGAGGTTTCAGGTTAATCACACGCGGCACGGCCAGCTGTAGCGGCACTTCTCCCCGCAATACCGGACGCGCCGACTCAGTAAGCTGTACGGCGGAATGCATCGTGATGTTCTGGTTCAGCAACCCCAGATGAATCAACTGGCGCAGTACGCTGACCCAATGCTCCTGCGATTTGTCCTTACCGATGCCGTAAACCGGCAGCTTGTCATGACCAAAGTCTCGGATACGCTGGTTATTTGCGCCGCGCAGCACCTCGACGATATACCCTAAACCAAAGCGCTGTCCGACCCGATACACGCAGGACAGCACCTTTTGCGCTTCAACCAGCCCGTCGTAGCGCTTCGGCGGATCGAGACAAACATCACAGTTACCGCAGGGTTGTTGGCGTCCTTCACCGAAATAGTTCAGCAGCACCAAACGGCGGCAGGTCTGCGCTTCGGCAAACGCGCCCATCGCATTGAGCTTATGGCGCTCGATATCCAACTGCGGCCCGGCTGGCTTTTCTTCCAGACAACGGCGCAGCCACGCCATATCCGCCGGATCGTAGAACAGCGCGGCTTCCGCTGCGAGGCCATCACGTCCGGCACGCCCCGTTTCCTGATAGTAGGATTCGATGTTGCGCGGAATATCAAAGTGCACCACAAACCGCACGTTAGGCTTGTTGATGCCCATACCAAATGCGACAGTCGCCACCACCACCTGAAGATCGTCACGCAGGAAGGCTTCCTGCACCTGCGCACGCCGTTCATTATCCAGACCGGCGTGATAAGCCCCTGCGCTCAGCCCCCGGGCCTGCAAACGCGCGCAAATATCTTCCACGCGGGAACGGCTATTACAGTAGATGATACCGCTTTTTCCACGCTGCCCCTGCACGAACATCCAGAGCTGATCGAGCGGTTTAAATTTCTCTACCAGCGTGTAACGAATGTTCGGGCGGTCAAAACTGTTGATCTGGATGAGCGGCGACCGAAGATCCAGCAGGCGAACGATATCGTTGCGCGTGGTATCGTCAGCGGTGGCCGTCAAAGCAATAAAAGGAAGATGGGGAAAACGCTGCTTAATCTGCCCCAGCGCACGATATTCAGGGCGGAAATCGTGCCCCCATTGGGAAATGCAGTGTGCTTCATCCACGGCGATCAAGGCGATCTGCCAGTGTGCAAGATGATCGAGGAAGCTGTCTGTCGTCAGACGTTCGGGCGCAATATACAGCAGTTTGATCTGACCAGTACGGCAACCCACCATCACGTCAAGCTGCTGTTCACGCGTCTGCGTCGAATTCAGACAGGCCGCCGACACGCCGTAGGCCTGAAGCTGATCGACCTGATCTTTCATCAGCGAAATCAGCGGAGACACCACCAGCGTCAGCCCGTCCATCACCAGCGCGGGGATTTGATAGCACAGCGATTTGCCGCCGCCTGTCGGCATGATAACCAGACAGTCCTGCCCACTGAGCGTCGCGCTGATAATTTCCTGCTGACCCGGTCGGAATTGCTGGTAGCCGAACGTGTCCCGCAGAACCTGAACCGCCAGCGCTTCCTTATTCAATACTTCCGCCGTAGACACGCCTTCCCCAATTCAATGAAATCAAACAGGCGCTATTTTCAGCGCCGTTTGGTAAAACTGCAATGGTTAAGTTTGGTAAAACGACGATGGCTAAAAACGGCAATCGCTAAAACACACGTTCATTAGAACATGTCATTCAGCGTCACCCCAACGCCAAAGCGGGTCTGACGGTGGTTGTAGTCAATCAGGGATTCACCGTAGCCGCTAAAGACCTTGGTGTAAAAACGAACATGACGCGTCAGCGGGTAGCTCCAGCCCAGTTCACCACCGCCGTAGCCGCTGTTCCAGTTATAACGTCCTTCCGCGCTAAACACACTCTCGCCCCACACATAGCCGATGCGTAAGCGGTAATGACCCATGTATTTGGTGATATCCGGGTTATCATCCTGGCTATCGGAGAAACGTATCCACGGTTTCACATCGACCTGCCAGTTGCCGTTCTGCGCCATCAGACGAGTATAAGCGCGGTTCCAACTGCGTGACGTCGGTTCGGAACGGCCATTAGACTGGTGGTTAAAACCCACTTCCACATCCCGTAACGTCCAGCCCGCGAAGGTGGCGTTCGTTGCCCAGCCCAAAAAGACCTGGGGTTCATAGTCCGTTTCACGAAACGGAGAAGACTCGCTTTTATTCGACAACTGCCACCATGAGCGCTGCGTGTAGGAAGCCCCCAGCAGCGAATTATCCCCCAGAATACCGCGCCAGATCGGGAAGCCCAGGCTCAACTGGTAATGCACTTCATCTTTACGTGCTTCATTACCCCAGTTATAGCTCTGAATCGCTGTTTTATTGATATTGCTGGTATAGGTGTAGAGTAAGTAGTTACTTTCATAGGGATAGAGGACAAACGGGGTATCGTGCTCTTGTAACAGACTGGCGATAATGCTGCCACGTACCGCCGGTTGATTTGGCGCTGGCGCGTTTGTTGTGACTTCAGCATGGGCCTGTGCCATCAGTAATGCTGCCAGTACGAATCCGATTTTATGCATTCATTTTCTCCGACATGTTTCTTCTCCGGCATTCTTTTATAAATAAAGTCTTTTATCTAAATAAACTCTTTTATCTAAATAGCGATAAGCCTTGCCCACTCAAGCCCGCCATTCTACACAGTTCCGCGACATTTGAATTACCGTTCCTCCGTTTCTCAGCCTTTTCTGGCAAGAAACAAAATCAATGCATAAAATAAACATTCACATAACCTTAGTGCATCAAATCGCCTACATTTAATGTGTATCTCTTATTGCTCGGACGGAAAACAACGATGGCTAACCTCCCCTCATCTCAGGGAACGATATTAACCAGAGATACCGTGCGCCAGCTTGTTGGCGAGATTTTCATTTACAAAATGCCGTTCAACATTGAGCTAGGCCTTGAGCTACAGCAATTTGAAGCTGATAAGGCCGTCCTGACGTTCGTCCGGCAAGAGAAGCTCATCGGCAATGCGGCACAAAAGATTCTGCATGGCGGCGTGATTGCCGCCGGGTTGGACGTTGCTGCCGGAGTGGTGTGCGTCGGTAACACGCTGCTGCGCCATGAGACGATCAGCGAGCAGGAGTTTCATCATCGGCTTGCCCGCATGGGAACCATTGATATGCGAGTAGATTATCTGCGTCCGGGTTATGGGGAACACTTCACCATTACCAGTACGCTACTGCGCGGCGGCAATAAAATCGCCGTCGCACGCGCCGAATTGCATAACGAGCAGGGTTCACATCTGGCCAGCGCCACCGCCACCTATATTGTTGGATAGCATTTCGTTGGCAAAGATTGTCATGAACACTTTACGTGAAAGCGCTCACAGTTTTGGGTAGACTTAGCGTTTTCCCGCCGTCCTTATCGAGTCACCCATGAACGCGCAACAAACCCGTGAGGGGATATTTTTCGCCCTCGGTGCGTATTTCATTTGGGGAATTGCTCCCGTTTATTTCAAGCTGCTTGAGCACGTTCCACCCAATGAAATACTGACGCACCGTATTATCTGGTCATTCTTCTTTATGCTGATCCTGCTGACGATTGGCCGGAAATGGCGTCAGGTGAGCTATGCCTGCCGCAACGTCAAGCACCTGTTTCTGCTGGCATTAACGGCGGTGCTTATCGGTGGAAACTGGCTGTTGTACATCTGGGCGGTCAACAATCATCACATGCTGGAAGCCAGTCTGGGATATTTTATCAACCCGCTGGTCAACGTTATGTTGGGTATGATTTTCCTTGGCGAGCGCTTTCGCCGTCTGCAATGGCTGGCCGTACTACTCGCGGTGACAGGTGTACTGGTTCAACTGTGGACGTTCGGATCGCTGCCGGTTATCGCGCTAGGGCTGGCATTCAGCTTCGCGTTATACGGCCTGCTGCGTAAGAAAATTGGGATCGACGGGCAAACCGGGATGCTGATCGAAACGCTGTGGCTGCTGCCGGTGGCGGTCATTTATCTGTTTTTTATTGCCGACACGCCAAGCAGTCATCTGACGGCCAATCCCTGGTCGCTGAACCTGCTGCTGCTCTCGGCTGGGATCGTCACCACCGTGCCGCTGCTGTTTTTCACCGCGGCGGCCATGCGCCTGCGCCTGTCGACGCTCGGCTTTTTCCAGTATCTCGGCCCTACCATCATGTTCCTGCTGGCCGTGGTGTTCTACGGGGAAACGTTTAGCAGCGACAAGCTGGTCACGTTTGCCTTCATCTGGGGCGCGCTGGGGCTGTTCATTTTGGATGCGCTTTATACGCAGCGTAAGCTACGGCGATAATCGCACAGAGCAGAGATGTTGCATTGAAGGAAAAGACATGATACGCCTGCTGGTGAATACCCATCAGGCGCATCGGTGAAAACTTACAGCCAGTTTTTACGTTTGAAATAGAGGTAAGGTGCCAGTCCAGCGAGAATCATCAGCACAATCGCACCTGGATAACCAAACGACCACTTCAGTTCAGGCATAAATTCAAAGTTCATCCCGTAGCTGGACGCCACCAGCGTCGGTGGCAGGAACACCACGGAGACCACCGAGAAGATCTTGATAATCCGGCTCTGCTCGATGTTGATGAAGCCCATCGCCGCCTGCATCAGGAAGTTAACTTTCTGGAACAGGGATTCATTGTGCGGCAGCAGGGATTCGATATCGCGTAAAATTTCGCGCGCCTGTTCCAATTGGCCGGATGGCAAACGGGCTTTACGCACCAGAAAATTCAACGCGCGTTGGGTATCCATCAGGCACAGGCGCACTTTCCAGCCCACGTCTTCCAGCTCTGCTAACGTGGACAACGCATCGTCGTACTCTTCGCCCTGCCGCCCTTCCATAATGATGCGGCTCAGCGATTCCAGATCGCTGTAGATGTTCTCGATTTCATCCGCCAGTTGCTCAATTTTGGTCTCAAAGAGATCGAGCAGCAGTTCATAAGCATTGCCGTCCACCAGCGTTTGGTTGCGGGCGCGCATGCGATACAGGCGGAACGCGGGCAGTTCACGCTCGCGCAGGGTGTACAGGCGACCATCGCGGATAGTAAACGCCACCGTGGAGTTACCGGCGTGATCCTCAGCATCTTCAAAGAAGAAAAAGGAGTGAATGTGCAGACCATCTTCATCTTCAAAAAAACGTGCCGACGCTTCAATATCTTCGAGTTCCGGACGGGTTGCCAGGCTTTGTCCCAGTTCGTTTTGTACTTTTTCACGCTCATCGTCTTCTGGTTCGATCAAATCGACCCAAACTGACGTGGTGAGATCATCGGAGTCATCCAGTTCCAGACGAGATAAACGGCAATTATCCAGTTTAAATGCGCTCAGCATGGGCCATAGCTCCCCTTTCAGTAGCAGAGATGGACAACGCGATTGAAGCACAGAAACAGAGGTGAGGTGTCACCGGCAGGTTTCAGTCCGTTCGACGGATCTGACTCGTAGCGACAAAAACAGCGTCGCTGACAACCACGAAGGCTATCAGCAGAGGAAGATAGCCTTAGAAGTTGTACCTAATGAACAGGTTAGTGAGCCAGTATCGACTGGGTGTGTCCAAGGCGTTAGTCCTCCGAGAATAATGATGCGCGCATGTTACGCCGAGATGAAAAAGACTTCAACTTTAAAACCGCGGCGGAAACACGCTGTAAAATATTGGTCAAATGAATGGGGTTTATCCAATAAATCCAGCGCTGAAGCGGTAAAAAACGCAGTCCCCCAAGCAAAGAGGAACTGCATCTGTCGGTCAGGCATTGTCCGGCAAATAAGCAATGGCTCGGACGGGGAAACCGGGTGCGCCAGCAAAATTAGGGTAGCTGACGTGGATATAAGCACCGGTAGGCGGCAGTTGATGCAGGTTATTCAGTACCTCAACCTGCCAGGCATTCTGGTTTAGTACAAAGAACTCACCAATAAGCCCGTTGTTGCGACGGAAATCAGCGGCGGAATCCGTATCCAGCGTTTCGTGCCCCACCGCGCTAATACCACGCTCTTCAAACAGGAACGTCAGTGCCTCAAACGACCACCCCGGCGTATGGCTGTTGCCCTGTTCGTCTCTATTGGCGAAGGCATCAATATCGGGCCAGCGTGTACTCCAGCCGCTGGCAAACGCGACAAAGCTGCCTGACGGAATTTCCCCGTGCTCACGCTCAAACGCCAGGATATCGTCAACCGACAAACGGTAGTCAGCATCACGTGCGACAGCGTCTTGCTTGTGGATCACCGCCAGCGGCAGCAACAGCTCTTTATTATCAATACGGTCCAGATAACGTTTGCCCGCGACAAAATGCCCCGGCGCATCAATATGCGTCCCCGTCTGCGTCGCGAATGTCACGGACTGTGCGAAAAAGCCATGCTCTTCAACGTTAAATAACGTCTTGCGCTGCAACACGCCTTCAAACGCGCTAAAAATAGGAATCGACTCCGTCACCGTGTGCGTGAGATCGACCCATTTTTTCTTCTGTAATTCGGCAATAATCTGCTCTAGCGTCATGGGCATGCTCCTTTTTTATTGTGATACCACACATCCTGGATACGCGCTAGACCACCTAGCATTGTCGAAAATGGTGATAAAGATTAATACCCGTTTTTTATGAGATATACCGACTCACACATGACAATCACACCGTTTCCAGCCGGGCATAGGCGGCAACCAGCCATTTAATCCCCTGCCCTTGAAACGCCACCTGAAGACGGGCGTGATCGCCGCTGCCTTCCAGATTCACGATCGTGCCTTCCCCAAATTTTGCATGGCGAACCCGCTGCCCCAATTTGTAACCGCTGTCGTTTTGCGTGACCGGCGTGCCGAGACGCTGATGATTGACCGGGCGGGAGACGCTGGCGCGTAGCCGCACTTCTTCAACACACTCTTCAGGCAGCTCGCCAACAAATCGGGAAGGTCGATGATAGGCCTCTTTGCCGTATAAACGGCGGGATTCGGCGTAGGTTATCGTCAGTTTCTCCATCGCACGCGTCACGCCGACGTAAGCCAGACGGCGCTCTTCTTCCAGACGCCCGCCTTCATCCAGCGACATCTGGCTGGGGAACATGCCTTCTTCCATGCCGACGATAAACACCTGCGGGAACTCCAGCCCTTTCGCCGAGTGCAGCGTCATGAGCTGTACCGCGTCCTGATTGGCATCCGCCTGACCTTCCCCCGCTTCCAGCGCGGCATGCGACAGGAAAGCCTGAAGCGGCATCAAATCCTGATCTTCTTCCTGATAGCTGAACTGGCGCGTCGCCGTCACCAATTCCTCCAGGTTTTCTACTCGCGCCTGCCCTTTCTCGCCTTTTTCCTGTTCGTACATGCTCCACAGGCCGGAATCTTTAATCACCCGGTCAGTTTGCACATGCAGCGGCAATTCCGACGTTTCATAGGCCAAGACATCGATCAATTCGATAAAACGCTGTAGCGATGCCGCCGCCCGTCCGGCCAGCACTTTCTCCTGCAACAGCGCCCGCGTGGCTTGCCACAGCGTCAGTTGACGATCGCGCGACGTCTGGCGGACGACATCCAGCGTGCGGTCGCCAATACCGCGCGTCGGCGTATTCACCACACGCTCAAACGCTGCATCGTCGTTACGGTTGGCGATCAGACGCAGATAAGACAGCGCGTCTTTAATTTCCTGACGCTCAAAGAAGCGCATGCCGCCATAGATGCGGTACGGCATACTCTGCTGCAACAGCGCCTCTTCCAGCACGCGCGACTGGGCGTTGCTCCGGTAAAGAATGGCGTTATCCTTCAGCGCTCCGCCATTTTCCTGCCAGGTTTTAATCCGGTTGACGACGTAACGCGCTTCATCCAGCTCGTTAAACGCGCAATACAACGAGATAGGTTCGCCCTCTACGCCATCGGTCCATAGGTTCTTGCCGAGTCGCCCGCCGTTATGGGCAATCAGCGCATTCGCCGCTTTCAAAATATTGCTGGTCGAGCGGTAGTTCTGCTCCAGACGGATCGTTTCTGCGCCAGCAAAATCCTTCAGGAACAGCTGAATATTTTCGACCTGCGCCCCGCGCCAGCCGTAAATCGACTGATCGTCATCCCCGACGATCATCACTTTGGCGCTGTCGCCCGCCAGCATACGGATCCAGGCGTACTGAATGCGGTTGGTATCCTGAAATTCATCCACCAGAATATTGGTAAAACGTTCGCGATAGTGATTCAGCACGTGCGGCTTGTTCAGCCACAGTTCATGGGCGCGCAGCAGCAGTTCGGCAAAATCCACCAGCCCGGCGCGATCGCACGCTTCCTGATAGGCCTGATACACGCGCTGCCACGTTTGCTCAATAGGGTTGCCGTAGCTTTCAATATGCTGCGGGCGCAGACCTTCATCCTTCTTCCCATTGATGAACCACATCGCCTGACGCGGCGGCCACTGTTTCTCGTCCAGATTGAGTGCCCGAATCAGGCGTTTCAGCAGACGCAACTGATCTTCGCTGTCCAGAATCTGGAAATCCTGCGGCAGATTGGCATCCATATGGTGCGCACGCAGCAGGCGGTGTGCCAGCCCGTGGAAAGTGCCAATCCACATGCCGCCCTGGCTGGTGCCGATCAGGTGATCGATACGATGGCGCATCTCCGCCGCCGCTTTGTTGGTAAATGTCACCGCCATGATGGAGTACGGCGAACAGTTTTCGACAGACAAAAGCCAGGCGATGCGGTGTACCAGTACCCGTGTTTTGCCGCTGCCTGCCCCCGCCAGCACTAATAAATTACTGCGCGGCGCGGCTACCGCGTCACGCTGTTTGTCGTTGAGGCCATCGAGCAGATCAGAAACGTCCATAGGTACGGGTTATCCGGTGAGGGAAACGCCGCACATGTAAGTCATGCCGATCGTTTAAGCATCGAGATACACGGGGCGACCACAGGGGTGAGGCCTCCCTACGGGAACCTCCCCCTGTGTTTCCCCTAATAACGGGCTTAAGTGACCAGTATTCGCACATGCGAGGGCGTTTCCACTGGTAATTTATACAGATTAATGCGGTGATTATAACAACGCCGACAGCGATGCCAACCGCGAAATTTCAATATGCGGCAGCAGTCGGGCATCCCCAATCTGCGTCAGGCTGCCTTCACGCAGGTTAATCCAGCAGGCCTGCATACCGCAGCGGATCGACCCCGCCACATCGGTCGTGAGATCGTCGCCCACGTGAAGGATCGCATGCAAAGGCAGATTGAGTTTTTCCGCTGCCAGATGGTACATGTCATCAAACGGTTTGGCACGACCGTGCGGGCCAGCGCGCAGGATGAACGAAAAATAGCGATCGAGACCAAAGCGGTGCGGCTCAGCATTACCATTGGTGATGGCGGCCAGCGGCACTTTCTCGGCTAACGCCGCCAGCGTCTGGTGCGTCTCTTCGGTAATCGTAATCTGGCTGCGCCAGTGGGCAAAATTTTCCATTGCCGCTTTTGCGCCATCCTTCGCTTCTGCCGCGCTCAGTCCACGTTCTAACATGGCCAGTTCAGCCGCACGGCGACGCCATTCGCTCACGTCGTGATAGATGTCTGGTTCGCGCTCAAGCAAGGTCTGGCGTAAGTTCTGAAAATCCTCCGCCTGGAAGTCACGAAGCGCAGGATGGTACTGTTGCAGAAAGCGGATTGACTCTTGCCCCGTGCGCCGGATGACGTCCGCGTTGTCGTACAGCGTGTCATCCAGATCGAACGTGATCGCCCGGATCGGGCCAAGAGATCGGTAAAAATGCATCAGGGTTTCCCTCGTTTGGCGCGTGGATGCGCAGCATCGTACACGGAGGCTAAATGTTGAAAATCAAGATGGGTATAAATCTGTGTTGTAGACAGGTTGGCATGGCCCAGTAGCTCTTGCACCGCCCGTAAATCCCCGCTGGATTCCAGCATGTGCGTCGCAAAGGAGTGGCGCAGCTTATGCGGATGAACATGGCTATTTACGCCCTGCTTAATCCCCCATTCGGCAAAACGCTTCTGCACGTTGCGCATCGAAATGCGTCGTCCCTGATTGGAGATAAAAACGGCATCATCCTGCGGGCCAAACAGTTCGCGCAGCGCCAGCCAGCGTTCCAGCCAGGTTACCGCCGTTTTTCCTATCGGCAATTTGCGCTCTTTGCTGCCCTTCCCCATGACCCAAACTTCACCGCTGGCCAGATCGATATGCTGACAGTTCATACCGACCATTTCCGCCAAACGCAGCCCCGCACCGTACATCACTTCGAGCATCGTGCGGTCGCGCACCGCGAGAGGATCGTCCAGATCGATCTCCAGCAGCCTGCCCATTTCATCCACATCCATATTCTTTGGCAACGGGCGTCCGGCTCGCGGTGTGGATACCCCTTTCGCCGGATTAGCCGCCAGCACGCCGCGTGACACCATCCAGTCGAGAAAGCTGCGTAATGCCGATAGGCGCAACGCCAGACTCCCTGAATGCAGACCATCGCGTTTACTGCGGGATACCACGGAACGCACGCCAGCGGCGTCCAGCTTACGCCAGTCGCTCACACCCGCAGCAGAGAGAATGGTGATAACCGCAGACAGTTGACGCAAATAGCTGGTCTGCGTGAGCGGGCTTAGCTGACGCTCTACTTTCAGATAGCGCAGGAAAGCCTCAACATCGGCGTGTAAAGGGGACGAGGAAGGTACCTCCGATGACGCGGGCTGTCGGCTCATACCCGCTCAACCCAGCGCGCCAGCATCGCCGGCAGCATCATGGCCATTTGCTGGAGCAGTACGGTTCCCATACCATCCTGATAATGGTGGCTGTCACGGCTGCTGAAAATCAGCACGCCCAAATCGTGATTGTTGCCCATCAGCGACAGCGCAACCGACCCAATCTGCCTGGCCTGCGGCAGCAGGAGCAGCAGTTCCGGCCCATTCAGGCTGCCAAGATAGTGGTTGCTTTGTCCGAAACGCTGAATGCGTAACGGCTCAAATGTGGTGCGATGTAGCCCAAGATGGGTAAAACCGGATGGCGCACCAATACGCCATTTATCGCTGAACAGACGAACCGTCGCGCCCGCCAAACCAAGCTGGCGCGCCCAGCGCTGCAACCGCTCCAGCATGTCCGTCAGGCTATCCGCCGACGCCAATTCAGTTTGTAACCCCAGCAGGCGATTGAACAACGCTTCGTTCGCCCCCGCCTGCTCCATCAACAGCGTGATTTCTTCCTCAAGCTGAGTAATGTGGTTACGCTGGCGCGCCAGTTGCCATTCCACCAGCGACACGGTTCCCCTGACGGGATGAGGGATGCGCATCTGCTCGACGGGACGCGCATTGCGGATAAAAAAATCGGGATTCTGTTGCAGGAACTGCAAAACCATCTCGTCACTGAGTGCGATCTCGCGCTCTGCCTGTTCCTCGACATTCTTCATAAATGAATAAATCCATCGTAGACATGCGTTGCAGGCCCGGTCATGAATAACGGATGTCCCGGCCCATCCCACTGGATATCCAAATCCCCGCCCGGCAGAGATACGCGAACATTCGCGGACAATAACCCCTGCTGGATTCCTACTGCCACGGCGGCACACGCGCCGCTACCACAGGCCTGTGTTTCTCCCGCACCGCGCTCGTATACCCGCAGACGGACAGTGTGGCTATCGACAACCTGCATAAAACCAATATTGGCACGCTCAGGAAAACGCTCATGGCTTTCCAACAGCGGCCCCAGCGTTTCCACCTTCGCCGTGTCCACATCCTCAACCTGAATCACACAGTGCGGGTTACCCATCGACACCACGCCGCAAAGCACCGTGTGTTCATCGGCACGCATGATGTAGGTTTTCTCTGCTTTGACCGCGCGAAACGGCACCTGTTGCGGCTCGAAATTGGGTTCGCCCATATTGACGCGCACCAGCTCATCATCCGTCACAGACAACACCATCCTGCCCGTTTGCGTACTGACGGCAATATCACGCTTGTTGGTCAGCCCTTTCAGGCGAACAAAGCGGGCAAAACAGCGCGCACCGTTACCGCACTGCGCCACTTCACTGCCATCCGCGTTAAAAATACGGTAATGAAAATCCAATTCAGGATCGTAAGGCGGTTCGACGACCAACAGTTGGTCAAACCCGACACCACAGTGCCGATCCGCCAAACGGCGAATTAATTCAGGTGAAAAATAAACGTTTTGCGTAACGGCATCAACGACCATGAAATCGTTGCCTAATCCGTGCATCTTAGCGAACTGCATTATCCTGACTCCCCCGCTTGCTTAACCGGGCGCGATAAACATCTACGTGACCTGTTATTTATTATTACCGTCACGCATTAAGGACGTATTGACGCTTTCTTTTGCGGCGGCTGGTTCTCATTTTGCTGAGTCGTTGACGCACCGGATTTGCCATCGGCAGGCATATACAGCGGCCCTTTCAGACCACAACCAAATAAACTCACTACGGCTAACACCAGAAAAAACTGGCGAAATACGTTCTTCATCACGTTAAGACCTGTCATTAATACTCGTATGCTCTCTATAATCGCAGGTGGATCATGAAAATCAATAGGAATCGAAAATGAACGATAGCGAGTTCCACCAATTAGCCGACGAACTCATGCTTCAGTTGGAAGAAACGCTGGATCGGTTTGAAGGTGATGCCGACATCGATTACGAAACCAACGGCGGCGTGATGACGCTGAGTTTTGAGAACGGCAGCAAAATCGTGATTAATCGGCAGGAGCCGCTGCACCAAATCTGGCTGGCGACCAAAGCAGGTGGTTACCACTTCAACCTTCAGGAAACACGCTGGATATGCGATCGCAGCGGTGAGGACTTTATCGCGCTGCTGTCATCAGCCTGTTCGGCTCAGGCCGGGGAAGCCGTTCACTTCGGATAACAGTCATCTTTTCAATCACGCAGCACCGTACCTCAGCGTCGTCTCAGTAATATCAGAGCCAGTAGCAGTAACAACAGCATGCCGATACCCACCATATTCACCAGCGGCCAGCCGCTGGTCAGCGCCATCAAGCTCCCGGCAGACAGCGAAGCCAGCGCGTTAGGCACGTAAATCACCAGCGAATTAATGCCCTGCAACCGGGATTTGTGCACGGAATGCGTAAAGGCGTTCAGCATAAATGTCCCGCCATTGAACATAAACGCCCACCCGATGCCGAACAGCGCCAGTGCAAAAAGGAAGTGCCAGAACGTCAAACCACTCAGCGCAACCGCCACGCCAACGACGTTACATACCATGCCAATCGCCACCACCTGAATCGGCGTCAGCCGTTTCGCCAGTATCACTAACAGCAGCGCTGGCGCATACATGGCGACAAAGTGCCATTGCAGCACCGTCGCACTATGGCTGACGGAAAAGTGGTGCTGGTGCATCGCCAGCGGCACTGAATTCATTAATAGCGTCATCACCACAAACCCGATAGAACAGCTTGCCGTTCCCAACACAAACGCCCGACTTTTCAGGATTGACGCCAGCGGTTCACTACGCTGAGCGTTAGCCGTGGCAACGGACATCGGAGGCAGTTTAAGGCCAAGTAACAGCAGTGATGTGATGACACAGATGAACGCCGCCGCGATAAAACTGCCGAAAAACGGGTACGATGCCCAGAGCTGAGACGATTGACTCGCCGCGAACGGACCGAGGAAGCCCCCCAGAACACCGCCGCTGATCACCCATGAAATAGCACGATTTTTCTGCTGATTGTCGGTGAAAATTTCAGCCGCGGCGAAACGATAGTATTGATTGAAAGCGCAGGACATCCCCAGAACAAACGTCGAGAACACAAAGAGGAAGAAGCTGTGCAGCACAATCGCCAGCGCCGCCAACAGCGCCCCCGCCAGCCCCATCATCGTGCCGATGATGAACGCATTACGCCTGCCATATTTTGTCATCAGCGATGAAACGGCGTAGATCATCAGCGCCGCACCGCACACCGTCGCGGTAATCGGCAAGGTGGTCAACAGCGGAACCGGCGTCATGGATACGCCAACCAGCGTAGAGCATAACGTCATCAGGGAAATAATACTGCCGGTCAGCCCTTGTCCAAGCGCCAGCAGTATCAGGTTTCGGCGTTGCAACGAATCCATCAGTACATCCCTTTCTGAGTACGCTGAAAGCCGAGTATAGAGTGGTTATAAAATCTGTAGTCGCTGCTTCATTGTCATCATCTCATCATCCACCACGGGCGTGATGCACAGATGAGAAAGCGCGCTACTGCGGAACGGGATCACCTGCGTGCGGCCGTCCAACTGCACGATTTGGTAGAACTGCGGCAGGTTGAAATTGATAAAGCTGGAACCATAGGTAAAGCGATCGTGCGACGACGAATAGAAGCGGCTGACATCACGCACCAGCTCTTCTTTACTGCCCTCACAGTGGTGATACACCTCAACGCGATTCGATTCATCCAGAATATAGATATTAAAACCCTGATTTTCCGTCAGATCTTCAAAGAAGAACTGGATGATCCCTTCACTGGCGACGCCATCAACCACCGGCGGTAAATGGACATGGTTGGTTTCAACCTGAACCGGCTGGCCTTGCAGTTTGTTGTTGGAAATGGCGCCATAAAATTCAACCGCGTTTTCCAGCTTCTGCACTGACACACTGAGCCGCTCGAAGAACAGCCCCCAGGTTTGACCCGCCACTTTCACCGCTTTGAAGCGACCCGGCTCCTGACGCGTACTGGTCAGGCGCAGCTCAATGCATTCGGACACCAATTGCTGCACACGGGTACGAATCAGCCCGCGCAAATGCTGGCTGTAGCAGAACACTTCCAGTGATTCCGGCAGCGCCGCATCCTGATGCATTTTGCCCAGAATGGTTTTCAGCGCTTCCAACACCGCCTGCTCGCCGCTGAAATGCAGGGTACGCACTTCGTTCCACGAGTTGCGATACAGCAGGTCGATACTGCCGACCAGACACTGCTGCTGCTGGCCGAAGCTAAAGACATCCAAATGACGGAAATCGAAATGCACCACCTGATTGCGGAAAGCCGCGGTCGGATCATGTTCCAGATTGACGATAATCGCCAGATGACGAATTTCACACGGGCTATACAGCGCTTTCGGCGTTGGCGCAGGCAGTCGCAGCGGGAAGTGGCTGGCGACATCGTCCACCAGCGCTTGCAGGCGCGTGATATCGCACAGCTCGTTGCCTTTAATGTACAGACGCGTGCTTGGTGTCAGCAGGCCATTAAAATAGGCCCACGCCACCAATTTGTTCAGATAACGGTTATATTCCAGCGGCTGGTGGCTGACGATGGCATCCATCGACGGCGCCTGATTGTACAGGTACCAGCCAGAACGGTTCGCACGACCCGGAGGAACATAGATAAAGGTTAAGTTCGGCTCCGACAAATCAGGCGATATTTGTGGGTTCAGCAGCGTGACTTTGCCCGGCAGCGCTTCAAACGCAGCATACAGTTTACGGGTCAACACACCGATATCCTGCGGGCTGGCGCTGACACTCAGATTATTACGGCGGGCAAAGCGGATCAGGTTGCGATAGGTCTGCATCATCGCGTCCAGCAGTTCATTATGCGCTTCGCGTACCTGTTCGATTTTCCAGTTAGCGCGGTTATCCAACATCGCCAGATGTTCGTCGCTCCAGCCCCATTCTTGCACCAACTGGCTCAGAATCTGGCGACGCCAGCCAACGCAGGCTTTTTCTCTGGAGAGCTTTTCACAGACTTTTAAGTAGAAACATCGACGCGCCAGATCGAGACGCGTGGGATCGTTGATCGCCGTCAGGTAGTGCGTCACGCGCTCCAACATCATGCAGTAAGGATCAAGACCGAAGGAGACGATCTCACCATCATGCAGACGTTTTTTAATTTCAGTCGACAGCAAGCTGGTATCCGGGTATTCCCAGGAATAGGCTTCCAGCAGCAGCGTTTTCAGTACGGCTTTATAAGGAGAATCGATACTTTTATAGAGCTGCCAGAGGCTCGCGCCGAAATACTCTTCCGCCGACAGCGTACTTAAGCCGCCTAAATCCATCCACTCGTTAGGTGCCAGTGCGCCTTGTGAGTACAGCGACAGTACATATTCGTCGTAGTGAGATTCTTCTTCGACCGGCACCATGTTCCACAGAATGCGTTTACCCGCCATACGCACGGCGGTACGGTAGAATTCGTCGAGTAACAGGATATGCTGCGTGGTACCGCAGTCTTCACCGCTCAGGCTGCCGCTTTCATTGTGGCGGAAACGGCTTTCATCCATCAGGAAGAAGCTGACCTCTGCGCCTTGCGCCGCGGCCCACTGCTCCAGCAGCGTACATTTTTTCTGTAGGAGCTGGCGTTCTTCGCTGTCCAACCAAGATTGGTGGCACACCCAGATATCAAGATCGGAGCTACAACTCTGCCCGATAGACGAGGTGCTGCCCATGGAATAGATGCCCGTGATCGGCAGTTCGCCTTGCGGATGAGAACAGTCAAACTGACCCCAGCGCAGCGCGATGCCATCAAGGTACTGTTGTTGTTTTTCATCAGGCGTGTGAGTGCAGATACCGTGAGGCACCTTGCCTTCAAGGTAGCCGGGCATCAACGGGTGATGATGATGTAATAAAATGGGCAGAAGACTGTAAACCTGCTGAAAAGCGGGCTTCATTGCTCCCAGAGCACGGTCAACACGCAGTTGGTTGATCGCATCCAGTCTTTGCTTCAAAGTCTCGATGTAGAAGTACAAGACGTTTCGCCTGATTTATCCCAGTGCCTAGAAAAACCCCGTGTTCCAAATCCGCCATGATGAAATTAGAAGAATGTTTAGCGAATTATTGCTGGAAACGTGATCAATTTAACACCTTGCTGAATGGGCGTAAAGAAAGTAAAGAAAGTTAGACTTATCTATCTTGCTTTATTACGAATTTCTCTACCCAACTGCATCAGCACGGTCTCCTATCTCTATGTTTGCGGCACCCGAATTTCAGACCGTTTTAAAAGGCGCACCGCTCATGCCCACAACCTGACACCAACGCACCATCAATGATACGATGGCGGAAAATGATAAAAACGGTATCAAGCATGTTAGCCAATATTATTAGAATTGCCACCCGACAAAGCCCGCTCGCCCTGTGGCAAGCACAATATGTACAGCAGTGTCTGAATCTCCTCTATCCGGATTTACACGTGGAGCTGGTGCCGATGGTGACTCGCGGCGACATCATCCTGGATACGCCACTGGCAAAAGTCGGCGGTAAAGGATTGTTTGTTAAAGAGCTGGAATTGGCGCTGCTTGAAGGGCGTGCCGACATTGCCGTCCACTCCATGAAAGATGTGCCCGTCGAATTCCCGGATGGCCTCGGCCTGACCACGATTTGCGAACGTGACGACCCGCGCGACGCTTTTGTTTCCAATCATTACGACAGCCTCGAACAGTTACCGGAAGGCAGTTGTGTCGGCACTTCCAGCCTGCGCCGCCAATGTCAGCTGCGCGCCCGACGCCCCGATCTGGTGATTCGTGATTTACGTGGCAATGTCGGAACGCGCCTGTCAAAACTGGATAGCGGCGACTACGACGCCATTATTCTTGCCGTCGCCGGTCTGAAACGCCTCGGCCTCGAAGAACGTATCCGCAGCGCGTTGAGCCCGGAAGAATCTCTGCCCGCCGTCGGACAAGGCGCAATCGGCATCGAATGCCGTTTAAATGACGATCGTATCCGCCAACTCCTTGCCCCACTCAATCACTTCGCTACCGCTGCCCGCGTTCTGGCTGAACGCGCCATGAATGTGCGTCTTGAAGGGGGTTGTCAGGTGCCGATTGGCAGCTATGCCGAACTGGAAGGCGACACACTGTGGCTACGTGCGCTGGTTGGTGCCCCGGACGGCAGCCAAATGATCGTCGGTGAACGTAGAGGAAGCGTCTCCGACGCCGAACAAATCGGTATTGCGCTGGCTGAAGAGCTGTTAGCAAAAGGAGCCAGCGCTATCCTTCAGGCCGTTTATCACGAGTCGAGCTCATCATGACGATTCTGGTTACCCGTCCGTCACCAACTGGCGAACAACTGGTGACCCGTTTAAGAAAGCTTGGCTATCACGCCTGGCACAGTCCACTGATCGAATTTTCACCCGGACGAGAACTCGCTCGCCTGCCTGCTTTGTTACAGGCACTACGCGCCGACGATCTGGTGTTTGCGCTCTCACAACACGCGGTTCACTACGCCGATCCGATGCTGGCACGAGCGGGTATCAGTTGGCCCGCCCATCTCGCTTATTATGCGATTGGCCGCACCACAGCGCTGGCGCTGCATAAAACCAGCGCCCACCCGGTAACTTATCCTCCCGAACGCGAAACCAGCGAAACGCTCCTGCAACTGCCTGACCTACAAAATCTTTCTGGCAAACGCGCACTATTGCTGCGCGGTAACGGCGGCCGGGAATTGCTGGGAGAAACGCTAATCGAACGCGGCGCGCAGGTGACCTACTGTGAATGTTATCAGCGAAGGGACGTTCATTATGATGGGCCAGAGCAAAGCCGTCACTGGCAACAAATAGGCATCGACAAACTGGTGATCACCAGCGGAGAAATGCTACAACGGATCTATACTTTAGTACCTGATTACTATCGGGCTTCCTGGTTACTCGGCTGCCAGTTGATCGTCGTCAGCGAACGGCTGGCAGAACAAGCCCGTCAGCTTGGCTGGCGTGATATCCGGGTCGCCGATAACGCCGATAACGATGCGCTCGTGCGCGCACTACAATAAACCTGATCATGGGATGTACCATTATGACGGAACACAATACCCCCACAGCTCCATCCGACGAGGTTGCTGAACGGGTTGAACCCGCGCATCAGCAGCAGGATCCCGCACCGCAACCCAAACGCAGTGGTGCCGTGCTGGGGGCCATCGCGATTGTCATTGCGCTGGCGATAGGCGCGGGGCTGTATTACCACGGCCACCAGCAGGCGAAGCGGGAAACCGCTACGCTTCAACGTCTGGAAGCACAGTTAAACGCCTTGCAGCAGCAACACAAGCAAGAGCAACAACAGTGGCAGGACGCTCAGCAGCAGCAAAGCAAAGCGCAGGACACGGCCGCACAGCGTCTTGAAGCACTATCGCGTCAGTCAGATGAACTACGCGATAAGCTGGCGGCACTTTCCAGCCATGACACCAATACCTGGCTGATCGCTCAGGCAGATTTTCTGGTAAAACTGGCAGGGCGTAAGCTGTGGAGTGACAAAGACGTCACCACCGCGGGCGCGTTGCTGAAAAGCGCGGACGCAAGCCTGGCGGAAATGAACGATCCCAGTCTGATAGAAATCCGTCGTGCGCTGACCAGCGATATCGGTGCGCTGGCAGGCGTGAGCCAGGTGGATTTTGACGGCATCATCCTGAAAGTGAACCAGCTCACCGATCAGTTGGACAACTTGCAGCTCGCCGATAACAACACCGATGAAGCGCCGATGGACGCCAACAGCACTGAGCTGTCCGCTTCCCTGAGCGAATGGCGACAAAATCTCAGCAAGAGCTGGCACAATTTCATGGCGGATTTTATCACCATTCGCCGCCGCGACAGCGCTGCCGAACCATTGCTGGCGCCCAATCAGGATGTGTACCTGCGTGAAAACATTCGTTCACGTCTGCTGGTTGCAGCCCAGGCCATCCCTCGTCACCAGAATGAAGTGTACAAACAGTCTCTGGAAACGGCCGCAACCTGGATCCGCGCCTACTTCGATACCACCGATCCCACCACGCAGGCCTTTTTGGATCAGCTCGATGCCTTAAGCCAGCAGTCAGTTTCATTGGATGTGCCTATGGAGCTACAAAGTCAGCCGCTGTTGGAAAAATTGATGCAAACGCGCGTTCGTAACCTGCTGGCTCAAGCGCCAGCCACGCAGCAGGGGGAATGAACATGCTGAAAGTCTTATTGTTGTTCCTGATCCTGATCGCGGGCGTCGTAGTCGGCCCCATGATCGCAGGCCATCAAGGTTACGTCCTGATCCAAACGGATAACTATGATATTCAAACCAGCGTGACCGGTTTGGTCATCATGCTGGTGCTTTTTTTCCTCACCTTTCTGGCGGTGGAATGGGTACTCCGCCGGATCTTTCGTACCGGCGCCCGCACGCGCGGCTGGTTCCTCGGCCGCAAACGCACCCGCGCCAGAAAGCAGACCAAAGCCGCACTGCTCAAGCTGGCCGAAGGGGATTATTTACAGGTAGAGAAGCTGCTGACTCGCAATGCCGATCATGCTGAGCAGCCCGTGGTGAACTACCTGCTGGCAGCCGAAGCCGCCCAACAGCGCGGTGACGAATTCCGCACCAAACAATATCTGGAACGTGCAGCGGAGATTGCGGATACCGACCAGCTCCCGGTAGACATTACGCGCGTGCGCATTCAGCTAGCGCGTAATGAAGATCATGCCGCGCGTCACGGCGTGGACAAACTGCTGGAAGTCGCCCCCCGTCATCCAGAGGTGCTGCGTTTAGCGGAACAGGCTTTCCTGCGAACCCACGCCTACAGTGCACTGCTGGATATTCTGCCTGCGATGCGCAAGATCAACCTGTACCCTGAAGAACGTTTGCTGGATCTACAGGAGCAGGCCTATATCGGTCTGATGAATCAGGCGATGGAGGATGGCGGCAGCGAAGGACTGAAATCGTGGTGGAATAATCAAAGTCGCAAAGTGCGCCACGAGATCCCGCTTCAAGTCGCAATGGCTGAGCATTTGATCGAGTGTGACGATCACGATACCGCTCAGAAGATCATTCTCGACGGCCTTAAACGCCAATATGACGAACGCTTGATCCTGCTAATGCCGCGCCTCAAAGCCGGAAATCCAGAGCAGTTGGAAAAAATGCTTCACCAGTATATCAAGCAGCAGGGAGCAACGCCGTTGTTGAACAGCACGTTAGGACAATTGCTAATGAAACACGGTGAATGGCAGCAGGCCAGCGATGCCTTCCGTACTGCACTGGAACTCCGCCCAGACGCTTATGACTACGCCTGGCGCGCCGACGCTCTCGATCGGTTGCGTCTGCCGGATGAAGCGGCGCAAATGCGGCGCGAAGGGCTATTGCTCACGCTACAGCAACCTGCCGACTGATCGCGACACTATCCCTTTCATAAGGCTCCTTTTTGGAGCCTTTCTCTTTTTATGGGCTGTTTTTTATAGACGGCTTCATCTAGCACGACAGCAGACGGCGACCGAACATTTTCATCAGACGAAAAAAAACGCTTACCGATAAACGGTAAGCGTTGAAAATATCAGGTCTGTCAGACAACAGAATGGTGCCTCACTCAACGTTATGTCCGGAAAGCCCGATGGAGATTTGCATCTTCATCTGGAGTTGGACGATAGGCACCTCAAATTGGCTCTGCGTCATTCCCAGGATTATGAAGCCGAAGCAAACATAGAAGGTGGAATGAGCATCTACCCGTATATTTAAGCACAAATTATGCCAATATGCATAACTTTATTGCCATCGCCCGATAAATTCATGATAACCCGCTAATAATAAATACTATTTTTATTTCTTCACTGGAAATGAAGCAAACGCGCAATGGGTGATAAAAACGAGACGGACCTCACAAAACCTGTCGCTATTCAGAGACGGATTTATAAATAAAAATATTAAACCTTATTAATCAACTAATTAAATGTCTCTTTTTTGCGACAGCAGATCCCGCCAAGTGTCGTGTTTTTCCGACAGTCCTATCAAAGCTGCTGATTTAATTTAGAAAAGGGGAACATATCCGCGCCGGAAAACAGACGCGAACAGAGTTGACTTAATGATAGGAGCTTAGCGGGAGGAGAGTTGTTCCAGACTCTGCTTCGCCATCTGGTACAGATAGTGCGCGGTCGGGAACAGCGCGCGATCGTCAACGCGGAATTTCGGGTGGTGCAGCGCATATGGCCCGCCGGAGCCGACCATCATGAACGTACCAGGTAGTTTCTGCTGATAGAACGCAAAATCTTCACCAATCGGGCTGGCTTCCACACGACGTGCTTCAAACCCTTCGTCACTCGCCACATTCAGCGCAAACTCGACCCACTCCGGCGTGTTGATCACCGACGGCGGCCCTGCGTGCCACAGGAACTCGATTTCCGCACCAAAGGTGCTGGCAATACCGGCCACGATCTGGCGGAAACGCTGTTCAATCAAATCACGCGCATCCTGATTGAACGTTCTGACCGTGCCTTCAACGTAGGCAGTATCAGGGATAACGTTCCAGGTGCTGCCGCTATGAACCTGAGTAATCGACACCACCGCGTTGTTGTCAGAAGACACAGTACGGCTGATGATGGTCTGTACGGCAGAAATCAACTGACCCAGAATGATAATCGGATCGTTGCCTTCATGTGGCTTCGCGGCATGACAGCCTTTTGCCGCAATCTTGATCTCAAAGCGGTCAACACCCGCCGTCAACGCGCCATCTTTCCCGCCGATAACGCCAACAGGCAGCGTCGGATCGTTGTGGATACCGAAAATCGCTACCGCATTGTCCAACGCACCAACCGCAATGACTTCCGGCGCGCCCAGCCCGGTTTCTTCGGCAGCCTGGAATAAAATTCGCACCGTGCCTTTCAGCTCCTGCTCGATTTTCTTCAGCAGAATCGCCGCGCCCAGCGCAGCGGAAGAGTGAAAATCATGACCGCAGGCGTGCATCACGCCTTTATTGAGCGACGTGAATTCTACGCCAGACTCTTCTTCAATCGGCAGGGCGTCGATGTCAGAACGCACCACGACCAACGGGCCATCCTGAAGGCCGCCCACTTCGGCAACCAAACCCGTTTTCAGCGGCAGATCGAGGACGCGAATCCCCTCTTTTTCCAATACCGCACGAATCTTCTTCGTGGTTTCAAACTCCTGATTCGACAGTTCAGGGTTGCGGTGTAAATCGTGGCGAAACGCCTGAATAAACTGAGCCAGAGGCTCATGTTGAGGTGCTGTTCTCATGAATACTTGCTCCACATTATCGTGCCCTGCCTGACAGGGCGGCCTTGTTCAGGCGTGCAGGTGTGTCTACGTATACGTTAAATATCGTACTCAAGCGGCTCAGGCAGCTTGGTCAACTGACGCAGGAAACGCTGGGTCTGCGGGTTGTCCGAGAAGCTAATGACTTGCTCCGCCGGACCTTCTTCAACGATGTGCCCGTCCGCCATGAAGATCACACGGTCAGCCACTTCTTTCGCAAACTGCATTTCATGGGTAACGATCACCATCGTGGTGTCGTTCTTCGCCAGCTTCTGAATAACCTGAAGCACTTCGTGTACCCTTTCCGGGTCCAGCGCCGAGGTCGGTTCATCAAACAAAATCGCCTTAGGATCGACTGCCAGCGCACGCGCAATACTCACGCGCTGCTGCTGCCCGCCGGATAACGTCACCGGATACTGCGCCGCCTGCGGCAGCAGACCGACCTGCTCCAGCAAAGCAAGACCGATTTCATCCGCCTGCTTCTTCGGCATTTTTTTCACGACAATCAGCGCTTCCGTTACGTTCTCCAGCGCCGTCTTGTTCTTAAACAGGTTATAGCTCTGGAACACCATCGCCGTCTGGCGGCGCAGCGCGTAGGCTTCTTTAGAAGAGTAACGACGCGTATCCAGCGTTTGGTCGCCAATGTGAATGGTGCCCGATTCTGGGGTTTCCAGCAGGTTCAGACAACGCAGCAGCGTGGATTTACCCGACCCGGATGGGCCGATAATCGCCACGACTTCGCCTTTCGCGATATCCAGACTAATGTTGTCCAACACCACCTGATCGCCAAAGCGTTTAGAAAGATTCTTTACACTGATCATGTCAGCCCCTTATCGCTGTAGCGAGTGATTCAGTTTCTTCTCCAGCTGCTTTTGCAGCCAAGAGTAAACAATGATCACCAACCAGTAAATCAGACCCACAACCAGGAAGGTCTCAAAGAAACGCAGAGATTCGGCGGCAATCATTTTGCCTTCCGCGAACAGTTCGGAAACACCCAACGCAAAAGCCACCGAGGTATCTTTAATCAGAGAAATGAACGTGTTCCCCGTCGCTGGCAGCGCGTTCAGCATGGCCTGAGGCAACACGATGCGGCGATAGACCTGCGCTTTACTCATGCCAATGGATAGACCCGCTTCCGTCTGACCGAAATCCACCGAAGCCAGACCCGCACGGAAAATTTCTGCCATATAGGCGGACGTTTTCAGGCTAAAGCCGATAATCGCCGCCGTCATCGCATCCAGATTGGATAAGCCGGGGAACAGCTGCGGCAGGCCAAAGTAGATGATAAACAGTTGAACCAGCGACGGAATGCCGCGGAACAGCGAGATATACAGTTCGACGATTTTTACTACCACGACGACCTTGCTTTCACGGACTAACGCCAGGATAAGGCCGAGAACCATAGCAAAAAACATCGAAACCACGGCAAGAAACAGCGTGGTCGGCAAATACATTAATACCTGGGGAAAGACCTTTAACAGGTAGGCAAGATCGATATTCATGAGTAATACCATTAATGCTTCCACCGGCCATATTGCGCCGGTGGAACAGGGTTATGACTAGGCTATATAACGAATCATCTGGCTATCTACATCACGAATCATCAATCTACGTAACGACCCGGCCAGAATGACGGCGTGAGGTTATTTAGCCGGTGATACCGTAATGTCTTCACCAAAATATTTTTCGGAGATCGCTTTCAGGCGTCCATCTGCACGCATTTTCGTTAACTCTGCATCGAACTGCTTACGCAACGCATCGCCTTTCTCGTCCTTATGGAACGGGAAGCTCACTTCTTCAATCACCAGCGGTTCACCAACCAGTTTGAACGGCAGGTTACGCTTATTGATTTCCGCCAGCAGGATAGGACGTGAATTCACATAGCCTTCAACACGTTTAGATAACGCGTCGTTCATTGCGCCGTCGCGCGTTTCATAGGTGCGGATATTCACGCTGCCATCGGCAAACGCTTTTTTCAGGTTATTAACGTGGTTAGAACCCAGCACACCAGCCACTGTCTTCCCTTTTAGGTCAGCCAGCGTATTAATGTCCACGTTGTCTTTGTGCGTCACAATCTGGCTGCCGTAGAAGCTGTAAGGCTGGGCGAAATTGTATTTTTCCTGACGCGCAGGCGTAATTGCCACCACGTTCGCCACGGTATCCAGTTTTTTCGCTTCCAACTGTCCCATCAGGCCGCTGAAATCGGCGGTAACCCACTCAACTTTGTAGTTCAGATCTTTCGCAATGGCTTCCGTCACTTCAACGTCAAAGCCGACCAGCTTGTTATCTTGCTTGAAGCCGCTTGGATAGCTTTGGCCGGTTGAACCCACTTTCAGGACTTTTTCCTGCTCGGCGCTGCTTTTCCCAGAATCACAGCCGGCTACAAGAAAGGCGGTCGTCAGCGCCAGAACAGACAACGTTACTTTTTTCATCATTTTACTGCCTCTCTTTTTGAGTTTTTATCTTTCCACTGGTCATACAATTGGTTATCAAGGATTTTTTCCATCCAGATTGTCAGGTGTCCTTTCCCCAGATTCGTCTGCCCGACTTCCCTGAAACCATAATTTCTGTACATCTCGATCAGCCACGGGTGGTTTTGTGCCGTGCCAAGCGACACCGCAGGCGCTTTAAGCTGGTTAATCAGAATTTCTTCTTCCAACCAGCCCATCATTTGCTTACCCAACCCCTGTTTTTTATAGCCAGGGTGCGTTGCAAACCAGCCCAGATGGGGTAAACCGAACGGGCCTGGCTCCGGCCCCCACGGATAGCGGATGGTAAATGACGACACCATCTCTCCGTCTTTCTCCATCACATAAACGCCGTGTGAGGCAATATGCGTGCGCACCATGTCGATATCCGCATGGGCAGCAGAGAAGTTGATACCTAACTGACGGATCGGCTCAAACGCCGCCAGCGCCAGCGCCAAAAAAGTTTCATCATCCGCAAGCGTAGCCTGACGAAATACGATACTCATGGTGTCACCTTATGCTGGCAGCAGGCCGGAGTTGTCCGCATAACGAATCACGTCATCCACTTTCTGCGGCGCACTGCCAACGTAGTTAGCCGGATTCAGCCATTCGTCCAGATCGGCGGCAGTCACCTGCTCGGAAAGCACCGGATGGGTCAATAGCACCGATTTAAACGATTGATTCTGCTCGAATGCCTGCATAGAGCATTCGTAAACCAGATGGTGAGCGGTCTGCTTGCCGAGACGTTTACCAATCTCAAACATCACTTTTTCAGACAACAGCAGGCCATTTTGCAGATCGAGGTTCGCCAGCATTTGCTTCTCGTTGACGGACATCCCACGCAGGATGCCAAGCGCGTTCTGAAGCTGAGCGGACAGATAGATATTGATTTCCGGCAGCGCGATCCACTCCGCACGCCAGCTCATCGCATCACGCTCGTGCTCAACTTTCATGGATTCATGAATCAGCGCGGCACTCTTGAACAGCGGTGCCGTCAGGCTCGCCAGCCCTTCCAATGCGGCAGGGTTACGTTTATGCGGCATGGTGGTAGAACCGATTTTCCCTTCGGAGAACGGCTCTTCGATTTCATTAATCTCGGTGCGCATCAGGTTGTACAGCTCGTTGCCGATTTTACCCAGCGTACCGCTGATCAGCACCGCGACAGAAGCATATTCGGAGAAACGATCGCGGGCAGACTGCCAGCCGATGTTCGGCGTATTCAGCCCCAGTTTATCCAGCGTCAGACGCTCGATTTCCGGCCCTTGTTCGCCAAAAGAAGCATAGGTGCAGATGGCACCGTTAATGTTGCCGACCAGAACACGTTCTTTGATTTCACTCAGGCGTTCGAGGTGGCGAATAAATTCATCCAGCCACACGGCCAATTTGAAGCCAAACGTGGTAGGTAGCGCCTGCATACCGTGGGTACGACCGGCCATCAGCGTATATTGGTATTTCTTCGCCAGACGTTTCAGTTCAACGGCCAGCAATTGTGTATCTCTGACGACAATATCAAAAGATTGTTTCAGCTGTAACACAGTTGCCGTATCAACGATGTCCTGCGTGGTCACGCCGTAGTGAATAAACTCACCTGCCGCGCCGCACTGTTTCTGAATCGCGGTAATCGTCGGCATCAGAGAGTGCTTCATACGTGCCGCATCTTTTGCAATCTCTTCAACGTTAAGCGCACTTGCGTCAGCGTTTTCTGCAATGGTTTTTGCCGCATCCAGTGGAATGACACCCAGTTCACCCTCAGCAAGCGCCAGGGCAACTTCGACTTCGACCTGTTTAGTCAGGCGGTTATGCTCGGACCAGACACCGCGCATTTCGGGCGTGCCAAAATTATTCCCTATAAGAAGAAAATCAATAAGATGTGATGCCATAATTAACTCGTTAGTGTTGGATTTATCAGGCGGGATTTATGTCGTCTTTTTAATTTTTAAAAATATAACATGCGGAAATTATGCGCTTTATACCTTTGGGATCTATCTTAGATCAAAAAGTTTGATTGCAAACTATGCATGTAGAAATGTTCGCTAACACTCTCTCCCAAGCGGAAAAGCCCGTTTGTCACTTTCCTCTTCCTACAATAAAACTTCTTATCCGTATGACTGCTGACGAAGGATTATCATGCTTTCCCACACGACATTACGCATACCCCGTACCCTATTGATTACCATGATCATTATTTCTTCATTCTCTACTCAGGCCCAGGCTCAGGATCGCTACCAGTTGGAAAAGGTGGTCGAAGTCAGCCGTCATGGCGTACGTCCTCCGACAGAATCCAACACGACGGCGCTGGAGTCCGGCACAGCACGAGAGTGGTCGAAGTGGGTCACACGCGAGGGTGAATTAACCGGACACGGCTATGCCGCTACCGTGCTAAAAGGCCACTATGAAGGCGAATATTATCGTCAACAGCATCTGTTCGCTTCAGGTTGTCCGACAGAGCAGCAGATTTACGTGCTCGCCAGTCCATTACAACGCACCCGCGCCACCGCACAAGCCTATATGGATGGCATGTTTCCCGGCTGTGGCGTGGCGACGCACGCCGTTGAGGATGAAAAGCAAGATCCGCTGTTCCACGGGGATAAAATGGGAATTGGCAGGCTTGATCCCGAACGGGCAAAGGCCGAAGTGTTGAAAGCAATGGGAGGCGATCTCAATATTGCCTATCAGCGGCTTCAACCCAGCATCGAGCAGTTGAAGCAGATCGTATGTAAAGCGGATAAACCGTGCCCGGTGTTTGATAAACCGTGGGCGATAAAACAGGATAAAGACGGTTCGATTTCTATCAGCGGCCTGAGTACGCTGGCGAATATGAGCGAGGTATTCCTGCTGGAGTACAGTGAGAATCTGCCACAGGTGCAGGTCGCATTTGGTCACGTCAGCAACACGCAGGATCTCACTCCGTTGATGGCTCCGATGACGGCTAAATACGATTTCACCAATGATGTTCCCTATATCGCACAGCGCGGCGGTTCACTATTCATGCAGCAAATCGCACAGGCTCTGGCACAGGGGACGCAGGAAGAGCAAGACACCACACAAGGGGAGCCGCCGTCAGCCCCTTACTTACTGTATGTCGCCCATGACACCAACATCGCCTACCTACGCACGATGTTGCAGTTTCATTGGCTGCTACCCGGCGATACCGCTGATAACATTCCCCCCGCGGGTAGCCTGGTATTCGAACGCTGGCGCGATACCACCACGCAACAGCGTTTTTTACGTATTTATTTCCAGACACAATCGCTGGATCAGATCCGTTCGCTGACGCCGTTGAGCGCTCAACAGCCGTTATTGAAAGAAGAATTGACCTCTCAGGGCTGCCAGCAGACGGAAAAAGGCACGCTGTGCCCTTTCGATACCGCTCTGAAATCCATGCGAAAAAGTATCGATAGCAGCGCGCTGGCACCTGTGCACTACGCGCCATAACGCGCACTCCCGCAGAGAAGCAACGTCTTGTCGGGTTGACGAATCTGACAAGATTTTTGCCAGAGAAGACAAATCGCAGACGAAAAAAAAGCACATCTTTCGATGTGCTTTTTTTTTTAATTGGTCGGCGAGAGAGGATTCGAACCTCCGACCCACTGGTCCCAAACCAGTTGCGCTACCAAGCTGCGCTACTCGCCGAATGTACTGCTTTTTTGAACATCACTGATGTTCTCGTTTGTGTGGTGCGAAGAGAGGGACTTGAACCCTCACGTCCGTAAGAACACTAACACCTGAAGCTAGCGCGTCTACCAATTCCGCCACCTTCGCATAACTCACAAACTGTCAATCAACTACTATAGCTGCAAAATCTGGGGTGGCTAATGGGACTCGAACCCACGACAACTGGAATCACAATCCAGGGCTCTACCAACTGAGCTATAGCCACCATCACCACACTTTACATCAACTACTTATTACGCGGTACTTCCTTTTCACGGGATACTTTCTTTACGAAGGTAAATGTACCACCGCAGCTCTTGCACACAACATACTTCATAAAAATATAATGGTGCGCCCGACAGGATTCGAACCTGAGACCTCTGCCTCCGGAGGGCAGCGCTCTATCCAGCTGAGCTACGGGCGCTTAGCGCCGTTGCGGGGCGGGATATTACGGGCTTAGCGACTGGCTGTCTAGTGCTTTTTTATCGAAATGATGCGTTTGGTTATGATTTATTCATTCCAAGCTAAATAACAGACAGTTATGCCCTTCCCGCCCCCAAATGCTACGATTTACCCCCTACTGGCGGCGCTTTTTTACCCAGTCCCAGCGCGAAATAGCACAGGCTGACTACGGCTAAAAAGGCGATACCGACCAATAAAGACATCCGCGTATCGATATTGATGTACATTCCTACCAGCACACACAGCAAAAACGCCATCGTCAGGTAGTTTACCCACGGGAACAGTATCGATTTAAACGGGTGTGCGGCCAGAGCGGCACGATGCTGTTCACGAAAACGCAGTTGGCTAATCAACACCACAAACCACGGCACCATGCCTGGCAGTACGCTCGCGCTATAAACATAAACAAACACTTTTTCGGGGTTAGGGATAATGTAATTCAATACCGACCCAGCCATCAGGCAAAGAATCGAAATCATGACGCCCGCAGCCGGTACGCCGCTGGCCGTCACTTTACCTAACCAGGCAGGAAGCTGGCGATTATTGGCCAGCGAATACAGCATACGGCCACAGCTATACATACCGCTGTTACAGCCGGACAGCGCGGCCGTCAGTACCACAAAGTTGATGATGCCTGCCGCCGCCGTGATGCCAATTTTCGCAAAGGTCAGCACAAACGGGCTGCCGGATGTACCAATTTCATTCCAGGGGAAAATCGTCACGATAACGAAGATTGCGCCCACATAGAAAATCAGGATGCGCCACAGAATATTGTTGATTGCTCGCTTCAGCGTCACCTGCGGGTTTTTCGCCTCACCCGCCGTAATCCCTACCAGCTCCACGCCCTGATAAGACGCTACCACCAGACAGAGTGCGAATAGCAGGCCTTTCCAGCCTCCGGCCAGAAAACCACCGTGTTCGGTCAGATTACTGAATCCGGTCGCCTGACCGTGGTTACCAAAACCGAAGAAAATAATGCCGACACCAACGACAATCATCACAACGATGGTGGTGATTTTTATCATGGCGAACCAAAATTCGATTTCGCCATACAGCCTGACTGCCGCAAGGTTTGCGCCCGCAACCAGTGCAACCGCGGCAATAGCCGGTATCCACTGCGGCAAATCGGGGAACCAGTACTGAACATATACGCCAATGGCGGTAATTTCCGAAATCCCGACCGCCATCCACATAAACCAATAGCCCCATGCGGTGAGATAACCGAAAAAGGGATTCATATATTTATGCGCGTAGACGGCAAACGATCCTGCGACCGGCTCCAGATACAGCATTTCACCCATTGAGCGCATGATGAAGAAAACGAAGATCCCAGCGACAATATAAGCCAGCAAGACCGATGGCCCTGCCCACTTCAGCGCACTGGCTGCGCCCATAAACAGCCCGACGCCGATCGTGCCACCCAGCGCAATCAGCTCAATATGTCGGGCTTCTAACCCCCGATGGAGTTTTTCCTGCTTTGCCTCTTCTACCATATATCCTCTGTCTTTATGTTGTGCTTATCCCGGCTGCTGCCGGTTATTGTTCTTATTCAGAAAGGCGATTGATTAGAAAGAATGTGCCCTCGCCTCTAATCAGCGGCCATGAAAATACCGTAATGTGAGTGTGAATAACACATCAGGGATGACGAATACGCCAAAGATAGAATTCTGTATTTCCGATTGGCTGGAAAACAGACAATTAAAATCGAATAGGGATAAAAACACAGGGCGATATATCGCAGAGAAAGGTTGGCGTGTTCAACACGCCAATTTAATGAGGTTACAGGCGACCGCTATAGTGATAGGCCACATATTTCAACAGCCTGAGTTGCCGAAAAATACGACTCGGCTGGGACAGCAAACGATACAGCCACTCCAATCCTAAGTTTTGCCACACTAAGGGAGCACGCTTTACATGCCCGGTAAAGACGTCATACGTTCCGCCCACGCCCATATACAAGGCATCAGGATAGTGGTGACGACAATCGCGCATCAGAATTTCCTGTCGCGGCGACCCCATCGCGACGGTAACAATCTGCGCACCGCTGGCGCGAATACGCTCAAACAAGGCATCGCGCTGCTCTGGCGCAAAATAGCCATCCTGACTACCAACAATATTCACATTCCACAGTGCTCGCAGTTTTGCTTCCGTTTGTGCCAGCACCTCAGGTTTGCCACCCACCAGAAAAACCGGTGTTCCCTCTTTGCCTGCCCGCTCCATTAGCGCTTCCCACAGGTCTGCGCCTGCAATCCGCATGACGTCAGCCTGCGGGTACTTGCGACGAATGGAACGCACAATGCTAATGCCGTCCGCATACTTATAGTCTGCGCGATCGAGCAGTGTACGCAACGCCACATCTTTCTCTGCCGTGAGCACTTTCTCAGCGTTAATCGCGACAAGTGTTCCCGTCTCAACCTGTTCTCCTGCAAACAGGTAATCAACGAACTGCGTCATATTGCGGAAGCCGTGAATGGGCAAATCACGGATGGTATACAGAGGGATTGTCTCTGTGGTTTTTAACGCTGTCATATCTGTTCCTTTATCACAGGATCCGGTACGGTGCTGGATGTCGGCGCTAGCGGCGTCGCACGCATACGCATCAGGCGCTGCCGGATTAGCCCGGCGCTTTCCAGCAGCCAGTAAAGCAGTTTGGCAACGAGCAGACACAGGCCAAATACCAGGCAGAAAAACACCACGCGTGAAACAAAGGAATCGACGCCTTCACGCGTCAGCACAATGATATTGAACACCGCCCCGAAGCAGAACGCCTGCAAAATAGCGGCCTTATAGCGGTTGCTGTCGCGTTTTCCTAACTCGTACACCCAGTCGAACCACTTGATAACCAACCCGACTGCAATCGCTCCCAGCGGGATAAACAGTACGCCGCCCATCACCACCAGCGACCCCAGCAGCGTGGGAGATATCGCCAGCCCGGAGTGGTTATTCAGCACTTCCCAGGTGAAATAGTTCGCACTGTTTAACACCAGATTCGGGCGATCAGGCCATAGCCAGGAGGGAATGAAAACATAGAAATCACGGGCAATCGGCGCCAGCCCCTGAAATTCAATCTTGTCGTAGTTCTGCCACAGCAGCGCCAAATTTTCCCAGGGTGAGAAAGTGTCACGGGTTAAATAGAGGAAAGTATAAAAGGCGTAATCGCCGCTGACATCCAGCCCATAGCGCTTCAGCGCCAGCCAGAACATCCCGACAATCCCGAACGCGCCTGCCGCAACCAGCATCCACAGCGTAATCCAGCCACGCAAAATGCCAATAAACAAAAACAGGGCGAAGGCGATGATCAGATTCGCACGCGTTCCGCCGACAATCACGTAGGTCAGCATCCCAAATGCAACCGTACCAATGAGGAACATCAGCCACGCACGCTGCGTCTGACGCAGGAAATACACCACCAGCATCGCCGGAATGAAGAAGTAGAAAAAGCGTTTCAACGCCACGCCGGATACATCGCTGGAGAATATCTGGCTATAAGAGCGCAGTTTAAACAGCAGAAAGCCATTGTTAAGAAAGAAAATACCGACGGTGGCGACCGCAATCAACGCCAGCAACAGCCAGGTCAGATTGGCTTCAACCCGATTCACCGTCAGGAGTGGCGCACGCGGCGCGGAGGCTTTCTGACGCAGGCGAGTCTTATAGCTGACGTAATAGATCGCATAGAACGCTATCGCGGACAGCATCGCCTGAAGCAGGTACTGCACGGGAACGACCTCAACGCCGAACCGGAATACCAGCACGCAGGTAAACGGAAAACCGAAATAGAACGTCAATAAATAGAGCAATGAAAACAGCACGTTAAAGTTAAAACGCACTCGCCGAAACTCCATCCAGGTCAGGCTCAGGATAAAGATGACTGAAATCAGGTAGACGACAAACAGCCCACCAAATTGCCCCAGCGTCATGTTGGTTCTCCCGTCGCCAACGCCAGCGCCTCTCGCCAGCCTTGCAGATAATTGGGATTAAAGAACGCGATCTGGTGCTTATCTACCGATGCCAGTTGGCGCTGCGCCTCACGCACCAGCGCTTCATCCAGCTCATCACCGTAAAACAGTACGGGCAACCCCTGTTCCGTCAGATCCTGCCAGAACGGATTTTGCCGACTGATCACGAACGGCACGCCAAACTGAATCAGCAGGCATAACGTCCCGATGCCCTGCTGGCGATCGAAAATAAAATAGCCCAAATCGCAGGTGCGTAGCATGTTGAGGTAGTCATCAAACGCCAGTTGATCCTTTAGCAGTTGGAAATTTTTCACACCAAACAGCGCTAAACCGTCTTTTTCCACCTGCGCGATATAGGATTGGTTATTCGCAGGGTAGCCCATTGGCACAATCACCCGCACATTTTTCCCGAACTGTGTGTGAATCGCCCGCAGCGCTTCCTGATGGCGATTCGTGCGATCGCCAGAATTGCCGACCAGAATCGTCATCGGTCCTGCTAGCGGTTTATCCACCTGCATGCCCGTTAGCGCCGGATTCATTCGCGTTGGGAAGTACAACAATGACGTCGGCACACGAGGTGCTCGCGGTGCATACCACGCCAGATCGCCACGCGTAGCAAACACGTGCCCAACACGCTTTTGCGCCATGCGTCGCAGCCAATAAAACAGGCGGTATTTCAGGCCACTCGCTTCCTCATACAGATCAGCGCCCCACACGTGCCAGTAAACCTGTTCGGATTTGATTTTCCCGCTCAGCAACGCCAGCCACAGCGTGGGGTTAAACTGCCCGTGCAGGAAAAAGCGCATCTTACGGTTCGCTTTGGCTCTGGCAATGACGGCCTCAGCCAGCGTTTTCTTATCCACGCAGGTTTCAATACGCAGTGCGGGAAAGTCAGCCGATGAAATGCCATCGCAGGACGCCACGATGAAGTGCCGAATCTGCTGTTCGGGGAGTTCCGTCGCCAGTACGTCGTTAAAAAAACGTAAAACGGTCTGGTTATGATGCGGGATGTCAGATCCCAATACATGAATCAGTGTCGTCATGCTCGCCTACGGTAAATAATGAATACGCAACAACAAAGCAAAAAATAGACCAGATAGGTTGCCATATAGGCCTGCGCCGCACCTTGTGCGCCATACAGCGGAATCAGCCAGTGGGAAAACCCTGTCAGCAGGAGAAATTGGCTGACTTCCGTGAGCAGATAAAAGCGCAGTGCCGCTTTCGCGATGACCAGATAGCCAAATACGTAAGCGCCCACTTTCATTACATCGCCTACCAATTGCCAAACAAAGAGATCTCTCATTGCAGTAAACTGGCTGGAGAACAACAGCCAGATGGCAAAATCTCGCAGCAGCCACACGCAAAAGCTGACGCCCGCCACGACGGGCAGCACAAATTTCAGCGAGCGAACGATTTCCTGCGACAGCGCAGCCTTGTCCGTCAGACGCGACAGTGTCGGCAACAGATAAACGGTAAAGGAGGCGGTAATGAATTGCAGGTAAGCATCGGAAATACTGCTGACGCCCTGCCAAATGCCCACCTCATCCCAGCTGTAATGCGCCGCCAGCAAATTACGCATCATGATATATGCCACGGGCAGCGTCACTGCGGTCATTAACGCCATCAGCGTGAACTTGCCCAACTGACCTGCAATAGCGCGCTCCCACGCTGGTTTTAGCGACACAAGCGACAGCGGCGTACGTCGCAGTAGCATGATGCCCGCGGGAATCACCAGCAGTGCAGGCACCAGCGCCAACCCCGCCAAAGCGCCAACGTAGCCACCGAGTTGCAGACAGAGCCAAAAAGCCGCCAATCCGATCAGGCTACCGCCGATCACCGCCAGCGCGTTGCCTACCGCATCCCGATAGCCTTTGAGGATCGCCAGAAACAGGTTGGCATAGGCGATGCCCATTTGAATAAACGCCAGCGCATGCACCACATCGCGATAGTCGTCATGCCCAAATAGCAGATTGGCGATAGGCGTTGCAGCAGCCAGAAAGAGTATCGCCAGCAGCGTGGAAAACCCCAACACCAGCGTGACAGACGTACCGAGTAGCAGCCTCAGCCGTTCAGGCTGTTGCTGATATTCCGCCACGTATTTGGTGACGCCGTTGAAGATCCCGGCACCGGCTAACACCCCCAGCACCGTAATAAGCTGGCGGAAATTCCCTGCCATTCCCACACCGCCAGGGCCAAATGTGACCGCCAGCAGTTTGACGACAACCAGCCCCGCGCCGATTTTTATCAGCGTGGAACCAGCCGTCCATATCGATGCCTTCGCCAACGACATATCAGGAGAAGAAACTCAGAATGGTGTTGATGACCGTCCGCTGATTGACGTCCGACAGGTTGTAGAACAGCGGTAAACGTACCAGCCGTTCACTTTCCTGCGTGGTGTAACGATCTTCACCAGAGAATTGACCGAAATTCAGACCCGCCGGGCAGCTATGCAGCGGAATATAATGAAAGACCGTCATGATTTCGGCTTCTTTCATGTAATTGATAAACGCGCTGCGATCGTCTTGGGAGCTGAGTTTGATATAAAACATATGCGCGTTGTGAATGCCATTAGCTGGCACGGTCGGCAGCGTAATACGCCCGGCATCGGCCAGCGATTTGAATGCCGCATAGTAGTTCTGCCATAGCTTCAGGCGGCGCTCGTTGATCGGCCGAGCCGCTTCCAACTGCGCCCAGAGATAAGCAGCCTGAATGTCCGCCATCAGGTAGCTTGAACCGATATCACGCCACGTGTATTTATCCACCTGTCCGCGGAAAAACTGGCTCCGGTTCGTGCCTTTTTCACGGATGACTTCCGCGCGCTCCACCAGTCTTGCGTCATTAATCAGCGTGGCCCCCCCCTCACCGCCCGAGGTGTAGTTCTTGGTCTCATGAAAGCTGAAGCAGCCGATATGACCAATGGAACCCAGAACACGGCCTTTGTAGCTGGACATCACGCCCTGCGCGGCATCTTCCACGACATATAAATCGTATTTCTTCGCCAGCGCCATAATCGCGTCCATCTCGCAGGCCACGCCCGCGTAGTGGACTGGCACGATAATGCGCGTCTTTTCCGTGATAGCCGCTTCGATTTTCGTCTCGTCAATGTTCATGGTATCCGGGCGGATATCGACAAACACGATTTTCGCGCCGCGTAGCACAAAGGCGTTAGCAGTGGAAACGAAGGTATAGCTCGGCATGATCACTTCATCGCCGGGCTTAACGTCCAGCAGGATAGCAGCCATCTCCAGCGAAGCGGTGCAGGAAGGCGTGAGCAGGACTTTTTTACTGCCGGAATAATGTTCCAGCCACTGCTGACAACGGCGGGTAAACCCACCATCGCCGCACAACTTACCGCTGCTCATGGCAGCCTGCATATAGTCCAGTTCCGTACCGACAATCGGTGGCGCATTAAATGGAATCATGTGATCACCTGTATAACCAATACGCCGTGCTCTCAATCGTGGCACCACGGCGAAGATAAAGACGAAGCGCCGCCACGTTGCCAACCTGCGTCGCGACTCGAAGACGAATCAATCCTTGTTGTCGGCACCACGTTTCCGCCAGCGCCATCAGCTGTGAACCGATACCGCGTACCGCCACACCCGGCCAAACGCCAAGTAGCCCGATACGTGCATCCGTGTCATCCACTCTGCGTAGCGTGACCCATCCTTGTGGATTGCCGACGGCATCTTCCGCCAGTAAACAGCAGTGATCGAACGTACCGCACACGGCATTTTCAATCCACTGCGCATAGAAACGCCCGCTATCCTCCGGCTGGTACCACGGAGAACGAAAACGGCTCAGCGCAAACACGCGTGATGCCGCGTCCCTCAGTACCGGGATATCGTCGCGCGCGGCTTCACGCCAGCGCGGTAGCGGCGTCACTACCGTAGCCCGCTCCAGCGACAGACTGAGACTGAGATCGACTTCGCCTTCAACCAATCGAAAACCAAGATCGGCAAGCACATCCGCCAACACCAGATTGTCCGCCGTAATTTTGGCCTGCGTCAGCGTAAAGGCGCTCAACACATCAGGCGTCAACACGGGCGCAGCAGGCGAAAAATTCAGCTTACCGCTGTCGATCTGGAAGAACTCACTCTCCCAGCCCAGCGGTTCAACCGTGGCGCGAATCTCTCCCTGTCCTACTGATACCGGATGGATCATTGTTTCGCTCCTTCTTTTCCTTTTCCGCCACTGGGCACAGGTGTTTAATCGTTAAGTCCTAAACGTTCGCCGGCATAAGAACCATCCTGCACGCTGCGCCACCATTTTTCGTTATTCAGATACCAGTTGACGGTTTTTCTCATACCCGTCTCAAACGTTTCTTCCGGACGCCAGCCCAGTTCACGTTCAATTTTTCTGGCATCGATCGCGTAGCGCATATCATGACCAGGGCGGTCTTTCACGTAAGTGATGAGATCGCGATAACGTTCCACGCCAGCGGGTTTATTCGGTGCCAGTTCTTCCAACAGCGCGCAAATGGTCTGCACGACCTCAATGTTTTTACGCTCGTTGTGGCCACCGATGTTGTATGTTTCGCCGATTTCACCTTCTGTCACCACTTTGTACAGTGCACGAGCGTGATCTTCGACAAACAGCCAGTCGCGGATTTGCGCGCCGTCACCGTAAACCGGCAACGGTTTACCCGCGACCGCATTCAGGATCACCAGCGGAATCAGTTTCTCTGGGAAATGGTAAGGGCCGTAGTTATTCGAGCAGTTGGTGATAATCGTCGGGAACCCGTAGGTACGCAGCCAGGCGCGAACAAGATGGTCGCTGGATGCCTTCGAGGCCGAATAAGGGCTGCTCGGCGCGTAGGACGTTGTTTCTGTGAATAGATCGTCTGTCCCGTGCAGATCGCCAAACACTTCATCAGTGGAGATATGGTGAAAACGGAACGCACGTTTGTCCGCATCAGCCAGGCCCTGCCAGTAGTGGCGTGCCGCTTCCAGCATGGTGTAGGTGCCAACAATGTTGGTTTCGATAAACGCCGCCGGGCCGTCGATAGAGCGATCGACATGACTTTCTGCCGCCAAATGCATCACCAGCGCGGGCTGGTAGGCCTTAAAGACACGGTCCAGCTCAGCACGATCGCAGATATCTACCTGCTCGAACGCAAAACGTTCGCTATCGGCAACGGGAGCCAGAGAAGACAGATTACCTGCATAAGTCAGTTTATCGACAATGACGACGCTGTCCTGCGTCTCCGTCAGAATGTATCTGACCAACGCCGAACCAATAAACCCTGCACCACCGGTAATTAAAATACGTTTCAACGCCATACTCCTTTGGTATCAATGACCCACTGTTGTTTCACATCTTCTGGGTTAATCGCTTTAAACTGACGATGGTCGACTAACATCACCAACACATCGGCTTCTTTTAATGCACTGCTGGTATCGACCAGTTTCACCTGCCCGGTCAATACGGACGGCAGGTGTTTGACATTGGGTTCGACGGCTAACGTCACGCCGGTATTCCACTGTGCAATCATGGACGTAATCCCTACCGCAGGGCTTTCACGCAGATCGTCAATGTCAGGCTTGAACGCCAGTCCAAAGCAGGCCACCGTAACCTCGCTGGCACGTTTATTCGTTTGTGCCAGATAATCCGCTACGGCCGCTTTGACGCGATCCACCACCCAGAGCGGTTTGCCATCGTTGACCAGTCTGGCGGTATGAATCAATCGAGCCTGCTGCGGGCTCTGCGCCACGATAAACCAGGGATCAACCGCAATACAGTGCCCGCCGACGCCAGGGCCGGGTTGCAGGATATTGACGCGGGGATGACGGTTTGCCAATCGGATAAGTTCCCATACGTTAATGTTTTGTTCGGCACAAATCAGCGAAAGCTCATTGGCGAAAGCAATGTTGACATCGCGGAAGCTATTTTCCGTCAACTTGCACATTTCGGCGGTGCGGGAGTTAGTAACCACACACTCACCTTCAAGGAAGATTTTGTACAGTTCACTGGCGCGCGCAGAGCACACCGGGGTCATACCACCAATCACGCGATCGTTTTTAATCAGCTCAACCACCACCTGACCGGGCAGCACACGCTCAGGGCAATAGGCAATATTGATATCCGCCGTTTCCCCAGCCTGCTGCGGAAACGTCAAATCCGCACGCGCATCGGCTAGCCACTCGGCCATTTGCTCGGTTGCCCCTACGGGGGATGTCGATTCCAGAATCACCAGATCGCCTTTCTTTAGCACAGGTGCGATGGACGCAGCGGCAGCCTGAACATAGGTCAAATCGGGTTCGTGATCGCCTTTGAAAGGGGTAGGAACGGCGATCAGGAAAGCATCGGCGGGTACGGGCTTGGTCATGGCCTGGAGATAGCCATTTTCCACGGCGACTTTGACCAGTGAATCCAGATCGGGCTCGACAATATGGATTTCGCCGCGATTAATGGTTTCAACCGCCAGTTTATTCACATCAATACCGATGACTTTTTTCTGACGGGATGCAAAGGCTGCGGCAGTGGGTAAACCGATGTAGCCTAAACCGATTACGGAGATGGTAGTAAAGCTCATAGTGTCACCTGATAATTTTTATGTCTGGCCGTCGTGTGACGACGTTTAAAATCGCTCCTGGCGATTTTTTATGTCGAGCTATCCCTGCCCGACCCCCTTCGGGTCGCCGCTGGACGGCGCTAAAAATCATTTCCTATGATTTTTTAAAGCATCAACAATGCGTTGGCAGGCCTGACCATCGCCATAGGGATTATGGGCGTGGCTCATTGCCTGATACGCCTCTTCATCCGTTAGCAGCATAGAGACCGCATCAACAATGCTGGTCACTTCTGTTCCCACCAACTTAACCGTGCCCGCTTCAACCGCCTCCGGCCGCTCTGTCGTATCACGCATCACCAATACGGGCTTGCCTAACGACGGCGCTTCTTCCTGAATACCGCCAGAGTCGGTCAAAATCATGTAAGAGCGATTCATCAAATACACGAAAGGCAGATAGTCCTGCGGCGCAATCAGCATCACATTATCAATGCCGCTCAGGATTCGATTCACGGGTTCACTGACGTTAGGATTCAGGTGAACCGGGTACACAATTTGTACTTCAGGGTGGCGACGAGCAATATCCGCCAGCGCGCTACAAATGCGCTCAAAACCGCCACCAAAACTCTCGCGTCGGTGTCCGGTAACCAGAATCAGCTTCTTGCTGTCGTCCAAAAAGGCATATTTTTCATCAAGGCTACGGCGCAACGCGGCATCGCCGAGGATACGGTCACGCACCCAGAACAGCGCATCGATCACCGTATTGCCGGTCACAAAAATATGTCGATCGGACAAGTGCTCACGCAGCAAATTCTGGCGGGAATTTTCCGTCGGAGCGAAGTGGTACATTGCCAAATGCCCGGTTAATTTACGGTTGGCCTCTTCCGGCCAGGGCGAATACAGATTGCCAGTGCGCAATCCCGCTTCTACGTGGCCGACGGGGATGCGCTGATAAAAGGCCGCCAGGCTGGTTGCCAGCGTCGTGGTGGTATCGCCGTGTACCAATACCAGATCCGGTTTGAACTCCGTCATAACGGGTTCAAGCCCCGATAAAATTCGGCAGGATATCTCACTCAGCCCCTGTCCCGGTCGCATAATATCCAGATCGTAGTCTGGCGTAATATCGAACAAACGCAGCACCTGATCCAACATCTCTCGATGCTGGGCTGTCACGCAAATCCTCGATTCAAAGGCTCCATCCTGAGCCAGAGCATGAACCAGCGGCGCCATTTTAATGGCTTCCGGCCGGGTGCCGAAAACAGTCAATACTTTCACATTGAATCTCTTTAATCAGGTTAGACGCAGACGCTCGCAGAGCGTCAAACGCGAATCAGCAAGCTGCTTAGCGCGGACGGCGAGCCAAGGCAACACCCGCCCCAACGAGCGCACCAATCGCACCCCACATCACCATCAGGAATGCCCGGCGTGGGCTGTCGCGCTTCACCGGTTCTTCCGGCGTACGCAAATAACGGTATGTCTGGAAACTCGCCTCAAGCGTTGGGCCAACGTCCAACGTCGCCAACATCGCGCGATTTTGATCATAATCCAGTTCGTAGTGCGGGCCGCTGGTCTGCAATGTTTCCAGTCGGGCCTGGAGCATCGGCCTGCCGAGCAGGAACATTTCCGATGCGGGGATTTCGTCTGCCGGCGTATCCGTCTGGCTACGGCTAATGCCTTGCTGCTGTGCGATTTTCAGCGCCAGTTCAACGCTGCGGACTTCGCGATCGTAAATCGCTTTCGCTACGGCTTCCTGACGCTTGATCTGCGATTTCATGAAGATAGTTCTGGCAGCCCAGGCCCCCTTGATCTCTTCATTCAGGTGGTTGGCGGCTCGCTGGCTGGCAAAAGCCACATACTGACGAAGCAACGTGTTGGAATCCGCAGAGGTTTCCGCCACCAGCTTCACAGAATCATTGGTTTTTTTCCCATCATCGCGCGGCGTAAACTGAATGTTGTTGACCATTTCATCCAGCAGAGCGGAATCCGCCTTTGCATCACCTTCCAGTCGCTGCTTGTAATAATCGGTCTGCAACCAGAAATCGCGGCGGGTATCGTAAGCCGCTAATTGCATGATGAATTCATCATAAGCATCAGCCGAAATAGACGGCTGCTCTGGCTGAGGAGTAGAAAAAGATCGAGCGTCGAGGTTACGCAGGAATTGCTGCTGCGAATAATACCCTCCTAGCATATTGACCGTCGGCTTGTCGGTAATCGCTGTCGCGCTCCATTCCTGTTTAACAAGATAGGAGTAGCCTAATGCCACAACGGCAAAAAGCAGGCCGATCGCTATCGGCCATACCTTTCCCCGCCACAGCAGGCGAAATAAACCACGGATATCCAGTTCGTTATCAATCAACGCATTCCCGGTAGACAAATTCTCTGATTTCATTACTTCCCCAAAATTATTTGGTCAGGATGACTGCTTTTGCTCATCGGAATGCCGCATACGGCGTTTGATTCGCTTGATAAAACGGGCGACCCGCCATGCTCGTTTCAGGCAGTAGCCATACAGTAGAAATGCAAGCAAGAATAATGCCAACATCAACCATTCGGGTATAAAAAAGAAATACTCTCCCAACACACCAACCGCAGCCAACAAAGCGGCGGCGAGCGTAATCAGCACAAAAGCCTGTCGGGAAGAAAAACCTGCACGCATCATTAAATGATGAATATGCTGTCGGTCAGGTGAGAACGGGCTCATCCCTTTGCGTAAGCGCCGATACATAATGGCGATCATATCAATCAGCGGGATCGCGATGATCCACAATGCCGTCACCGGATTAATCGGATGCTGCGGGCCTTGCGTCGTTTGGATCAGAAGCCAGATCGCCGTGAAACCAATCATTGTGCTTCCCGCATCGCCCATGAAGACTTTGTAGCGCCGTCCAAACACGCCCAGATTCAGCAAAATGTAAGGCAGCGTCGCCGCGATCATGGCGAAACACCACAGAGCCAGATTCGAATGGCCGCTCAGATACAGCAAAATCCCCATCGCCCCAAATGAGACGCTGGACAATCCGCCGAGCAACCCATCGATCCCGTCCACCATATTGAACGCATTAATCGCCGCCCAAACGGCAAACAGCGTGACCAGATAACCAAACGGCCCCAGCGCCATCTGCCATGGGCCGAAAATGTATCCCAGATTGTGTAGCGTCAAGCCAGCAAAGGCCATCATCACCACCGCGACAAACGCTTGCACAACGGCACGAATTTTCACACTGATATCAAAACGATCGTCCAGCATGCCGACAAAGACCAGCACGCCCGCACACAGCAGGTAAAGACGGAAGTTGGGAATATATTGGTCGGTAATAAAGTAGCTAAAGCAGATACCCGCATACACAGAAATGCCACCAACCAAAGGCACAAGACCCCGGTGACGTTTACGGTAGTTGGGACGATCGACAAGCCCTATTTTACCCGCGATGCTGCGAGCAAAAAAAAGAAAGCCCAGAGAAAACAAGAAAATAAATAGTAATTCGGTACTCATAGTGAGTAAGTTCACCGTTAACAGCTGCGCTGTAGCTGTTCAGTATAGACTCGGTTTACGCCTTATATCCTATCGCCCACGTTGATCGCCAGTACAAATTGAGTGAGAACCGCGACTTCCCAGTAGAAAGCCCTTTCACACCCGATCAATGAGGGGATAAAAAAACGCCACGACCCAGCGTGGCGTTCCCCGAGTTATCCGTAATGTACCCGTCATACTTCAAGCCGCATGTGCGTTGGCAATACTCGGCTCATTTCAGAGCCTCGCCCGAAGGGTCGCCGCAAGCGGCGTTCAAATTGGCTAAACCAATTTGTCCTTACTCACCCCAGTCACTTACTGATGTAAGCTCCTGGGGATTCGTGCGCTTGCCGCGTTACAAGGCACATAAATGTACCTCGCCCTGACGGGCCAACGCTTTGCGTTGTTCAAAACGCTAGCGTTTTGTCCTGCAACTCGAATTATTTAGGGTATATATAGATGAACGCCCGGATTTATGAACGTTTCATCATATCGAAGAATTCATCGTTGGTTTTCGTCATCGCCAACTTGTTGATCAGGAATTCCATCGCGTCGATCTCGCCCATTGGGTGAATGATCTTGCGCAGAATCCACATCTTCTGCAATTCTTCAGAGGTGGTAAGCAATTCTTCTTTACGCGTGCCGGAGCGGTTGTAATCAATCGCTGGGAAGACGCGTTTTTCTGCGATTTTACGTGCCAGGTGCAGTTCCATATTACCTGTACCTTTAAACTCTTCGTAAATCACTTCATCCATCTTGGAACCGGTATCCACCAGCGCAGTGGCGATGATGGTCAGGCTACCGCCTTCCTCAACGTTACGCGCCGCACCGAAGAAACGCTTTGGACGATGCAGGGCGTTAGCATCCACACCACCAGTCAACACTTTGCCCGAAGCAGGAACAACGGTGTTGTAAGCACGCGCCAGACGAGTAATGGAGTCCAGAAGAATGATAACGTCTTTCTTATGCTCAACCAGACGCTTCGCTTTTTCGATCACCATTTCGGCAACCTGAACGTGACGGGAAGCGGGTTCGTCAAACGTTGACGCCACCACTTCACCTTTCACCAGACGCTGCATCTCGGTCACTTCTTCCGGACGTTCGTCAATCAGCAGTACCATCAGCACACAGTCAGGATGGTTGTAAGCAATGCTCTGCGCAATATTCTGCAGCAGCATGGTTTTACCTGCTTTAGGCGGTGCAACGATCAAACCACGTTGACCACGGCCAATCGGCGCAGCCAGATCCAGCACACGCGCCGTCAGATCTTCTGTCGAGCCGTTACCGCGTTCCATACGCAGACGAGAGTTTGCATGCAGTGGCGTGAGGTTTTCGAACAGGATCTTGTTGCGGGAGTTTTCAGGTTTGTCGTAGTTGACTTCGTTAACTTTCAGCAGCGCAAAGTAGCGTTCACCTTCTTTCGGCGGACGAATCTTGCCAGAAATGGTGTCACCAGTGCGGAGGTTAAAACGGCGGATTTGGCTGGGAGAAACGTAGATATCATCGGGGCCTGCGAGGTAGGAGCTGTCTGCGGAGCGAAGAAAGCCGAAGCCGTCCTGCAATATCTCCAGCACACCATCGCCGAAAATATCCTCGCCGCTTTTGGCATGCTGTTTCAGAATAGCGAAGATAATATCCTGTTTACGCATGCGGGCCTGGTTTTCCAGTCCCATATTTTCGCCAAGAGCAATTAACTCAGAAACTGGCGTATTCTTTAATTCGGTAAGATTCATAGTGGTGGGTTCTTTAACTCGGGGTAAATCTCGAACTATTAACGTGAATGGTATGGCAGGGTCATCCGTGCCTCTATAACTGCCTTCAACCACCGGATTCCTGTCTGGTTTCACACCTGAAGCGCATTACATCCGCGCAAAACAACATCCGCATAAACGATATCCGCATAAATCAACGGCAGGAGATCGAAGACACATAAAACCAAGTATTGTAAAACTAGTAGACTGCCAAAATCGGATCATAAATGTGTTGTAAAACAACGGCGTTTCGATTTCGACACAGAATAATGCTTTAGACTCTAACTTTCAGGCTTAAGCCTAAGGGCTTAAACATAGGCAAGTACGATATGCAGTAATGAAGAATCTAGCACGCTTCCCGACGAGCGGCAAGCAGTCAATATGAGAATTGCATATTGCCCGATTGCGCCCGCCGGCAATACCCTTTTGAGGGTATAAAGCTAATTACAGATTCGCCGTCAGGAACTCTTTTAGTTGCCCTTTGGACAGTGCGCCGACTTTTGTCGCAGCGACTTCGCCGTTTTTAAACAGCAGCAGAGTGGGGATACCACGGATACCGTACTTCGGCGCAGTAGCCGGATTTTCATCAATGTTCAGTTTGGTAACCGTCAGTTTACCTTCAAACTCTTCGGCGATTTCATCCAGAATAGGAGCGATCATTTTGCAAGGACCACACCACTCAGCCCAGAAATCAACCAAGATAGCGCCCTCAGCTTGCAGTACTTTCGTGCCAAAGCTGTCATCAGTCAGGTGAATTATTTTATCGCTCATATTTTACTCCGCAGGATTATTTCTACCTTGTTGGTGTAGCATTAACCAACAACGGCTTGACTTTATTTCACCGGATACGCTTTCGTAAAGCAATAGTTAGCTGATATTCTACCACACTATGAGCAAAACACACTTAACTGAACAGAAGTTTTCCGACTTCGCCCTGCACCCGCAGGTTATTGAAGCTCTTGAAAGCAAAGGGTTTCATAACTGTACGCCTATTCAGGCGTTAGCTCTGCCATTGGCTCTGTCAGGGCGTGATGTTGCAGGTCAGGCGCAAACCGGTACCGGCAAGACGCTGGCTTTTCTCGCGTCTACTTTCCATTATTTGCTTTCACACCCTGCAAATGCAGAGCGTCAAACCAATCAACCACGTGCCTTAATTATGGCACCCACTCGTGAATTGGCTGTCCAGATTCACTCTGACGCAGAAGCACTGTCTCACCTTACCGGGTTAAAACTGGGTTTAGCCTACGGTGGAGACGGTTACGACAAGCAGCTTAAGGTGCTGGAAAACGGCGTTGATATTCTGATCGGCACCACGGGTCGCCTGATCGATTACGCTAAACAGAACCACATAAACCTGGGCGCGATTCAGGTCGTCGTGCTGGACGAAGCAGACCGTATGTACGATCTTGGCTTCATCAAAGACATTCGCTGGTTGTTCCGCCGCATGCCACCAGCGACACAGCGTCTGAACATGCTCTTTTCCGCAACGCTCTCCTACCGAGTGCGTGAACTCGCGTTTGAACAGATGAATAACGCAGAGTATGTGGAAGTTGAACCGGAACAGAAAACCGGCCATCGCATTAAAGAAGAACTGTTTTATCCGTCTAACGAAGAAAAAATGCGTCTGCTCCAGACACTACTGGAAGAAGAGTGGCCGGATCGCTGCATTATTTTCGCGAATACCAAGCATCGCTGTGAAGACATCTGGGGTCATCTGGCTGCCGACGGCCATCGCGTTGGACTGCTGACGGGCGACGTCGCACAGAAAAAACGCCTGCGTATTCTGGAAGAATTTACCCAGGGCAATCTGGATATTCTGGTGGCAACGGACGTTGCAGCGCGCGGTTTACATATTCCTTCCGTGACCCACGTTTTTAACTACGACCTGCCAGATGATTGCGAAGACTACGTTCACCGTATTGGCCGTACCGGCCGCGCAGGGCAAAGCGGAAATTCTATCAGCCTGGCCTGTGAAGAGTACGCACTGAACCTCCCGGCTATCGAAACCTATATCGGTCACAGCATCCCGGTTAGCAAATACAACAGCGACGCGCTGATGAATGATTTACCCGCGCCGAAGCGTTTAACGCGCCCACCGCGTTCCAATAATGGTCCGCGCAGACACAGCAATGCGCCGCGCCGTAGTGGAGCGCCCCGTAATAACCGTAAACGAGCGGATTAACCGTCGATGCTGAGCTCTTCTTCACTTTATGCTGCCATCGATCTCGGCTCGAACAGCTTCCATATGCTGGTCGCCCGGGAAACCGCAGGCAGCATTCAGACGCTGGCGAAAATAAAGCGTAAAGTCCGCCTTGCGGCAGGGCTGGATAAACAGAATCGGCTCTCGCAGGACGCGATGCAGCGCGGCTGGCAGTGTCTGCAACTGTTCTCCGAACGGTTGCAGGACATCCCGCAGGATCACGTGCGCGTCGTCGCAACCGCAACCTTGCGGCTGGCAACGAATGCTGACGAGTTTCTGCAACGGGCTCAGGATATTCTGGGCTTGCCGATTCAGGTTATCAGCGGTGAAGAAGAAGCACGCCTGATTTATCAAGGTGTAGCACATACGACAGGCGGCCCGGATGCGCGTCTGGTCGTGGATATCGGCGGTGGCAGTACCGAGCTGGCGACAGGGGTTGGCGCCAAAACAACCCAGTTGATCAGCCTCCCGATGGGATGCGTAACGTGGTTGGATCGCTATTTCAGCGACCGCAATCTGGAAGCCGGTAATTTTGAACGCGCGGAACAAGCAGCACGTGAAATGCTGCGTCCTGTTGCCGCCTCGCTACGTGAGCAGGGCTGGCAAATCTGCGTCGGCGCCTCCGGTACAGTACAAGCGCTACAGGAAATCATGGTCGCGCAGGGAATGGATGAATACATTACCCTGCCGAAGCTCAGGCAGCTTAAAGAGCATGCAATTCAGTGCGATAAGCTGGAAGAGCTGGAAATTGAAGGCCTGACGCTGGAGCGCGCGCTGGTTTTTCCCAGCGGATTAGCCATCTTGCTGGCGATCTTCCAGGAGCTCGACATCAAAACGATGACGCTGGCTGGTGGAGCACTGCGTGAAGGGCTGGTCTATGGGATGTTGCATCTGCCCGTCGATCAGGACATTCGTCACCGCACATTGGCGACACTGCAACGCCGTTATTTGCTGGATGCCGAACAGGCTAAGCGCGTCAGCACACTGGCAGACAACTTTCTGCAACAGGTTGCCCGTGACTGGCAGTTAAATAACCGATGTCGCGAGTTACTGCGCAGCGCCTGTCTGGTACACGAAATCGGTTTGAGCATCGATTTTCGCCAGTCGCCCCAGCATGCTGCCTATTTGATTCGCCATAGCGATCTCCCCGGCTTTACGCCCGCTCAGAAGAAACTGTTAGCCACACTCCTGCAAAACCAGATTAACCCTGTCGATTTAATGCCGTTGAGCCAGCAGAACGCACTACCGGTCAATCAGGCACAGCGCCTGTGTCGCCTGTTGCGTCTGGCGATTATTTTTGCCAGCCGCCGCCGCGACGACACGCTGCCAGCCGTACGATTACGCGTAGAAGGTGAAACACTGCGTTTGATTCTGCCTGCGGGCTGGCTGGCACAGCATCCATTACGGGCAGAAATGCTGGAACAGGAAAGTCGCTGGCAGAGTTATGTACACTGGCCGCTGATGCTGGAAGAAGCTTCAGCTTAACGAGCATATAGGGGAGAACGCTTTATTCCCCTTTTGCTTTCGCCAACATCGCTCGGATGTTAGCAACGTTCGCCTGACCTTTCTGCATACGCTCTTGTGCGCTGACCACTTTCCGTTCCGTTTCCCACACGACATCATCCTGTGGCAATTCCAGCAGGAAACGACTCGGCTCAGGGCGAACCAATTCACCATACTGGCGGCGCTCTTTGCACAGTGTAAAGATGAGTTCACGCTGCGCGCGCGTAATCCCGACGTACGCCAGACGGCGCTCTTCATCAACGTTGTCTTCATCAATACTGCTTTGGTGCGGTAGTAGTCCCTCTTCCATCCCGACCAAAAACACATACGGAAATTCCAGACCTTTGGACGCATGCAGCGTCATCAGTTGTACCTGATCCAGCTCCTCTTCACTTTCTCCACGTTCCATCATGTCTCGTAGGGTGAAGCGCGTCACCACCTGCGTCAACGTCATGGGCTCATCCAATTCGGAGCCTTCCAGCATCTCCGTCATCCAGCTAAATAACTGATTGACGTTCTTCATCCGCATTTCCGCGGCTTTTGGGCTGGGCGAGGTTTCATACAGCCAGCTTTCGTAGTCTAGCCCATGAATCAGGTCGCGCACGGCGGCTACCGGTTCACGCTCTGCCAAACGGGCAATTTCCGCCAGCCACTGGGTAAACCGTTGCAGGGATTCCAGCCCACGGCCAGTCAGCGACTGGCTCAACCCCAAATCAAAACTCGCACTGAACAGACCTTTATTGCGCTGCCCCGCCCACTCGCCCAACTTCTTCATCGTCGCCGGGCCAATCTCACGTTTAGGCGTGTTCACGATGCGTAAGAACGCACTGTCATCATCCGGGTTGGTCAACACGCGCAGATAAGCCAGCAAATCCTTGATTTCAGGACGGGAGAAAAAGGACGTGCCGCCAGAAATGCGATACGGAATACGGTTCTGCATCAGCATCTTTTCAAACAGGCGCGATTGATGGTTACCACGATACAAAATGGCATAGTCGCCATACTGGGTCTTTTTAATAAAGTGATGGGCAATCAGTTCACCCACGACCCGCTCCGCTTCGTGATCTTCGTTGTTGGCGGTAATCACTTTGAGCTCATCGCCGTAGCCCAGCTCCGAGAACAGGCGTTTTTCAAAGACGTGCGGGTTATTGGCAATGAGAATATTGGCCGCTTTCAGAATACGCCCGGATGAGCGGTAGTTTTGTTCCAACTTGATCACGTCAAGCGTGGGGAAATCCTGCTGTAGCAACACCAGATTCTGTGGACGCGCCCCGCGCCAGGAGTAAATAGACTGATCGTCATCTCCTACGACGGTGAAACGCGCGCGGGTACCGACCAGCAGTTTAACCAGCTCATACTGGCTGGTATTGGTGTCCTGATATTCATCCACCAGCAGGTAGCGCAAACGGTTCTGCCAACGTTCGCGTACCTCAGCGTTTTGCTTCAGCAGCAGCGTGGGCAGCAAAATCAGATCGTCGAAGTCCAGCACGTTACAGGCGCGCAAATGTTCATGATAGAGCGAGTAGCAGTGCACAAATAGCTTGTCGCGTTCGGAACGCGCCATCGCTGCCGCACCAGCAGGATCGATCAGATCGTTTTTCCAGTTTGAGATCGTCGAGATCAGCTGCTGCAGCAAAACCTTATCATTTTCCAGCCACTGCTCCGTCAGCTCTTTCAGCAGCGCCATCTGATCCTGATCGTCGAACAGGGAGAAGTTGGATTTCATCCCCAATGCGGCGTATTCACGTTTGATGATCTCCAACCCCAGCGTATGGAAGGTCGCAATCATCAACCCGCGCGTTTCTTTGCGCCCCAGCGTTTGCGCCACGCGCTCCTTCATCTCCCGCGCCGCTTTGTTGGTAAACGTCACGGCAGCAATATGCCGAGCCTGATAGCCACACTGGCGGATAAGGTGCGCAATCTTGTTGGTGATCACGCGGGTCTTGCCTGAACCTGCGCCCGCCAGTACCAGACAAGGTCCGGTGACGAATTCGACGGCGTGTTGTTGGCTGGGGTTTAAGCGCATAACGATCTTGCTCACTCATAAAACGGAAGGCGATTGTAGCAGAAAGCCGTATCGATCTTGACCAGGGATTTGTTATTAAGGAAAGCACGTCGCAGTCCACATCTTGCGTTGCAAATGTTACATTGCGCGCAGGAATCTCTTTTGCAAAAAAGGTAACAACATGGCAAATACCGCAGCAGCTCTGCACATCCTGGTGGACACCGAACAGCAGGCTAACGACATTCTTGCTCAACTGGAAAAAGGCGCAGACTTCCAGAAACTGGCGCAAAAACACTCCACCTGCCCGTCAAAACGCAACGGCGGTGATTTAGGTGAATTTCGTAAAGGCGACATGGTGCCAGCGTTCGATAAGGCCGTGTTTTCCTGCGAATTGTTGAAACCGTTTGGTCCGGTGAAAACCCAGTTTGGTTACCATGTGATCAAGGTGCTATACCGCAACTAAGTCATTACATCGACACACATAAATAGAAAAAACGCGCCGACCTTCTGGGCTGGCGCGTTTTTTTTCTTAGCCTATCGTCATCAGGCTGGCGTTGCCGCCCGCTGCCGCAGTATTAATACTCAGAGCACGCTCGGTCAGCAGACGCTCAAGCTGAACGTGGGTATCGCCCTGCGCATAACCCAGCGGCAGGATAATCGGGCCATCGCGCTCTGCAAGCGTTGTACTCAACTGCCGTAACCGATCGGCATCGCCGTGGTAAATGACGCCATGAAAAGAGACGCCGTGCCGCTGCCAGTCAGGCGTGAACTGAATATGCGACTGTACCTCGGCGGGTAAATGCTCATAGAGTGTTTTCTCATGCTCACCTTCCGGCCACAGGAGTTGCCCGCCCGTTGCCAACACCGCCGCTGTCTGAATCAGGCGGTCTTCCTCATTATCCGCCAGACATAAAATCCGTTCACGCGGCAACAGCGTATAGGTATTGCTTTCTCCTGTCGGCCCCGGCAGCAGTCGCGTTATCCCGCTTACACTATATTCTCTGTAACGCTGGCACAGCGTCGCCAGCCCGTGGCGTTCGCCGGCAATCGCCCACGCTTCCAGCGCCTGTAGCCCTGCCAGCAGCGACGCTCGGGCAGAAACATCGGGGGCCTGCTCACGATCCCGCGGTGCGAAGCTTTTCGAGAGCGCCTCATCCGGCCGATGTGCCAACAAGCGATACAGATAAAGCGGTCCGCCTGCCTTTGGCCCGGTTCCTGATAAGCCTTCACCACCGAATGGCTGAACCCCAACAACAGCACCGACCATATTGCGATTCACATAGTGGTTGCCCACCCTCGCCTTGCCCGTCACACTCTGGATGGTTTCATCAATGCGGGTATGCACGCCCAACGTCAGGCCATATCCCGTTGCGTTAATTTGCTCAATCACGGTATCCAACTGCTGGCTTTGATAGCGAACAACGTGTAAAACTGGACCAAAAACTTCTTTTTTCAACTCGTCTATACTGCCCAGTTCAATCAGGGTCGGTTTCACAAACGTCCCGTGCCGCCAGGTTTCCTCATCCTGCGGGTGCGCAGCCTGAAATACGGTATGGCCTTTCGCCCGCATCGCGTGAATATGCAACTCCACGTTCTCTTTCGCTTCCGCGTCAATCAGCGGGCCCATGTCGGTCGATAAGCGTTCAGGATTCCCCATTCGACACTCTGCCATCGCGCCACGCAGCATAGCCAACGTGCGATCCGCAATGTCCTCTTGCAGACATAAAAGACGCAGCGCGGAGCAACGTTGTCCGGCGCTATCGAACGCAGAGGCGATCACGTCATTCACCACCTGTTCCGTCAGCGCAGAGGAATCGACAATCATCGCATTCAGGCCGCCAGTTTCGGCAATCAGCGGCGTCACCCGTCCCTGTGGATCGAGCCTGCCAGCAATGCTGCGCTGTAGCGTTTTAGCCACGGCCGTCGATCCGGTAAACACCACGCCGCGTACCCGCTCATCATTGACCAACGCTGCACCAATCGTTTCGCCCTGCCCAGGCAGCAGTTGCAGTACGCCCAGAGGAATGCCCGCCTCATGTAAAATACGCACCGCCTGTGCCGCAATCAGCGGTGTCTGTTCAGCCGGTTTCGCCAATACGCTGTTTCCTGCCGCCAGTGCAGCAGAAATTTGTCCGGTGAAAATCGCCAGCGGGAAATTCCACGGACTGATGCACACCACTGGCCCCAGCGGACGATAGGTGTCATTGGTGAACGAGTCGCGGACCTGACCTGCGTAATAGCGCAAGAAGTCCACCGCTTCGCGCACTTCCGCGATCGCGTTATTGAAGGATTTCCCCGCTTCCCTCACCAGCAACCCCAACAGACTCTGCAACTGACTTTCCATCAGCGATGCGGCCTGATTCAATATCGCGGCACGCTCAGCAGGTGGTGTCGCAAACCAGATGGTGCCTGCATGTACCGCTGCGTCTATCGCCAGCTCAACATCCGCCACCGAGGCATCGAGAACGTAGCCCACCACGTCGTGCATATCGGCAGGATTCACCACGGGCTTTTCTTCGACCGCGCCGCTTTCTCCCTCAATCATCGGTGCGGCATACCACGGTTGTGTCGCATGGTTCAGCAGCGCGCTGGACAGCGAAGCCAGCCGGTGTTCATTCGAGAGATCCAGCCCGCTCGAATTTTGCCGCGCCTGACCATATAGCTGACGCGGCAGGGGAATGCGGGGATGCGGGGCACCCATGATCCATTCCACTTTTGCCAGTTCCTCGACGCCGCGAATCGGATCGGCAATCAGCGTTTCCAGCGCCATGGAGGTATCCGCAATGCGGTTAACAAACGAGGTATTCGCGCCGTTTTCCAGCAGACGCCGCACCAGATAAGCCAGCAGCGTTTCATGGGTTCCCACCGGGGCATAAATACGACACGGGCGGTTCAGTTTACCGTCAGCAACCGTCCCCACCACCTGATCATAGAGCGGTTCCCCCATGCCGTGCAGGCACTGAAACTCATACTGGCCGGGATAGTAATTATTGCCCGCCATGTGGTAGATCGCACTGAGCGTCTGCGCATTGTGCGTGGCGAACTGCGGGTAAATCAGATTCGGTACGGCCAGCAACTTGCGGGCGCACGCCAGATACGACACATCGGTATAGACCTTACGCGTGTAGACAGGGTAGCCTTCCAGCCCGTCAACCTGTGCCCGCTTGATTTCACTATCCCAGTACGCGCCTTTCACCAGACGAATCATCAGCCGCCGATGGCTGCGCTGTGCCAGCTCAATTAGCACATCAATGACATACGGACAGCGTTTCTGATAAGCCTGAATGACAAACCCAATACCGTTCCACCCCGCCAGTTGCGGTTCCATGCAGAGTTTTTCCAGCAGATCGAGTGAGATCTCTAGTCGATCCGCTTCCTCCGCGTCAATGTTGATCCCGATATCGTACTGACGCGCCAGCAGTGTCAGCGTCAACAAACGCGGATAGAGTTCTTCCATTACACGGTCATACTGCGCCCGGCTATAGCGAGGATGCAGCGCCGATAGTTTGATGGAGATGCCCGGCCCTTCGTAAATTCCGCGCCCGTTCGAGGCTTTACCAATGGCATGAATCGCCTGCTGATAGGCTGCCAGATACGCGACGGCATCGTGCTCCGTCAGCGCCGCTTCACCTAACATATCGTAAGAGTAGCGGAAGCCTTTTTCCTCTCGCTCACGGGCATTCGCCAACGCTTCACCGATGGTCTCGCCAGTCACAAACTGCTCTCCCATCAGCCGCATGGCCATATCAACGCCTTTGCGGACAAGCGGCTCACCGCTTTTCCCGATGATGCGGTTCAGCGAATTCGATAGGTTCACTTCGTTGTGCGTCGCCACCAGCTTTCCGGTAAACAGCAGCCCCCAGGTTGCAGCATTCACAAAGAGCGACGGGCTGTGACCAAGATGCGCCTGCCAATTTCCCCGACTGATCTTGTCGCGGATCAGCGCATCGCGCGTAGATTTATCAGGAATACGCAGCAGCGCTTCGGCTAAACACATCAACGCCACCCCTTCCTGAGAAGAAAGTGAAAATTCCTGTAGCAACCCTTGCACAATGCCCGCACGCCCGCTTCCCGCTTTCTGGCTGCGTAATTGCTCCGCCAGCCGATAGGCCAATTTCTGCGTTAATTCCGACATTTCATCGGTAAGTCTTGCCTGTTCAAGCAAAATGGGAACCAGTTCACTTTCAGGGCGGCGGTAAACAGAGGTAATGGCGGCGCGGATAACGGACTGGGGAAGGACATGCTCAGCGAAATCAAGAAAGGGTTGGTGGGTTTCTTCTTCCCGAGATTGCGGCATAATCTCTTCCGCTTCAATGTGGCTGACGTTCGCCCATTGCGGTGTTTCAGGAGTGTCGAGGCCACTTTCGAGGCGTTCGAGGTAATGGAAAATAGCCTGTTTGATCAGCCAGTGCGGTGTGCGATCAATACGCTGTGCTGCAGCCTTGATGCGTTCGCGCGTTTCCTCATCGAGTTTTACACCCATCGTGGTAAAGCCCATAGCGTCCACTCCTGTCATTAGAAGATGCACATCGGGAAAACGTCAATATCGACCATGTTGCAACTTTGTGCAACCTTGTTAACAAATGGAGCGGTTGCCCCCTTATCACCTTCAGACCTCGTTCCGGCCTGAGTGATGACAATAAAACACAACGTCGCCGCGACAGCGGCACGAAAAATAATGTGGAGAGTTGAATGACAATAAGCACACCTATGTTGGTGACGTTTCTGGTGTATATTTTCGGGATGGTTCTCATCGGCTTGTTTGCCTACCGCGCGACGAATAACTTTGGCGATTACATCCTGGGCGGGCGCCGCATGGGAAGCGTGGTGACCGCACTGTCGGCAGGCGCTTCCGATATGAGCGGCTGGCTGCTTATGGGATTACCGGGCGCTATTTTTATTGCCGGGATTTCTAAAAGCTGGATCGCGATCGGCCTAACGTTAGGCGCATACCTGAACTGGAAATGGGTTGCCGGACGCCTACGCGTACACACCGAGGTCAACCACAACGCGCTCACCCTGCCTGACTATTTCACCCACCGCTTTGAAGATAACAGCAAATTACTGCGTGTCATTTCCGCGTTAGTGATCCTGATTTTCTTCACGATCTATTGTGCATCCGGCGTGGTAGCGGGAGCGCGCCTGTTTGAAAGCACCTTCGGTATGAGTTACGGCACCGCATTATGGGCCGGCGCCGCAGCCACCATCGCCTATACCTTCATCGGCGGCTTTCTGGCAGTGAGCTGGACAGACACCGTTCAGGCCAGCCTAATGATTTTCGCCCTGATCCTAACGCCAGTAATCGTCATTCTGTCACTTGGGGGAATCGATAGCTCGCTGATGGTGATTGAAGCGAAAAACCCAGCCAATCTGGATATGTTCAAAGGGCTGAATGTTGTCGCAATCCTCTCGCTGATGGGCTGGGGGCTGGGCTATTTCGGTCAGCCGCACATTCTGGCGCGTTTTATGGCCGCCGATTCACACCATACGATCCACAGCGCACGCCGCATCAGTATGACCTGGATGATTCTTTGCCTGGCTGGTGCGGTGACGGTGGGCTTCTTCGGTATCGCCTACTTCCAAAATAACCCGGATCAGGCAGGTAACGTGACGCAAAACAGCGAACGCGTCTTTATCGAGCTGTCGATGTTACTGTTCAACCCGTGGATTGCTGGCGTGCTGCTGTCTGCGATTCTGGCCGCCGTGATGAGTACGCTGAGCTGCCAACTGCTGGTGTGTTCCAGCGCCATCACCGAAGATTTATACAAGCCCTTCCTGCGTAAAAATGCCAGCCAGAAAGAGCTGGTGTGGGTGGGTCGCGGCATGGTGCTGTTAGTCGCTATTATCGCTATCGCACTGTCTCTCAACCCAGAAAACCGCGTCCTGGGTCTGGTGAGCTATGCCTGGGCTGGGTTCGGTGCCGCATTCGGCCCCGTGATTCTGATTTCTCTGCTGTGGCCGCGTATGACGCGTAACGGCGCCCTGTTTGGAATGATTGTGGGCGCAGCAACCGTGCTGATCTGGGAACACTACGCCTGGCTGGGCCTGTATGAAATCATCCCTGGTTTCCTCTTCAACAGCCTGACCATTTTTGTCGTCAGCCTGCTGGGTAAAGCGCCATCAAAAGCGATGACCGACCGCTTCAATCAGGCGGAAGCGAAGTACCGCTCGGTGCAATAGTCCAAAACGCATACGAGTATGATAACTAGCCATCCTATACGGTTAATGCCGATCGTTTAAGCATCGAGATACACGGGCGACCACAGGGGTGAGGCCTACCTACGGGAATCTCCCCCTGTGTTTCCCCTAATAACAGGCTTAAGTGACCCGTATTCATCTTATATGGTGGCCTTTTTACGCCATACTCTGCGGCAGTGAGCGAGCCATTGCCTTTATCACGATGAATCGCTATCCGAAATTCGTTCTGATTGCATCAACAAACGTTTTCACTTTAACCGTTGACCGTCTGGCAGAGGGCACCATGACGTGTACAGGACGTACAGGCCCGCTGTAATCAGGCAGTACCTGAACCAAACGCCCTTTTTGGATTTCCTTGCGCAATACGGCTTCTGGACCGAGTGTCACGCCATACCCTTCGATGGCGGCATGCAGCAACGCATTCCAGTCATTGGCGTACAATCTCCCTTTCGGCCTGACTTCTTCTGTTTTTCCCTCCTTTTGGAACACCCATTGGCAAGGCGTCAGGAGGGATTTCACCCCATAAATCAGGCAAGTATGGTTTACGAGGCTTGATGGTGTATCAGGCAGACCCGCACGTGCGACGTAATCTGGCGATGCGCAGGCAATAAGTGAGTAAGGCTGAAGCGGCCAGGCGATCATGGTACTATCGGTCAACGGTCCGATACGGATAATCACTTCAAACCCTTCCTCAATGGGGTCAACCAGACGATCGTTTAACGTTAACGCAATCTGCGTCTCTGGATAGCATTCGAGATAACGAGTGATAAACGGCGCAAGCAGATGCGATCCCCAGGTAACAGGCGCGTTAACGTGAATAATTCCCGAAGGCGTCGTCTGCATTTCCCGCGCAATATCATCGGCGGCCTGCAATTCAGCAAGAACCACTTTGCAACGTTCATAATAACGTTGGCCGATATCGGTCAGGCTCTGACGGCGGGTCGTACGGTTTAGCAACCGGGAGCCCAGTCGAGTCTCAAGCCACGCCACATACTTTGCGACCATCTGTGGCGAGAGGGTAAGAGCATCAGCGGCAGCAGCAAAAGATCCCAGCTCCACCGTTTTGACAAAAATGTTCATGCTGGTAAACCGATCCATGATTCCCTCATTTTTGTTGTTTATTCCTTTCTGATAACACACTTTATCTTCAATAAGTAGAGGATTAGCCTTTTCTTCTCACAACCATAAAGGTGGAAAAGATGAAAATTGGCATCATTGGGGCAGGCTTTGTCGGGCGGGCAATCGCTAAATTGGCGATCCAAACCGGACATCAAGTCATGCTTAGCAACTCACGCGACCCTCAAACGCTTTTCAGCCTACGGCCTATGATCGGTTGCGATATTGGAACGCCAACACAAGCCGCCGCGTTTGGCGATATTGTCGTCATCGCGGTTCCTCTCTACGCTATCGATAACCTTCCTACTCAGGCGTTAGAAGGCAAACTAGCCATTGATGCCGTCAACTATTACCCGGAGCGAGACGGGAAAGTGGCGGTTCTTGATACACAGCAGACAACGACCAGTGAGCTTCTGGCCGACACATTACCCGGTGTAAAAATCATCAAAGCCTTTAACGCGATCACCATGACACATTTGGAAAGCGACGGTTTACCCACGGGTCACTCCGACCGACGCGCGCTACCGCTTGCAGGTGATGAGATTCAAGGAAAAACGCTTGTGGCTGAGCTTTATGACGCGTTTGGATTTGATGTGGTAGACGCTGGTGCCCTGTCTGAGGGGTGGCGTTTTGAAAGAGGTATGCCGTCTTACTGTGTGCGGATGACCAAAACGGTGTTAACCACGGAACTGGCTCGTGCTTCTCGCCAGCCACGCTTCGACGCATCGTGAGTATGGCGGGTATCAGAAGAAGGTAAAAAATATGCCGCACATATTTTGTATGTGCGGCATGAACATTAGCTCACCTTCACAAGGGCATTAGCCCGCAACGGCGATACGCTTCATATCCGTCATGTAGCCACGCAGCGTGCGGCCTACCGTTTCGATTGGGTGGTTACGGATAGCTTCGTTAACATCACGCAGTTGCGCGTTGTCCACTTCAGTACCCGCGACGGCTTTGCCCAGATCGCCTGGCTGCAAGGAATCCATGAAATCACCTTTCAGCAATGGAACAGCGGCATTCGCAAACAGGTAGTTGCCGTATTCTGCGGTATCAGAGATAACCACGTTCATTTCATACAGACGCTTACGCGCAATGGTGTTGGCGATCAGCGGCAGCTCATGCAGGGATTCGTAGTAAGCGGATTCTTCGATGATGCCGGAGCTCACCATGGTTTCAAACGCCAGCTCAACGCCCGCTTTCACCATCGCAACCATCAGCACGCCGTTATCAAAGTATTCCTGCTCAGCGATTTTACCGTCGAACTGCGGTGCGTTTTCGAATGCCGTTTTACCGGTCTCTTCACGCCAGGTCAGCAGTTTAACGTCATCGTTCGCCCAGTCGGCCATCATGCCGCTGGAGAATTCGCCGGAGATGATGTCATCCATGTGTTTCTGGAACAGCGGTGCCATGATGCCTTTCAACTGCTCAGACAGCGCGTAAGCACGCAGTTTCGCAGGGTTAGACAGACGATCCATCATCAGCGTAATTCCGCCTTGCTTCAGCGCTTCGGTGATGGTTTCCCAGCCGAACTGAATCAGTTTTTCTGCGTAAGCCGGATCGGTGCCTTCCGCAACCAGTTTGTCGAAGCTCAGCAGAGAACCCGCCTGCAACATACCGCACAGAATAGTCTGCTCACCCATCAGGTCAGATTTCACTTCCGCAACGAAAGAGGATTGCAGCACGCCAGCACGGTGGCCACCGGTTGCCGCAGCCCAGGCTTTAGCAATCGCCATGCCTTCGCCTTTCGGATCGTTTTCCGGGTGAACCGCAATCAGCGTCGGTACGCCGAAACCACGTTTGTATTCTTCACGTACTTCCGTACCTGGACACTTCGGTGCCACCATCACAACGGTGATGTCTTTACGGATTTGTTCGCCGACTTCAACGATGTTGAAACCGTGAGAGTAACCCAGCGCCGCGCCTTGCTTCATCAGAGGCTGTACCGCCTGAACCACAGCGGAGTGCTGTTTGTCTGGCGTCAGGTTAACCACCAGATCAGCCTGTGGGATCAGATCTTCGTAGGTGCCAACGGCGAAGCCGTTTTCGGTCGCTTTGCGCCATGATGCACGTTTTTCTGCAATGGCTTCAGCACGCAGGGCATAAGCGATATCCAGACCGGAATCACGCATGTTCAGACCCTGGTTCAGGCCCTGAGCGCCACAGCCGACGATCACCACTTTTTTCCCTTTCAGGTAGCTCGCCTCATCGGCAAATTCATCACGCCCCATAAAGCGGCACTTGCCCAATTGATCCAGCTGCTGACGCAGGTTTAATGTGTTGAAATAGTTAGCCATGTCGTGCTCCGTATACGGTTTTGTTTGTCTATTATTCGAGAAAGGATTCCCGCCAGATGGGAATTCACTATGACCCCATCATATGACAGGAATTGCGTTGCTGAAATTGATATATTAGCAACGTCATATTGCACTATTTGCAAGATAAAAAGCAGTTGCAAGATATAAAACGGCTGCAAGATATAAAACGGCTGCAAGATAAAAAACGGGGCCTGCGTCGCATGGATTTACGTGATCTCAAATTATTCCTGCATCTGGCGGAAAGCCGACACTTTGGTCGTACCGCCAAGGCGATGCACATCAGCCCGTCGACACTGTCGCGGCAAATTCAGCGGCTGGAAGAGGATTTAGGGCAGACGCTGTTTCTGCGCGATAACCGCACCGTGCAGCTCACTGATGCCGGAGAGCATCTGAAGCTGTTCGCCCAGCAAACGCTGCTGCAATACCAGCAGCTACGCCACACGATAGACGCGCATGGGCCGTCGTTAAGCGGCGAGCTGCGCATCTTCTGTTCCGTCACCGCTGCCTACAGCCATCTTCCACCGATTTTGGATCGCTTCCGGGCGCTGCACCCGCTGGTGGAAATCAAGCTGATGACCGGTGATGCCGCCGATGCCGTTGAGAAAATTCAGTCGAATGAGGGGGATTTGGGGATTGCAGGTCGCCCGGAAGCCCTGCCTGTCAGCGTGGATTTCATGCCGCTCGACAAACTCCCTCTGGCCTTGATCATCCCGGCGCTCCCTTGCCCCGTGCAGTCACTGGCGCGTCAGGCGAATCCAGACTGGTCGCAAATTCCCTTCATCCTGCCAGAACATGGCCCGGTGCGTAAGCGCATCGATCTATGGTTCCGACGCAACCACATCACCAATCCGCAAATCTACGCCACCATTTCCGGGCATGAAGCGATGGTATCGATGGTTGCGCTAGGCTGCGGTATCGCGCTAATTCCCAACGTGGTACTGGAAAACAGCCCAGAGCCGGTACGCAACCGCGTCTCCGTCTTTGTCGAGCAGGTGATGGAACCGCTTGAACTGGGTGTTTGCGTACAGAAAAAACGGCTTAGCGAACCGCTGATTGCCGCCTTTTGGGACATATTACAGGACACGCCATGAAGATAGCCTTCACTACCCTTATCGCCGTCGGGGTGACGCTGGTCTCCCTCAGCAACCGCGTCCAGGCCGCCAGCTTCCCCTGCGACAAAGCCGCCTCGACGCAGGAAAAACTGATTTGCGCCAGCCCACTGCTTGGACAACTGGATGAAGAACTGGCGCAGGCCTGGAAGACCTCCCGCGCGTTTCTGACAGCCTATAGCAACAGCGCACCGTGGGAAAAAACGCTCAACCAGTTTCAGCGCAACTGGCTGACCACCCGTGACCAGTGCAAAGACGAAGACTGCCTACGCCAGCGTTATCAGCAACAGCTCAATCGTCTGCGCTACCTGAATGACATCGCACAGCACGCATTGCCGTCCCCGATTACGCCCGTGAAAAGAACGTCCTGCTTCCACGGTTCATTCAGCTATGAGTATGTGATGTCAGGGCTTTCCGCCGAAGAGTACCGCGATCTGGGGGACTATTTTCGGGAAATGTACGATCAGAAAGCTCCCTATCACGCAGTCAGCCTGACAATGACCAACCAGCGCGGCAAAATTGAAGGCGGCGCGTCCATTGCATTCCGCTACGGTAACAAGCTGGATGATTCCTCCTTCACGGCACGTCAGATGAGCGATGTACAGGCTATCGGCAAAGGTGAAAGCAGTTTCGGTCAGCAGGTGAAATTACTGCTCACCTGCATTGATGACGACCATCTGCAACTTGCCACCTTCGGCAGCAATCAGGAAGAAGGTTACCTGTTTAACACGTTGCTGGTACGCGATAAAACCTCACAGGAACAGCAGAAAACGCCGTAACGCTTATCCCTTAACGATCAAACCACTTATCCGCCGAAAAAGCCCGCGTACTGGACTCTGGTTCCTGCGCGGCTTTCTTCATGGTTTCGATATTCATCAGGTAGTGATAGAGCGGTTCAAGCTGGGTAAAACCCTGTGACAGAAGCGTCACCAGATCGCCGGAAAACAGCGCTTCCATATCCTGCCGGGTACATATCGCAGCAAACGATTTACGGTTATACCAGTCAGCCAGTTCCGGCTCCTGATCTTTAATCAGCGGACGTTTATAGCTTTCCCCTTCCAGTGCGAAGGTATTTCCCAGACAACTCGCCACTTCAAGAAACTGTGACGGATTACCACGCAGCGTCTGACGGAACAGATCCATCGTATTGCGCGTCGCGCTGTAATAGCCCAGCCCATAGCGCCAGGTATCCGGCGTGATTTCAAAGAAATACACCGGCGCATCCGTCCAGTCTTTGCGTGTGCGTTTGAAAGTGAGCCACATATGGCTGCGATAGCGTGATTTATCGTGAGAAAAACGCGTATCGCGGTGAATACGGGAGAGGGTCTTGCCGATGGCCGGGCGCGTTTCAAAATGGTCGTCAATCTGCAACATGGTCAGACTAAGCTCATCCACCAGCGTGCGAAACGGTGCAACCAGTTGCTCATCGTAAACGGCACGATGCTCATCAAACCACGCTTTATCGTTGTACTGACGAACCTGCTGAAGAAACGTTAAACCCGCTTGAGAAAAACCCGTGAATTGCGTTGCCATAAGGAAATGCCATCCCTGTTGCTGTCAGATGACATAAAGATAACGCCGCCAACGGCGAAACACCATCGGCGGCGTGAAGGGAACACTCAACGTTTAACAGCTAACTTAACCCGCCAGAAAGAAGCGGAACGCCGGGTTATTGGTTTCATCGTGGCATTCATAGCCCAGCGCCTGTAGGTGCTGCTCGAATTCCCGATCGCCTGCCTCCAACTCGAACGCGGCCAACACGCGGCCAAAATCCGTGCCGTGACTGCGGTAATGGAACAGCGAAATATTCCAGTGCGTGCCCAGCGTCTGCAAAAATTTCAGTAACGCCCCCGGCGACTCTGGGAACTCGAAGCTATAAAGCCGTTCCTGAAGCGGCTTGGAAGGGCGTCCGCCGACCATATAGCGAACATGCAGTTTCGCCATTTCATCATCGGACAAATCCACCACTTCATAACCATCCGCAGACAGCTCGGCAATAATCTCCTGCCGCTCCGCATAACCACGCGTCAGACGTACACCGACAAAAATGCAGGCGTCTTTAGCATCGGCGTAGCGATAATTGAACTCGGTAACAGAGCGGCCGCCCAGCAGTTGGCAAAACTTCAGGAAGCTGCCCTGTTTCTCGGGGATTGTCACCGCCAGCAAGGCTTCGCGCTGTTCGCCCAGTTCGCAACGCTCTGAAACATAACGTAATCCGTGGAAATTCACGTTCGCACCGGACAGAATATGCGCCAGACGCTCCCCCTGAATCTGATGCTGCTGGATGTATTTTTTCATCCCCGCCAGCGCGAGCGCGCCAGACGGTTCAGCAATCGCACGAACATCTTCAAACAGATCTTTCACGGCCGCACAGATGGCATCGCTGTCGACGGTAATCACATCATCCAGATATTCCCGACACAGGCGGAAGGTTTCATTGCCGATGCGCTTCACCGCAACACCTTCGGCAAACAGCCCGACACGCGGCAGATCGACCGGTTGCCCGGCATCCAGCGCCGCGCGCAGACAAGCGGAATCTTCCGCTTCCACGCCGATCACCTGCACCTGTGGCATCAGCTGTTTAATCAGTACGGCAACCCCCGCCGCCAGACCGCCGCCGCCGACGGGCACAAATACGCGGTCCAGATGGGCATCTTGCTGTAACAATTCCAGCGCCAGCGTACCTTGACCCGCAATCACCGCTGGGTGATCGAAAGGCGGCAGAAACGTCATTTTCTGCTGCTGTGACAGTTCAATGGCCTTCGCCTTGGCTTCATCAAAGTTCGCGCCGTATAGCAGCACTTCGCCGCCAAAACCGCGCACAGCATCCACTTTGATATCGGCCGTCGCCACGGGCATCACAACCAGCGATTTAATCCCCAGCTTGGTGGAGGAGAGCGCCACGCCCTGCGCATGGTTACCCGCAGACGCCGTCACCACACCGTGTGACTTCTGCTCGTCGCTCAGCCCCGCCATCATGGCGTACGCGCCGCGCAGCTTGAAGCTGTGCACCGCGTGCCTGTCTTCACGTTTTACCAGAATGACATTACCCAGCCGCGAAGAGATCTTCTCCATCTTCTCCAGCGGTGTGACCTGCGTAACTTCATACACTGGCGAGCGCAAGATCGCCCGCAGGTACTCCGCGCCTCCCGGCGCGGCAGGAAGAGGTTGTGACACAGCCATCAGCATTAGCCTCCCAGCTTGCTTTTATCCCGCACAGCGCCTTTATCCGCGCTGGTTGCCAGACTGGCGTACGCTCGCAGCGCAAAAGACACCTGACGTTCACGATTGTGCGGCGTCCAGGCGTGTTCGCCTCGTGCTTCTTCCGCGTCGCGACGGCTCGCCAACTCCGCATCATCCAGAACCAGCGCAATGCTGCGGTTCGGAATATCAATCGCGATGGTGTCACCGTCCTGTACCAGGGCAATGGTGCCGCCGCTGGCCGCTTCAGGAGAGGCATGGCCGATAGACAGACCTGATGTACCGCCAGAGAAACGGCCATCGGTAATCAGCGCGCAGCTTTTACCTAATCCCATCGATTTCAGATAGGTGGTCGGATACAGCATTTCCTGCATGCCCGGCCCGCCTTTTGGCCCTTCGTAGCGAATCACAACCACATCACCCGCCACGACTTTACCGCCCAGAATAGCGTCTACCGCATCATCCTGACTTTCATACACTTTTGCCGGACCACGGAAGACCAGGCTACCTTCATCCACGCCTGCGGTTTTCACGATACAGCCATTCTCTGCCAGATTGCCGTACAGCACGGCCAAACCGCCGTCCTGACTGTAGGCAAATTCGCGGGAACGAATACAGCCTTCCTGACGATCGGTATCCAGTGAGTCCCAGCGGCAATCCTGCGAGAACGCTTTGGTCGTACGGATACCCGCCGGGCCAGCGGAATACATGCTTTTCACACTGTCATCCTGCGTCAGCATGACGTCGTAGGCTTCCAGCGTTTCCGGCAGCGTTTTGCCCAGCACGTTGTTTACTTCACGGTTCAGCAGACCAGCCCTGTCCAGCTCACCCAAAATACCGATCACGCCGCCCGCACGGTGTACGTCTTCCATGTGGTATTTCTGCGTACTCGGCGCCACCTTACACAGGTGCGGAACCTGACGTGACAGTCTGTCGATGTCGGTCATGGTGAAGTCCACTTCACCTTCCTGCGCCGCGGCTAACAGATGCAGAACGGTATTGGTGGAACCGCCCATAGCGATATCCAGAATCATGGCGTTTTCAAATGCAGCTTTATTGGCGATGTTGCGCGGCAGCACGCTTTCATCATCCTGCTCGTAGTAACGCTTCGCCAAACCGACAATGCGTTTGCCTGCGTTCAGGAACAGTTGCTTACGGTCGGCGTGCGTCGCCAACAGCGAACCATTGCCCGGCTGAGACAGACCCAGCGCTTCGGTCAGGCAGTTCATAGAGTTAGCGGTAAACATACCGGAACAAGAACCGCAGGTAGGACAGGCAGAACGTTCCACCTGTTCGCTTTGTTCATCAGAGACTTTCGGGTCTGCCCCCTGAATCATCGCATCGACCAGATCCAGCTTGATGATCTGATCGGAGAGTTTGGTTTTCCCCGCTTCCATCGGGCCGCCAGAAACGAAAATCACCGGAATATTCAGACGCAGCGACGCCATTAGCATCCCCGGGGTGATTTTGTCACAGTTGGAGATACACACCATCGCATCCGCGCAGTGGGCATTCACCATGTATTCTACCGAGTCGGCAATCAGTTCACGGGAAGGCAGAGAATAGAGCATACCGCCGTGGCCCATCGCGATGCCGTCGTCCACTGCGATAGTGTTGAATTCTTTCGCGACACCGCCAGAAGCTTCGATCTGCTCGGCAACCAGTTTACCCAGATCGCGCAGGTGTACGTGGCCAGGCACGAATTGGGTGAAGGAGTTAACCACAGCAATAATGGGTTTCCCAAAATCACTGTCGGTCATCCCGGTGGCGCGCCACAAGGCTCGGGCACCGGCCATATTACGGCCGTGCGTGGTGGTGGCTGAACGGTACTTAGGCATGCTCTATTACTCCAAAAATTACGAATTGGGCGATGACGGAACGTATCACCGCCTGACTGTCTTAATTGATTACTGATTTACCGGATCCAACCAGCCCCATTTATCTTCGGTTTCACCCGTGAAGAGGCCAAAGAACGCCTGTTGCAGAGCTTTAGTGACTGGGCCGCGTTTGCCAATGCCGACCTGAATACCGTCTACGCTGCGCACTGGGGTGATTTCCGCCGCCGTACCGGACATGAACACTTCATCTGCCAGATAGAGTGACTCACGGGATAGCACCTGCTCGCGCACTTCATATCCCGCATCTTTCGCCAGCTTGATGATGGCGTCACGCGTAATGCCCGGCAGCGCCGAAGAGGTGAATGGCGGCGTGAAGATGACGCCATCCTTCACTTCAAACAGGTTCTCGCCAGCACCTTCAGAAACATAGCCGTGGACATCCAGCGCGATCCCTTCCTGATAGCCGTGACGGCGGGCTTCGCTACCCACCAGCAGAGAGGAAAGATAGTTACCGCCTGCTTTAGCCGCAGTCGGAATCGTATTCGCCGCAGCGCGATTCCAGGACGACACCATCGCATCAATGCCTGCTTCCAGCGCTTCTTCACCCAGATACGCGCCCCACGGGAACGCCGCGATGATCACATCAGTTTTATAACCGTCTGGTGGATTCACACCCATACCGACATCGCCAATGAACACCAGCGGGCGAATATAGGCGCTGGTCAGGTTATTTTTACGCAGCGTTTCACGGCAGGCTTCCATCAGTTCATCCACGCTTTGTTCGACCGGCATACGATAAATTTTTGCCGAATCACGCAGGCGCTGCATGTGCTCACGGTGACGAAAAACCACCGGGCCCTTGTGTGAATTGTAGCAACGAACACCCTCAAACACGGAAGTGCCATAATGCAAGGCGTGCGACATCACGTGTACTTTTGCTTCAGCCCATGGAACCATCTCGCCATTGAACCAAATGTAATCCGCTTTTTTTGTCATTCTTTTTTTTCCTTACTCTTTTATGCGTTAGGCGCTGATCTGCTGTGATGTCGTCATCGGTTGAATGTCAACACAGGCAATATCCAACAGCTTACTCAATTGTGTTGACAATAAATCTACCGAACGATGGCTGGCAACGGTCAGTTCAATATTAATGTGATCGGTATTGGTAGTTTGCACCATATTCATCGCGCAAACTTTGAAACCGCGATGGCGGGTAACACGCAATACACGCTCCAGAACCTCGGGACGAAAGCGTGCCTGAATCGAAAGTTGATGATGTGTCATTCTGTTGTCTCCAGCACTTATTCTGTGTAAGTCGGCCATTATTGGCTGTTGTCGAGCCTATTCGTTCTATCGAGCCTATTCGGGTTTATCGAGCATCGTTTCGTTACCCGCACCCGGCGGAACCAACGGCCAGACGTTTTCGTATTCATCGATCGAGACGTGCAGTAAATAGGGTCCTTCGCTGTTAAATAGGGCATCCAGCGCGACATCAATTTGATCTTTACGGGTGATGCGCTGGCCGGGGATATCAAACGCGCTTGCCAGCGTCAGGAAATCAGGGTTATCGGAGAGGTCAGTTTCACTATAGCGTTCATCAAAGAATAACTGCTGCCACTGACGTACCATGCCCAACCGTTGGTTATCCAGCAGCACGATTTTCAACGGCAGCCGTTTTCGTTTGATGGTGCCCAGTTCCTGAACGTTCATCATGAAAGAACCGTCGCCGGAAATGCAGATAACCATGTCATCTGGGCGCGCAACCTGCGCACCGACCGCCGCTGGTACACCGAATCCCATGGTGCCGAGGCCGCTGGAAGTGATGAAATTCTCAGGGCGGCTGAACGTCATATGCTGCGCAGCCCACATCTGGTGCTGGCCCACATCAGTCGTCACTACCGTGTCCGCATCCATTCGTTCAGAGATCGTTTTCAGCAGCGCAGGCGCATAAATCGCCTGACCGGGATGATCATAACGCCACGGGTATTCCGCTTTCATCATGGTCGCCTGCTGGCGCCATGCATTGACGTTCAGCGGTTGTTGCAGTGCCGGTAATATCGTCTTCAGATCGCCTTGTAATGCCACATTGGCATGGCGCAATTTGCTCAACTCCGCTGGGTCGATATCCATGTGGATCACGCTGGCGTGAGGTGCGAAGGCATTCAGTTTGCCTGTCACACGGTCATCAAAACGTGCTCCGACGGCGATTAACATATCGCATTCCTGCACAATCAGGTTCGCCGCTTTCGTGCCGTGCATACCAATCATACCGAGGTAATAGGGGTGATTGGCATCCACGACACCCAAACCTTTCAGCGTCGAAACGGAAGGGATATCTGCCACACTCAGGAATTCACGCAGTGCCGGAACCGCATTCGCCATACCGACCCCACCGCCAACATACAAGACCGGTTTTTGTGCTTTCGCCAACAGGGCTCGTGCCTGCGCGATATCTTGCTCGGGGAACTCAACATCATTAGCAACGGGCGCAAAATTCGGCGTGAAATCGCCCATAGCCAGTTGAATATCTTTAGGAATATCGACCAGAACAGGGCCAGGACGGCCGCTATTAGCAATCGCGAACGCTTCTGCCATCACTTCCGGCAGTGATTCGAGAGACTCGACCAGAAAACTGTGTTTCGTACAGGCCAGCGACAGCCCCAACACATCGATTTCCTGGAACGCATCGGTTCCAATCAGCGCCGACCCGACCTGTCCGGTGATCGCCACTACAGGTACAGAATCCAGCAGCGCATCGGCCAAACCGGTGATCAGGTTCGTCGCGCCAGGGCCAGAGGTCGCAATGCAGACGCCCACGTTACCCGTGGATCGGGCATAGCCAATTGCCGCCATCGCCGCGCCTTGCTCATGGCGACACAGCAGGTGTTTAACGCCGCCGTCATAAAGTGCATCATAGACGGGCATTATCGCGCCACCGGGATATCCAAAAACGGTGTCCACTCCCTGTGCTCGCAACGCTTGTACAACCCACTGTGCTCCATTCATAGTTATTTCCCCGACATCTTATGGGAATAACAGAATTTTATGCTGATGTTCATTTTCTGTTCCTTTCCGTTATAGATTGCGCCCAACAAAAAACCCCCGACCTTTCGGTGCGGGGGTTTTCTTGAATTAGGCCTTGATTTCTAAGCCATTCTTCGTCCAAGTGCAGCCCCGCACGGTGGGATAATAATCACCACCACGCTAATCACGACTAGGCTAATCACTAGGGATAGGGCTTTCATAATAGGTTGTTCATTAATCTTTTGTCGAACGAATGCCTACAGAGTTATCACAGTCAGACATGGCGTGACAACCATTTTTTTTCATCGCTCTTGGTAAGAAGAACCTATGATATAGGAAAAAATACAACGTAATCATAAGGTAGACGCGCATCAAATTATTTTCGCTCATTGGCGTAAAAATGAACATTTTACGAGAAAGATGGCAAATGAATACCAATGCTACCGGTCGTCGGATCACGTAAAGCGATCGGTTCCCCCTCCATCATTGCGATGCATCGCGCACAAATTTTCTCGATTGCTGAAACAGAGCAATATTTTATGACGCCGTCGCGCAAGATGGTGATGACGGACTCTACTTCCTCTCCCCTACCGGACATGATGCAAACCATCAGCAAAGGGGAAATAGCATGTCATTGGCAGTTACCTACACTCGGGCAATGATTGGCGTAGAAGCGCCGGATGTTTACATCGAAGTGCATATCAGCAGCGGGCTACCGGCCCTAACATTGGTTGGCTTACCAGAAACTACCGTCAAAGAAGCGCGCGATCGCGTGCGCAGCGCACTCATCAACTGTGGGTTTACCTTTCCAGCCAAGCGCATCACGGTCAACCTCGCCCCCGCAGATCTACCGAAAGAAGGGGGACGCTACGACCTGCCGATTGCTCTGGCGATTCTGGCCGCATCAGAACAAATCGATGGGGAAAAGCTAAGCCGCTACGAGTTTCTGGGCGAACTTGGCCTGTCTGGCACCTTACGTGGCGTCAATGGCGCGATTCCCGCCGCGCTGGAAGCCATAAAATCAGGTCGCCAGCTTATCCTGCCAGATGACAACAAACGGGAGATGACGCTAATACCGCAGGGGGAGGCACTCATGGCTGGGCACTTGTTGGAAGTATGTGCTTTTCTCAGCGGAGAAGAGGAATTGCTCAAGTGCTCCGACATCTTATCGGCTCCGCAGTCAGAAGAAGATGCGCTCGATCTGAAGGATATCATCGGTCAGGAGCAGGCTAAACGTGCGTTGGAAATTGCGGCGGCTGGCGGCCACAATCTGCTATTGCTGGGGCCACCGGGAACAGGGAAAACGATGCTGGCGAGTCGGCTAGGCAATCTAATGCCGCCATTAAGCGACGAAGAAGCACTGGAAAGCGCCGCCATCAATAGCCTCATTAACATCGATGCCACCATGACGCGCTGGCGAGCCAGGCCATTCAGAGCCCCTCACCATAGTTCCTCCATGGCTGCGCTCGTGGGAGGAGGATCGCTACCTAAACCGGGGGAAATCTCACTCGCCCACAACGGCGTGCTGTTTCTGGATGAATTACCGGAGTTTGAGCGACGCGTTTTAGACTCACTACGAGAGCCTTTGGAGTCCGGTGAAATTATCATTTCCCGCACACGCGCCAAAGTGTGCTACCCGGCACGCGTACAGCTCGTCGCCGCAATGAATCCCAGTCCGTCGGGCCACTATCAGGGCATTCATAACCGATTACCAGCACAACAAATACTGCGCTACCTCAGCAAACTGTCCGGTCCCTTTTTGGATCGTTTTGACCTTTCTATCGAGGTTCCTTTGCTACCACCAGGGGTTTTATCTCAGCAACATTATCAGGGGGAAAGTAGCGCGACGATTCGTGAACGCGTGCTGATCGCACGGCAGATACAGCTGAAGCGATCAAATAAAATCAACGCCCTGCTCACGTCACGCGAAATAGAAAAACACTGTGAATTGGAGATGGCTGATGCCGCCTATCTGGAAGAGGTGATGAACAAACTTGGCTTATCCGTACGCGCCTGGCACCGGATATTAAAAGTTGCACGCACGATCGCTGACCTCGGCGGTCGGGACAACATCGAGAGAAAACATCTTGCCGAAGCGCTGAGTTATCGCAGTATGGATCGATTGCTCATCCGGCTCCACAAGAGCCTTGAATAGCGGGAGCGCTGGATGTGCTCACCACAAAAGGAAATGGGGCTAATGCCCCATTCTTAATTAATCATCGCTTTCCGTGTATTCTTCCACCGCATCCATCTGCGGTTTACCACCAGACAAGGTATGGAAGCGTTTAGGACGACGGATACGATCCAGATATTTGGACCAGATTTTTTCCAGTTCCGTTTCCGCCTTACGTTCACCGCGGCACATTGCGACAAACGATGTCTCTTCCTCAGTCACCGGTTCACGTTTACCCAAATCCAGCTCGTTAAACGCGTAACCGTGGCGTTCCAACAATTGTGCTTCTTTAATCGTAAAGTCGCCGTGTCGGGAAAAACCACGCGGATAGAACTTGTTATCAAAAAAACGATGAGTGGTAGAGAAGCTTTCTGCCATCTTACACGCTCCTAATTCTTCTATGGTCGTGTTGTTTATGGCGCGGAGTATTAGATAGGCTTGACATTGTGTAAAACAAAACATTTAAATCATTACGACAAAATTTTTTTGGAGATGGGCGTGGATACCGAATTACTAAAAACCTTTCTGGAAGTCAGCAGGACAAGACACTTTGGCCGTGCCGCCGAATCCCTGTATCTGACGCAATCAGCGGTGAGTTTTCGGATTCGCCAGCTAGAGACACAGCTTGGTGCCAACCTATTCACACGCCACCGGAACAATATACGCCTGACACCAGCAGGCGAGCGGCTTCTGCCCTATGCCGAAAGCCTTATCGGTACCTGGCAGATCGCTAAAAAAGAGGTCGCACGCTCGCAACAGCACAGCCTGCTTTCAGTGGGAGCCACCGCTTCGCTGTGGGAAGCCTATCTGACGCCCTGGTTACAATCGTTGTACCAGCAGCGCCCATTGCTCCAGCTAGAGGCACGCATTGCCTTACGTCATTCGCTGGTAAAACAACTCCATGAGCGTCAATTGGATCTGTTAATTACCACCGAACAACCCAAAATGGAGGAGTTGGCGAGCCAGCTGCTAGGAAACTTTTCCCTTTCGCTGTTCGCGGCAGAAGCACACCCGCCTGGACAGGAATTGCCCTATATAAAATTAGAGTGGGGCGCCGACTTCCATCAGCAAGAACATCGCCTCTTAGCCAGCGATCAGCTTCCTGTTTTGACCACCACATCAGCCCACTTGACCCGCCAGCTGCTTGAAACCACCGGCGGTTGCGCGTTCTTACCTAGCCACTGGCTACAAACCTATTCCAATCTGCGGATCGTCGGCGACAGTCAACCTGTCGTGCGCCCGTTTTATGCCGTTTGGTTACAAAACAGCGACCAGCAGACGATGATTCGTCAGTTGCTGAAAACGCCGATTTTAATGAATACCTGATCCATCCAGCTCCGACTTAAGCACGTCTGGCTAACCAGAATGTGCTTAACGCTTTCTGTAACCCAATGAAAGCAAACAGCAGGAAACCAATGACGATCTTTGTCCACCATGAGCTAAAGGTGCCATCAAACGTGATATACGTTTGAATCAAGCCCTGAATCAGTACGCCAAACAGGGTTCCCAATACGGTTCCAACACCACCGGTCAATAGCGTACCGCCGATGACAACGGCCGCGATGGCGTCCAATTCCACGCCGCTTGCCGCCAGAGCATAGCCCGCCGAGGTATAGAGCGAAAACACAATGCCTGACAGTACCGCTAACGTACTGGAAAGCATGTATATCTGAATCGTCGTCCGCCTGACAGGCACCCCCATCAGCTCCGCAGAATAGCTATTACCGCCAATCGCATAAACACGGTTACCAAAGCGGGTACGATGCGCCATCACAATCCCCAGCAGCACGACAACCAGCATAATCAGCGCCAGAAAGGTAAAGCGTCCTCCATCAGGCATGCGCCATGCTAAACCTGCCAGTTGGCTATAGATCGGATGATCGATGGGTATCGACTCCTGTGAGACGATGAAGCTCATCCCTCGAACAAAAAACATCCCCGCCAGCGTGATAATAAATGCGGGCAATTTGAGCGTATCGATAATCCATCCCATTAACCCGCCAAACATGGCACCCATCACCAGCGCAATTGCGAATGCAAAGAAAGGATCGATGCCATATGTCCCGATCAATTTGGCCAATAGCACACCGGTAAACGCAATGACTGACCCCACGGAGAGATCGATCCCGCCAGATAGAATGACAAACGTCATCCCAACCGCCACGACCCCCAGAAACGCATTATCCGTCAGTAAATCAAAAAAAACGCGCGTCGAAGCAAAGCCTGGAAACTGGCTAAGACAGAATAAATAACCCGCAATAAATACCAGAATAGTCATCAACAGGGGGAAGTGGCGTTTCAACATTATGTTTTCCTCCTGAACAGATGATGCAGCGAAATACGCGGAGATTGCATAACCAAAACCAACAGAACTACGAGTGCCTTTAGAACCAGATTGAATTCCGGTCGATAGCCCGAAAGCAGGATGCCAGTATTCATACTCTGAATAATCAATGCACCAACAACAGAGAGCAGCAAATTAAAACGACCGCCGAGTAGCGAGCCTCCACCGATCACAACGGCCAGAATCGCGTCTAATTCCAGCCAGAGCCCTGCGTTATTCGCGTCCGCACCGCGGATATCCGCCGTTACAATAACGCCCGCTACGGCGGCACACACGCCGCATATGACATAAGCCACGATTAATACCAGCTTCGTACTCACACCGGCGTTACGAGCTGAGCGTAGGTTAATCCCGACAGATTCGATAAATAACCCAAGCGCCGTTTTACGCGTCAGCCCCCACAGCGCCAACAACACCACGCAGGCAATAATCACCGGCATAGGCAGATAGAACAGAGCCCCGTTGCCCAACTTAGCCAACCCAGCGTTATCAAAGGTAATAATCTGGCCTTCAGTAATCAGTTGAGCAATGCCGCGCCCGGCAACCATTAGCATTAACGTCGCAACAATCGGCTGAATCTGTAGCACCGCAACCAGAAAACCGTTCCACAACCCGCACAGTGCGCCAACCAATAACGCAGTCAGCAGCACAGAAGGGAGTGGATAACCAGCCGCAGTCAACGTTGCGGCCGTTGCTCCCGCAATCGCCATGACGGCGCCAACCGATAAGTCGATACCGCCAGTAGCAATCACCAACGTCATGCCTAATGCCAGCAATGCAACAGGTGCCCCGCGATTAAGAATGTCGACAAGGCTACCGAACAAGCGCCCGTCCTGAATGTGAAGGGAGAAGAAGTTTGGCGCGACCATGCTGTCAATCAACAGAATCACGACCAGTGCCAGAAGCTGCGGCACGCCCTTGGTAAACGTTAAGCGCACTTTCTTGGCAGGTTTGATGTTATTGTCTGTCATCCACCGCCCCCGTTTGTACCGCGATTGCCTGCATCACTGCGGCAACCGAGATCTCACTATGTTCGAGATGCGCAACGTGCTGTCTGTCACGTAGCACAATGATGCGATCGGCATAACCGGTCAGCTCTTCCAGTTCAGAAGAGATCACAAGTAACGCCATCCCCTGTTCACACAGTTTTTCAATTAGGCGAATGATTTCAGCGTGCGCGCCAACATCGATTCCTCGCGTTGGCTCATCCAGAATCAAGAAGCGCGGCTCGGTTGCCAGCCAGCGCGATAGCAGGACTTTTTGCTGATTCCCCCCCGATAGATATTGAATTTCCTGCTCTGGACTGGGCGTGCGAATCCCTAACAGGCTGATAAACTTTTCAGCAATACGGGTTTGCTCACGTAAGGAAATGGGTTTCAGCCAGCCCCGCTGCGCCTGAAGCGCCAGAATGATGTTCTCTCGCACCGTTGCCGCGCCGACAATTCCGTCAGTCTTGCGATCCTCAGGGCAATAGCCAAAACCCAGCTTTCCTGCTGCACGCGGCGTGCGAATGCTGACTGGTTTGCCATCAACCCAGGCTTCTCCGGCATCAGGCACGTTAATACCAAATATCAGCTGCGCGGTTTCTGTCCGACCGGAACCCAGTAGACCAGCAAGGCCAACGATTTCTCCTGGACCCACGGAAAGTTCGAAGTCATTAATCGAACCACGTCGACCATAGTGTTTAAAGTGCACAATGGGATCCCCGGCGACGTCACTGTGTTCACCCCGTTTCAATAACGTTTCATCAAAACTGTGCCCCAGCATCATTTGGACTAATTCAATACGCGGTAATTCCTCGACCGGCAATGTCCCCACCAATCGTCCATTACGCAAAACTGTAATTCTGTCGCTAATACGATAAACCTGATCCAGAAAATGCGTGACGAATATCATGCCAATTCCGCGGTCGCGCAATTTCCGCAATATATCCAGCAGCATCTCAACTTCTTTTGCATCAAGACTGGCGGTGGGTTCATCAAGAATTAAAACTTTAGCAGAGAGATCGATAGCTCTGGCAATGGCGACAATTTGCTGCACTGCGATGGAGTAATTGCCAAGCGGATGGCTAACATCAATCGCCAACCCATAATTCAATAATATCGCTTCGGCCTGGCGCAGAATTTTATGTTGATCAACGATGCCCCAACGTGTGGGTTCACGACCAATAAATAAATTTGCCGCAACGGACAGATTCGGTAATAGATTAACCTCCTGATATACCGTACCAATTCCCAATGACTGAGCATGGGCAGTATTTACAGGATTAATCGCTATACCATCGAGGATAATTTCACCCGTTGAGCGATGGTAAACGCCGGTCAACGCCTTAATTAACGTTGACTTTCCTGCACCATTCTCCCCTAATAGCGCCACTATTTCGCCGCGATTAAGCGTGAAGTCCACTTGATCTAATGCTTTTACCCCCGGAAACTCAACGCTCATACCCCGAATATCTAACAACCGTGTCGTTTCCATCAGCATCACCTATGCGACAACTTAACAAGGCTACATCACACCTGAGCAATATTATGGTAAGTAGGCTGACAATATTCACTGCCCCGTGATGAAACGGTGCAGAAAACATCGCAAGCCCACTTTCCCATATTCATATTTCTGCCAGGTATTTAGCAAAATTTATATCAATGATAAATCCACAATATAAATATCAATAACCAAGGTCTTTCTTGGTTTCATATTCCTGTTTTGCCGTGTCAGGTAGTAATAAACGTGATTCGGTTTGAATGAATTTTTCAGGCTGTTTCCCATCCTTCTTCATCGCTAATAAAGCATCAAAAGCAGGTCCAGCCATATTGGGTGTTAATTCAACGGTGGCATTAGCTTCGCCATTCATCATAGCTTTGAAAATATCAGGGACACCATCAATGGAGACAACTTTTATTTGTGAACCAGGTTTCAGACCTGCTTCTTTAATTGCCTGAATAGCACCTATTGCCATGTCATCATTATGTGCATAAACCGCACAGATATTTTTTCCGTTCTGCTCAGCTTTAATAAAGCTTTCCATGACTTCTTTACCCTTGCTGCGAGTAAAGTCTCCCGACTGTGAACGAATAATTTTTATCTGTGGATCTGAAGCTATACCGTCAGCAAACCCTTTCTTACGGTTTATCGCAACGCTAGCCCCAACAGTTCCCTGCAACTCAACAACATTACAAGGTTTGCCAGCGGCTTCTTTCACAAGCCACTCCCCTGCCACTTTTCCTTCATAGACGCTATCAGAGGCGATAGCAGCGGTGTACAACGATGGATCGCTAACCTCAATCGTTCTATCAAGCAGGAACACTGGGATTTTTGCTTCTTTAGCTTCCTGTAAGACTGGCGCCCAACCGGTCGCAACGACTGGCGCAATAAATATGGCATCTACGCCCTGAGCGATGAATGACCGCACAGCCTTAATCTGGTTCTCCTGCTTCTGCTGAGCATCCGCTATTTTTAACGTTATTCCACGCTTCTCGGCTTCCTGCTTTGACACTTTGGTTTCTGCAGAGCGCCATCCTGATTCTGAACCAATCTGGGAAAACCCAACAGTTAAGGGTTTTGCCTGTACGGCACCACATAACGCCGTGCTTACAGCAACAGCTACCAGTAAACGTCTGTACATACTTAAACTCCTTCTGTGTAGTCTTACAGCTACTTAGTCAGGTTTCAGGTACAGCATAGCGCTACGAATTTCTGCTATAGCGCTACCGATGTGGTGTTGGCAGATATCACTAACAAGTGAATGCAACCTGAAGGATCGCTACGGAAAACGATTCCCCTTCACTCAGGTTGTAGATAGTTTTAGTTCAAATATCGAACAAGGTGGATGAGCAAGTTCACAACCTGGTATTACGGTGATTTTGTGCATATTTACAGCTAAATCGACACGTTCTGGCAGAGGGACATCAGAAAATTTTATCTATTAAATAACAAAATGTTAGATTAATTCGGCCTCTAAAGAAGGGAAATAACGGGGAAACGAAGAAGAGGGATGTGAGGCAGGATCGAGCATAAAATACAGATCAAAAAAAACCCTTCACGATAATGTGAAGGGTTTTTATTTGGCAGGGGCGGAGAGACTCGAACTCCCAACACCCGGTTTTGGAGACCGGTGCTCTACCAATTGAACTACGCCCCTAAATAGGGTGGCGGAACGGACGGGGCTCGAACCCGCGACCCCCTGCGTGACAGGCAGGTATTCTAACCAACTGAACTACCGCTCCACCGAATTCCTTTACAACCACCAGATTACTCCGGCTTACTGCTTAATTTGATGCCTGGCAGTTCCCTACTCTCACATGGGGAAGCCCCACACTACCATCGGCGCTACGGCGTTTCACTTCTGAGTTCGGCATGGGGTCAGGTGGGACCACCGCGCTATCGCCGCCAGGCAAATTCTGTTTCATTCCAACCGTCGCACTTCAGTCGCTTTCGCTTCTCTCTGCACAACCATCAGAACCAATCTTCGAACAAGCTGAGTATTGTTTTTTATGAGTCATCATCACTCAAAACACCTTCGGTGTTGTAAGGTTAAGCCTCTCGGGTCATTAGTACTGGTCAGCTCAACGTATCGCTACGCTTACACACCCAGCCTATCTACGTCGTCGTCTTCAACGGCCCTTCAGGGGTATCAAGTACCCAGGGAAGACTCATCTCGAGGCAAGTTTCCCGCTTAGATGCTTTCAGCGGTTATCTCTTCCGCACTTAGCTACCGGGCAATGCAATTGGCATCACAACCCGTACACCAGTGGTGCGTTCACTCCGGTCCTCTCGTACTAGGAGCAACCCCTCTCAATCTTCCAGCGCCCACGGCAGATAGGGACCGAACTGTCTCACGACGTTCTAAACCCAGCTCGCGTACCACTTTAAATGGCGAACAGCCATACCCTTGGGACCTACTTCAGCCCCAGGATGTGATGAGCCGACATCGAGGTGCCAAACACCGCCGTCGATATGAACTCTTGGGCGGTATCAGCCTGTTATCCCCGGAGTACCTTTTATCCGTTGAGCGATGGCCCTTCCATTCAGAACCACCGGATCACTAAGACCTGCTTTCGCACCTGCTCGAGCTGTCACTCTCGCAGTCAAGCTAGCTTATGCCTTTGCACTAACCTCCTGATGTCCGACCAGGATTAGCTAACCTTCGTGCTCCTCCGTTACGCTTTGGGAGGAGACCGCCCCAGTCAAACTACCCACCAGACACTGTCCGCAACCCGGTTTACGGGCCCACGTTAGAACATCAAACATTAAAGGGTGGTATTTCAAGGTCGGCTCCATGCAGACTGGCGTCCACACTTCAAAGCCTCCCACCTATCCTACACATCAAGGCTCAAGGTTCAGTGTCAAGCTATAGTAAAGGTTCACGGGGTCTTTCCGTCTTGCCGCGGGTACACTGCATCTTCACAGCGAGTTCAATTTCACTGAGTCTCGGGTGGAGACAGCCTGGCCATCATTACGCCATTCGTGCAGGTCGGAACTTACCCGACAAGGAATTTCGCTACCTTAGGACCGTTATAGTTACGGCCGCCGTTTACCGGGGCTTCGATCAAGAGCTTCTCCTTACGGATAACCCCATCAATTAACCTTCCGGCACCGGGCAGGCGTCACACCGTATACGTCCACTTTCGTGTTTGCACAGTGCTGTGTTTTTATTAAACAGTTGCAGCCAGCTGGTATCTTCGACTGGTCTCAGCTCCATCCGCAAGGGACTTCACCTTACACCAGCGTGCCTTCTCCCGAAGTTACGGCACCATTTTGCCTAGTTCCTTCACCCGAGTTCTCTCAAGCGCCTGAGTATTCTCTACCTGACCACCTGTGTCGGTTTGGGGTACGATTCGGTGTTACCTGGAGCTTAGAGGCTTTTCCTGGAAGCGTAGCATCAGTTACTTCATCACCGTAGTGACTCGTCATCACGCCTCAGTGTTAACGATGACCCGGATTTACCAAAGTCACCCACCTTCACGCTTAAACCGGGACAACCGTCGCCCGGATAACCTAGCTTTCTCCGTCCCCCCTTCGCAGTAACACCCAGTACAGGAATATTAACCTGTTTCCCATCGACTACGCTTTTCAGCCTCGCCTTAGGGGTCGACTCACCCTGCCCCGATTAACGTTGGACAGGAACCCTTGGTCTTCCGGCGTGCGGGTTTTTCACCCGCATTATCGTTACTTATGTCAGCATTCGCACTTCTGATACCTCCAGCAACCCTCACAGGCCACCTTCGCAGGCTTACAGAACGCTCCCCTACCCAACAACACCTGAGTGTCGCTGCCGCAGCTTCGGTGCATGGTTTAGCCCCGTTACATCTTCCGCGCAGGCCGACTCGACCAGTGAGCTATTACGCTTTCTTTAAATGATGGCTGCTTCTAAGCCAACATCCTGGCTGTCTGTGCCTTCCCACATCGTTTCCCACTTAACCATGACTTTGGGACCTTAGCTGGCGGTCTGGGTTGTTTCCCTCTTCACGACGAACGTTAGCACCCGCCGTGTGTCTCCCGTGATAACATTCTTCGGTATTCGCAGTTTGCATCGGGTTGGTAAGTCGGGATGACCCCCTAGCCGAAACAGTGCTCTACCCCCGAAGATGAATTCACGAGGCGCTACCTAAATAGCTTTCGGGGAGAACCAGCTATCTCCCGGTTTGATTGGCCTTTCACCCCCAGCCACAAGTCATCCGCTAATTTTTCAACATTAGTCGGTTCGGTCCTCCAGTTAGTGTTACCCAACCTTCAACCTGCCCATGGCTAGAATCACCGGGTTTCGGGTCTATACCCTGCAACTTAACGCCCAGTTAAGACTCGGTTTCCCTGCGGCTCCCCTAAACGGTTAACCTTGCTACAGAATATAAGTCGCTGACCCATTATACAAAGGTACGCAGTCACCTAACAAGTAGGCTCCCACTGCTTGTACGTACACGGTTTCAGGTTCTATTTCACTCCCCTCGCCGGGGTTCTTTTCGCCTTTCCCTCACGGTACTGGTTCACTATCGGTCAGTCAGGAGTATTTAGCCTTGGAGGATGGTCCCCCATATTCAGACAGGATGTCACGTGTCCCGCCCTACTCATCGAACTCACAATCTGTGCATTTTTGTGTACGGGACTATCACCCTTTACTGTGCGACTTTCCAGACGCTTCCACTAACACACAAACTGATTCAGGTTCTGGGCTCTTCCCCGTTCGCTCGCCGCTACTGGGGGAATCTCGGTTGATTTCTTTTCCTCGGGGTACTGAGATGTTTCAGTTCCCCCGGTTCGCCTCATTAACCTATGGATTCAGTTAATGATAGTGTGTCGAAACACACTGGGTTTCCCCATTCGGGTATCGTCGGGTATAACGCTTCATATCAGCTTACCGACGCTTATCGCAGATTAGCACGCCCTTCATCGCCTCTGACTGCCTAGGCATCCACCGTGTACGCTTAGTCGCTTAACCTCACAACCCGAAGGTGTCTTTGATAAATCAAAGTCATCATCGTGCTGTGATTATTTGAGAGACTCATTGACAGACTGATGCACCATTTACACCCGAAGGCATCAATGTATGTTCAGCTGTCATGTTTCAATTTTCAGCTTGTTCCAGATTGTTAAAGAGCAAAATACTTCGCAGCATACTGTTTCCAATACGCTCTGAAGTCTTTTTAATGGTGGAGCTATGCGGGATCGAACCGCAGACCTCCTGCGTGCAAAGCAGGCGCTCTCCCAGCTGAGCTATAGCCCCATCGTTGCTTACAGATACCTTACATACCACTCACGGAAGAGTTGGTAGGCCTGAGTGGACTTGAACCACCGACCTCACCCTTATCAGGGGTGCGCTCTAACCACCTGAGCTACAAGCCTATTAAGGTATTTCTGCTCGTTATTTTCATCAGACAATCTGTGTGAGCACTTCACTCAACCCACATCTTCTTGGTAAGGAGGTGATCCAACCGCAGGTTCCCCTACGGTTACCTTGTTACGACTTCACCCCAGTCATGAATCACAAAGTGGTAAGCGCCCTCCCGAAGGTTAAGCTACCTACTTCTTTTGCAACCCACTCCCATGGTGTGACGGGCGGTGTGTACAAGGCCCGGGAACGTATTCACCGTAGCATTCTGATCTACGATTACTAGCGATTCCGACTTCATGGAGTCGAGTTGCAGACTCCAATCCGGACTACGACGTACTTTATGAGGTCCGCTTGCTCTCGCGAGGTCGCTTCTCTTTGTATACGCCATTGTAGCACGTGTGTAGCCCTACTCGTAAGGGCCATGATGACTTGACGTCATCCCCACCTTCCTCCAGTTTATCACTGGCAGTCTCCTTTGAGTTCCCGGCCTAACCGCTGGCAACAAAGGATAAGGGTTGCGCTCGTTGCGGGACTTAACCCAACATTTCACAACACGAGCTGACGACAGCCATGCAGCACCTGTCTCAGAGTTCCCGAAGGCACTAAGCTATCTCTAGCAAATTCTCTGGATGTCAAGAGTAGGTAAGGTTCTTCGCGTTGCATCGAATTAAACCACATGCTCCACCGCTTGTGCGGGCCCCCGTCAATTCATTTGAGTTTTAACCTTGCGGCCGTACTCCCCAGGCGGTCGATTTAACGCGTTAGCTCCGGAAGCCACGCCTCAAGGGCACAACCTCCAAATCGACATCGTTTACAGCGTGGACTACCAGGGTATCTAATCCTGTTTGCTCCCCACGCTTTCGCACCTGAGCGTCAGTCTTTGTCCAGGGGGCCGCCTTCGCCACCGGTATTCCTCCAGATCTCTACGCATTTCACCGCTACACCTGGAATTCTACCCCCCTCTACAAGACTCTAGCTTGCCAGTTTCAAATGCAGTTCCCAAGTTAAGCTCGGGGATTTCACATCTGACTTAACAAACCGCCTGCGTGCGCTTTACGCCCAGTCATTCCGATTAACGCTTGCACCCTCCGTATTACCGCGGCTGCTGGCACGGAGTTAGCCGGTGCTTCTTCTGCGGGTAACGTCAATCGATGAGAGTATTAATCTCACCGCCTTCCTCCCCGCTGAAAGTGCTTTACAACCCGAAGGCCTTCTTCACACACGCGGCATGGCTGCATCAGGCTTGCGCCCATTGTGCAATATTCCCCACTGCTGCCTCCCGTAGGAGTCTGGACCGTGTCTCAGTTCCAGTGTGGCTGGTCATCCTCTCAGACCAGCTAGGGATCGTCGCCTAGGTGAGCCATTACCTCACCTACTAGCTAATCCCATCTGGGCACATCTGATGGCGCGAGGCCCGAAAGTCCCCCGCTTTGGTCCGAAGACGTTATGCGGTATTAGCTACCGTTTCCAGTAGTTATCCCCCTCCATCAGGCAGTTTCCCAGACATTACTCACCCGTCCGCCGCTCGTCACCCAAGGAGCAAGCTCCTCTGTGCTACCGCCCGACTTGCATGTGTTAGGCCTGCCGCCAGCGTTCAATCTGAGCCATGATCAAACTCTTCAATTTAAGATTTGTTTGATTTGCTGAACTCGTCAGCGATGCTCAAAGAATTAGTCACTGTTTATTCGTAATGAATTTACTGTTGTTCACTCTTCAAGACTTTTTATATCGTTAAGATACGGTCTTGTGAGTGCCCACACAGATTGTCTGATTAAATTGTTAAAGAGCAGTGCCACAATCTCTCGTGGCGCGGGTCGCATATACTATGCTAATCCGCTTTAAAGTCAAGTCATTACTGACCGCCTTCGTTGAATCTTTTTTGCTGTTACCGCAACTGCGTGTCGCTGTTGCCGTGTCAGTGGAGGCGCATTATAGGGACTTCTCACCGCCTGACAAGCGCTAAATGCAAAAAAATTATCGAGTGGGGATTTTTTCAGCAAAGCGCATTAAAAGACGCCGTTATGCCGGATTTTTCGCCGCTAATTGGGAGAAATCCTGAGCGAAACGGGCAACCTGCTGCCAGTCCGTATATTCAATCTCTTTTGTGCTATCCGTTTCGCCTCCCGTTATACGCATAATCAATTGAATCATTACCCGGTCGAACCAACGATAACGCGGATAACGCAGAGCTCCCGCGAACACACAGCACAAATCTGGCTGCCATGGCGAAGTCAGCAGGAATTTACGCGTGTAAGCGTTGGTTTGTATTGTGCGCTTTTCTGGCTTACGAGCGGTAAGGTTCACGGAGAAGAATGCGCTGGGCAGCTGTTGCAAAGAAACCAGGTGTTTATGGATAAATTGATTTACCGCAGGATGAAAGCGCCCGTATCGAATCGATGCCCCAATCGCAACCCGATCATATTGGCTCAGATCGATATCATTCGCATTGAGTACGTTAACAACATCACACTCCAGGGTGCCTTTCAGCGTATTCGCAACATAGGAGGCAATGGCTCTTGTTTGCCCATCCCGACTCGAAAACACGATCAAAGCTTTCATTGTTCTTTATCCTTATAGGGACTATTCGCGCCAGAAGGTTGGCGTAAACAGGACTAAAAGCGTGAACACTTCCAAACGACCAAACAGCATTGTCATTATCAGAATCCATTTCGCCGTATCATTCATCGACGTAAAATTCTCGGCAACGACGCCTAGGCCCGGCCCCAGGTTATTCAATGTGGCTGCGACCGCGGCAAACGCGGAGAAATCATCAACGCCTGTCGCAATGACGGCCAGCATGCTGACAATAAAAACCAACGCATATGCGGAAAAGAATCCCCACACAGCTTCAAGGATACGTTCTGGCAGCGCCCGATGACCCAGCTTAATGGTGTAAACCGCATTCGGATGCACCAAACGCTTAAGCTCACGCGATCCTTGTAAGAAAAGCAGCAGGATACGAATCACTTTCAGCCCGCCCCCAGTTGAGCCCGCACACCCGCCAATAAACGCGGAACACAGTAGCAAAACCGGCAGGAAAAGCGGCCACGATGCAATACTATCCGTCGTAAACCCTGCCGTTGTCGCCATGGAAACGACCTGGAAAAACGCCTGATTGATCGTCTGCATCCCGCTGTCATAAACGTGGTGGAACCACAGGACTATCGTACACACCGCCACCAGCGACAGTTGAACAAAAATGAACATGCGGAATTCTGGGTCACGCCAGTATACCTTCAGGCTGCGGCCGCTCAGCAGGGCAAAGTGCAAACCAAAGTTACAGCCGGAAATCAGCAGGAATATTGCGATGATGGTATTGATCGTCGGGCTGTTGAAGTAGCCAATACTGGCATCGTGAGTCGAGAACCCACCGACAGACACCGTAGAGAAACTGTGTCCAATCGCATCAAATACCGGCATACCAGCCAGCCAAAGCGCGACAGCGCAAGCGATGGTCAGTAAGAGGTAAATCAGCCACAGCGTTTTTGCCGTATCGGCAATACGCGGGCGCATCTTGTTTTCCTTCAACGGCCCCGGCATCTCCGCGCGATAGAGCTGCATCCCACCAACACCAAGAATCGGCAGGATGGCAACGGCGAGCACGATGATCCCCATCCCACCAAACCATTGCAGCATTTGCCGATAAAACAGGATAGCTTTAGGCAGTGAATCCAGCCCGACTAACGTGGTTGCCCCTGTCGTCGTTAACCCAGAGAACGATTCGAAGAAAGCATCCGTCACGCCCAAATTAGGATGTTCAGCGAACAGGAAAGGCAGTGCCCCAACGCTTCCCAGTACCGTCCAGAAGAGAACAACGATCAGGAACCCTTCACGCGATTTCAATTCATGTTTCTGTTTACGGTTTGGTAGCCACAGCATGATGCCAATCGCCAGCGCGACAATAAATGTCTGCGTAAACGCCCGGCCTGCGCCATCACGATAAATTAACGCCACCAGTCCGGGAATAACCATCGTCCCGGAAAAGAGGATAACCAACTGCCCGACAATACGGGTTATGGCGCGCAAGTGCATCGCAGGGAATTCCTTAATGATTCATAAAAAAGCGCTGGGATTATTATGGAATCGGCAATAAATGCAACGCGCCGCGGCTTAAATCACGCAATTTCAGTGCCGCTTCCTCAGTTCCCCTGACGGGGATAGAGAACCGCAATACGACGTCCACGCCATACTCACTATGCAGAACCTTTCCGCCAAGCTGGAAGATCAGGGATTCTACCTGAGGCAACAGTGCATAGTCACATTGTAAGCCATACTCTTGTTGCAATACTTTCTCTTGCAGAGATAGCAGCTTCAGCGCTTGCTGAACGCCGCCACCATAGGCCTTCACCAACCCACCTGTGCCCAGCGGGATTCCACCATAGTAGCGCACCACCACGGCCGTAATCTCACCGACACCGCTACCCATCAGTTGCGACAGCATCGGCTTACCTGCCGTGCCTGAAGGCTCGCCATCGTCAGAAAAACCCAGTTGCTGCGAATCATCGGGGGCGCCTGCAACAAACGCCCAGCAGTGGTGACCCGCCGAGGCGTGTTCTTCCCTAACGTGCTGGATGAACGCTTTCGCTGCGTCGATTCCCGGCGTTGCCGCCAGGATCGTCGTAAATCGGCTCTTCTTGATTTCCTCGCTGAAGCTCACTGACGCAGCAGGGATTGGATACGCTTGCATCAGGCCAGATTCAAGTCGCGCGTCATGTTCTCCACGCGCCCGTCATGAATGACAATATTGTCTTCGATGCGAATACCGCCAAACGGTTTCAACGCATCGATTTTTTGCCAGTCAATGTGCTGGCGCAATTCGCCCTCACGCCACGGCGCGAGCAAGGATTCAATGAAATAGATACCCGGTTCAATCGTCATGACCATGCCAGGTTCAAGCACGCGGGTACAACGCAGGTAAGGATACTGCGACGGCGCCGCCAGATGCGTGCCGCGATCGTCTTGCATAAACCCAGCGACATCATGCACCTGCAACCCCAGCGGATGACCAAGACCGTGCGGCAGGAAAGGCGACGTGAGTCCCTGCGCCACCATCGCCTCTTCGCTGATGCCCTGCACCAGCTGATGTGATTTCAGCAGCTTCGCAATCCGCTGATGCATCTGAATATGGTAATCGGTATAACGCACGCCCGCCTGAACGGTATCAATCAATGCAAGCATTTCCTGATTGAGATCTTTAATCAGCAGGGCAAACGCACCATCGCTCTGCGCAGAATAGGTTCGCGTCAGATCGGCGGCATACCCGTTATATTCGGCACCTGCATCAATCAGGAAGCTGCGGACATCGGCAGGCACCTGATGATCTAACTGGGTATAGTGCAACACCGCGGCATGCTCATTGAGCGCAATGATATTGCCGTAAGGGACATCAATATCCCGATGACCGGTGGCCGTCAGATACGCCAGGTTAATATCAAATTCGCTCATACCGGACAGGAACGCTTCATGCGCCGCCCGATGACCGATAACCGCCGTCTTCTGCGCTTCGCGCATGCAGGCCAGCTCGTAGTCGGTTTTATAAGCGCGGTGATAGTGCAGATAATCCAGCACGCCCTGAGGATTAATATTGTCCGCGCGAATCCCCAAATCCTGTGCACGTTGCGGCGCATAACCGATATAGGCAACACGCTCGCGCTGCGACGGCAGGCATTGCCCAATATCATCAGCATTGCGTAGTACGGCAATATCAATCTCTTCTGTCCAAAAACTCTCAGGAACCGGCGCGACGTTATGCCAGTAATCCACCGGTGAATAGAACCACAGCTTCGGCGGATTAACACCATCAACCCACAGCCAACAGTTCGGCACCTGCGTGACGGGCACCCAGGCTTTAAACTGTGGGTTAACCTTGAAAGGATAGTCGTGATCGTCCAGAAAAACGGTCAACAGCTCACCAGAGTGAATCAGTAATGCGTCAAGCTGATGGCGCGCTAAAACTGCCTGAGCACGCGCTTGCAGCGTAGCCAGATGGTGATGATATAAAGAAGCCAGCTTTTCCATGAGTATCCTTGTACGTCACGACATGATCCCTCCATTTTAACACAGGCATCCCTCAAGGGCAGCGTCCGGTGCTTTGTGATCGATTCGGCAAAAAATTAATCTCTCGTTTGCAAAAAATTAACATTAAAACCACAATTCGATTATCTGGTCATACCAGATCACTTAAACAAACAGCGGAGATAAACATGCTTTATCAAGGTGAATCCCTCTACCTTAACTGGCTTGAGGACGGCATTGCCGAGCTGGTATTTTCTGCCCCTGGCTCCGTAAACAAGCTAGATACCCGCACGGTGGCCAGCCTGGGTAAAGCGCTGGACGTTCTGGCGGAACAGCCGAATCTGAAGGGCTTACTGCTGCGTTCTGACAAACCGGCATTTATTGTCGGTGCCGATATCACAGAATTCCTTTCTCTTTTTGCCGCACCGGCTGAAAAACTGCATGAATGGCTGGTCTTTGCCAACCGCATTTTTAGCCGCCTTGAAGATTTACCCGTTCCCACGCTATCCGCAATTAATAGCTATGCGCTGGGAGGGGGTTGTGAATGTGTGCTGGCAACCGACTTTCGTTTGGCGACGACGGATGCCCGTATCGGGCTACCAGAGACTAAGCTTGGGATCATGCCGGGCTTTGGCGGCACAGTCAGGCTGCCGCGCCTGCTGGGTACGGACAGCGCACTGGAAATTATCGCCGCAGGTAAAGATATTAGCGCAGCCGATGCCTTAAAAGTGGGGCTGGTGCAGGCCGTTGTGACCAATGACAAGCTGGTTCCCGCCGCCATCAAGATGTTGAAACAGGCGATTGACGGCTCGCTGGACTGGCAGGCTTATCGACGCCCAAAACTTGAACCACTGAAGCTCAATAAGATTGAAGCCATGATGAGCTTTACCACCGCCAAAGCGATGGTGCTACAAACCGCAGGGAAACACTATCCAGCACCGATGTTAGCGGTAAAAACCATCGAAGCCGCCGCGACCATGACGCGTGATGACGCATTGCAGCTCGAAACACAGCACTTCGTTCAACTGGCGCGCTCAAATGAAGCGCGTGCACTCGTCGGCATTTTCCTCAACGATCAGTATGTTAAAGGCAAAGCGAAGAAGCTGATTGGCGAGACATCCGTACCGCAACAGGCCGCCGTACTGGGTGCAGGCATTATGGGCGGCGGCATTGCCTATCAATCTGCGTTCAAAGGCGTGCCAATTCGGATGAAAGATATCAACGAGAAGCCGCTTGCGCTGGGGATGAATGAAGCAGCCAAGCTCCTGAATAAACAGATGGAGCGCGGCAAGCTGGACGGGATGAAAATGGCAACGATTCTGGCCAGCATTCAGCCAACACTAGATTACGCTGGCTTCGAGCGCGCCGACATCGTGGTTGAGGCCGTGGTTGAGAATCCGAAAATCAAAGCCAGCGTACTTGCGGAAACCGAGTCGCACGTTAGCGAGAATACGATTCTGGCTTCAAATACCTCAACTATCCCGATTGCTTTACTGGCTGCATCGCTAAAGCGGCCACAAAACTTCTGCGGGATGCACTTCTTCAACCCGGTACACCGCATGCCGCTGGTTGAAATTATTCGCGGACCTAAAACCAGCGACAGCACTATCGCCAGCGTGGTGGCTTACGCCAGTAAGATGGGTAAAACGCCGATTGTCGTGAACGACTGCCCTGGGTTCTTCGTGAATCGCGTACTGTTCCCCTATTTTGCTGCGTTCAGCCTGCTGCTCAGAGATGGTGCTGATTTCCGCGAGATCGATAACGTCATGGAGAAAAAATTCGGTTGGCCGATGGGCCCGGCTTATCTGCTGGATGTAGTCGGCATTGACACCGCTCACCATGCTCAGGCCGTCATGGCCGCTGGCTTTCCACAGCGTATGGCGAAAGATTACCGTGATGCGATTGATGTGCTGTTTGAGCATCAGCGCTTTGGGCAGAAAAACGGTCAGGGCTTCTACCGTTATCAAACCGATAGCAAAGGCAAGCCGCGTAAAGAGCAGGATGAAGCCGTAAACACGCTCCTTAAAGACATTAGCCAACCGACAAAAGCGTTCAGTGCAGAAGAGATTATCGCTCGTATGATGATCCCGATGATTAATGAAGTCGCACGCTGTCTGGAGGAAGGCATCGTCGCCAGCCCGGCCGAAGCGGACATGGCGCTGGTATACGGGCTGGGCTTCCCTCCCTTCCACGGCGGCGCCTGCCGCTATCTGGACACATTGGGCAGCGAACGTTATGTCGAGATGGCGCAGCAGTTGGCGCACCTCGGCGCAATCTATCAGGTGCCAGACGGCTTGCAGCAAAAAGCCAGAAGCAATGAAAGCTATTACCCATCGGTCGCGCCACACGCGGACGTTTCCCACGGTCAACCGGCATGAGGACAGGAAATATGGAAAAGGTAGTGATTGTTGATGCCGTTCGTACGCCGATGGCGCGTTCCAAAGGTGGTGCCTTCCGTCAGGTGAGAGCCGAAGATCTGTCCGCACATCTGATGCGTAGCCTATTAAGCCGTAACGCAGCGCTGGACGCCCATGAGATCGACGATATCTATTGGGGATGTGTGCAGCAGACGCTGGAACAAGGCTTCAACGTCGCCCGAAACGCTGCCTTGCTGGCAGAAATCCCGATGAATGTTCCCGCGACGACGGTTAATCGGCTATGCGGCTCCTCCATGCAGGCCCTCCACGATGCTGCCCGCGCCATCATGGTTGGCGACGCGAATGTCTGCTTGATCGGTGGCGTTGAGCATATGGGGCATGTGCCGATGAATCATGGCGTCGATTTTCATCCGGGGCTGAGTCGCACGGTCGCGAAAGCGGCAGGTATGATGGGGCTAACGGCGGAAATGCTGGCGCGTATGCACAATATCGGTCGTGAGATGCAGGATCAGTTCGCCGCTCGTTCGCACCAGCGGGCCCATCACGCCACACAGTCAGGGGCATTCCGGCATGAAATTATTCCTACGGCTGGGCATGATGCTGACGGCACGCTTCAACGCTTCGATTATGATGAAGTTATTCGCCCAGACACCACCGTCGATAGCCTTGCTGCACTCAAACCCGCGTTTGATCCGGTTAACGGCACGGTAACCGCTGGATCATCCTCGGCGTTGTCCGATGGCGCGGCAGCCATGTTGATCATGAGCGAATCCCGCGCAGCATCATTAGGCTTACCCGTACGAGCTCGCATCCGGGCGATGGCTGTCGTTGGCTGCGACCCTTCAATTATGGGCTATGGCCCTGTTCCAGCCACCAAGCTGGCACTGAAGCGGGCAGGATTGAGCCTCACCGATATCGGTCTCTTTGAGCTCAATGAGGCATTCGCCGCCCAAACATTGCCCTGCATTAAAGATTTGGGATTGCTGGAACAGCTTGATGAAAAGGTCAATCTCAATGGTGGCGCGATTGCACTGGGCCACCCGCTCGGTTGCTCGGGCGCACGCATCTCGACCACATTGATTAATCTGATGGAAAACCGCGACGTTCAGTTTGGCGTGGCGACAATGTGTATCGGGTTGGGACAGGGTATCGCGACCGTGTTTGAGCGAGCCTAAGTTTGCGCATGTCCCTCGTGATGGCGGCGAGGGACATGACCCGCACGCAAATAATATCCATCAATATAAAAATAACACCAGAATTAAAATATCAGCCTATTCATTATCACAATCATTTATTAATAACAAACCTTCCATTATCAATAAAATAACATCACGTTGTTTTATTGATAAGAATATCCATTTTATGAATTTAACTTCATTTTCCATAAAGCGCATAATTCTAAAATATTAAAAAACCAATTGGGAATTAACACTAAATAATAGTGTTCCACTCTCTCATTTTTATTAAGGAAAATATTATGAGTACCGCTATTGCGGAAGTCGGTCATATCGCTACTTCTGAAGAAGCGCATGAGATTGCTCAGAACGGGGCATTTGTTCGGCAAAAAAACCGCTTCACCACACCATTTGGCGATCGGCCGGGTGATTTACCCGTCGAAAAGGATCGCTATCGCTTATTATGGTCTCCCGTTTGCCCGTGGGCACACCGTGCCGTGATCGTCCGTGCGCTGCTGGGATTAGAAGACGTCATCAGCCTCGGCACAGCGAATCCAGTCAGAACCGAGCACGGTTGGGAGTTTTCATTGGATACAGATGGCGTAGACCCCGTGTTAGGAATCCGCTATCTACCTGAAATTTACGCCAAAAGCGATGCAAGTTATACGGGTCGTGCGACAGTTCCCACCGTTGTAGACGTGAAGCAAGGCATTGTGGTCAATAACGATTATTTTAAATTAACCAATTACCTTGAAACGGCATTTAAAGCATTTCACAAACCGGGCTCACCCGACCTTTATCCAGAAGCGCTACGTGCCGAAATCGATGCGCTTAATGATGTCATTTTCAATGACATTAATAACGGCGTCTATAAAGCTGGCTTCGCACATTCACAAGCCGCCTATGAAAATGCCTGGGATACCCTCTTCCTACGTTTAGATGAACTGGAAACACGCCTGAGTACTCAGCGTTACCTGTTTGGTGATCGGATCACAGACAGCGACATTCGTTTATACGTTACACTCGCCCGTTTTGACGTCGCCTACTACAGTGTCTTCCGTGCAAACCGTAACCGCCTGATCGACTTCCCCAACCTGTGGGCCTACGCCCGCGATCTCTACCAGACTCCCGGCTTCGGTGACACTACGGATTTCGAAGCCATTAAACGCGGCTATCATCTGGGAGATACTAGCTTCAACCCCTACCAGATTCTGGCAAAAGGACCTGACGTTTCGATCTGGCATACACCTCATCATCGTGCCTGATGACTTTACCTGACACAATCCGCTCCATATTGGCAGCCGATATGGAGTGTGACCAATTCGTTTTTACATCACAAACTGCGGACAGACAAAACCGTTGCAGACGAAATCGGGTTGGCCATTTTTCTTATCATTACACACAGGATTCTTCAGAATGAAAACACGCTTTACGAAAAGCACCTTGCCCTCATTATTTTTAGGTCTGGGTGCAATAATACTCGGATATGTCAGTCCCCATGACGTTCAGGCTGCGGCAGAAAAATCCATTACTATTGCGACAAGCGCTGACCCTCGGCCATTCACCTATTTTGATAAAGATAATCAGCTCACGGGGTACGACATTGACGTCGCAAAGGCTATTTTTAATAACTTGCCACAATATAAAGTGTCTTTCGTCACAACCGAATTCACATCCATTCTGGCAGGGCTGGATGCAGATCGCTTCCAACTCGGAGCCAATAACTTTGCCGAGAATCCAGAGAGAAAAGAGAAATATTTATTCTCTCAACCTATTTTCGAAAATCAATTTGTGATCGCAACCCCTGAAAAAAACAATACGATTAAAACCTTCAACGACTTATTGGGAAAATCCACAGAAGTAAACCCAGGAGTCAATTTCACTACGGCGTTAGAAAAATTCAACCAACAACATAAAGATAACCCTGTAAAATTACAATACACGGAAGCAGACTTACTCATTCCATTGCAAAATCTGGAAAACGGAAAAACAGATTTCGTCCTGATTGATAAATCGATGCTGGAACAATATGTTCAAGAGCACCATTTGAAGCTCAATATCATCCCGCTCAGTAAGGAAGACAGCCAGCGAATCGGTTCTCCTTACAGCTACTTTCTTATCGCCAAAGGCAAAGCGGGTGAACAACTTTTAAATGATATCAATGACCAGATAAAGAAATTAAGCGCTGACGGCACATTATCGAAAATCAGCGAAAAATATTTCCATGGGGATTATGCGCCTAAATGACACAGGATTGGTTTTGAATGCCCAATATTTTCGATATAAAACTGGTTTTCACTCAGATTCCAGCATTGCTTGAGTATCTGCCCGTCACGCTGACGATAACAGCAATATCTATGATCGCTGGTGTGGTACTTGGATTTATTATCGCATCAATTCGTATCAGGAAAATCGTATTTCTCGATCAGGTAGCAGGAGTTTTTGTTTCTTTTATTCGCGGAACGCCACTCATTGTGCAATTGTACCTTTCCTATTACGGTATTCCCGTTTTATTAAAATATTACAATTACTACAATCAGACGGATTACAACGTTAACGATATTCCTTCCATGCTATTCGTGTTGCTGGCATTTTCACTTAATGAAGCCGCCTACAATTCCGAAAGTATTCGTGCAGCAATGCTATCCGTGGATAAAAAGCAGATCGAAGCGGCGCAGTCACTCGGGATGACGCCATTTCAGGTATTGCGTCGCGTCACCCTTCCTAATGCGTTTATTGTCGCCTTGCCGACGCTCGGTAACACACTGATTAGTTTGCTCAAAGGAACGTCACTGGCATTTGTTTGCTCGGTGATTGACCTGACAGCCAAGGGGAAGATCCTCGCCAGTAGCAGCTATCGCTATTTTGAGGTCTATATTTCGCTGGCACTCATCTACTGGGCGCTCACGATCATTATTGAGCAGGTCATTAAGCGGGTTGAAATAGCGATTTCGGTTCCAGATACCCCACCAGCGACGTCAGGAAAAAAACGTTATGCTCGACATTAAGCATTTATCGAAGACGTTCCACAATAACGTCGTTCTGGACGATATTTCTCTGAACATACAAAAAGGTGATGTCGTCGCCATTATCGGCTCATCCGGCTCAGGGAAATCAACGTTACTCCGCTGTCTCAATCTGCTGGAGCAGCCGGAGTCAGGGGAAATGGTGCTCAACGGTCGTCTCTTTAATCTGGCTAAAATGAACCGACGAGAACTGATCGCGCTCCGGCAGAACACAGCGATGGTTTTTCAGCAATTTAGCCTGTTCCAGCAAAAGACAGCGCTGGAGAATGTAATGGAAGGCTTGCTGATCGTCAAAAAATACGCCAAAGAAAAAGCACGACAGATTGCACTAAAGCAACTCAAAAACGTCGGCCTACCAGACCGGGCAACCTATTACCCGAAGCAACTGTCAGGCGGGCAACAGCAACGCGTGGGGATCGCCAGAGCACTGGCCATGGAACCACAGCTTTTGTTGCTGGATGAACCCACGTCAGCGCTGGATCCAGAATGGGTTGATGAGGTGCTGGATGTCATCAAACAAGCCGCGTTGCAGGGCAATACCATGATTATTGTTTCCCACGAAATGGCGTTTGTTCGTCAAGTCGCCAGCCGCGTACTGTTTCTGGAGAAAGGAAAAATTATTGAGGATGGCACGGCTCAGCAGGTTTTCGAAAACCCACAAATGGAAAGAACCAAAGCGTTTCTTTCTCGCTACTACAAACGCTACGAACCGGAATATACCATCTGACATGAGAGCACGATGATGTCTATCAGAGTAGAGACAACCACCCAAAACATTCCCTGGCAGCGTGTCGCCGACCTGCTGGCTTTTTACGGTTTAAGTGATGACAAGGCGGAGACACAGGAGAGAATTTTCCAAAACAGTTTCTCCGTTGTTTTCCTATTCGATGAGGATTTGCTGGTTGGCGTAGGCCGAACCCTCTCAGATGGGGTCTGTCAGGCGGCGATTTATAATATCGCGCTCGATGAGCGCTATCACGGCCAGGGATTGGGAAAACTGATCATTCAGTCATTGGTTGAAACAGTGGCACAGTGCAATATTATTTTGTACACCCACCCCCAAACGGTCAGCCTGTATGAGCATGTTGGTTTCAGACGTATGAAAACGGGAATGGCAAAATACCGAGAGGACAGTCTGGCTGAATTAGAGGAGCTAGATTTCATTTAGTGACAACGTTAACCTCGTTTAAAAACGAGGTTAACGGGACAATACGAAGCGATCAAATAAACGAAAACGCATCGCTGAACATATGAGCCGTCAGCGCACCGCGCTCATTACAAAAACGCTCACGCGCAATTTTTGCCATTTCAAAACGACCGGCAATGTAGATATCTTGCTCTGCCAGCGAACCGTAATCCTGCAATACCGCGCTCAGAACAGTTCCCGTTCTGCCATTCCATCCCGCTTCCGGCTGTTCGACTACCGGCACCACCCGCAGGTTGGGGTGCTTGGCCGCAAAGCCTTCAAGCTCTGCTAAATCATACAAGTGCTGGGATTCACGCCCGCCCCAGTAAACGGAGACATCGCGATCGGGCTGCTGCGCCAGTGCGGTCAGCAGGATAGAACGCACGTATGAAAATCCGGTTCCACCCGCAATCAGCACCAGCGGACGCGTACTTTCTTCGCGCAGCCAGGCTTCGCCATGGGGAATATCGACCGTCAGGGATTTTTCCTTGTGAATACGTTCCATCACTGCCATCGCGTAAAGATTCAGTTCGGACGCCCCAATGTGCAATTCGATAAAATTTTTATCCATCGGGGTCGATGCCAGTGAGAAAGGTCGTTTGTCCCGATCGCCCATCACCACCATCAAATACTGGCCAGCCCGAAAGGAAAACGGCGCTTCAGGTAATAAACGAACGCGATAGACCGTATCGGTTATGGCTTCGACCGAAGTCACTTTACAGCTCAATGTTGTCATGCATTCCCTCTATAGGGTCATAAAAGCAAAACTGAGAACAGGGCAGCCGTTAACGCCGGGGCTCTCTGTCACTAAAAATGGCCAACTCGTCCCATATTTCATCAATACGGGCACAAACCTGTGGGTCTTTCTTGATGGGGTGTCCCCATTCGCGCTGTGTCTCGCCCGGCCATTTATTGGTCGCATCCAGACCCATTTTGGAACCCAGGCCAGAAACCGGCGAGGCGAAATCAAGATAGTCGATCGGCGTATTTTCCACTAATACCGTATCGCGTGCCGGATCCATACGCGTCGTGATCGCCCATATCACGTCGTTCCAGTCACGGGCGTTAACGTCATCATCGCAGACAATGACAAATTTCGTATACATGAACTGGCGTAAAAAAGACCAGACGCCCATCATGACGCGTTTAGCATGGCCCGCGTACTGTTTCTTCATGGTAACGACCGCCAGACGGTAAGAGCAACCCTCCGGTGGCAAATAAAAATCAACAATCTCAGGAAACTGCTTTTGCAGGATCGGCACGAAAACTTCGTTCAACGCCACGCCCAGTACTGCGGGCTCATCCGGCGGCCGCCCCGTATAAGTCGAGTGATAAATGGCATTCTGACGCTGAGTGATATGCGTGACGGTAAAGACTGGAAAGTGGTCAACTTCATTGTAATAGCCGGTGTGGTCGCCATAAGGCCCTTCAGCCGCCATTTCTCCAGGTTCAATATAGCCTTCCAGAACAATTTCCGCACTGGCAGGTACTTCCAGATCGTTTGACAGGCACTTCACCACTTCGGTCTTATTCCCACGCAGCAAACCGGCGAAGGCATATTCCGATAGCGTATCAGGGACTGGCGTCACCGCACCGAGGATTGTCGCAGGGTCAGCTCCCAATGCGACAGACACCGGAAAACGCTGCCCCGGATTTTCCTGACACCACTCCTGAAAATCCAGTGCGCCGCCGCGATGAGACAGCCAGCGCATGATCAGTTTGTTTTTACCCAGTACCTGCTGGCGATAGATCCCCAGATTCTGCCGTTCTTTATGCGGCCCGCGCGTCACAGTAAGCCCCCAGGTAATGAGCGGCGCGGCATCTTCCGGCCAGCACTGCATCACCGGAATCCGGCGCAGATCAACGTCATCACCTTGCCAAACCTGTTCCTGGCACGGTGCCGAAGACAGCCGTTTCGTCGGCATATTCAGTACCTGACGGAACTTCGGCATTTTATCAACCAGATCGCGGAACCCTTTAGGCGGCTCCGGTTCTTTCAGAAATGCCAGCAGCTTACCCACCTCGCGCAGTGCGCTGACCTCTTCTTGCCCCATCCCTAATGCAACACGTTTCGGCGTGCCGAATAAATTGCACAGCACTGGCATGTCATAGCCTTTGGGGTTTTCAAACAGGAGAGCCGGGCCTTCCGCACGCAGCGTCCGGTCAGCAATTTCCGTCATTTCAAGGTAGGGATCGATGGGCTGGGTAATGCGTTTCAACTCCCCTCTCTCTTCCAGCAGCGAGAGGAATTCGCGTAAGTCACGGTATTTCATGCTATTCATCGGGGGCAGTCTATCGTTCTGGCTATTATAAAGTCTCTTCAGCCACCTGTCGCTTCCCGCAGCGCCTATTTATGGTAAGAATCCAATCACCATCAAGAATCCGATGACCACCGTGCGGTAACAAAAATATCTGCCGAAAATTTTTTATCCGTGCTCGCTTTTGTTATGCTTGCTCGTCGGAATCATAAGTCTGCGAAATTATGGAAGCCTGGTACTTACTGTATTGTAAACGTGGCCAACTGCTGCGAGCGAAAGAGCATCTGGAGCGTCAGGATGTGACCTGCGTGAGCCCGATGATCACGCTGGATAAAATCGTCCGAGGTAAACGAACGGAGGTGTGTGAACCGCTGTTCCCAAACTATCTGTTTGTGGAATTCGACCCCGAACGCATCCACACCACCACCATCAGCGCGACGCGTGGGGTGAGCAACTTTGTGCGATTTGGCGCACTGCCAGCGACCATTCCGCAGCAGGTTATTGATGAATTATCGCTCCGCCCGATTCAGGGAATCATTGACCCACTGACGCCACAACCCGGCGATAGCGTGGTCATTACCGACGGTATTTTCTCGGGTCTTCAGGCGATTTACACCGAACCTGACGGTGAAGCCCGTTCGATGCTGTTGCTGAATATGCTGAACAAGCAGGTCAGGCAGAGCATTGATAACCGCGAGTTTCGCAAAGCCTAGCCCGTGTCTATGTTCTTTGCCCCACCCGGCGCGTTTATACCGCGCCGGATGAAACAAACTTAGCGCTGCATGTGCTGATCGTGCAGCCACTGTGCGACACGCTTAGCAAAATAGGTCAGAACCCCATCCGCACCCGCGCGTTTAAAGCACAGCAGAGACTCCATCACCACCGGTTGCTCCTGCAACCAGCCGTTCTGAATCGCCGCCATGTGCATCGCGTATTCGCCAGAGACCTGATAGGCAAACGTCGGCACGCCGAACGTATCCTTGACGCGGCGCACTACATCCAGATAAGGCATACCCGGTTTCACCATCACCATATCCGCGCCTTCCTGCAAATCCTGCGCGATTTCCTGTAAGGCTTCATCGCTGTTAGCCGGATCCATCTGGTAGGTTTTCTTGTTGCCGCCTTTCAGATTGCTGGCAGAGCCCACGGCGTCGCGGAAAGGTCCGTAATAGCACGATGCATACTTAGCCGAGTACGCCATGATCTGGGTATTGATCAGGTTCTGCGCTTCCAGAATGTCGCGGATAGCACCGATGCGGCCATCCATCATATCGCTGGGCGCAATAATTTCGGCTCCGGCTTCAGCGTGGGACAGCGCCTGACGCACCAAAATCTCCTTGGTGACATCGTTAACTACATAACCGTCTTCATCAATAATTCCGTCCTGCCCGTGCGTCGTGTAGGGATCGAGCGCCACATCCGTCAGCAAACCCAACTCAGGAACAGCGTCTTTCAGCGCGCGGATCGTGCGGGGAACCAGACCATCCGGGTTGTAGGCTTCTTCGGCATAGAGTGACTTCTTATCCGCTTCCACAACGGGGAACAGAGACAGTACCGGAACACCGAGCTTAGCAATCGCTTCAGCTTCTTTCAGAAGCACATCGATAGTCATCCGGTATACCCCCGGCATTGAGGGAACTTCCTGACGATGATTTGTCCCTTCCATCACAAAAACGGGATAAATCAAATCGTTCACCGTCAGTTGATTTTCAGCAACCAGGCGACGGCTGAAATCATGGCGGCGAATACGGCGCATACGTCGGCCGGGAAAAGTGCCGGGAAAAGCAGTGCTCATGTCATTATTCTCCTGAATCAGGCCAGCCGGAAAACCCGGCGGGCATTTTCATCTGTTGTCTGTCCCAACCATGTGGCATCTTCTCCACGCCACTCCGCAATCTGGCGAATAATATGAGGCAGATAACAGGGTTCGTTACGGCGGGATGCCGGTTTAGGGCGTAAATCCCGGGGTAACAGATAAGGGGCGTCGGTTTCCACCAACAGCCGATCGGCAGGGATATGCGGCAGTAAAGCACGTAACTCCAGCCCGCGACGCTCATCGCAAACCCAGCCGGTAATGCCAACCATCAGCCCCGCAGCCAGACATTCATCCAATTCATGGCGATTGCCGGTAAAACAGTGAACCACGGCAGCAGGCAACTGATTCAGCCAGGGTGTTAGCAACGAGATAAAACGGGAATGCGCGTCACGGCAGTGAAGGAAAACCGGCATAGACAGCTCGGCCGCCATCGCCAGTTGCGCGCTAAATGCCCGCTCTTGTTCTTCTGGCGTCGAAAAATTGCGGTTGAAATCCAGCCCGCATTCGCCGATGGCAACCACGCAGTCGGCGCTTGCCAGGTGGTGAATTTGTTCAGCGATAGCGTCATTCCATTGGCTGGCATCATGTGGATGAACACCCGCCGTTGACCAGCAATAATCAGGATAAGCTTGCGCCAGTGACATGGCCTGCTGGCTTTCCTGCGCGTTGGTTCCGGTGATCAAGATGCCACTGACACCCGCTTGCTTCGCCCGAATGACGACCTGTTCTCTGTCTTTTTCAAACTGAGAACTGGTTAGGTTAACGCCAATATCAAACATGACTCTCACCTGCTCGTGACCGTTCGCCGGCTTCACTCTGGCGAATAAAAAAATAAGACCTCTCAAAGAGAGGTCATTTTACCGTCCTACCGCAGGAAACCGTGTGTTACTGCGATGGCTCTTCGGTTTCAGCCCGTCGGCCTTTGCCAACGTAAAACCGCGAGAAGAAGACGCCGATTTCAAACAGCAGATACATGGGGATTGCCAGCAGCGTCTGTGAGAAAACATCCGGCGGCGTTAGCAACATGCCGACAACGAACGCGCCAACCAGAATATAAGGTCGCTTTCTTTTCAGATCTTCAGGCGTCACCACACCACTCCAGCAGAGCAGCACAATGGCAACCGGCACTTCAAACGATACCCCGAACGCCATGAACAGTGCCATAACAAAATCGAGGTAGTTATTAATATCGGTCGCAATCAGCACGCCAACGGGCGCGGTTTTGGCAAAAAAGCCAAACGCCAACGGGAACACCACAAAGTACGCGAATGCCATACCCGCATAAAACAGCAGGCTGCTGGAGACCAACAGCGGCATCATTAAACGACGTTCGTGTTTATACAGGGCTGGCGCCACAAACGCCCATACCTGATACAGCACCAGCGGTGCAGCAACAAACACGGAGACAATCATCGTCAGCTTGATCGGCGTAAAGAAAGGCGAGGCGACATCAGTCGCGATCATGCTGGCACCCGCCGGTAATTGTTTGATGAGAGGGGCGGAAACGACTTGGTAAATGTCATTGGCAAAGAACACCAGCACAATAAATACCGCCAGCACACAGATAATGCTGTTCAGTAGCCGCTTGCGTAGCTCAATCAGGTGGCTAATTAGCGGTTGAGTATCTTCATCGGCCATAAACTAACGACTATCGCTCGGTTGGCGGGCAGAAACAGCAGGAGACTGGGACTGCACAGGTTTAACATTATCATTGCCGACAGTTTCTGCACCAGTGGGGCTGTCGCTCTCATGGTGATGTTCAGCAACAGCACCCTTTTCAGGCTTAGGCTGGCTGTCTGCCGGACGTACTGCGGTTTCCGTTTCAATCACCCCGTCATAAGCCGCTTCAGGATCGTTTAGCGGGGCGTTGCGAGGCGGTTCCACCGTCGCATTCGGCTCGTCTGACTTTTGATGACCTTCTGATTTTTGCAGCGACGATGTTTCGGTATAACCACGTTTCATCGCTTCTGCCGCTTCTTTAAGTTCATCCATTGAGGCTTTCAACTCAGGCGACAGATTCTGCAAACTGGCTTTTTCAACTTTTTTCAGGCTTTCCTGAAACTCCTGAAGTTTCAGCTCCTGCGACAGCTCATTCTGAACAGTAGACGCCAGTGCACGCAGCGTCCTGATCCAGCTTGCAACCGTCTTGACTGCCACAGGCAAACGTTCCGGCCCGAGGACAATCAGGCCAAGAACCATCACCAATAGCAATTCACCAAAACCGATATCGAACACAGATTACACCTGCTCTTTATGCTGACTCTTCGTGTCGCCCTGCTTGACGTCTGCCTGATTGTCAGCAATAGATTTGGTAGAGAAATCTGCATCTGGCTGCGTTTTGTCTGCGCTAGTGGACGGCTGATCGTCACCCATCGCTTTCTTAAACCCTTTGATTGACGCGCCCAGATCCGAACCCAGCGTTCTCAGCTTGTTGGTTCCGAACAGCAGTACGACGATGACTGCGATAATCAACAGGTTCCAGATACTAATACCACCCATAACATTTACCTCTTTTCAAAAAGGGGAACGACAGAATTCCCGTTATTATATCGGGTAATTCTGGCGTGCATCATGATCTGCTTCAACGAGTTCGACGCCAGCCGATAATCCAGGCAACAATTCCTGCGGCCATCAGCCCTGCGGGAACCATATCGGCTTCAACACGGCTGATCAGTAACAACGTACCACTGATTAGTAGCGTTGCGCCAATACCCAAAAGATATCGTGATTGCCCTTGACGGGCCTGCTGCGTTTTCAACTCATAGGCCAGTTGATCAACGCTGTGCTTTAACATCTTATGCTGACGCAGCCCGTCATAAAACAATTCAGGCACTTCCGGCAGTTTCTCAGCCCAGAACGGCGCTTTCTCTTTGAGCGCACGGAAAACCGCAGGCAAACCGACCTGCTGCTTCAGCCAGGTTTCCAGAAACGGCTTAGCGGTTTTCCACAGATCGAGCTGCGGATAAAGCTGTCGACCAACGCCTTCAATATACAGCAGCGTTTTTTGCAGCAACACCAGTTGGGGCTGTACTTCCATGTTGAAGCGACGCGCCGTATTAAACAAATTCAATAATACATGGCCGAACGAAATTTCCGCCAACGGCTTCTCGAAGATCGGCTCACAGACTGTACGAATCGCAAATTCAAAATCGGCAACATTAGTATCCGCTGGCACCCAGCCAGAATCCACATGCAGTTCGGCGACTTTACGATAATCACGGTTGAAGAAGGCGATGAAATTCTCGGCCAGATAGCGCTTGTCTTCTTTATTCAACGAACCGACGATACCGCAATCAATACCAATGTATTGCGGGTCTTCCGGGTGCTCATGGCTGATAAAGATATTGCCGGGATGCATATCTGCATGGAAGAAACTGTCGCGGAATACCTGCGTGAAGAAAACCTGAACACCGCGTTCGGCCAGCAGCTTCATATCCGTTCCATTTGCCTTCAGCGCATCGACATCAGAAACGGGAATACCGTAGATTCGTTCCATCACCAACATGCCTTCGCTGCAATAATCCGAATAGATTTCCGGCACATACAGCATCGGGCTGTTCTCAAAATTCCGTCGCAGTTGGATGGCATTGGCAGCTTCTCGCAGCAAATTCAGCTCATCAAGCAACGTTTTTTCGTATTCCAGCACCACTTCACGTGGCCGCAGGCGGCGACCATCCGGTAACAGGCGAGGCAACCAGCCCGCTAGCCGTTTCATGAGACGCATATCCGCTTTGATGACCGGCAAAATATCCGGGCGGATAACCTTGATAACGATCTCTTTTCCCGTGCTTTTCAGGCAGGCGGTATGCACCTGTGCAATCGAGGCAGAGGCCAGCGGTTTAATATCAAAATCATCAAACCACTCTTCCAGAGGGATTCCCCCCATCGACAGCTCAATTTGCTCACGCGCCAGCTTGCCATCAAACGGCTCAACCTGATCCTGCAACATCGCCAGTTGATCGGCGATGGCTGGTGGAAACAGATCGCGGCGTGTAGACATCATTTGTCCGAACTTAATCCACACCGGCCCCAGCTCCTGAAGCGCCAAACGCAGGCGCTCCCCTAAAGGCATGTCGCGGTGACGATTGGGCAACCAGAACAGCAGACGACGACCCGCACGTAGCGGAAACGTCAGACGCATTTTAGGAATGAGTTCGTCCAGACCATAGCTCAGCAGCACACGCACAATGCTGTAAAGGCGGCGTAATTCACTGGGCGTCATCGTAAAGCCTCCAGCTTCGCCAGCCGTTCAGACAACGTATCGGCGGATTTATCCAGCGCAACAATTTCCTCATGGAACCAGGCATTTTCCAGTTTTCCCGGAGCCAGTCGCCACTCTTCCGTTAACGTCTCAGACAGGAAATGTTGCTGCTGATGTAATGACCGTCTCAGGAAGCTCAGCGTTTTCTGTGCCGTCTGGCTAAGACCCTGGGCAACAATATCGCCCAGGTAGGGAGACAGCCATTCCGCGGGATCGAACTCTGCCAGATCAACCAGTACGATGAACTGTTGAACGACCTGAATATCACCTTCAATCACCAGTTCGCCACTGCGCATCAGCGACGATAGCTGTTGGCGATCGCGTAATTTCATCAGAACCGGAACGCGTGTTTTCAGGCGGCAATCCGCCAATTCGCCCCACTGGCTGACAACGTCCAGCCGCTGTTCGTTAAATACCAGCACCAACGGCACATCCAGCTCAGCCAGTTCGATCTGTAGTGTTTTTCCCTGTAAGCGCTGGCGGGCAGACTTCATGCTTCTATCACAAGAAACCGTATCGTGAAAAAGCAGCTGATTCAGCGCGGTTTCCAGCGTAGCAGTCAGAAAAGACGTTATCAGCATTGGCGTTTCCAATCAGAATGTAAACCCACGATTCAGAATTTGAACCTGCGATTCAGAATTTAAACCCACGATGTAGTGCAACGATTCCACCGGTGAGGTTGAAATAGTTAACACTGTCAAAACCGGCGTCGCTCATCATCCCTTTCAGTGTTTCCTGATCGGGATGCATGCGGATGGATTCCGCCAGATAGCGGTAGCTCCCGGCATCACTCGCCACGGCTTCGCCAATCCTCGGCAGGATATGAAAGGAATAGGCATCATAAACGGTGCTCAGTTGTTTAATTATCGGCTTGGAGAATTCCAAAACCAATAACCGACCACCCGGCTTCAGGACACGGTACATTGAGCGCAGCGCTTTGTTTTTGTCCGTCACGTTGCGCAAGCCAAAGGAGATAGTAATACAGTCGAAGAAGTCATCAGGGAACGGCAGCGCTTCTGCATTGGCCTGCACATAGCTGATGTTGTCGATAATGCCTTTGTTACGCAGTTTCTCACGGCCTACTTTCAGCATAGATGCGTTGATGTCCGCCAGAATGACTTCACCGCCTTCACCAACCATACGGGAGAATTTGGCGGTTAAATCCCCTGTTCCTCCGGCTAGATCCAGAACACGCTGGTTACGTCTTACGCCACTGCATTCAATGGTGAAACGCTTCCAGATACGGTGGATACCAAAGGACATCAGGTCATTCATCAAGTCATATTTTGCTGCTACAGAATGAAAAACTTCAGCCACCATGACTTCTTTTTCATCCCTGGCGACAGTCCGAAAACCAAAGTCGGCCGTATTCTCCTGCTCACTTGCCATCTTATCCGCCTACTATTTCAGTCAAATTTCGGGTCTACCCATTTATGGTGAGAGTGTACCAGACCCGGATAAAAACCCCACTGCACTAATTTCTTTCGCATAGCCGAGTGCCAAGCCCGCGAAATCCATACCCATTTAGTACGGGTGAGTACGGGAGGAAAAGAGCGTTTCCCCTTCTTCACCTTCCGTTTTTACGGCAGGAGGGACAGCGTCGGGCGCGACAGAACCCGGTAATTCATCGCGTTCAGCGTGCTCATGGGCCGTTGCTTTTTCGGCCAATGACGGGCTGATCGTGCGTTTAATTTCTACCCCCAGCGCACGGAATCCCTCAGCCTGGCCAATAAGGTTACCACGCCCAGAGGAAAGTTTATTCATTGCCTGGCGATAAGTGCCCTGCGCTTTATCCAGACTTTGTCCCATCGCTTCCATGTCATCGACGAACAACCGCAGTTTATCGTATAGCCGTGACGCTTTTTCAGCGATGTGCTGTGCATTGCGGCTCTGCTGTTCATAGCGCCATAGGTTATTGATGGTACGTAACGCCACCAGCAGCGTGGTCGGGCTGACCAGCATAATATTGTGCTTTAGCGCCTCGTTGATCAATTCGGGCTGGCGATCGATAGCAACCAGAAAAGCGGGCTCGACCGGAATAAACATCAGCACGTAGTCTAGCGAACGCAGCCCCGGAAGCTGCTGGTAATCTTTGCTGCTCAGTTGCCGAATATGGCTGCGAACCGAGAGCAAATGCTCGTTCAGCGCCACACTCCGCTCTGCGTCATCGTCACTATTGAAATAGCGCTCGTAGGCCACCAGCGACATCTTGGCATCGATCACAACATCTTTGCCCTGCGGTAAACGCACGATGACATCCGGCTGCAGGCGACTATTTGCCCCCGTCTGCACGCTGACCTGAGTTTGATACTCGTAGCCTTCCCGTAGGCCAGAGGCTTCGAGCACGCGGCTTAACACCACCTCGCCCCAGTTACCCTGCGTCTTATTGTCGCCCTTCAGGGCTTTCGTCAGGTTGATGGCTTCATGTGCCATCTGCGCGTTCAGTTGTTGCAGATTGCGGATTTCATGCGCCAACGTGTGACGCTCACGCGCTTCCGCACCAAAGCTGTCCTGCACCTGACGGCGGAACCCATCAAGCTGCTCACGCAGCGGCATCAGCAGCTTATCCAGACTCTGTTTATTTTGTTCATCCACCTTACGGCCGCTATGTTCAAAAATCCGGTTCGCCAGATTCTCAAACTGCGTCGTCAACCGCTGTTCGCTGTTTGCCAGCAGCCGCTGCTTCTCTTCCGCCGCCATACGGGTTTCTTCCAGCCGAATCGTGACTTCCCGCAGCTCCGCTTCCTGCGCGCTGTTGATTTCACGCAGCGTTCGCAGTTCCTGATTTAACTGCACGCATTCTTCACGGAGTTCAGTAAGCTGTTGCAGCTTTTCATGGCTGGCAGAGAGTTGAGCGTGAACCGTGCGCAGTTCCAGCTCGTTTTGCCGCAGCCGCTGTTCGTCCTGCTGCTTTGCCTGCTGCTGTTCGCTGAGCGACTGCTGAGCCTGCTGCAATGTCTGCGCCAGCAACTGCTGTTCGGTGTCATGCCGCGACAACTTCTGCTGATGAATCAGGCTGGCAATTAACCACCCGACCAGTAGCCCGACCGCGCTGCCGCCCAGACCATAAAATATGCTGATATCCACTTTGCCTCCGCAGGCCTTTCACGCTGTCGGTCAAGGTAAAATGATACTGTATGGATGTCCAGAAACAATTCTGGTGAGGAAGACGCTGAGCAGAAAAATGCGAACCGCATTCCATATGAGAATGGATAGATGATAATTTGCAGAAAAATCAGATCGGTAACGCAGAAATCCCCCCAACGCGAAACACCACGTTGGGGGAACTGAAACAGAAGAGGGCAACTTAGGCTAGGCGCTGCTTCGCATCGCCAATCGCTTTAGCAACCTGCTGTGGTGACACGCCACCTTGTGCCGCACGCTTATCCAGACAGGATTGCAACGCCAGAATCGGGTACACATCCTCGCCAATCACGGCGCTGAATTTTTGCAGATCGGCCAGCGGCAACGCTTCCAATGCTTTGCCCTGACGAATGGCTTCAACTACCGCTTCGCCCACGATATGGTGCGCTTCACGGAACGGAACGCCTTTCGCAACCAGATAATCCGCCAGCTCTGTCGAGTTCGCGTAGCCTTGCTCGGCCGCTTCTTTACAGCGCGGACGCTTAACCTGAATGCCTTCCAGCACCAGACCCGCCATCATCAGGCAGTCGTGCCAGGTATCCAGCGCGTCAAACAGCCCTTCTTTGTCTTCCTGCATGTCTTTGTTATACGCCAGCGGCAGGCCTTTAAGCGTCATCATCATGCCGGTCAACGCACCCTGTACACGACCGCATTTACCACGAATCAGCTCCAGCGCATCCGGGTTTTTCTTCTGTGGCATCAGGGAAGAACCGGATGTCACACGGTCAGACAGCTCAACGAACGCCGCTTCACCGCTGTTGAAGAAGATCAGATCTTCGGCAAAACGCGACAGGTGGATCATGCCGATCGAAGCATCAGACAGCAGTTCCAGTACATGATCGCGATCGGAAACCGTATCCAGACTGTTACGCGTGGCCGAGGCAAATCCCAGCCAGCCCGCCAGTTGCTCACGGTCGATTGGATAAGCCGTTCCTGCCAGTGCACCGCAGCCCAGTGGGCTGACATCCAGACGCTTCAGCGTATCTTCCAGACGGCTTTCATCACGCGCCAGCATTTCATGGTAGGCCAGACACCAGTGCGCAAACGTCACTGGCTGTGCACGCTGTAGGTGGGTGTAACCCGGCATCACCGCATCCTGATTGGCTTCCGCCGTCGTAACCAGCGCCTGACGCAGCTGGCGTACCGACAGCAGCAGTTCTGCAATCTGCGCCTTGCACCACAGCTTCAGATCCGTCGCGACCTGATCGTTACGGCTACGACCGGTATGCAGCTTTTTACCTAAATCGCCGACTTTCTCAATCAGACGCAGTTCAACCCAGCTATGAATGTCCTCTGCATCGCTTTGCAGGATCATCTCAGGATCAGCCTGTACCTCAACCAGCAGCGCATTCAGCGCCTGTTCCAGTTGCTGCTGCTCCTGCTCGCTGAGCACATTGACCGTCACCAGTGCTTTCGACCAGCCGATCGAGCCAACGATGTCCTGTTCCGCCAGACGGTAATCAAACCGCAGTGAGTCATTAAATTGTTTAAAACGCTGATCTGCTGCCTGACTAAACCGACCGCCCCACAAAGCCATAACCCTTACTCCCAAAAATATCATTCATGTTGGTATCGCATCATGCCATACCCAGAAACGACTTACGCCAGAATACGCGTGCCAATCGCTACGCCGTTGAACAGCGCAGGTAGCTGCTCAGCATGACGCCAGCTAGCGATATCAACTGGACGACCCAGCGCACGAGCGGCATCCAGCGCGGCGTTGACCTTAACAATCATGCCGTCGGTGATGATGCCCTGAGCAATCAGCTGCTCGGCTTTCTCTGCCGTCATTTCGGCGATACGCTGGCCTTTACCGTCCAGAATGCCGCTCACGTCAGACAGCAGGATTAAATCCGCACCCAGCGTTTGCGCCAGTGCCGTCGCCGCTTGGTCAGCGTTGACGTTCATCAGGTCGCCCTGTGCCGTAATACCGATGGAGCTAACAACAGGCAGATAGCCCGCAGACAGCAGCGTGTTCAGCAGCGCAGGCGATCCTGCCTCTGCTTTACCCACAAAGCCCAAAGACTCATCTAACTGCGTGACCGTCGTGCTGCCACCATCGCCCAGACACAAGCCGACCGCATTGATGTCATGCTTCTTCGCCCATGACAGCAGCGTCTTGTTGGCGGAACCCGCCAGCGCACCGGTGATGATGTCGATCTGATCGGCAGGCGTGACGCGCAGGCCGTTTTTCTTCACGACGGGCAGCGACAGTTTCTTCATCAGGTCATCCACCAGACAGCCGCCGCCGTGCACAATCACCAGCGGACGCTGATGTTCCTGACGGTAAGCCACCAGCGCAGTGAACAGACGTTCCAGCGCTTCTTCGCTATCCAGTAAAACGCCACCTAATTTGATAATTAACGGATTCATTATGCTTCGCGCCTCGAAATGTCGGGACCAGTAATTGTTAAATTAACGATTGGGTTTCAGGGAAACCAAAACGAATGTTCATGCATTGCACAGCCTGCGCCGATGCGCCTTTCAGCAGGTTGTCTTCGGTGGCCACCGCGATCAAATGCTCACCATCCACGGAAAAACCGATATCGCAGAATGGCAGGCCGACAACGGATTTCAGCGCCGGAACGCCCTTATCATACAGGCGTACCAGCGGCTTATCGTGATAAGCGTTGTGATAGGCTTCAGCGACATCCTGCTGGGTGACGCCCGGTTGCAGACGACAGGTGATGGTTTCCAGAATGCCACGGGCGAAGTTGCCCAAATGCGGCGTGAAGATCACTGGCGTGCCGAGGTGCGTTGAAATTTCAGGTTCATGACGGTGATTGAAAATGCCGTACGGTTGCAGGCTCACTTCACAGAAGCTGCTGGTCAGAGACGCTTTCCGCCCTGCCCCGCTCACGCCGCTCACGGCATTAATGACCGGCCATTGGGCAGGGTTCAGCAGTTGTGCATCCAGCAGTGGTTTCAGCGCCAATTGCGCCGCCGTGGGATAACATCCCGGCACGGCAACCAGCTGTGCCTGCTTCACGCTTTCTGCACGCCATTCGGCCAGACCGTAAACGGCTTTTGCCAACCAGTCAGGATGCTGATGCTCAAAGCCATAGTAGCGACGATAAAATTCGGCATCCTGTACGCGGAACGCGCCGGACAAATCAAAAACAGTGCAGCCAGCCGCCAGGAAAACAGGGGCCAAATCGTGGCTGACTTTGTGGTCGGTCGCCAGAAAAACGACATCCACGCCTTTCGCGGCTTCTTCAGCATCGGTCAGCGGTTTTACCGGCATATCAATAATGCCCTTGAGCTGCGGATGTAAATCAGAAATCGATTTTCCTGCATCGACACTTTGCGCAGAAACCATCAAAGCGGTTATGTTCATCTGTGGGTGACGATTCAGGTAAAGCACAAGCTCAGCACCAGCATAACCACTTGCACCAACAATCAGCGTATTCAGCATGGGATCCGTATACCTTCTTACTTATCTATGGAACAGGTAACAGGGCTCACCAGCGTCGGTACGCAGTTCACCCGCGAAGCTCAGTGAAAGTGGCGAATCGCCATCGCCATACCTTTGGGTTTTCTTTCACCGCGCAATATTGTATTTTTATTCATAATAAATGCATGAATATTGATACTATCCTAACCAGAGGCTGTCAACAGTGAAGATGAATTTACCCCCTTTTATTGAGCTATATCGGGCATTAATCGCGACACCGTCCATCAGTGCCACCGACAGCGCGCTCGATCAAAGTAATCAGGCGTTAATCAACCTGCTGGCAGGCTGGTTCGGCGATCTCGGCTTCCATGTTGAAGTCCAGCCGGTTCCCGGCACCCTCAATAAATTTAATATGCTGGCACGAATTGGTGAAGGAAAAGGCGGTTTATTGTTGGCAGGGCATACCGACACCGTGCCGTTCGACGATGGCCGCTGGACGCGCGATCCTTTCACGCTAACCGAGCACGACAATAAGCTGTACGGCCTGGGTACCGCGGATATGAAAGGGTTCTTTGCCTTTATTCTTGATGCCTTGCGCGACATCGATCCGACCAAGCTGACAAAGCCACTTTATATTCTGGCGACGGCCGATGAAGAAACGACGATGGCCGGTGCCAAGTATTTCTCCGAATCCACGCAAATTCGCCCAGACTGCGCCATCATCGGCGAGCCCACCTCGTTGCAGCCGGTACGTGCCCACAAAGGCCATATGTCCAACGCGATCCGTATTCAGGGGCAGTCTGGTCACTCCAGCGATCCTTCGCGCGGTGTGAATGCGATTGAGCTGATGCACGAAGCGATTTCCCATCTGTTTGTTCTGCGCAATACCCTACAGGAACGCTATCACAACCCGATTTTCCACATTCCCCACCCCACGATGAATCTCGGCCACATTCACGGTGGCGATGCTGCGAACCGTATCTGCGGCTGCTGTGAACTGCATATGGATATTCGTCCGCTGCCGGGCATTACGCTTAACGATCTAAACGGACTGCTGTCAGAAGCGCTTGAGCCTGTCAGTCAGCGCTGGCCGGGTAGGCTGACCATCAGCGAGCTGCATCCGCCCATTCCTGGTTATGAGTGCCCGCCCGATCACCGTCTGGTATCGGTCGTAGAGAATCTGCTGGGGACGAAAACCGAAATCGTGAACTACTGTACCGAAGCCCCGTTTATTCAGACGCTGTGCCCAACGCTGGTTCTGGGGCCAGGATCGATCGAACAGGCGCACCAGCCGGATGAATATATTGATACCAAGTTTATCAAGCCGACGCGGGAGCTGATTTCTCAGGTGATTCATCACTTCTGCCACCACTGATCCGATGAAAGCGGCCTTGTCAGCCATGCTGGCAGGGCTATTTTGAGACAGCTCATGAAAAAGAAAGATTTCATCGCGCAGGATTTACTGAGCAAAATCTATCAGCACACCGACCCATTGCCGGAAAAACTGCCGCCGGAACGTCAACTGGCGGAAGAATACGGCGTGTCGCGCTTTACCATCCGCCAGGCACTGGAAAAGCTCGCCAGCATCGGCGCGATCCATATGGTGCAGGGCTCGGGTAACTTCATTAATCAGGGCGTACGCAGCAACCCGCTGGTGTATAACTCGATTACCGAAAAGAAATTTAATCAGATTTCATTCCGTCTGCTCAGCCTGCACAAGCGCCTGCCCAATCGGGAAGAGCAACAGGTCTTTGCGATCGGCGACAGTGAGTTTATCTGGGAATTCAGCCGATTACGCTACGTTGATAACCGCAAGGTGCAGATCGAAATATCGAAAATGCCCGCAGCGGATTTCCCGGATATGAACCAGAAGATTATTGAAAGCTCAATTCAGAAGTACGTGCTCAGCAAGGGCTATGCGATTTCGCACTACCTGACGCACTATCAGGCAGTTAACGTTACCAAAGCACAGGCTGAGCTACTGGGCTGCAAGAAAGGTACGGCGGCGATGCATATTCTTAATCGCGGTATTCTACAGGGCGGTCGCGTGTACGAATCGAGCGATATCATCGATATCAACTACGCCTGCACCTACGTCATCCCTTTAAATCTTGATAACCTGAATTTCCGCCAGTCGCCTTAGTGCTGACTCAGGGCGTATGCATCGTGCCATCCGGCAGGCGGCTCTGCGTCCATTCATGCGGACGATAGACGACGGGGAACTGCCGCGCCGCATCCAGATCGATACCGACGCCAATACCGGGGCGTTCAATCGGATACAGATAACCATTCTCCGGCTCCACCGCCTGCGGGAAGACCTTGCGGGTATTTTCCGGGTAAGCGACAAATTCCTGAATCGCAGCATTGTGCAAATGGATATTCAGGTGAATGTTGACCGCCGCGCCGATAGGCGTCATATCCGGTGGGCAGTGCCATGCCAGCCGAACACCAAAGTTCTGACAGAACGCGCCTAGTTTCAGCGCAGGCGTAATCCCGCCAATTTGTGAGACATGGCAGCGAATGAAATCAATCTGCCGGTTAATCACCAGACTCTGCCACTCGGCAGGATTATTAAATAGCTCACCCGTCGCCAGCGGCACCGCGCTCTGGCTGCGGATCTGCGCCAGCCACTCGTTTTGCGCAGGCGGCAAAATATCTTCGATAAAATAGGGACGATAGGCTTCTACCGCTTTGGCAAACTGCACCGCCTGATTCGGGAACAGGCGCTCATGGACATCATGCAGGATGTGGAAACGATCGCCGTATTTCTCGCGCAGTGCACGGAACATGGCGAGCGTATTCGCCATGTACTGCTCCTGATCGTAATAAGCTCCCTCCGTTGGCTGCTTCGTGCTGTGCAACGTGTCAGGGTTACCACCATAGAAGCCTAACTGGCAGCGAATATGGCGGTAACCTTGTGCATACAACCGCTCCACGTCCTGATACAGCCCGTCCAGCGTATCGCTGGCAGCATGGCTGTAGGCGGCAATCGCATCGCGGGATTTCCCACCAAACAGGTGATAAAGCGGCATATCCGCCAGCTTGCCTTTGATATCCCACAGCGCCATATCGACGCCCGCCACCGCATTGTTGATAACCGGCCCGTTACGCCAATAAGCGTTGACCATCATCATGTGCCACAGATCTTCAATGTGGTTAGCATCTCGTCCTAGCAGCAGCGGTTTGAGGTACTCGTCCACCATCGCTTTGACGGCCAATGGGCGCTGCTGGAAGGTCGCACAGCCATATCCCGTAACGCCTTTATCCGTGTAAACCACCACCGTCACCAAATTATGACGGTCAGGGCGGGTAACGAGACATTCAATGTCAGTAATGATTGTCGGCAACACAAAAATATCCTCCAGTGCATTTCCGGAATAGCCATTCCCGGAAAAAACACAGTCTAAAAATCAATTTCTTTTTTGTTTTCTACTTATTTTTTCTTTTATTGTAAACCTCTTAATTAAAAGAATTATTTTGGTTTGAAAAACACGTCAAATTGATAAAAAAACCAGACCAATTTAGAGAAAACAACAACAAGCACCCCTTGAAAAAGTAACCATGTGACGAAAATCATGTTTTATTGGTTTGTTTTTTATTTTTTTAAATTTTACTATCTGCGGAAATAAGTCAGCCAAAAACAACATAAGGCTATGCAGCGGAGAATTTATTCCATGGGAAAAAATGACGTTATTCAGTCAATCATTAAATTGGTCGGCGGAAGCGAAAATATTAATAAAGCCTGGCACTGCATGACGCGGTTGCGGTTTGATTTAATTGACGAAAATAAAGTGCAAACGGACGCTATCAGGAACCTGCCAGGTATATTAGGTGCCCAACACCAGAGTGAGCAATTCCAGATTATTATCGGGCCGCAGGTCAATGAGTATTACGAACTGCTGAACGCCCAGCTTTCGCCTACAACGACATCGCAGCCGGACGTGCAGAAGCAGAAGAAGGGGCTGATTTCGCTGTTCATGGATACCGTTTCCGGCGTATTTGGTCCGATCGTCCCTGCCATCGCAGGTGCCGGGATGATCAAAGGGCTGCTGGCAGGGTTGATCGCCTTGAAAGTGGTCTCTGCCAAAACTGATACCGTGATCGTCCTCGATCTGATCGCCAGCGGTGTGTTCTATTTCTTACCTTTCTTCCTCGCCATCTCCGCAGCCAGGATATTTAAAACAAGCGAATATCTGGCAGCGGCTGTTGCAGCCTGCCTGATGTACCCGTCGTTGATAGAAGCGGCGAAGGCACTAGCCAGCAATAGCCCTAATGCGGTCAGCGCCTTTTACTTCATCGGTGTGCTACCCATTCCGGTGTTCAACTATGCCGCCAGCGTCATCCCGGTGATTTTCTCCGTGCTGGCACTGAGCTATATCCATCGTTGGGTCGATCGCATTATGCCTTCGGTGCTGAAAACCGTATTTACCCCAACGCTGACGCTGTTTATCGCCGCACTGGTGTCGCTCACCATTATCGGGCCATTCGGGATCTACCTCGGTAAACTGCTGGCACTGTTTATTCAGAGCCTGTTCGATGTGTCGTCTATCTTTGCTGGTTTCGTGGTCGGTGCGATTCGGCCTGTCGCTATCCTGACTGGCATGCATCACGCGATGACGCCTATTGCACTGCAAAATTTCAGCAATCAGGGCTTTGATATGCTGATGCCGATGATGTGCATGGCGAATATGGCGATTGCAGGCGCAACGTTCGCCATCTACTTCCATGCCAAAACCCGTCAGGACAAATCTGTCGTGCTGTCTGCTGGGGTTTCTGCGCTGCTCGGTATTACCGAACCTGCACTCTTCGGCGTACTGACCAAGTATAAAAAAGCATTTATCTCCGCGACTATTGCCAGCTCCATCGCCTCGGCCTTTATCGCGTACTTCGGTGTCCGGCTGTATGGCTACATCTTGTCGAGTATTTTCAGCCTGCCAGCCTATATCGGCCCGTACTTTAGCTACGCCGTTTCCGGCATGGCCATCGCCATCGTGCTGTCCTTCACACTGACTTATATTCTGGTTGTCAGAGCCTCCAAACAGTCGTAACCGCACTCGCGGGGCCGTTGCGCCCCGCCCTCTTTCCTCTCTGATTAGTTAGTCTAATATCCGCGCCGCTGTAATTAAATTTCACAAATTGCCAAGCCCGCCTCAATGCAAGTACAAAGAATAAGGAGAAGAAAGAATCGTCAATTGACGAACCCGCCTTATCGTGGCTAGATGGAGGCAGTGCGTCAAAATATGTCAAGTGAAATAAACTTACAAAAATGGTAGGGGTGGGTCAGGGTAACTATGAACGAACAATATTCCGCAATGCGCAGTAACGTCAGTATGCTCGGCAAACTGCTCGGCGATACCATCAAGGAAGCACTGGGTGAGAACATCCTTGATAAAGTCGAAACAATCCGCAAGTTGTCAAAATCTTCCCGCGCAGGTAATGAAAAACATCGTCAGGAGTTGCTGACCACACTGCAAAACCTGTCTAACGATGAACTGTTGCCGGTTGCACGCGCATTCAGCCAGTTCCTTAACCTGACCAATACCGCCGAGCAATACCATACCATTTCACCGCATGGTGAAGCGGCGAGTAACCCGGCACTGCTTTCCAACGCCTTTGAGCGCCTGAAGGAAAGCAAAGATCTGACCGAACGCGATATCCGCGATGCCGTGGAGTCGCTGTCGATCGAACTGGTGTTGACCGCACACCCAACCGAAATTACCCGCCGGACGTTGATCCACAAGCTGGTGGAAGTGAATACCTGTCTCAAGCAACTCGACCATAACGATCTGGCGGATTATGAACGTAACCAGATCATGCGTCGTCTGCGCCAGTTGATCGCGCAGTCCTGGCATACCGATGAGATCCGTAAAATTCGTCCTACCCCGGTAGATGAAGCCAAATGGGGCTTCGCCGTGGTGGAAAACAGCCTGTGGGAAGGCGTCCCAGCGTTTTTACGCGAGCTGGATGAACAGCTGGAACAGGCTTTCGGCTACCGTTTGCCCGTTGACGCCGTTCCGGTGCGCTTTACCTCCTGGATGGGCGGCGACCGTGACGGTAACCCAAACGTTACGGCAGAAGTGACTCGCCATGTTCTGCTACTCAGCCGCTGGAAAGCCGCCGATCTGTTCCTGCGTGATATTCAGGTGCTGGTTTCCGAGCTGTCGATGTCCGAATGTACGCCGGAGCTGTTGGAACTGGCTGGTGGCAGCGAGGTACAGGAACCGTACCGCGCCATCATGAAATCACTGCGTTCACAGTTGAGCAGTACGCTGAACTATCTGGAAGCGCGCCTGACGGGCGAAGAACATCTGCCCCCCAAAGATCTGCTGATTACCAACGAGCAGCTTTGGGAACCGCTCCACGCCTGCTACCAGTCACTGAAAACCTGCGGCATGGGCATCATCGCCGACGGTCGCCTGCTGGATACGCTGCGTCGCGTGCGCTGCTTCGGCGTGCCTTTGGTGCGCATCGATGTTCGTCAGGAAAGCACACGCCACACCGAAGCGGTGGCTGAGATTACCCGTTATCTGGGTCTGGGCGACTACGAAAGCTGGTCAGAGTCCGACAAGCAAGCCTTCCTGATCCGTGAACTGAGTTCCAAGCGCCCGCTCCTGCCACGCTACTGGGAACCGAGTGCGGATACCAAAGAAGTGCTGGATACCTGTCGGGTCATCGCCAAAGCGCCGCAGGGTTCCATCGCCGCTTACGTTATTTCAATGGCGCGCACGCCTTCCGACGTGCTGGCCGTTCATCTGCTGCTCAAAGAGGCAGGCTGTCCGTTCGCCCTGCCGGTCGCGCCGCTGTTTGAAACGCTGGACGACCTGAACAACGCCGATGATGTCATGACCCAACTGCTAAGCATCGACTGGTATCGTGGCTTTATTCAGGGCAAACAGATGGTCATGATCGGCTATTCCGACTCCGCGAAAGACGCGGGCGTAATGGCAGCCTCCTGGGCGCAGTACCGTGCACAGGACGCGCTGATCAAAACCTGTGAGAAAGCCGGTATCGCACTGACGCTGTTCCACGGACGCGGCGGTTCCATCGGTCGCGGTGGCGCACCGGCTCATGCCGCTCTGCTGTCACAACCGCCGGGCAGCCTGAAAGGCGGCCTGCGCGTGACAGAACAAGGCGAGATGATCCGCTTTAAATACGGCCTGCCGGAAGTCACCATCAGCAGCCTCGCGCTGTATACCGGCGCCATTCTGGAAGCGAACCTGTTGCCGCCGCCGGAACCAAAACAGGAATGGCACGAGGTGATGGATGAGCTGTCCCGTGTGTCCTGTGATATGTACCGTGGATACGTGCGTGAGAACCCGGATTTCGTCCCTTACTTCCGCGCTGCGACACCTGAGTTGGAGCTGGGCAAACTGCCGCTGGGCTCACGTCCGGCCAAACGCCGTCCGAATGGCGGCGTAGAAAGCCTGCGTGCTATCCCGTGGATTTTCGCCTGGACGCAGAACCGCCTGATGCTGCCAGCCTGGCTCGGCGCGGGTGCCGCGTTGCAGAAAGTGGTGGATGACGGTAAACAGGAACAGCTGGAAGAAATGTGCCGCAACTGGCCGTTCTTCTCAACGCGTATCGGTATGCTGGAGATGGTGTTCGCCAAAGCCGACCTGTGGCTGGCGGAATATTACGATCAGCGTCTGGTCGAAGAGAAGCTGTGGCCGTTAGGGAAACAGCTGCGCGATCAGTTGGCCGCCGACATCAACATCGTGCTGGCGATCTCTAACGACGATCACCTGATGGCGGATCTGCCGTGGATCGCCGAGTCGATCGCCCTGCGTAACGTCTATACCGACCCCCTGAACGTGTTGCAGGCCGAGTTGCTGCATCGTTCGCGTCAGCAGGAAAAACCGGATGCCGATCTGGAGCTGGCGCTGATGGTCACCATCGCCGGTGTCGCGGCAGGTATGCGTAATACGGGTTAATCACCCCAGTAGCAAAGCAACACAGCAGCAAGGACTAAATCAGAGGCCGGTCAGATGACCGGCCTTTTTTGCTGAAAAAATCAGTCAGCGGTGATGATGGAGTCGATTCATCAATAAGGTGAAGAAAACCTTACGCCAGATATTTATCCTGCAAATAGTTCCGCGCACGATTATCCAGGCCGTATTCCACCTCCAGCCAGCTATCGATCGAACCGTGTCGTTCGTAAATAGCCTGCAACGCCGTCACAATGAACTCTTCCTGCACCGACAGCACATAAGAGAACTGTCCCAACGCTTTCTCATTCAGCGTTGCCGACAAATGCGTCAGCAGTTGCTGGCGGAATGGCGTCAGCGTCGTTTCCGTCAGCAGATAATCTTCCATCACCGTCTGTTCATCCGCACCCAGCGCAAACATCACCAGCGCCGAGCCGATACCCGTACGATCTTTACCCACCGCACAGTGCTGTACCAGCCCGCCCTCACCCGGCTGTAATAGCAGCGACACCAGCTGTTTATAGGCTGAATTATTGAAAGGTAAACGGCGATAAAACTCCAGCATAAACGCCCGGGAATCAAACGCCGCCAGCACATCAGACCCCAGCGAGTCCAGGTTGGCCGTCACTTCATGGCGCAATGGGTTGGCAGGGTAAGCGTGATAGGTCGCACCTGCCCACAATACATCGGGCTTTTGCGCAATTTCATCGGCATCCCGATAATCCACCACGTGGGAAATAGGCACGCCCGCAAGATGCTTACAGTCTGCCTGACTCAGCAGATCCAGTGAGCCAGAGCGAAAAAGTTTGCCGTGTCGGATAAGCCGCCCATCAGCAGCGCGGTTGCCGCCTAAATCGCGGAAGTTGATTCCGCCGTCCAGCGGTAATAAAGAGGGATGAAGCAACGTTGGTTCGGTCATACATCTCCTTGCGAGGTTGAAAGGCGAGCAAGGCAACCGTATTACACACGTAGAGCATGTCGCAGGTTAACCCAATAAACCAGAACAAGTTATTAGAATAAGGGCTGGCCTCTGCGATGACCAGCCCAAAATATCATCAATTTTTTCGCTTATTCAGCCGCTAACAACCGACGTGTCGCATCCAGCAGCACCTTAATCACGGTGGTTTCGGCCAGCTTCATGGTCGCCGCATCAGGGATTTCCTGCTGGGTACGGTTCACGATCACGCCCGCGATCATGCCCGCTTTTAACCCCTGACTGGCGCACATGGTCAGCAACGTGGCAGATTCCATTTCATAGTTCAGCACCCCCATGCTCTGCCACTCTTCCATCGAACCGCGGAAGCGACGTACAACGCGGCCAGAGAAGGTGTCATAGCGTTCCTGACCAGGGTAGAACGTATCGGAAGACGCCGTGATGCCGACGTGCAACGCCGCACCCGAAGCTTTTGCCGCTTCCACCAGCGCGGTGGTACAGCCAAAATCCGCAACGGCCGGGAATTCCATCGGTGCGAAGTGCAGGCTTGCCCCGTCAAGACGGACGGCTGCGGTGGTCACCAACACATCACCGACATTGATACCAGACTGAATCGCCCCGGTGGTGCCCACACGCAGGAAAGTACGAATGCCAAGCTGGGCCAATTCTTCTACCGCGATTGACGTTGATGGACCGCCAATACCCGTCGAGCAAACAATAACGGCCTTGCCGTCCAGCTCCGCACGCCAGGACGTAAACTCACGGTGCGATGCCAGATGTACCGGGTTGTCCATCAGACGAGCAATTTTTTCTACACGCTCAGGATCGCCGGGTACGATAGCCAGCGTCGCGCCCTGTAAATCGTTCTTGACCAAACCAAGATGGAACACATCAGATGTAGACATAACTGCCTCCCGGGCAATCAATTGGGTATTCAGAGAAATCATGCCGGACGCCCCATAAACGCGCTCTGTAAGCGTAACGCTGTTCACTTAAGACTGGATTGACTCGCCCAGTTCCTGTGTTCGCCCTGACGGGTTGCCACAAGTGGCATTTAAAATGCGCTTGCATTTTATAGGGGGAAACACGGTGATGAGGATCCCGCAGGGATACCTCGCACCGTGGTAGCCCCCGGTATCTTGATGCTTAAACGATCGGCATTAGTCCATAAGCGTCCGTTCAATAAAAAGACTCTAGCGCACCATGACGTTTTTTTAAGTGACGAGAGTCACCGATGAAAAAGAAACAAACATAAACATACATAAAATATGTGATGAAAATCACTATTTATCAGGTGAGGTATTCATGTTTGCCGATGAATCGTCTTCTAGTGTAGATTCTTTAGCCTTATCGGTTATCACAACGAACCAAACTCGATACTCTCTGGCTCAATCATTTCCAGAAAGGCATGACATACCGCTTGCCCCTGCCACGATGCGCAAATGGCTTCTGCGCACGGTTGATTGTCGGCAAAGGCAAGATCAATAAAGACGCCATTATCCAGACTAACCAAATACTGACCTTTCCAGCCAGGCTGAAGTGAAAGGTGGCGTTCTATCATCTGATTATAAGCCTGGCGCATGTCACTCTCCTGAATACCCTGCTTGAGACGAAATCGCCCTATTTCGATACCGCCTCTGCTCGTGACTGACGGTGCGTCCAGCATGTGGACGGTGTAGTGCCCCATGCTGTGCAACGCGCTGACAGAAGATCTGAAACAGGAAAATTCAGGTTGGCTTTCAACCGCTTTTGCCGCAGCCCGTGCGGCTTCAAGACTATTCCACACCACAAGATCGACACGCTCAGCGGAAATATCGATGCCTGAAAATGCGATCCAATCGATAAACCCAGGGAAATGCTTTAGCAGACGTTGTGCCGATAAGCGCGCTGAATCGGCCTCTTGCTGGGTTTTTACCGTGTAAGTGACTATTTCGTAACATGGGGTAGCCATGATGAACTCCGTTATCAGGATGATATGAAGTCTGAATCGTATTACACCACCCTGACAGAACTTGTCAGGGTGGTGTAATCTCTTCTCATGAAAACGATCCGACTACTCTCTTTACTTGACCATCTTCGCGGCCGTGTACACCCAGTATCAGCGGAAATATTAGCTCAAGCGTTGAATGTATCAGTCAGAACGATCTACAGGGATATGGCGGCACTACAAACCATCGGCGCCCCTATTCGCGGTGAATCGGGACTCGGTTACCTACTTGAAAAAGACTACTTCCTTCCTCCACTGAACTTTGATCCAGATGAACTGGACGCCATTATGCTGGGAATGCGGCTGATAGGTGCACGAGGCGATGACATGCTTTCCGCAGCGGCCAGCCGGGTTTCAGCAAAAATCAGCGCGGTGATTGGTGCCAAAAAAGCAGAGACCTATAAGCTGCTGCCTCTCAGAGCCGTTTCTCGACATACCGAGGAAAATGAGAGAGCCATAAACCATCTGGCTTTTCTTCGTCTGGCCATTCGTAACAAGCTCCAACTGCGTATTACCTATGTTGATCTGCAAGGAAGAGAAAGCGATAGAATCGCCCGTCCTCTTGGTTTAACCCTGTTTGATGCCGTATGGTTACTCACGATATGGTGTGAAACTCGCTCAGACTTTCGTAATCTAAGGGTAGATAACATCACTTCAGTGGCGGAGACCGACCTATACTTCAGGCCAGAGAAAGGAAAACGCTTCGAAGACTATCTCAGCACGCTGTAGGCACATCTCGACGTGCTGTAGGCATAATGCTGCTAGCAACGATTCATCGATAACAGGAGAGCGCGTAATGAAGACTGATGAACAGACGACCTTCAAACATCTTCCTCAGGGGCTATCCCCGGCAGTGGAACCGCAGACCTCCTCCATCATTACCACGGATTCTGTCGGTATCATTGCCAGTGAAACCACCATTTCTTCTCAGGGTGAGCAGCTCCCCGCGTATATCGCCAGACCGGCGAACCATGACAAGCCGCTCCCTATCGTGCTGGTGGTGCAGGAGATTTTCGGCGTTCATCAGCACATTCAGGACGTTTGCCGCAGGCTGGCCAAACAGGGCTATATGGCCATTGCGCCAGAGCTGTATTTCCGTCAGGGCGACCCCAGCCACTATAACGACATTAAGCGGATCCTGGCCGAGCTGGTTTGTAAGGTGCCTGATACGCAGGTGCTGTCCGATCTCGATCACACCGCCAACTGGGCGATTAAACAGGGCGGCGATGCCAGTAAGCTGGCGATCACCGGCTTCTGTTGGGGCGGACGCATCACCTGGCTCTACGCTGCGCACAACCCGCAGCTCAAGGCGGCGGTTGCCTGGTACGGTAAGTTTACGGGTGAAAAAACGCTGAATAGCCCCAAACATCCGGTCGATATTGCAACGGACTTGGGAGCCCCTGTGCTGGGGTTATATGGCGCAAAGGACGAAGGGATTCCGTTGTCACAGGTTGATACGATGCGGCAAGCGCTACGCGCTGCCAATGCGGCGGCAGATATCATCGTCTACCCCGATGCCGGTCATGCTTTTCATGCCGATTATCGCCCCAGCTACCATGAAGAATCTGCACAAGACGGCTGGCAGCGTATGCTGGCGTGGTTCGAACGTTATGATTTGAAGTGATACACATCATTTCAGGACCGCAAAGAATAGTAAAAAGTAAAAAAACCATTAACTATTTAAATTTTTGGAAAAAAAGACAAGATAATATATAAAAAGCACATATAGAAAGGGGGCAAGATGCTACTGGAATCAATTCAATTAACCAATTTCCTCAGCTTTGGAGCATCAGCTGAAGAAATCACACTTAAACGTCTGAATGTGATCATCGGACCAAATGGTTCAGGAAAATCTAATCTTCTTGAAGCCATTGAATTACTCCGCAATGCACCTGATAAACTATTAACACCAATACGTGATGGCGGTGGAGTTCGCGACTGGTTATGGAAGGGAGCGAAAGCTGGAACACCAACAGCTGAGCTAAATGCAGTACTATGCTATCCAACTGGTCAGCAACCGTTGCGCTACACACTTTCATTTACCGAAGTGGGACAGCGCTTTGAAATTATTGATGAACGTGTTGAAAATAAAAAATCTGATGGTGAAAGATATAAAGAACCCTACTTTTATTACCACTTTAACGGTGGACGTCCTACATTAAATGTCAAAGGTAGTAAAAGAACATTACAGCAGCAAGACATCGATCTTGAAAAATCTATACTTTCTCAGCGCCGTGACCCCGATCAATACCCTGAAATCACCTACCTAGGGTTAGAACTTGCAAAAATTCATCTCTATCGGGAATGGAGCTTCGGCCGTTATACGTCCCCCAGAAAGCCACAAAAAGCAGATTTACCCAATGACTTACTTGAGTCGAACTGTAGCAATCTAGGGCTAGTTCTAAACCGGCTTCGTCGAGAACCCGCAACCAAACAACGTTTACTCAGTGCCCTTCAAGCATTGTATGAAGGAATTGATGATTATGATGTGCAAATAGAAGGGGGAACAGTTCAGGTTTTTTTCCATGAAGGAGACTTCACCGTACCCGCCACACGATTATCAGATGGAACACTACGCTATCTTTGTCTTCTGGCCGTTTTGTGTCATCCCAATCCTCCCCCTTTAATTTGCATTGAAGAGCCAGAATTAGGTCTACATCCCGATGTATTACCCACACTGGCGCAGCTACTGAAAGAAGCAAGTCAGCGTACACAAATCATTGTGACAACACATTCTGACGTGCTAGTCGATGCGATGAGCGATCAACCAGAATCAGTGTTAGTGGCGGAAAAATCAGCGGGAGGCACCACAATGACCAGATTGAATTCAGAAAAATTAAAACCATGGCTAGAAAAATATCGACTTGGTCAACTTTGGACAAGAGGTGAAATTGGAGGGACTCGCTGGTGAAACTGTATGTGGAAGGCGGCGGAGATGCCGCGGCATTAAAAACGGCATGTAGAAAGGGATTTTCTCTGTTTCTGGAAAAAGCAGGGCTAAGAGGTAATATGCCAAGAATTGTAGCCTGCGGCAGTCGTTCAGATGCTTATGATTCTTTTTGTACAGCAATTCGTAACGGTGAAACAGCGATGTTACTGGTCGATAGTGAGGAACAGGTTATTGCAAATATTCAGCCAGGAGATAAAAACCAACAACAAGACCGAGCCCGATGGCTCCCCTGGCAACACTTACTTCAACGGAGGGGAGATCACTGGGAAAAACCCCAAGGCGTTGAGGATTCCCAATGTCATTTAATGGTGCAGTGTATGGAAAACTGGTTTCTAGCAGACCACGAAACCGTGAAGCAATTTTTCGGTCAGGGCTTTCAGGAAAACCAGCTACCAGCATCAACTATGCCGATTGAAACAATTGAAAAAGAAAAGGTATACAGGAGCTTGGATAATGCAACACGCAGCTGTAAGACAAAAAATCAATATGGAAAGGGAGAGCACTCCTTTGAATTATTAGGAAAAATTGATCCTGCCAAGGTACAGCAATCCTCTCCATGGGCGTTACGATTTGTCGAGATATTGCGCGAAAAAATGGCAACACGTACTTAGACTACATAAATTTCCATTTGCCTTTATCATTCCATTCAGAGAAAAGGCCGCCATATTACGACATATCTTATTTCTCCCGACGCGCAATCTGCAAACAACACATGTTATCTACGCTCTAAAACGCCACCGGACATAGGTGGCGTTGGTGTTTTACCTAACCGCGTGACAAAAGCAGCCTTAGAACGTCGTCCAGTCGCCGTTATTTCCCTTGTCTTTCGCTGCCGCTGGCGCTAAAGACAGCGTTGGCGTGCGCGTTGGTGCCGGTGCATAAGAAGCGGTTTTGCCGCTGCCATAAGACAGAAGCTTAAACGCGCTCACCGCTTCCGCCAGAACGGAGGCCTGCGCTTGCAGAGACAGCGCTGCAGAGGCCGATTCTTCGACCAGAGCCGCGTTCTGCTGGGTCGTGGTATCAATCTGTCCAACGGCCAGATTCATCTGGTTAATCCCGTCGCTCTGTTCACGGCTGGCCTGCGAGATTTCACTGATGATCTCATTCACATCCCGCACATAGCCCGTTAGCCCGCCCATGGTTTCTTCGGCAGTATCCACCAGCGACATGCCTTCCTGAATTTTGCTCACGGAGTCGTCGATCAAATCCTTGATCTCCCGCGCGGCGGTCGCACTGCGCTGTGCCAAAGAACGTACTTCCCCTGCTACCACCGCAAAACCGCGACCTTGCTCGCCCGCACGTGCAGCTTCAACCGCCGCGTTCAGCGCCAGAATATTAGTCTGGAAGGCAATGCCGTCAATCACACCAATGATCTCCGCCATACGCTGAGATGAATCGCGAATGCCGCGCATTTTCTGCGTCACCGAAATCATCACGTCGCCGCTTTGCTTCGCCGCACCGGAGGCTTTATTGGCGATTTCCGTCGCCTGCTGGGTGTTCTCCGCCGTGTTTTTAATGGTAGAGGTAAGCTGTTCCATCGACGCTGCGGTTTCTTCCAGCGAGCTGGCCTGTTCTTCCGTGCGCGCTGACAGATCCTGATTACCTGCGGCGATTTGCGAGGCTGCCGTCGAGATGGTTTCCGCACCGTCACGCACCTGTCCGACAATCGTGCTCAAGCTGGTGTTCATGTGATCCAACGATTGCAGCAGCAATCCGGTTTCATCTTTGCTGGTAACAGTGATACGTGAGGTCAGGTCGCCCTGTGCCACTCTGTCTGCCACTTGCAAAGCCTGCTGTATCGGTCGGGTTACGCTGCGCGTAATTGACCAGGCAATCAATGCCCCGAATACGGCACCCAGCGCCAAAATGAGCAGCAGAATAATACGAGTCTCGCGGTATACCTCAGCCATATCTTCAACGGAGGCTCCCATTGCATCATCCTGATAGTTAACCAGTTGCCTTACCGCATCACGGTACTGGCGCTGGATGACATTCAGGTTATTGTTGAACTCCTCAATTGCCGCATCCCGATTACCCGCCACCACATCGCTAACAATTTTGTCGCCGGATTTCAAAAATTCGGTACGAATCCCGCGGATAAGACGTAACTGAGCGACCGAACGTTCTTCAACGGTCTGGCTTTCTAGCTTATCTAATAGGCGACCGATCTCCTGGCGGAATTCATTCACACGAGTAACATTTGCCTTGATTTGATCTGCACCTGAAACCAGCATTAGCCGCTGATATGCCACCAGAATGCTGTTCACATTATCGATAAGGCTATTAGAATCAACAGTCTGAGGGTAAACGTCTTTCACGATACTTCTGGCACTATCCTGAAAACCAGATAGCTTAGACAAGGAAAAAATACTCACGACAAACAGCATCAAAATCAGGATGGCAAATCCGGCTCCCAGTCGATAGCCAATACGCCAGTTCGCTAAATTCATGTCTCACTCCTTTAAGGTAATGCATAGCAAGGTCAATTGCGCACATGTCGCAGATTGATGGAACCACAGGGCGGAGAATGGTTGGCGATCCGAAGGAAAAAACCTTCTGACGCGACAGAGATACCTTAAGGCAGGCATTTTTTACGCATGCTCTGAGCAGCATGAGAAGCGCTATCAAAAATCAAATAGTTTCCCTCGGGTGTTGAGGTGCAAAAGTGGAAATAAATCGAACAATGCTACAAATACAACTGATAAGACCGCAGAGACGTGATTGAAGTGATAAATCGTGGTCTTCCCTCTCCGGACTCATGCAGCCATAACCGCTCCTGTGTTATCTATTTTTATCGGCAAGGCGTTTCTGAACTTTACGAATTGATCGTTTAAATCATTCAAAAACATATAATAAATAGACAGCAACTATCAAAAGTCAAGTTTCGATCGGAAAAATCACAGTTTAATCAACCAATAATTAACATAAGTAACGCCTCAATTACATAAAAGGATAGTCAGACATGTCTGATATTAAAAATAAAGAGATGGGAATATTTCTTAGTAAAGAATAACCAGCTGAATAAGAAGAGAAAAAATCATATTTGCTCTATACAGCGTAGAGAACGAATTAGGGGAGTATATTGCTCCCCTGCTGAAATAGGTGCGGTACAGCAACACGACCAAACGCTAGCCGTAAATTTACTCTTTGCTTGCCAGCGCCAGAGACAGCGTCGGCGTGCTCATCGGCACATAAGAGCCGTAACCGCCGCTGTTATACGACTGTATTTTAAACGCGCTCACCGCGTCTGCCAGAACAGAGGCCTGTGCTTGCAGAGACAGCGCTGCGGAGGCAGATTCTTCTACCAAAGCCGCGTTCTGCTGAGTCGTGGTGTCAATCTGTCCAATCGCCAGATTCATCTGGTTAATCCCGTCGCTCTGTTCACGGCTGGCCTGCGAGATCTCGCTGATAATGTCGTGCACGTCCTTCACGTGGGCCGTCAATCCGCCCATGGTTTCTTCAGCAGTATCGACAAGATCCATTCCTTCGCGAATTTTGCTCACCGAGTCGTCGATCAAATCCTTGATCTCCCGTGCTGCGGTCGCACTGCGCTGTGCCAATGAACGGACTTCTCCCGCCACCACCGCAAAGCCGCGTCCCTGTTCGCCCGCCCGCGCCGCTTCAACCGCCGCGTTCAGCGCCAGAATATTGGTCTGGAAAGCAATGCCGTCAATCACACCGATGATTTCCGCCATACGCTGGGACGAATCGCGAATACCGCGCATTTTCTGCGTCACGGAAAGCATGACATCGCCACTTTGTTTTGCCGCACCAGTCGCCTTATTAGCAATTTCTGTCGCCTGCAGGGTGTTCTCCGCCGTGTTTTTAATAGTGGATGCCAGTTGCTCCATGGAGGCTGCCGTTTCCTCCAGCGAACTCGCCTGTTCTTCCGTGCGCGATGACAGATCCTGATTGCCCGCCGTGATTTGTGACGCCGCCGTCGAGATAGTTTCCGCCCCATCACGTACCTGGCCGACAATCATGCTCAGGCTGGTGTTCATACGATCCAACGATTGCAGCAGCAATCCGGTTTCATCCTTGGTGATCACCGTAATACGTGAAGTCAGGTCGCCCTGTGCCACGCGATCGGCCACTTGCAATGCCTGCTCTATTGGGCGGGTTACGCTACACGTAATCGCCCAGGCAATCAGCGCTCCAGATACGGCACCTAGCGCCAAAATAAGCAGCAAAATCATACGAGTGCTGTTATACACCTCAGCCATGGTCTCGACAGAGTTATCCATCGCCTCATTTTGGTAATTCACCAGTTGCTTCACCGCGTCACGGTAATTGCGCTGAATCACGTTCAGGGTGTTATTGAATTCCGCGATGGCGACATCGTTGTTGCCCGCCTGCGCATCACTAATAATTTTATCGCCGGATTTGATGAACTCGGCACGAAACCCGCGGACAACCCCCACTTGCTTGCGAGCCTGTTCTCCTGAAGCATTCCTTTCCAGATTATCAAGCAGACGGCTAATCTCCTTGCGGTACGCCATAATCCGATCGACATACCCCTGACGCTGTTCCTGACCGGATACCAGCAGCATCTGCAAATAAGCGACGAAGTGCCCATTCACATTATCGATGAGGTCATTCGCATCTACCGTTTGTGGGTAAACGTCTTTAACAATATCTCTGGCGCCATCCTGAAAGCCGGACAGTTTAGACAGAGAAAAAATACTCACGGTAAACAACATCAGGATTAAGATAGCAAACCCGCTTCCTAATCGATAACCAATACGCCAATTCGCTAAATTCACATCTCACTCCTTTTAGGTAATACCTAATAATCACTACTGCGCACGGTTATCGTCTAATAACCTCGCAGAGTGGGGGAAATAATCGTTTTCGGGGAAATAAATATGCTTCATGGGTATAATAAATATACCCACAAGAGAGTAATTGCAGATGCATTTTCAACATCAGTAAAACGTTAGAAAATACAAACAACCTCACTCTACTTGTACGCCTAAGCTGCCTCCATGCCGTTTACCTTATCGGCATAAGACTGCTGAGCTTTATGACAACGTTGCTTAAATGCTTTGAGGAATAGATATATCGATGACCGATGAATATTCAATTTCGGAAAATAACCGACCAGTCGATGCAGAAAAAAACGCGGAATAGCGAGACAACTTTATTAAAGGAAAGACAATATAGTTAATTCTCGGGAAGGCAGACAATATGCAGAGAGAAATAATAAAAATTGAGAAGCGGGGGAAATAATGCGTATTTTATCTATTCATCTGGTGTAAAAAGTCAGGGAGGCCATGCCTCCCTGATGTCATCAGCCATTAACTATTACTGAGTTTCACGCAGACGTTGTGCTGCCTGAACCATATTCGCCAGCGCCTGACGCGTTTCCGGCCAGCCACGGGTTTTCAGACCGCAATCCGGGTTCACCCACAGGCGTTCCGCTGGGATACGCTGTGCCGCTTTCTTCAGCAGATCTTCCATCCATTCCACGCTCGGTACGTTCGGGGAGTGGATATCATAAACGCCCGGACCGATTTCATTCGGGTACTCGAACTCTTCAAACGACTCCAGTAATTCCATATCGGAACGAGAGGTTTCAATCGTGATCACGTCTGCATCCAGCGCGGCGATAGAATCCATGATGTCGTTGAACTCGCAATAACACATATGGGTATGGATCTGCGTATCATCTTTCGCCACCGCGGCATTCAGACGGAAAGCATCGACTGCCCAGGCCAGATACGCCTCCCAGTCTGAGCGGTGCAGCGGCAGACCTTCACGCAGCGCCGGTTCGTCAATCTGGATGATGCCAATACCTGCGGCTTCCAAATCTGCGACTTCATCACGCAGCGCCAGTGCAATTTGCTTAGCGATAGTTTCACGCGTGACGTCTTCACGCGGGAAAGACCAGCACAGGATGGTCACCGGACCTGTCAGCATGCCTTTCATCGGCTTGTCGGTCAGAGACTGTGCGTATTTCGCCCACTCAACGGTGATCGCTTCTGGACGACTCACATCACCAATGATGACTGGCGGTTTCACACAGCGAGAACCGTAGCTCTGTACCCAGCCGTTCTGGGTAAAGATAAACCCATCCAGATGCTCACCGAAGTATTCCACCATGTCGTTGCGCTCGGCTTCACCGTGCACCAGTACGTCCAGACCCAGACGCTCTTGCTCAGCCACGGCCTGTTTAATGTGTTCGGCAATGCCAGTGCGATAGTTATTACCATCCAGACGACCCTGCTTGAAATCCAGACGCAGGCCGCGAATTTCCGTGGTCTGCGGGAAAGAACCGATCGTGGTCGTCGGCCATGCTGGCAGATTAAAGCGCTCACGCTGAGCATCCGCACGCACCGAATACACGCTCTGACGCTGGCTGTCCTGTGCGGTAATCGCTGCCAGACGCTGCGCAACGGCGGCGTTATTCACACGCGCTGAGGTACGACGGGCACGAATCGGCGCGCTGTAGGCTTCCAGTGCCTGACCGTTGCCGCTATTCAATGCCTGAGACAACAGTGCCAGCTCCGCACATTTCTGAATCGCAAAGGCAAACCAGCTCTTCACTTCATCATCCAGACGTACTTCCACGCTCAGATCGATAGGGCTATGCAGCAGTGAGCATGAGCTACCCAGCCACAGATCGCGCGTTCCCACCAACGGTTGCAGACGCTCGAACCAGTTGCTCAGATCGGCGCGCCATACGTTACGCCCATTAATCACCCCCAGAGACAGTACCCAGTTAGCAGGCAGTTGGGCGCTCAGCGTCGCGGCATCATCCTTACCGTGAACCAGATCGATATGCAGCCCCTGAACCGGCAGCGCTTTGATCGTTTCCAGATTCTGGCTCACGCTATCAAAATAGGTCGTCAGCAGCAGTTTCACCTGCCCCTGCAACGCATCGTAAGCCGGTTTAAACGCGGCCAGCCACGCTTGCGGCAGTTCCAGCGCCAGCGCAGGTTCATCAATCTGCACCCACTCAATCCCGCGTTTCGCCAGTTCAGCCAGCACCTGCTGATAAACTGGCAGAATATCCTGTAGCAGCGACAGACGATCAAACTGCTCACCTTTCACTTTACCCAGCCACAGATAGGTAACCGGGCCTAACAAAACAGGCTTCACGTTATGGCCCAGAGCCAGTGCTTCATCCACTTCATCCAGCAGCTGTGTCCAGGTCAGCTTGAACTGCTGCCCTTTGGTGAACTCCGGCACCATGTAGTGATAGTTAGTGTTAAACCACTTGGTCATTTCAGCGGCAGCGGCAGGCTGACCGGTTGGCGCACGTCCACGGCCAATACGGAACAGCGTATCCAGATCGACCGAGCCGTCTTCATTCTGATGACGTGCGGGTACGTTACCCAGCAGCAGACTGGTGGTCAGTACATGGTCGTACCAGGCGAAATCACCCACTGGCAGCAGATCAACGCCAGCATCCTTCTGTTGTTGCCAATGACGCGCACGCAGCTCACGTCCAACGGTCAGCAACTCTTCCTGTGTCGCGTTACCAGCCCAGTAGCTTTCCTGCGCTTTTTTCAGTTCACGGCGTAATCCAACGCGCGGAAAACCCAGTGTGTGATTCACAATCGCCATCGTTAATTCCTCATTTAGCCGTCCAGATGTTTACACATCCATAATCCGCAGGTAGTGTAGTAACTACAAGCGCAATTTATTCACTGTCACTGTGAAGGACTCTCATGATCGAATTCAAACACCTGCGAACGCTGCAAGCACTGCGCAATACCGGATCGTTAGCCGCCGCTGCCGCTGCACTTCATCAAACTCAATCGGCGTTATCCCACCAGTTCAGCGATCTGGAACAGCGCCTTGGGTTCAGGCTATTCGTGCGTAAAAGCCAGCCGCTGCGCTTTACGCCTCAGGGAGAAATTCTGTTGCAGTTGGCAGAGCAGGTGTTACCGCAAATCCAGCAGGCGTTGCAGGATTGTCATGCGCCGCACCAAACCACGCTCCGTCTAGCCATTGAGTGTCATAGCTGTATTCAGTGGCTGACGCCGGCGCTAGATGAGTTCCATCTGCACTGGCCGCAGGTGGTGATGGATTTTAAATCAGGCGTGACATTCGACCCTCAGCCAGCACTCCAGCAAGGCGAGTTGGATCTGGTGATGACCTCCGACATCATGCCGCGCAGTGGCCTGCAATATTCGCCTCTGTTTGATTTTGAAGTCAGGCTAGTGCTGGCACCCGATCATCCGCTGGCAGGAAAAGAGAAAATCGAACCGGAGGATTTCACCGCAGAGACCCTGATGATCTATCCGGTACAGCGGCAACGGCTGGATGTCTGGCGTCACTTTTTGCAGCCGGCCGGCGTCAGCCCTACGCTGAAAAGCGTGGACAATACGCTGCTGTTGATTCAGATGGTAGCCGCCCGCATGGGCATCGCCGCGCTACCGCACTGGGTAGTGGAAAGCTTCGAGCGTCAGGGGCTGATTGTAACCAAATCGCTGGGTGACGGGCTGTGGAGCCGGTTGTACGCCGCCGTCCGTGACGGAGAGCAGCGCCAACCGGTGATTGATGCGTTTATTCGTTCGGCGCGTCAGCACGCTTGTGAGCACTTACCGTTTGTGAAGGACGCTTCACGACCCAACGCTGGTGTACCCACAGTGAGGACGTGATAATTATCGTCCCCACGATAAAGCTCAGCCAGTCTGGCGTTTTATGCCAGATAGCGAAGTTAACCAAAAGCCCAGTCGGCACATGGAAGTTATTCATTATGCTGAGCGTTCCGGCATCCACCTGGGTTGCGCCGTAGTTCCACATAAAATAACCCAGACCAGAAGCGCCAATCCCCAACCAGAGCAGTACGCCCCACTGTAAGGTGGTGGTGGGTAATTTATCCAGATTGCCGAAGAGCAGCCACGCGGTTATCGTCACGATCGCCGCGCCCAGGTAAAACCAGGAAAATGCACAGTGCTGCGGTACGGGATAGAGCTCCATCAGGCGCTTGTAGCCAACCTGACCTGCGGCAAAACACACGTTAGCCGCCTGCACCAGCAGGAATCCCCACCAAAAATGCTCACTCACACCGTGATAGTGGATCACGGCTGCGCCGAATACCGCCAGCAGAGCACTCATGACATAGCCCCAGCGCAGACGCTGCCGAGCAAGCAAATCATAAATCAGCGTGACGTATAGCGGCGTCATCACCGTAAAGAGTAAAAACTCAGGTACGGTCAGGTACAAGTAGGCCTGGAAGACGAACAGGTACATGATACCCAGTTGGCAAGCACCCACTAACAGATATAAGAAAATGACGCGTGGCGCATAGCCTCGAAAGCGTAAAAACGGCAAAAACACCACAGCCGCCGCTGTCAGGCGGAACATCGCAGAAAACCAGCTATCAACCTGACCCGCCAGATATTCGCCAATCAGGCTGAATGAAAATGCCCACAAGATAGTGGTAATAGTAAGTAATGGCACAACAACATCCGCTTAGGAAAAAGTCTCGCCATTGTAACGGAGATGACTGAATGAATTTCAGTCAATGTGGTTTACATTAGAGTAAGTATTAAACAAACGGACGAGTAAGTAACTGTCACAATGAGAGAAACGGCATTAAATAACCATTTCCCAAGTAACATTTACACCACCGAATATATTCTGTTAACGCAACGCTTTATCAAATAATTAGAGCCTCTTTTTATGAAATAAAAGAGGCTCGATAACCTAAAATCAAATCTGCCATCTTAACCAGGCAAAGAAAACATTACCGTTATTATATGTGCCAGGGATGTAAGTCGCCTGGAAAGAGAGTTTGTTATAACTTATTGATGCCAGAGGCAGCAATACAGGAATCGGAATATAGTTCCAGTTGTCACGCATCGTTACGCCGGCCGTAAAACCCAGCCCCAATTGGAAATCCTGATCGCTGGTTGGCCGCCAGCGCTTTTCATAACCATAGCCACCGATAGGCTCCCATTTATTATAGGAATCTTTAAATGCCATAATATAAAGCCCGTGCCAGTCCCCATCCTTATCCAAACGGGAAAGGCCGTAGCCCGCGCCCCACGGCCTTTCATTATATCGATCAGTCTTTTCTTTATCGTACGTCCAGCGGTTATGCCAGGTAATCGCCGGGATATAAATATCGTGGCTTTGCGGCGAATTCCAGGTCGTAGACAGGTTATTTTTACTTCTTTGCCACCAGCTTTCACTCTGCTTATCCGATGCCAAATCATTGGAATCAACCGCTGTAAGGGTACGGTTAGCCATGCTATCCGTATTATTTATGCTTTCTGCTGCGTAGCTCAAAAAAGGGACAACGGGTAGTGTACTCAAACTCAGCGTGATTAAAGTTCGCTTCAAATACATATAATTTTCTCTGTAACAGCGTCACGATTCCATTCAAACAAAGGTAATCCAGATAAAGCTATCCTTGGTCGTTACCAAAATATATAGTTCAACTTACGCCATCTGCCTATATAAACGGTAAACTAAAGCAACCTATTATGAAGGGATAAGTAGCAACTTTGCTTAAATAGATAGTGAATTCAGTACCGATTTCAGACGTTTCTTAGCAGAAATAACAAAAAACCACCTTGTTTACCGGTGGTTTATACTCTGATGAGGAACCGTTTCAGATGGATAGCAAAAACGTTAAATCGCCTATGCTGCTGCGGGGCTAGATACCATCACCGTATTCAAAGCCACGATTGATGCCGTTGAAATACTGATCCATATCCATAGCAGGTTTATCGCTTTCCGGTCGACCAACAATACGAGCCGGGACACCTGCCGCCGTCGTGTGTGGAGGAACGGATTGCAGCACGACAGAACCGGCGCCAATTTTCGCGCCACAGCCAACTTCAATGTTCCCCAGAATTTTAGCACCAGCACCAATCATCACGCCTTCACGAATTTTAGGGTGACGATCGCCGCTCGTTTTACCCGTACCGCCCAGCGTCACGGATTGCAAAATAGAGACATCATTTTCAACCACCGCGGTTTCGCCGATCACAATACCTGTTGCATGATCGAGCATGATCCCGCAGCCGATTCTCGCCGCTGGGTGGATATCGACACCGAAAGAAACCGAGATCTGGTTCTGGAAATAGACCGCCAGCGCTTTACGATCCTGCGACCAAAGCCAGTGGCCAATACGGTAAGCCTGTAGTGCATGAAACCCTTTCAGATAGAGCAACGGCGTCGAATATTTATCCACCGCCGGATCGCGCAGGCAGACGGCCTGAATATCGCGCGCGGCAGAAATGATCATCTGTGGATCGGCGTCGTAGGCTTCTTCAACTACTTCACGAATGGCGATCGCAGGCATGATCGCATTTGCCAGCTTGTTTGCCAGCATATAGCTCAATGCGCTACCCAAATTCTCGTGCTTCAGCAACGTGGCATGAAAAAAGCTGGCCAGCATCGGTTCACAGTCTGCGAGACTGCGCGCTTCTGCCTTGATATTGGTCCAGACCAGTTCCAGTTCTTCTGTCGACATTGCCTTACTCTCCGAGCGACCACACACTACAACGTATATCTGTTCTCAAACGGCAGGCTTATTTGCACCACCGTTCGCATACAAGAAAATGAAGATACTATGAGCCTCCCAGATTAGGAAGCCCAGCGCAGCATAGAACAACGTGTTTTATAACCTGGCGGTTTCATCTTTACGCGTGCGCCCCAACAGGCTCAGCGCCGCCTCTCGGGCGTCTTTTCCGCAATACAGCACCTGCCAGAGTTGTTCGGTAATCGGCATTTCAACGCCGTAGCGCTGTGCTAGCGCCAACACCTCTTTCGTATTGCGATATCCTTCAACAACCTGACCAATGCTATCCTGCGCGCTCTGTACATCCATTCCCTGCCCCAGCATCATCCCGAAGCGTCGGTTACGGGACTGATTATCAGTACAGGTCAGAACCAGATCGCCCAGCCCCGCCATCCCCATGAAGGTGGTGGGATCGGCACCCAGCGCCGTGCCAAGCCGAGTCATTTCTGCCAGCCCGCGGGTGATCAACGCGGTTCGTGCATTCGCGCCAAACCCAATGCCGTCAGACATCCCGGCACCGATAGCGATGACATTTTTCACCGCCCCACCCAGTTGCACGCCGATAAAATCAGGATTACTGTACACGCGGAAACTTTTCCCACAGTGCAGCAGTCGCTGTAGGTCGTCAGCAAATTCACTGTCCGTCGATGCCAGAGCAATCGCCGTTGGCATACCGGCCGCTAATTCTTTGGCAAATGTCGGACCGGAGACCACCGCAAGCGGAATAGTGTCGCCCAACGCTTCGCGGGCAACATCCTGCAATAAACGTCCCGTTTCGGCTTCCAGCCCTTTTGTCGCCCACACGATACGTGCATCGGCTCGTAAATACGGTTTCAACTGACGCAGAACATCACCAAACACATGGCTCGGCACCACAACCAGCACGTTTCTGCTGGCAGCGAGCGCCTGCGCCAGATTGGTTTCCAACTGTAGCGAATCGGGGAAAGGCACATCCGGCAGAAACGCCTGATTACAGCGGGCAGCCTCTAACGCCTGAATGTGTGCAGAGTTGTGGCCCCACAGCACAACTCGATGGCCATTACGCGCCAGCGTAATGGCCAATGCGGTGCCGTACGAACCGGCACCGATGACGGTCATGGAAGCGTCAGACGCGTTCATCAGGCATCCTGATGCTGCGCAGCGCCTTCACCTTCGGTCTGCTGCTGCAGGTAGTTCATGAACAGCGCATCAAAGTTAACTGGTGCCAGGTTCAGTTGCGGGAAGGTACCGCGAGAAACCAGGCTGGTGATGCACTCGCGCGCGTAAGGGAACAGAATGTTCGGGCAGTATGCGCCCAGGCAGTGCGCCAGTTGAGTTCCTTCAATGCCGCCAACGGTAAAGATACCGCCTTGCTGAACTTCACACAGAAACGCAGTTTCTTCACCCAGAGAAGCCGTTACAGTCACGCGCAGAACAACTTCATAGATGTCATCAGCCAGTTGGCTCGAGGCCGTATCCAGATCCAGTTTTACTTCCGGCTGCCATTCCTGCTGGAACACCTGAGGCGCATTTGGCGCTTCAAAAGAGATATCTTTGGTGTAAATACGCTGGATCTGGAAAGCCATTTCTGTGTTGTTTTGTTCAGACATGTTAAGTAATACCCTTTTGTTAGATTTTTTTGACGTCTTCCGTCGTCATAAATAGGCGGACGTCAGCACAGTTCAGTCATTATCGTACTGCAATCAGCCTGTCGATTATCCTGCCAAATCGTTGCCATTTTCGCTGCGTATGACTCATCACACTATGACTGATCACACACGGCACGACGAGGATAGTTTTACCACAAACCGTGTTACTTGCCGCGGACTAAAGGCAGATTCTCACCACTCCAGCCAGCCAGGCCGTCTTTCAGTATCTGCACACGCTCAAAGCCCGCTTTGAACAAATTTTCGGCCGCTTCACGTGAAGAGAGGCCATTGGCGCAAACCACGATAATCGGCTGCGACTTATGTTTTTCAAGTTCACCTACACTGCCGTTCTTAATGTCGTTCGGCAACAGGTTAAATGCGCTGGCAATATGGCCACGGCGATAGTCATCACGGTTACGGATATCGACGACGACAGCATCTTCTTTATTAATCAGGCGGATCGCTTCACCGCGAACCACTTCTTTTACGTTCGACAGTTTACTCTTCACAGTAAGCACGATAACCGCAACCAACAGTGCAACCCAGGAAATGCTCAAAATAGGGTTCTTGCTAATGAATGGCATAATCTCTTGCATGGGGTGTAACGACTCCCGGATCAGTTAATCAACAAAAATATAAGGTTCCTGAGTATACCTGCGCGATACGGCAATTACAGCCAGTAAGCCAACATAGCGTATCGAATCTGCGGCGCGATACCCAAAAATTTCCAGGATAGCGATTTAACGCCATCCCAACACCGACGCCAGCCAGAGAGAGCAGGCCACAGAAACTGGCATACCCAATAATGCCATTCCTTCATTTTATGCGCAGAGCTTTCCATTTATCCATTATTGATGCGCATAGATGCCCGTCTTTGTGCCATGCTTGTCACGTCTGGAAATAGAAATCAGACAAGAGACAACTGGTAAGCCGCTGTTCATCGTGGAATAATTCACCGCTATGAGTAAAAACGCGTTATTTGTACAGAGTCGAGTGGCATGTAGCGCCGATCGCCATTTATCCGCATTGCAAAGGCTGCTCACCCGCTGCGTCAGCGCGCTCTGCGTTGGCGTTTTGCTGTTGCCCGCGCTCAGCCAGGCGGAAGATAATCAGGCGCAGCTCAAGACCCTGCAACAAGATATCGCCGCAAAAGAAAAAAGCGTTCAAGAGCAACAAAAGCAGCGCAGTGCGTTAGTCCAACAGTTGAAAAAGCAGGAGCAGTCTATCTCTCAGGCCAGTCGTCAACTGCATGAAACGCGCAATACGCTGTCCACGCTAAATAAAGAATTAACCAGCCTCAGCGCGTCTATCGCCAAGCTGCAATCTCAGCAGGATAAGCAACAAACGCTGCTCTCCCGTCAGCTTGACGCCGCCTTCCGGCAAGGCCAGCACAGCGCGCTGCAATTAATGCTGAGCGGAGAGGAAAGCCAGCGCAACGAACGCATCCTCGCCTACTTCGGCTACCTGAATGAAGCTCGCCAGAAATCCATCCACGAATTGCAGCAAACCCGCGTGGAACTGGCTGACCAAAAACGTCAGTTGGAACAAAAGCAGACGCAGCAAAAAACGCTGCTGAGTGACCAACAGCAGCAACAGCAGACGCTGGAGCAGGCGCAGTCCGATCGGAAAAAAACGCTGTCGACGCTGGAAAGTTCGCTGGAAAAAGATCGGCAGCAGTTGACGGAGCTGCGCCAGAATGAAACCCGGCTGCGCGACCAGATCGCTCGCGCCGAGCGAGAAGCGAAAGCCCGCGCCGAACGAGAAGCGCGTGAGGCCGCCAAAGTTCGTGCGAAGGAAGAACAGGCCAAACGCAGCGGCAGCAGCTACAAACCTACGGAAGGTGAACGCTCACTTATGGCGCGAACTGGCGGTTTAGGGCGACCTTCAGGTCAGGCTATCTGGCCAGTCAACGGCCGCATCGAACATCGTTTCGGCGAACCGCTACAGGGTGAACTACGCTGGAAAGGGCTGGTGATTGCCGCGCCGGAAGGTACAGAGGTGAAAGCCATTGCCGATGGGACCGTACTAATGGCTGACTGGCTACAGGGCTATGGGTTGGTCGTTGTCGTTCAGCATGGTAAAGGCGATATGAGCCTGTACGGTTATAACCAAAGCGCGTTGGTCTCCGTTGGCGCTCAGGTCAAAGCCGGTCAACCTATTGCGCTGGTTGGCACCAGCGGCGGGCAGAGCAAGCCTGGGCTGTATTTTGAAATCCGTCGTCAGGGTCAGGCGGTCAATCCACAACCTTGGCTAGGAAGATAGTCTTGTCATATTTAACCAAAACACCGTTACTGGCATTGGGTCTGCTCGCGTTGTCTCCTTTAGCGCTGGCTGGGAAACTGTCCATCGTCATCGATGATTTCGGCTATCGTCCGCACAATGAGAACCAGATTCTGGCAATGCCAACGGCGATTTCCGTTGCGGTATTGCCCAATGCGCCGTACGCCCGTGAAATGGCGACCAAAGCCCACCAGCAAGGGCGAGAAGTCTTGATCCATCTGCCAATGGCACCGATGAGCAAGCAGCCGCTGGAGCGTGACACGTTACGCCCGGACATGAGCAGTGATGAAATCCAGCGCATTATTCGCCAGTCGGTCAATAACGTGCCTTACGCCGTGGGGTTGAACAACCATATGGGCAGCGCGATGACCGCCAGCCTGCCCGGCATGCAAAAAGTCATGCAGGCGCTAAGCGCTTACCAGCTCTATTTCCTCGATAGCATGACCATCGGCAGCAGCCAATCCAGTCAGGCTGCGGCGGGAACGGGCGTCAAAGTCATCAAACGCAAAGTCTTTCTGGATGATTCGCAAAACGACGCCGAGATTCGTAAGCAGTTTACCCGCGCGGTGCAAATTGCCCGCCGCAGCGGTTCCGCCATCGCTATCGGGCATCCGCATCCTTCCACTATCCGCGTCTTACAGCAGATGCTGCCCACGCTGGATGCCGATATTGTCTTAGTCCGCCCCAGCCAGTTACTGAATGAACCGGCGCGACAGTACGAACCTCAGCCGCAACAGCCGGTTAAACCGCGTAATCCGTTCCGCGGCATCCCGCAGTGTCGGGTCAAACAGCCGCCGGAACCGGTGAAGAGTGATGTGTTCTTCAGGCTGGTGAGCAGCAGCATTCGGGAAAGCGCCCCAGTGATGTTTATCAAGCACCGCTGGCAGACCTGGGTGGTTCCAGCCGACACCGAAACGCACGTTCAGCCGTAACACCTGGCGTACGTTTCCCTTTTGCCATCGCACAAATTCGTTACGGCAGGGTTATTCTGTCCCCCAATTGAGAATCACCTTGCCCGACTGACCCGAGCGCATGGCGTCAAAGCCTTGCTGAAACTCATCAATGTGAAAGCGGTGGGTGATAATCGGTGACAAATCCAGTCCAGACTGAATCAGCGCCGACATTTTGTACCAGGTTTCGAACATTTCCCTTCCATAGATCCCTTTGATAAACAGCCCCTTAAAAATCACCTCTCCCCAGTCAATCGACATCGGTTCGTGCGGAATACCCAGCATGGCGATGCGGCCACCGTGATTCATCGCTTTCAACATGGCACGAAAGGCTGACGGTGCGCCCGACATCTCCAGTCCGATATCAAACCCCTCAGTCATACCTAATTCGATCATCACATCTGCCAGATTTTCCTGCGCCACATTGACGGCACGCGTCGCCCCCATTTTACTGGCCAGCTCCAGCCGGTACGCATTAACATCGGTAATGACGACATTCCTTGCGCCGACGTGACGGCACACCGCTGCCGCCATCATGCCTATCGGCCCTGCGCCAGCAATCAAGACATCTTCCCCCACTAAATCAAAGGAAAGCGCGGTATGCACCGCGTTGCCGAAGGGATCGAAAATGGCGGCCAGCTCATCAGAAATATTGTCGGGAATGCGAAACGCGTTGTAGGCAGGAATCACCAGATATTCTGCGAACGAACCGGGACGATTGACCCCGACGCCGATGGCATTGCGGCATAAATGACGTCGCCCAGCCCGACAGTTGCGGCAGTAGCCGCAGGTAATATGGCCTTCGCCGGAGACCCTGTCGCCAATATGGAAACCGTTAACTTCCTGACCGATAGCGACAATTTCACCAACGTATTCATGCCCGACGACCATCGGAACGGGAATCGTCTTCTGCGACCATTCGTCCCAGTTATAGATATGCACATCTGTTCCGCAGATCGCGCTTTTGCGGATTTTAATCATAATGTCGTTATGCCCGAGTTCCGGCATGGGGGAATCCACCATCCAGATGCCTTCTTCTGGTCGCAGTTTTGCCAATGCTTTCATGACGGTTTCCTCAGTTGATAACACCCAGACGTTTGCCCACGCGCACAAAAGCCTCGACGGCAAATTGGATTTGCTGCGGCGTATGGGCGGCCGACATTTGGGTACGAATACGCGCCTGACCGAGGGGAACAACGGGATAGAAAAAGCCGGCGACGTACACGCCTTCCCGCTGTAGCGCCTGCGCAAAATCCTGCGCCAGTTGCGCTTCGCCCAGCATCACGGGAATGATGGCGTGATCGGCTCCCGCCAGCGTGAACCCTGCGGCAGCCATCTTTTCACGGAACAGACGAGCGTTTGCCCACAGACGCTCACGCCGTTCGCCACTCCGTTCCAGCAGATCGAGAACGCTGAGCGATGCAGCGACAATCGCAGGCGCAAGCGAGTTGGAAAACAGATAGGGTCTAGAGCGCTGGCGCAGCCAATCGATCACCTCATGTCTGCCCGCCGTATATCCCCCCGACGCGCCCCCCAGCGCCTTGCCTAGCGTACCGGTAATGATGTCGACGCGATCCATCACCCCACGGTGTTCATGCGTTCCGCGCCCTTGTTCGCCCACAAACCCCACCGCATGGGAATCATCCACCATCACTAGCGCGTCATAACGATCCGCCAGATCGCAAATCCCCTGCAAATCGGCAATGACGCCATCCATCGAAAACACGCCGTCAGTGGCGATCATGATGTGCCTTGCCCCTTCCGCTCTCGCCAGTTGCAACTGCGCTTCCAACTGATTCATATCGTTATTGGCATAGCGGTAGCGTCGCGCCTTCGATAGTCGAATACCGTCGATGATTGAGGCATGATTAAGCACATCAGAAATAATCGCGTCTTCCGCTTCCATCAGCGTTTCAAACAGCCCGCCGTTGGCATCAAAGCAGGAGGAATAGAGAATCGCGTCATCCATTCCCAGAAAATCCGCCAGCTTACGTTCCAGCTGCTTGTGGATATCCTGCGTTCCACAGATGAAACGCACCGATGCCATACCGAAACCGTGGCTGTCCAATCCGGCTTTGGCGGCGGCAATCAGCTCAGGGCTATCCGCCAGGCCAAGATAATTATTGGCACAGAAGTTGAGCAGGCGCTTGCTGTCCACCACCTCGATTTCAGCCTGCTGCGCAGAGGTAATAATGCGCTCTTCTTTGAACACCCCTTCGGTGCGTGCTGCCATAACTTGTGTAGTAAGTTGTTGATAAAACGCGGCAGGCATAGCGTGACTCTCCCATAAAAAGATCGCTTTATGGTTTTTAAGCTAGCGGATGTGGGCAGAAATGCGGGGTAAACAGTCTGAAAATGCAGGCTTCGTCACGGCCTGAATCATCTTAAAAACGTTGAGGCAACACGGGATAAATTAAGCTCTGGCTGCTTGCGGTAAAATGAAATGCTATTATAGCGGTCATAAATAGCGTGGGGCGCGGTGCCCCACCAGCAAGATTAACAAAGGTCGCGCCCATGATTATCGTTACTGGCGGTGCCGGTTTTATCGGCAGCAATATCGTAAAATCCCTGAATGACATCGGCTATCGGGACATTCTGGTGGTCGATAACCTGAAAGACGGCACCAAATTCGTCAATCTGGTCGATCTGGACATCGCAGATTACATGGATAAGGAAGACTTCATCGCCAGCATCGTTGCAGGCGATGACTTGGGCGATATCGATGCCGTATTCCATGAAGGTGCCTGCTCATCTACCACCGAGTGGGATGGCAAGTACATGATGGATAATAACTATCAGTATTCCAAAGATGTACTGCACTATTGCCTCGATCGCAACATTCCGTTCCTGTATGCCTCTTCTGCCGCAACCTACGGCGGTCGCAACGATAACTTCATCGAAGAGCGTCAATACGAGCAGCCGCTGAACGTCTATGGCTACTCCAAATTCCTGTTCGATCAATACGTGCGTGAAATTCTCCCGGAAGCTGAATCGCAGATCTGCGGCTTCCGCTATTTCAACGTCTACGGACCGCGCGAAGGCCACAAAGGCAGCATGGCGAGCGTCGCATTTCATCTGAACAACCAGATTAATCAGGGTGAAAATCCGAAGCTGTTCTCCGGTAGCGAAAACTTCCAGCGTGACTTCATCTACGTCGGCGATGTCGCGGCCGTCAACCTGTGGTTCTGGCAAAACGGTGTCTCCGGCATCTTCAACTGCGGTACTGGCCGTGCCGAATCCTTCCAGGCAGTTGCCGACGCGACGCTTGCTTTCCATAAAAAAGGCAGCGTGGAATACATCGAATTCCCCGAGAAGCTGAAAGGCCGTTATCAGGCCTACACTCAGGCTGACCTCACCAACTTGCGTGCCGCAGGCTATGACAAGCCGTTCAAAACCGTCGCCGAAGGCGTAGCGGAATATATGGCCTGGCTGAACCGTACCGTTTAATCAAATAAGGATTCATAAGCGGTATGAAAATTTTGGTCATCGGCCCTTCCTGGGTCGGCGATATGATGATGTCGCACAGCCTTTATCGCACCCTGAAGGCTGAACACCCGGAAGCGGTTATTGACGTGATGGCGCCAGCCTGGTGCCGTCCGCTGCTGGCACGTATGCCGGAAGTCAATCAGGCGTTAGCCATGCCGCTCGGTCACGGCGCACTGGCGCTGGGCGAACGTCGCCGCCTTGGCGTCTCGCTGCGTGATGCAGGCTACGATCGCGCTTACGTGCTGCCCAACTCCTTTAAATCCGCGCTGGTTCCGTTCTTCGCCAACATTCCACAGCGCACAGGCTGGCGCGGCGAAATGCGTTACGGACTGCTGAACGACTTACGCGTGCTGGATAAGGCGGCATTTCCGCTGATGGTTCAGCGTTATGCCGCATTAGCCTACGATCGTCGCCGTATTCGTCGTGCCGAAGATCTGCCGCAGCCGTTACTGTGGCCACAGTTACAGGTCAATCAGGCCGAAATGGCGGACATGATGCGAGCCTTCGATCTCAGCGATGCACGCCCCATCATCGGCTTTTGCCCCGGAGCCGAATTCGGCCCCGCTAAACGGTGGCCGCATTATCACTATGCGGCGTTGGCACAATCACTGATCGAACGCGGCTACCAAATCGCGCTGTTCGGCTCCGCCAATGACCGTTCAGCCTGTGACGATATCCTTCAGGGATTGACGGAAGACGCACGACAGCATTGCGCCAATCTGGCGGGGAAAACCTCGCTGGAACAGGCGGTGGTGCTGATCGCCGCCTGCCACGCCGTCGTCAGCAACGACTCCGGGCTCATGCACGTTGCCGCAGCGCTTCATCGTCCGCTTGTCGCGCTTTATGGCCCGAGCAGCCCCGATTTTACCCCGCCGTTGTCCCATCAGGCCGAGGTGATTCGGCTGATCACCGGCTATCACAGAGTGCGCAAAGGCGATGCGGAACAAGGTTACCACCAGAGTTTGATCGACATTCAGCCCGAACGCGTACTCAGCGCACTGGATAAGTATCTCGTTAAGGAAAAAAGCGTTTTTTCCGGAGAAAGTCCGCTGCCGGGAGCTGGCGCATGAGAGTGCTGATCGTCAAAACATCGTCGATGGGCGATGTGCTGCATACGTTACCCGCCTTGACCGACGCCATGCAGGTGATTCCCGGTATTCAATTCGACTGGGTGGTTGAAGAAGGTTTCGCGCAGATTCCCAGCTGGCACCCGGCGGTTTCCCGCGTGATTCCGGTGGCGATACGTCGCTGGCGCAAAAGCTGGTTCAGCGCCCCGATACGTCAGGAACGTGCCGAATTTAAACGCCAGCTACGCCAGTACCGTTATGATGCCGTCATTGATGCGCAAGGGCTGATTAAAAGCGCGCTGCTGGTGACGCGACTCGCCAACGGAAAGAAACACGGACTGGATTGCAAGAGCGCGCGTGAACCGCTGGCAAGCTGGTTTTATAACTATCGCCACCCGATAAGCCGTCAGCAGCATGCCGTCGAGCGCGTACGAGAGCTGTTTGCCGCCAGTCTGGGCTACCGGAAACCCGCCGAGCGCGGCGATTATGCGATTGCCTCGCGTTTCCTCTCCCAGCCGCCCGCAGACGCCAACCGCTATCTGGTGTTTCTCCACGCCACAACGCGCGATGAAAAACACTGGCCGGAAGCACACTGGCGTGAACTGATTGCCCTATTGGCACCGAGCGGACTACGCATCAAACTCCCCTGGGGAGCGGAGCATGAGCATCAGCGCGCATTACGGCTGGCGGAAGAATTCTCCCACGTTGAGGTCTTACCGCGCCTCACGCTGCAACAGGTCGCCGAGGTATTAGCAGGCGCTAAAGCCGTCGTTTCCGTCGATACCGGGCTTAGCCACCTGACGGCGGCACTGGATCGTCCGAATATCACCTTGTACGGACCAACCGATCCGGGGCTAATTGGCGGCTACGGAATGAATCAGGTGGTGGAAATGTCTGAAAACCAGAAAATGGAGACAATTCCTGCTAGCCACGTCCATCAGAAATTAGAGAAGCTGATAGAATTATCCGCATCAGGCGAGTGACATCGCTCCCGACAGTGAACAAATACATGCTTAATGAATTAAGATACGAACTGGGCAAAACGCCCAGTATAAGCTCGACTGTCGCGCTTAAAACTGTTTTCCCCGGCTGTTTACTCACATTAGCCATTATGCCATTTAGTAGCATTATTGCCGGGTGGCTGTTTTATCTCACGGGTTCTCTCTCTGTTTTCTATGTGGCGACAAACCTAAGAACCGTAATAGCGGCTAAACGATTGTTACTGATTCCACTTTTCCTGCTGGCTATCGGTTTAACCAATCTCATCTGGTATCACCACTATTATCAACCTGATAGCCTTTTCCCTTATGTCTATAACGCGTACAGGGCATCCGCACACGCCGGTATTCTGGGTGCATTTACCCTGCTGACGGTCTTGCATCTCTCACAAAAGAGTCAGCCACAACGGTTACATGCCTATATGCTCGTCATTTGTGTCTTAGCATTAGGATATGCATTTTATCAGGCATGGTTCAGTGGAATGCATCGTATTGGGTTGGTATTTGGCACAGCCACGAGCGCGGCCTATTTTCTGACTTTCATTGGCGCCCTAAGCGCACAGGCACTGCTTAAACTCGATTCGCCTTATAAGTATTATCTTTACCTGGGGCATTTTCTGTTAGTGATGGTGGCTATTCTGCTAACAGAGACGCGGGCAGCGATATTCGTCTACCCGATTGTCGGCGCAACTATTTTATTGTCAGAAGTCAGACATAATAAACGCCTGCTTATTAAAGCATTCATCGGCTCAGCCGCCACACTTCTCCTGTGTTTATTCCTCTTCCAGAATACACTTCATCAACGAGTCAACGACCTGATCAACGATATACACAGCTATAGTATGGACAACAGCATGACATCGGTGGGGGCGCGTATTGCGATGTACCAATCTGGTATCGAGGCAGGAGAAGAAGCCCTGTTTGGACAATCCGCCGAACAGCGTGCAGAACATATCATTGCACAAGCAAAGCAAGAGTCTGAATTATCCGGCGCGCTGGGGTATTTGAATGTTCACCTGCATAACGAAGTGATTGACGCTTTTTCGTTGAAGGGCATACCAGGAGTGATACTGCTAGTATTGCTTTATGCCTCTCTATTTTATTTTTCATTTTTTGTTCTACGCAGCCATCTCTCTGCGGCGCTGCTTTTCGCACTGCTGATGTATGGGCTGAGCGACGTTATTCTCTATTCACGAGATATGCTTATTGCGTGGCTGATGGCGTTTTGTCTTGGCACCACGCTGACGGGAAAATGGCTAAAGCAGCGATGATCCTAATCGACGAGTTTTTTCAGTTCTTCCGCGACGGTATGAACGTCGTAAAGCCCTTGCGCTGCCATTACCACAAAATCAGCAAAGTTTTCTGACGGAGTCATTGACGCGCCATTCATATCAAGAAACACCATAGCCGCTGCCGCCGAAGTCCTTTTATTCGCATCATTAAAGCCATGCCCGCGCGCTATCGAAAGCAACAGCGATGCGGCAAGCATGTGCAGGTCATTCTCATTCTGGTATGTGTGAAGATTCTCAACGCGGGCAACCATGCCTTCCACTACGCCGATATCCCTGTACCCAGGCAAGCCACCATACATTTCCAACTGATAATCATGGATTGCGATGACCTGCTCAACCGTTAAGAAGAAGATCATTTATCAGCAAGTTCCTTAAACAACGCCTGATTCTTTGGCTTACTCATTACCTTGGCAAGAGAAGCTTCAAATTTAGCCTGCTGCAACTCGGCAAACTGTGCCGCGGTGATAACCACCATATCCGGCGCTGAACGACGGGTAATCGTCACTGGTTGCGTAATAGCCGTATCCAGCACTTTGGCAAATTTCTGCCGAACATCAGAGAAAGTCATCGTCAACATCGCCTGTTCCTTTACATTATTTCGGGTTGATATCAACTAAGTTGTACAATTAAGTTGATATGACTGTCAATTCAATGCGCTCAACATCTTTTCGAAAAACGAGGAAGGGCATGACAACACAAAACCATCGGTGGTCGGGAACCTCCGAGTAAAGGTAACCTCTGCGCAGCTTTCAAGATGACGGGTATAATATTAATTACCTCTGTGAGAGGGGTGTAGGTTTTAGTACCATAAAGGAAAAATTAGCTATCCATGCTGTCGCGCCACATGGATAGAATCAGCCTTTTGGTCGCTGTTGAGCCAAGGCGGTAGCGTGCCTGTAAAAATCATAACTTTTGATGACATGAAGGAAAACGAGTGAGTCAACGCATCATCTCTTATCGCCGAATTCTCGTGGTGAAGCTTAGATATCATGGCGATATGCTGCTGACCACTCCGCTCATCAGCACACTGAAAGCTAATTATCCTGAGGCTAAAATCGACGTATTACTCTATCAGGATACGATGCCCATTCTCTCCGCCAATCCAGAGATCAATCAGCTTTATGGGTTGAAGAGAAAAACGAAGACGCTCTCCGAGAAAGTGCGTAATTTCACCGATGTCAGAAAAACACTGAAAAAAAATAAGTACGACCTCATCGTTAATCTTGCGGATCAGTGGCCGATTGCGTTGTTAGTAAAATCCTTAGGTGGACGTAGCATTGCGCTCGATCGCGGTAATAAGCTGAAGGGTAAAATCTGGCGTTTGTTTTTCGACCACTGTGTACCGCCAATAGGCGCACATATTGTTGAACAAAATCTCTATTTACTTACGCCGCTAGCGCTACCAGCATCGAATACCGTTTCACGACTATCACTGCATTATCATCAAGACGATGCCAAACGTATTTTTAACCACTGTCCGACGCTGTTAACACAGCCTTATGTCGTCATCCAGCCCACAACGCGTCAATATTATAAATTTTGGGATAACGACAAGTTCGCTCAGGTGATTGACTATCTTAAAGAAAAAAATCTGGAAGTCGTGTTAACGTGCGGTCCATCGGAAGAGGATTTATCTGTCGTTCGCGATATTTATTCACAGTGCATTCATAAACCTGAGATGTCATTTGCGGGCAAAACGAGCTTTCCGGAACTGGCGGCGTTAATCGACAATGCCGTGCTATATATTGGCGTAGATTCAGCCCCAATGCACATGGCTGCCGCATTAAATACGCCACTCGTCAGCTTATTTGGCCCAACAGACTACAAGGTATGGCGTCCGTGGTGTGAACACTATAAACAGATTTGGGCAGGGGAATATCAACCGATGCCAGCTCACTATAACTATGATCAGACGGTTAAGTATTTGTCCTGCATCCCTGCGGAAGATGTCATTTTGGCCTCAGAACAGATGCTGAATATCACGTCGCAAAGAGATGCCCAATGAAAATCGCATTCTGCGTCTACAAATTCTTTCCTTTCGGCGGGCTACAGCGAGATTTTCTGAGCATCGCACAAACTTGCCAAAAACAAGGCCACAATATTCGTGTTTACACTAGCGAATGGCAAGGCGACAAACCTGAAGGGTTTGAGATCATTCTCGTGCCCATCTCTGGATTGGGAAATCATACTCGCCATCGCCGTTTTTCCGACTGGATACAACGCCATTTACAACAGCATCCTGTCGATCGCGTTGTCGGATTTAGCAAAATGCCAGGACTGGACTTCTACTATGCCGCAGAAGGATGTACGGCAGAAAAGGCGGTTCAGGAAAAAGGCTTCTTTTATCGGTTAACACCACGCTGCCGAGGATATGTGGCACTTGAACGCGACGTGTTCGACAGAAACAGTCGCACGCGTATGCTGATGCTAACACCGAGGCAAATTGCCCATTTTCAGAAGCATTACGGCACACAAGATGAACGCTTCTTTATGCTGCCACCGGGGATTTCACGGGATAGAAAATACAGCGCACATTCTCCCGATACGCGTTCTCGGTTTCGTCAACAGCACCATCTGGATGAAAACGGATTTGTTCTGTTGCAAGTCGGTTCCGATTTCAAACGCAAAGGTGTTGGCCGCAGCCTGAGCGCGATTGCCAGCCTGCCACAAGAACTGCGTCAACGCGTTACGTTTCTCGTCGTCGGTCAGGATGATCCAAAACCGTTTCAACAACAAGCGGAACAGCTTGGTATTGGTAAACAGATCCACTTTTTCTCTGGCCGAGATGACATTCCTAACTTCATGGCGGCCGCAGACTTGTTACTGCATCCGGCTCATCAGGAGGCCGCTGGCATCGTTTTGCTTGAGGCTATTGCGGCGGGGTTACCGATACTGGTTACCGATGCGTGCGGTTATGCTTTTTACATTGAACGCTCGCAGGCTGGGCAAGTGATCCCCGAACCTTTTAACCAGATAGCGTTGAACCATGCGTTGTCACATGCACTTAGTCAGCCAGAAACGCTGAAACAGTGGGCAGAAAATGCCCGCCATTTTGCTGATACAGAAGATATTTATAGCCTGCCAGAAAAGGCAGCGCAGTTGATTATCAGAGAAAACGATAGTTAAACCAACGCAATCTATTGTTGTCAAAATAACGCGTTGATCCCCATCTATTTTTAAGAGTTATAACCGAGTTCACTATGTATTTTTCATCGCAAGGTATTATAAAAAGAAAAATTTCATTTACTCATCCCTTAACGGAAAATTCAGAATCCGATACGCTAAATATTGCTTACGGTATTGATAAAAACTTTATGTTTGGCTGCGCCATTTCAGCAGCATCAATCTTGCTTCATAATCCTGACATCAACTTTTCATTTCATATATTCACCGATTCATTAAATGATGATGAAGAGCAGAAATTTCGAGCCCTTAGCACTCAATATAATGCAGAAATTAATATTTATATTGTAGATTGTGATGAATTGAAATCACTGCCCAGCACCAAAAACTGGTCTTATGCAACCTACTTTCGCTTTGTGATTGCCGATTTGCTTTACCCGGAAATTGAAACACTTCTTTATATCGATGCCGATATTGTTTGCAAAGGTTCATTACACGAGCTGTTAGGAATCGAATTCAACAACAACATTGCGGCAGTGATTGCAGAAGAAGATAAGGTTTGGTGGGAAAAACGAGCCAATGCACTTGATGAGCCAGGAATCAATGTAGGGTACTTTAATGCTGGTTTCCTATATATCAATCTCGCACAATGGCAAAAAAACGATATTAGTTCGCAGGCTATGTCGCTTCTTGCCGATGATAAAGTAAAGTCAAAAATATCTTATCTTGATCAAGACATATTGAATATCTTACTTATAGATAAAATGATATGGCTTGATAAAAAGTACAACACACAATATAGCATTAATTATGAACTTAGTACGCCTAAGCCAGTCAACCCTATAAAGGATGACACAGTTATGATTCATTATATCGGGCCGACAAAACCCTGGCATCAATGGGCTGAACATTATGCTTGCACGGAGTATTTTTTAGATGCCAAAAGCGCATCACCGTGGAATCAGTCTCCCTTACTGCAAGCAACAACCACGAGTAATATGAGATATTGTGCTAAACATCAGTTTCATAATAATTTCGTTTTTTTTGGGATATTCAGCTATTTTAAATATTTTTATAGAAAGATTTTATCAAAATAATTACTACCATATTAAATCATAAAGTTAGGAATATAATAATGAAGACACTATTTCTAAAAAGAACTGGTGGTGGATTGAACAATCAAAAAATGATCTTTCTTGCCCTATTAATTGAAGCCATAGAAAAAAAATCTCCCATAGCACTTCCTTACTTCATTAATTTTATCGCTAATAAAAGCAAAAAGAGTTTGAAAGATAAAGTTTATTTTTCTTACATATATAAATTCTTTCATAGAGATATAGATCTATTCACAGTATTCGATAAGAAATCAATGGATGCTTTCTTCGAAAAGTACAATATAAAAATAAACAACTATATCACCTCTCGATATACAGGAAAAAAACTCAATCCTGACAAACTATTTTTCAAAGGCGAATCTATCGTCAACGAATTTATAAAAAATCAGAACTATGAATATAGAAATATAGTAATCGATTTTTTTAAATATTTGACACCATCTAAATATATGGAAGATAAGATAGAGTATTTTATTTCGCACGCACATCCATATGATGCTGTTTGTCAACTACGAATAGAAAGTGATTGGCCGTTAGACATTGAAGACTCATGGAAAAAAAAACCCAGTGAGGTTAACTCAACACCGTTAGAACGTTGCAATCACATATTTAGTAAAATAAAAAAAACCTTACCCTCTCTAAACACACTTTATATTACTTATGATAAAAGTGCTCTAACCTGCTCATTCGAGGATATAAAAAAACTAGCAAAAGATAGGTTCGGATTCAACTTAAAAGAAAAACATTCAGCGGTTAATGATGAATTCAATCCTAAAAATTCATTAGAGGCCTCAATTATTGATTTTGAAATTGCAGCACGTAGTAGTATATTTATCGGGACGGACATGTCTACATTTACATCAATATCAGCAGTGACCAAGTTTTGCCGAGATGGGCATCCACCTAAAGATAGGTATTTATATAACCTACCTGGGAAGAATTTAGTTCCCGATGAAAAATTTTAATAGTAGTTAATTAGAATAAATAACTTCTTACATTAATGCTTCACTTCTCATTGTGCAAGGCCTGTACTAACAGGAGCCACAGCCTGCCAGTGTGCGCTCTCATATAAGCTATTTAGAGTTAATAGTTAAACGTTGTTTTTACTGGTGAATAACGTGCACCTCTCAATATAAAATTATTTATCAATAGTGCCCATTATAATTTACAATGCGCTATTTCTTATCTGAACAATTCGACTATAAGAGTTAATATGTTGATAAATGCAATTGTTGTTATATATAACTCAGCACTTATGGAATCACAAACCATAAAGGCAATATTTAATTCCAACCAGAACGATATTACATTAAATATCATCATATGGAACAACGGACCTAATCTATTAAAAGATGAAGATATAGATGATTACATATCGGAGTGTAAAACTAGAAAAATATCGACGATTATTTATCAAGACATAAGAAATATTTCTTTAAGCAAGATCTACAATTTAATTATAGAAAAAGAACCCTTTGATTTTTTTGCTATATTAGATCAAGATACAAAGATATCTACAGATTTTTTCTCTAATATTTTGGAAAACAAAGAATACGAATTAATCTGCCCAGCAATATATTTAGAAAATAATAATAATCAACTTGACTCTCCGGTTTATAGTAATTCATTAGAAATTATTCCCTCCGGTGATTTTAACGCTAATCATATGTTAACTTGTGGCTCAGGGATTGCCATTTCCCACTCGCTATGTGAAAAAGTAATAAACAAGTATGGCTTCATGTTTGATGAGGCATATGCATTTTACTTGGCAGATCATAGTTTTTTATTTAATCTGAATGACTTCAATTTTATAAAAGGAAAGTGCGTAGGTAAAATACACCATAATCTATCTGGTTATGGGATAAATTATAAAAAAATGAAAGAAACTGCAAAATTAGAGCATGGACTCGCACTAATTTTAAGAAGAGTGCACAAACAGAAAAAAACCAATATAGTGAAAAATCTTTTTCATGCTCTGAAATTTTCTATAAAATCTCGCTGTAGTTACAAAAGCACTTTAAAAATTGTCTCTTGTGCATTAACCGGAAATCACCCGAGGTCTAAATATAGTATCGAAAAAAACAAAGAGCCAACGGTAATGTTTAAATTATAGACTCTCATTAAAGCTCTACTGATCGGAATTTTATAAAAATGAATATAACTGCCGTTGTTGTCTTATACAATATGAGTCTTTCAAAATCAGATACGTTGCAAAGTATTTTAATGAATCAACTTAACAACATTAAACTCACCTTGAAAATATGGAACAACGGCCCTGTAAAACTGGAAGAAAAAGATATAGAGGGATTTTTCTCTTTCTGTTCAAGTTTAAATATAAAAGTTGATATATTTCAGGATATGAGAAACGTATCACTCTCTAAGATATACAATCATTTCATTAAAGATATAGACTATGACTACATCACAATATTAGATCAGGATTCAGCACTATCTGAAGAATTTTTTGATAACAAGCTCTATGAAAATGCAGACATTATAATACCTAAAATTTATTGTGATATAAATGGAAAAATAACTCAAACGCATCCATATAAAACCGAAAGCGGCGAAAAAATAACCACAGAAGGTTTTATCAATGAGAAAATAGAGACGGTGATGTCTGGTCTTACCTTATCCAAGAGTGTTACAAATAGAATTATAGAATACCGAAAATATATCTTTGAAGAAAGACTGGGATTTTATGGGATCGATTGTGATTTCTTTAAAATATTTAATACAATGGAACCATCACCCAGAATAACTGTTTGCTGTAAAAATAAAATATTTCACTCTTTCGCACTATTAGATCCTAACGAATCAAGAAGTGAATTTAGGCAGATAGAGTTGTATTACTTTAAGTTATTTTCACGGATTGAATATCAGAAGAAAGGCTCAATCAGCACTCTCTGGGTTATTCTTAGAGATTTTATTAGGATGAAAAACAACTTCGTAACAACATATAATATGACTATGTTTGTGTTAAGAAAATGTCATCCTAGATCTATTTTTAATATAAAAAATAATTATCCAACCCATAGACTGAAATTAATATAACTTAATCATAAGGAAAGAAATGAGAAAATATCTGTCTATTGGGATAATCACAAAAAATGAATCCGAACTAATCGAAGAATGTCTACAATCTATCTCGTGGGCAGATGAAATCATTGTCGTCGATTCTGGCAGCACTGATTCTACGGTAGAAATAGCTCGTCAATATGGTGCTAGAGTCTATCAACACAATGATTGGCCGGGATACGGCAAACAAAGACAGCGCGCACAGAACTATGCCACTGGTGATTACATTTTTTTTATTGATGCCGATGAAAGAATAACGTTTGAACTACGTCAATCCATTGAAAGCGTGCTACTCAACTCCAGTCTAGACGATAAAATTGTCTACTCCTGCGCGCGACGAAACCTTTTCCTTGGTCGTTTTATGAAGCATAGCGGTTGGTATCCTGATAAAGTCATTCGGCTCTATGCCAACCAACGCTATAAATATAATGACAACAGTGTGCATGAATCATTGGATTGCGGCGATGCACCTATCCAGTATCTATCTGGAGACCTTAAGCATTTAACCTGCCGTGATTTATCAGTATTCCAGGAAAAACAGTTACGTTACGCTTCAGCATGGGCAAAAGAGCGTCATGAAAAGGGTAAATTATGTAGCTACACCTCTATTTTCATCCATACCATCTTCTCATTTTTAAAAACCTGGCTATTACGATGCGGTTTTTTAGATGGAAAACAAGGGTTATTACTCGCATTTGTTAACGCTCAATATACATTTAATAAATATACTTATTTATGGTCTCTAAATAATAAAAAACAAAAACCACAACTTTAATAAAATCACACTACTGAATGTTTTTAATTTTATACCAAGGACGACACTGCAATGAAAATACCTAAAAAAATCCATCAGATATATACAAAAGGTATAAATGAGTTACCTGAAGAAGTTTTAGCATCTATAGAAAAATTAAAAAAAATTAATCCAACGTGGGAATACTCTTTCTATGATGAAAAAAGTATAGTTGAATATATAGAAAAGCATTATGGAAAAGAAACTCTTCAAATCTATTTAAGCATCGATCCAAAGTATGGAGCAGCCAGGGCTGATTTATTTCGTTATCTGTTGATTTATATTGAGGGCGGCGTTTACTTAGACATTAAAAGTTCATGTTTAATCCCTTTTGATGAAGTCATTAGAGATGATTGCGAGATATTGTTGTGCAGTTGGGATAATAAATCGCGTGGCTGTGATAAAAACATGGGGATACACAAAGAGTTAAGTTTCTTAAAATGTGGGGAATATCAACAATGGAACATAACTTCAGCACCCAGGTCTCCTTATATCAAATCTGTAATAGACGAAGTTATTCATAGATTAAAAATTTACAAGCCTTGGATTTATGGTGTAGGAATGAAAGGCGTATTAAATACTACAGGCCCAATTCCATTTTCCATTGGCATTGAAAAAATCAAGAAAACCGATTTTTTCCATCATGAAGAAAACCATCGGAACATCGGATTTAAATACCGTAATGTTACCAATGAGATAATAAATAAATTTAACAGAAACCATTACAGCAAGCTAAAAGACTCCATTGTTATTCTGGAAGGAAACGACAAATTTTATTATAGATTATGGTTGTTATTTGTTTATCCACTACAGCGACTTAAGAAAAACATTATTAATGAAACTAAAGGCGTAATAAGAAAAATGAAACGTATCTTCTGTGAGAAACCTCAATAGATACTAACGTCTCATAAATTCAAGGTCGGACGAATAAAAACAGTAGGATCTTCTGGTTCGTTCGATTGCCTGTCTATCCAGAATTCGATTCAACGATTGCCGTCATGTACACCTCAGCAAGCTGATTTTCAGGAAAATGGGTAAAGGAATAAACAACCCCCGTTTTACAAATAGCCTTATCCTCACTAACCCGATAAAATCACCCCAGCGATAACCGATAACAGTAAACCTTATGCTACAAACTCTCTACACCATTATCCTGTACCTCATCCAACCGTTGATTTGGCTTCGCCTGTGGCTTCGCGGCCGTAAGGCTCCTGCCTATCGTCGGCGCTGGGGTGAACGCTACGGTTTTTGTGCAGAGAAGGTCAAACCAGACGGTATCATGCTGCATTCGGTGTCGGTGGGTGAAACGCTGGCCGCCATTCCCTTAGTGAGAGCGCTGCGCCATCGTTATCCCAATCTGCCGATCACAGTAACAACCATGACGCCAACCGGTTCCGAGCGCGTGCGTTCCGCTTTTGGCGACACGGTCTATCACGTTTACCTGCCTTATGATTTGCCCAGCGCTCTGAAACGCTTTTTTGACCAGGTTCGTCCGAAAATCGTCATCATTATGGAAACAGAGCTATGGCCAAACCTGATTGCAGAGCTGCATAAACGTGACATTCCGCTGGTTATTGCAAACGCAAGGCTGTCAGAGCGATCTGCGGCGGGTTATAAGAAAATAGGCAAGCTAATGCGCCATATCTTGCAGCGCATTACCCTCGTTGCCGCACAGAATCAGGAAGACGGGAATCGATTTATCGATCTTGGCCTGAAGCGCTCAAGCCTGAAAGTGACCGGCAGTCTTAAATTTGATATTTCTGTGACGCCGGAACTGGCGGCACGTGCGGTGACATTACGCCGACAATGGGCGCCGCGCCGCCCAGTATGGATCGCTACCAGTACACACGAAGGTGAGGAAGCGATCGTTCTGGCCGCTCATCGACAACTGCTTGCTACCTACCCTGATTTATTACTGATTCTTGTGCCCCGCCATCCGGAACGTTTCGCAACCACTCAATCATTGGCGGAAAATCTGGGATTTACCTATACGCTGCGCAGCAGTGGTGAACAGCCTTCAGCCAGCACTCAGGTCGTGATTGGGGACACCATGGGTGAGTTGATGTTGTTGTACGGCATCGCCGATCTGGCGTTTGTCGGTGGAAGTCTGGTTGAACGAGGCGGGCATAATCCACTAGAAGCCGCAGCCCATGCTATTCCGGTATTGATGGGGCCACACACGTTCAATTTCAAAGACATCTGTAACAAGCTAGACCAGGCCGACGGATTGATTACCGTGACCGATGCAGACTCGCTTGGCAAAGAAGTAGGGAAACTGCTCGCTGACGAAGACTATCGCCTCTACTATGGTCGACACGCCGTGGAAGTGTTACACCAAAACCAGGGCGCACTACAGATGCTGCTTACGCTCCTGGAACCTTATTTGCCCCAGCGGACGCAGTAAAGTCGCTACCGAGACAGTGAATGAAGGGCTGACGTGATGACAACCAAAGCGATTTACCCCGGAACGTTCGATCCATTAACCAATGGTCACTTGGATTTACTGACGCGTGCATCACGACTGTTCGATCATGTGGTACTGGCCATCGCCGCCAGCCCGAGCAAGCATACGCTTTTCACTCTGGATGAACGCGTGTCACTGGCAAAAGGGGCGACCCAGCATTTATCGAATGTCGACGTCATTGGCTTCAGCGATCTCATGGCACACTTCGCACAGCAACAAAACGCCACTATTCTCGTACGCGGTTTGCGAGCCGTTGCCGATTTCGAATATGAACTCCAGCTCGCGAAAATGAATCATCACCTGATGCCTACGCTCGAAAGCGTTTTTCTGATGCCATCGGAAGAGTGGTCGTTTATTTCATCTTCTCTGGTCAAAGAAGTCGCTCGTCACGGCGGTGACGTATCACATTTCTTACCCGATGCCATCGTGAGTGCTTTAATGGAAAAATTGAAAATATCTTAATTGTTAGATTTACTCTGTCACAATACGGATCAAATTTTCGGTGTTTGTATCGCGACCAAATCGTGCTCTGACATCTTTTTTTCCGACTTCGGCATAAGCTCGGATAACGTCTTTATTTGACAAGGCCGACGCGATCGCCTTTACCCATGCCTGCGGTTCATTAGACGACACAACTATACCAGTAACACCATCCTGCACTGTTTCCGGTAAACCACCTTCGTTGCTTATAATGACGGGAACAGCCAATCCTAGCGCCTCTATTTGCGCCATCCCAAGCGGCTCCCTTGTCGATGGCATTACCAGAATGTCCGCGCATTTCAGTGCAGCAGCAACGGAGCTAAGCTCACCAATCCAGACATGCTGTTGCAAATTGCGGCTAGCTATATCTTTTTGCAACGGCTCAGCATTACCACCGCCTGCAATCACATAGCGCAAATTAGGCGAATGCAGTACAAGCTCACTCAATGCGGCAAGAATAATGCCATGTCCTTTTTCCTCACGCAGCATTCCGAGCTGGATGATCACATCCCCTTCTCCTTCACCCAACCATGCTGCAAATGAGTCAGAGAGCGGTAAATTCACTTCCCTATCCAATTTCTCAAATGCAATGCCAGGATACACAACTTCAATCTGCTTACCTGGGAAATGAGGTCTGACCTTTTCAGCCATAAATTGGCTTGGCACCATAACTAAATCGATAGGGAGAAAGCAGCTTAACGGATTAGGTTTTCTATTCGTGTAGTAGGTACGTGAGCGAATAATTTTCGGTCGATTAAGCAATGTTAGAACCGCAATACACAAATTATTAGCGTCGTGTCCACTATGGCAAATACAAGCAAGTGGACGTTGACGTTTTATTTCATTTCGTATTCCACGAACAGTAGGTAAATGACAACTATTACGAAACGGTAAATTAATCACAGATAGACCACGAGCCCGAGCTTCATCATTTATGCGACCTTTCTCACTACAAAAGAGGTTGGTAGTAAATCCCCGAGCATTCAACGATTCCATTTGCTGTAAAAGCTGCCACTCTTGCCCCCCCATATTCTTTGAGCTTTCAAGGAAAAAGACTGTACCCATATTGATTTCCATAGTCTGAATTGATTTTTATTATTTACTAATAGGTGGTTAACGTTGACAACGGTGGCAGAAAAACGTGCTACGTTGCCCATGTTTCGCGGTTTCGATCGGTGTCCCACATGTCCGGCAAGGTTCACCATTGCGGCCATAGACTCGCAGTTCCTGAGCGAAATAGCCGGGTTTACCGTCTGACTGCAAAAAGTCACGCAGCGTCGTTCCACCTTGCTCAATCGAAAGCTGTAGCACCTGCTTAATCACGTTCACTAATACGGCTGCATCGTTTTCATTTAACGATCCGGCGGCTCTGTCAGGGTGGATACCCGCAGCAAACAGCGATTCGCTCGCATAGATATTGCCTACGCCAACCACCACTTTGTTATCCATAATCCACTGTTTGATTGCCGTTTTTTTACCGCGCGAGGCCTGATAGAGATAGTCCGCAGAGAATTCCGCCTCTAACGGCTCCGGCCCCAGATGCGCCAATACCGAGCAGGTTTCCGGATTATCCGTCCACAGCCAGGCACCAAAGCGCCGGGGATCGGTGTAACGCAGCACTTTGCCACTGTCCATCACCAAATCAACATGATCGTGTTTCTCCGGCTCGCTATATTCCGGCAGTACCCGCAGGCTGCCCGACATGCCGAGATGCACAATAATCCAACCGCGAGTCAGTTCAATCAGCAGGTATTTTGCCCGCCGACGCACGCTGCGCACCGGCTCATCGCTCAGCGAGAGGATCTCAGCCGACACCGGCCAGCGCAAGCGCGTATTCCTAACCTCAGCATACAGAATGGTATGATCGACAAGATAGGGTGAAATCCCCCGACGACTGGTTTCAACCTCAGGTAATTCAGGCATATTCTCTCTCTGGAAGATATCTCAATTATTGCAAACGCTGCCAGAATGAATATTTCCGACCATGTTGCTGTTTTAGCTGCTCTTGATACTCGCCCCACTCCGATAAAGGTGCATGGCTTGTGAGCTGAGAAGCCAGTTTGTCCAATTTACGATAGTACGTCGCCGCATGATCATAAGCCTTACTGCGCCCAGAAGATAAAATATCGTCGAGTAGTAGACGATAACAAGCAACTTCAGCCAGAAATGCGTTAGCGCGATGGAATTTATCAGCCCAATCGATCAATCTGCCATAAAAAACAGACAATGAGGATAAATGCTCAATAACTTGTGTTCCTGCTTCTGTATAAGCACATAGAGCGAGTAAGGTATCGATTCTTGTGACGATATCGCTTATCGTGATCGCATTCGTGACAGCCTGACGTTCTAGTGCTTCCCGTTCTTGCTGGTCGGGTAATACCTCCAGTAACGCGCATAACCGATGATAATCAGGGGAACGTTGATAAGCCTCACGCCGTAAAATCAAAAGCGCATTGAGATCGCCAAGCTGCCTATAGGCTTGATCCAGCAAGGCTTGACGTCGGCTTTCGGCATGATGTTGGAACGGTTTCAGTAGCCATTTCAGTGCCGATTGCGCTTCATTGATCGACAGACAAAATTCTACAATACGTAGCTTTTGTAATTCATTAGGTTCTGGAGAGCCCAACAGTATAGAACGCTCAAAGAGCGCTACGTCTTTCAACGCTTCCGCCACACCAGAAATCCCTATCGCGGCATGTGCGGCTCGGAAGTTATATTCTTCGAGAGGAGCATTGATCAGCGCTGCCGCATATTCATGTTCAAAGTCCTGCGCCAGTTGCCGCAACTCTGGCTCGGTAAGTAACGTGCCACTTTGTGCAATCAAATCATCCCACACGGCATAATCGTTCTCGTCATGCCGTTTTTTTACCTCATCAGGCCAATTCCGTGTCTTTCCGCCTTGCGAACGCCACTGGCTTGCCGCCTTAATCCACACACTAAGTGCTGCTGCATAGGCTCCACCAATATCGCCATTTGAATCATCCGCTCGTTCATAGACACGGGAATGTGTAGACATCAGTTGATCAATCAGCGCAAATGCCACTTTCGGCGTGTCGTCAATCAAGTAAGCGATATCACCAACCAGTGCCTCAAGTTCCATGGCAAAGCCATAAGACTGATAATAATCAATAAATTTCTTACCGCGAGTAATGGATGCAATACGCTGTTTTAATGAGGTTTCTTGCATAGCGATATTCTGGCCATGTAACAACATTTCAATACGCTGGTCTACTTTGGGATCTAAACCATAAACTGCTTCAACGAGCAGTAAGAGTTGCGTATGTGGTGTTGCTAACAACAGTTGGTGCAATGTCGAGTCCATGTCTGCGTACCGAATGGTTGTAAGGTCGAAGTACAGGAAATTGGCATAACGCCAGACTGGGTACAAGAAGTAAGACTGAAATATGGGCGAAAAAAAACCCGACCAAGGCCGGGTTTTTATCAAGAAGCAGAAATTACTTAATTTTAGCTTCTTTGTAGACAACGTGCTGACGAACAACTGGATCGAATTTCTTCAGTTCCAATTTTTCCGGCTTAGTACGTTTGTTCTTCGTAGTGGTATAGAAGTGACCAGTACCAGCAGAAGAAACCAGCTTGATCTTCTCGCGAACACCCTTAGCCATGATTCAGTTCCTTAATACTTTTCACCACGGGCACGCAGATCGGCCAGAACCGTCTCAATACCCTTCTTATCAATAACACGCATACCTTTAGCAGATACACGCAGTGTTACAAAGCGCTTCTCGCCTTCAACCCAGAAACGGTGTGAATGCAGGTTCGGCAGAAAACGGCGTTTGGTCGCATTCAGTGCGTGGGAACGGTTGTTCCCGGCCACCGGACGCTTGCCAGTAACTTGGCAGACTCGGGACATGTCTATTCTCCAAAAATCAAATCAGCTCGAGCTTCGTATAGGGTTTGGCCGCCTCGTCAGGCTTTAGAGCCCATCTCAGCAACTTCACTGAAAAGACTCTGTCATCAGGATAAACCTGCTGAGATAGGCTCTTAACGCCACACCCAAGATTCTCAAAGGTGGCGTAGTATACGCTCTGAAGCGTAAGTGCTCAAGTCCCGAACAGCTAAAGATCCCACCGGATCGCGGAAATATCTGTTAAATCCAGCCGCGTTCAGCAAAAGAAACGTATTCGCCATGCCCAATAACCAAATGATCGAGCACGCGGATCTCCATTAACTGACAGGCTTTAACAATCTGTTCGGTTATCGCACGGTCCGCCTGACTCGGCTCCGCTTTTCCCGACGGGTGATTATGCGCCAAAATCAACGCCGCGGCATTTGCCTTTAGCGCTTCACGCACAATTTCACGCGGGTGTACTTCCACGCTGTTAATCGTACCAACAAACATCTCCTGATGGCGAATAACGTGATGCTGATTGTCCAAAAACAGGACTAAAAAAACTTCGCGCTCACGTCGTGACAGCAGTAGCTGCAAATACTCGCCTGTCGCCTGAGGATTCAGCATCGCGTCCTCTTTCGCCAGACGAGAGAAAAACAGCCTACGCGACAGCTCTGCAATCGCCTTGATTTGCGTATATTTCGATATTCCTACGCCTTTGGCGGTATGAAATGCGGATTGATCGGCTGTCATCAGCTGATATAACGACCCGAATTGCGCCAACAACGCTTCCGCCAGCTGCATCACATGCACGCCCGGCAACCCTGTGCGTAAAAAAATCGCCAACAGTTCAACATCCGTCAGCGATTCGGCCCCTAATCGCACCAGTTTTTCACGCGGTGCCAATCCCTTTTCCCAGCCCATAACCCTCTCCCTATACCGCTCAATAGCATCATGTCACGCCCGTAAAAACAGGACGATAGCGGTGACAAAAGGCTGCGAAGCGCTTCGCAATCTTCCTAGGAAAACCGCAGCAGTGACCTTAAGATTCCTATCTGGCTGCAAGGTTATGGTAAAATGGCGCATCTTCTGACTTTCAATCGGACCATGATGATGACGGAATTTTCCAGCCTGAATGCACTCGTCGGCAAACGAATCGTGCTGGGTATCAGCGGCGGCATTGCCGCGTACAAGTGCCCGGAACTGGTACGGCGCCTGCGCGATGCCGGAGCCGACGTACGGGTTGTCATGACATCTGCCGCTAAAGCTTTCATCACTCCGCTGACGCTACAAGCTGTCTCCGGTTATCCCGTTTCAGACGACCTGCTTGACCCCGCGGCGGAAGCCTCAATGGGTCACATTGAACTGGGGAAATGGGCTGATTTAGTCATTCTCGCTCCGGCCACCGCCGATCTGATCGCTCGAGTCGCAGCCGGTATGGCGAACGACCTGCTGACCACCATTTGTCTGGCGACCTCTGCCCCCATCGCCGTTGTCCCTGCGATGAATCAGCAGATGTACCGCGCGGAACCCACGCAAGACAACCTGCGCACGCTGGCAGCTCGAGGTTTGCCGCTCTGGGGACCGGATAGCGGTAGCCAGGCGTGTGGCGATGTTGGGCCAGGCCGTATGATCGACCCGCTGGAAATTGTTAGGCTGGCGCAGCGTCATTTTTCTGCCATCAACGATCTGCAACATCTCAATATTCTGGTCACCGCCGGGCCGACGAGAGAAGCGCTGGATCCCGTTCGCTTTATCACCAATCACAGCTCCGGGAAAATGGGCTTTGCTATCGCACAGGCCGCGGCTGCCCGTGGCGCTAAGGTCACATTGGTGAGCGGCACGGTGTCACTCTCCACGCCGCAGGGTGTCACACGTATTGATGTTGGCAGCGCATTGGAGATGGAGCACGCGGTAATGGAACACGCATCCCAGCAGCACATTGTGATCGGCTGCGCAGCGGTTGCCGACTATCGCGCCAAACATATCGCCGATGAGAAGATTAAAAAACAGAATCAGCAAGGCGATGAAATGACTCTCACTCTGGTCAAAAATCCGGATATTATCGCCGGTGTTGCAGCCATGACGAAAAATCGTCCTTATGTTGTCGGGTTTGCTGCCGAAACCCAGAATGTGGAAGAATACGCCCGGCAAAAACTGGCGCGTAAAAAGCTGGACTTGATTTGCGCGAACAACGTCTCTCTTTCCGGGCATGGTTTTAACAGTGAAACCAATGCGTTACACCTTTTTTGGCAAGGTGGAGACGTACCGTTGCCACAGTGTGACAAACGTCTTCTTGGCCAAAAATTAATCGACGAGATTATCAGCCGTTATGATGAAAAAAATCGACGTTAAGATTGTTGACCCACGCGTTGGGCAGCAATTTCCGTTACCAACCTATGCCACTCCGGGTTCTGCCGGACTCGATCTGCGTGCCTGTCTGGATCAGGCGATTGAACTCAAAGCCGGGGAAACCACGCTTATCCCGACTGGGCTGGCGATTCACATTGCCGATACCGGGCTGGCGGCGGTCATCCTTCCCCGTTCCGGATTGGGCCACAAGCACGGCGTGGTGCTGGGGAATCTGGTTGGGTTGATTGATTCGGACTATCAGGGGCAACTGATGGTGTCCGTCTGGAATCGTGGTCAACAAGCGTTTACGGTTGAGCCGGGCGAACGCATCGCGCAGATGGTCTTTGTGCCCGTCGTTCAGGCCGAATTTAATCTGGTCGACGATTTCGTCAGCAGCGAACGTGGAGAAGGCGGCTTCGGCCACTCCGGCCGTAGCTAACGCGCTCCAGCCACCCCATAGTGTAAAAAATTCATATAAGCCACAGCGTGCTATCGCGACTGTGGCGCTACCGGGTGCTTGTCAGTCAAATATTTAGCAAGGGTCTTTTCAGACATGGCAGAAAAAGAAAGTACGAAAAGGAATCGCCGCGAGGAAATTTTGCAGGCGCTGGCACAGATGCTGGAATCCAGCGACGGCAGCCAACGCATCACCACGGCAAAACTGGCAGCGAACGTCGGCGTGTCCGAAGCGGCGCTCTACCGGCATTTCCCCAGTAAAACGCGGATGTTTGATAGCCTGATTGAATTTATTGAGGATAGTCTGACCACCCGCATTAACCTGATTCTGCAAGATGAAAAAGAAACGTTTAATCGTCTTCGTCTGATTTTGCTGCTTATTTTAGGGTTTGCGGAACGGAATCCGGGTCTGACTCGCATCATGACTGGCCACGCGCTGATGTTTGAACAGGACCGCTTGCAGGATCGCATCAACCAGCTGTTTGAGCGCATTGAATCGCAGCTACGTCAGGTGTTACGCGAGCATAAGCTGCGCGGCGGACAAAGTTTTCAGCATGACGAAACGCTGTTGGCCAGCCAGCTGTTGGCATTTTGTGAAGGGATGCTGTCGCGCTTTATTCGCTCGGAGTTCCGCTATCGCCCGACGCAGGAATTCGATACCCGCTGGCCGCTGTTGGCCGCCCAACTGAACTAAACGCTGTGATTACCCGCCAGACAACACTGGCGGGTTCATAACTCACAACATTAAATCCCGTACTGCTCACGATAGGCTTTCACCGCATCCAGATGCGCTGCCATCTCTGGTTTTTCCGCCAGATAGGCAATCAGCTCCTTCAGCGTAATAATCGAAATCACCTTGCACTGATAGTCGCGTTCAACTTCCTGAATCGCAGACAAATCGGCACGGCCACGCTCCTGACGATCCAACGCAATCATCACACCCGCCAGCGTTGCTCCGTGCGCAGCAATGATCTCCATGGACTCGCGAATCGCCGTCCCTGCCGTAATCACGTCATCCACCAGCATCACACGACCCTGTAATGGGCTGCCGACCAGACTACCGCCCTCGCCGTGGTCTTTGGCTTCTTTGCGGTTAAAGCAGTACGGCAGGTCACGATCGTGGTGTTCTGCCAGCGCCACTGCGGCGGTAGTGGCAATCGGAATGCCTTTGTAAGCCGGCCCGAACAGCAAATCAAACGCCACACCGGAATCAACCAGCGCTTCGGCATAAAAACGCCCCAGTAAGGCCAGATCGCGCCCGGTATTAAACAGCCCGGCGTTGAAGAAATAGGGGCTGATACGCCCGGATTTCAGGGTAAACTCGCCGAACTTCAATACCTGCTTGCTGAGTGCAAACTCAATAAACTGGCGCTGGTAGGCTTTCATTACGGCATCTCCTCGTCTTACGAATTAATCACGTTGTTAAGCAATTTATCTATACCCTAAAAAAAAGCGACCAATTGGTCGCTTATAAAATCAATCGATTAAGGCAGCTTTCTGCGCCTGAACGATGGTATCAATTCCCCCTCGGGCCAGCGCCAGCAGGGTCAGCAATTCCTCGTGGCTGAACGGCTCGCCTTCGGCGGTTCCTTGCACTTCAATCATGCGGCCGTCTTCGGTCATCACCACATTCATGTCGGTTTCAGCGGCGGAATCTTCCACATATTCCAGATCGCACAGCGCTTCGCCGTTAACAATACCGACGGAAACCGCCGCGACCATGCCTTTCATCGGGTTCTTCTTCAGCTTGCCGCTGGCAACCATCTGGTTCAGCGCATCGGCCAGCGCTACGCAGGCCCCGGTGATGGACGCCGTACGCGTACCGCCATCCGCCTGCAAGACGTCGCAGTCGAGCGTAATGGTGTATTCGCCAAGCACTTTCAGGTCGATCGCCGCACGTAAGGAACGCGCAATCAGGCGCTGAATCTCCAGCGTCCGCCCGCCCTGTTTGCCTTTAGCGGCTTCGCGGGCGTTGCGGCTGTGCGTCGCACGCGGCAGCATGCCGTATTCGGCGGTGACCCATCCTTGCCCCTGGCCTTTCAGAAAGCGCGGGACACCCTCTTCTACCGTGGCATTGCATAACACTTTGGTGTCGCCAAATTCGACTAAAACGGAACCTTCGGCGTGTTTCGTGTAATGACGGGTTAATTTGAGGGGGCGTACTTGCTGTGCACTTCGGCCTGTTGGGCGCATGGCTCATCTCCGGCGGGTCAATGAAAACTGGCGCGTATTATACACGAAATCCTGCGCGTTGCGGCAAAGCGCAACCAGAAAGCCATACCTTGAAAATAGGGCATAACCTGAGGTTATACCCTACTGATGAACAAGTATTCGTCAGTGATGATGCATCATGAAATAGTCCGTTCATCCCCTGAGCGTTGATGAGAAAAAAATCATGATGCGGCATATGCAAATTGAAACCGTCAATCTGCCACTAGCCCGTCCTATGGCGGCTGAGAACGGTACGCGTCGCGCGGTTACCGTTATCCGCGTCGCGCTAGAAGAAAAAGGATTTATTGGACAAGGCGAATGTACGCCTGTCGCCCATTATGGCGAGTCCGCCGATAGCGTATGTCGCCAGCTCTCAGCGATCCGTGAGGCAATAGAACACGGCCTGACCATCGAACAACTCCAGAAAGACTTAGCGCCAGGTGCGGCCAGAAATGCATTGGACTGCGCGCTGTGGCGGCTCAACACGGCATTGGAAAAACAGACGCTGTGGCAGCGCCTCGACATTCATCCCCCTACATCCGTGGTCTGTGCGCAAACGTTGGCGCTCGATAGCGTGGAGAAAATGGCCGCCGCCGCATCCAATGCCGTTTCCCACGGCGCACTGCAGCTGAAAATCAAACTGGATCGCGAGCTGATTCTGGAAAAGGTTGCCGCCATTCGTACCGCCGCACCCAACGCCAAATTGATTATCGACGCGAGAGCAAGCTGGAGCGGGCTGGATTTACATAGCCTGTCCACGGCTCTGCTGCCCTATCAGGTCGCCATGATTGAGCAACCGCTTCCTGTCGGTAAGGACGAAGATTTACAGCGCTTTGCCCACCCGATTCCTATCTGTGCGGATGAAAGCTGCCGCCACAGTGGCGACATCGTCGGGCTGCGTCGTCGTTACGACATGATCAACATCAAGCTGGACAAATGTGGCGGGCTGACCGAAGCCCTGGCGATGGTACGTGAGGCTCACTTTCACGGCCTGCGCATTATGGTCGGCTGCACGCTGGGCTCGTCGATGGCGATGGAAGCCGCTCTGCCCGTCGCCGCCGATGCCGAGCATGTCGACCTCGACGGTCCTATCTGGCTGGCCGCCGACAGCTCGCCTTATCTGACCTATAACCTTGGCCGAATCTGGCTATGACGCAATCAACTTATGACGCAACGCAATTAACTACAGTAACCCTAAAACCCTCAACCGGAGTGACCATGACGGATATCATGCACGCGGGTGCCGCCACAGCACCCGGTAACGCCCCCAGGCCTGTACTGGAAATCGACGATCTGAGCGTCAGCTTTAGTGGCCGCTCCGGTACGCATCAGGCGCTAAAAGGCATTTCCTTTACCGTGAATAAAGGGGAAGTCGTCGCCGTGGTCGGCGAAAGTGGTTCAGGCAAGTCCGTGACGTCACTGACCGTGATGGGGCTGCTGGCGGACTCTGCCAACATCGAACGCGGCGCGCTCCGTTTCACCGCGCGCGACGGTCAACAACACGACCTGTTGAGCATGAAAGCGGAAGCGCGTCGTAAGCTACGTGGGCGCGATCTCGCCATGATTTTCCAGGAGCCGATGACCTCACTCAACCCGGTACTGAAAGTCGGCGACCAACTCACCGAAGCGCTGCTGGATCACAAAATCTGCGATGCCGCCAGCGCGGATAAGAAAGCCCGTGAACTGCTGCACAAGGTACGCATCGCGGACGTCGATCGCGTGATGAAAAGCTACCCGCACTCGCTGTCCGGCGGGATGCGCCAGCGTGTGATGATCGCACAGGCGCTGGCCTGCGATCCGCAACTGCTCATTGCCGACGAACCGACCACGGCACTGGATGTCACCGTGCAGGCGCGCATTCTGCAAATCCTGCGTGATCTGCAACAGCAGAGCGACATGGCAGTGCTGTTTATTACGCACGATATGGGCGTGGTAGCGGAAATCGCCGATCGCGTGGTGGTGATGTATCGCGGCGAGATCGTGGAGCAAGGCACCGTCGAGCAGATTTTTGCCGCACCGCAACACCCGTATACCCAATCGCTGCTGGCCGCCGTACCGAAACTGGGCGATATGCGCGATAGCCTCTGGCCGAAGCGTTTTCCTTTATTGGGGCAAGCTGCCGACCCGGAAAACAGTGAACAAGTCACCGCGCGCTATGACGCCGAGCCGCTGTTGGATATTCGCGGGCTGCGGGTGTATTACCCGATGCGCAGCGGGATTTTATCCACCGTGACCCACCATGTTCACGCGGTAGAACAGATCGATTTCAACGTCTGGCCGGGCGAAACGCTGGCTATCGTCGGGGAAAGTGGCTGCGGCAAGTCCACCACCGGGCGCGCCCTGCTGCGTCTGGTACAGAGCGAAGCCGAGAGCATCCATTTTCAGGGCAACGAAATTTCCCAGATGAAAGAGCGTGATTTCCAGCCGCTGCGCCGGGAAATGCAGATGGTGTTTCAAGATCCGTACGCTTCGCTCAACCCACGCCTGACGGTCGGCTTCACTATCGCCGAACCGCTGCTGCTGCACGGGCTGGTGAAATCATTGGAGGAAGCGACGCCGCAGGTACAGGCGCTATTGAAAAGCGTTGGTTTGCTGCCTGAGCACGCCCGCCGTTATCCGCATGAATTTTCCGGCGGGCAGCGTCAACGCATCGCTATTGCCCGTGCGATGGCGCTACAGCCGCAGGTCATCATTGCTGACGAAGCCGTGTCGGCGCTTGATGTGTCCATTCAGGCGCAGGTCGTCAACCTGATGATGGATCTCCAAAAGAAAACCGGCGTGTCGTGGATTTTCATCTCGCACGATATGGCCGTCGTCGAGCGTATCGCCAACCGCGTCGCGGTGATGTACCTCGGCCAGATTGTGGAGATCGGCCCGCGCCAGTCGGTGTTTAACGATCCCCAGCATCCGTATACCCGCCGCCTGTTGGCCTCGGTTCCGATTGCCGATCCAACCCGTCGCGGCACACGCCAGTTTGACGACAGTGAAATCCCCTCTCCTTTGCGTAAAGCAGGTGAGGTCGTCGCCAAGACGCGCTACCGCGAGGTCGCGCCGCAGCACTGGGTTGCCGACAACGAATCGGCAGCCTGAAACACGATGTACTTACAAGAAAGTCATTACAAAAAATAGCAACAAAACACGACGTACTCATCACACAACACACGTTCATTGCTGACCAGGAGAGATAACCATGAAGCCATTCGTTCGCCGCTCCGCCTTTGCCCTCGGGCTCTCACTGTGTCTGGCGGCTGTTGCCCAGGCGCAAGACCTTCGTATTTCCATCTATGCCGATATCACCGGGCTCGATCCGCACGATACCTCAGATACGCTGAGTTACTCGATTCAGAGCGGCATCTTCGAACGTCTGTTCCAGTTCGATAATAAAATGAAGCTGGTGCCACGTCTGGCGACGGGCTATACCAGCAACGATACGGCGACTGAATTCGTCGTTACCCTGCGCGAAGGCATCACCTTCCAGGACGGCACGCCGTTCAACGCCGACGCCGTTAAAGCCAACCTTGACCGTCTTGCCGATCAGAGCAAAGGACTGAAGCGCAACAGCCTGTTTAACATGGTGCAAACCGTCACCGTGCTGTCGCCGACGCAGGTCAAAATCGAGCTGAACAAATCCTTCGGTGCCTTTGTGAACACGCTGGCGCATCCGTCCGCCGTCATGCACAGCCCGGAAGCACTGAAGAAATACCCGGATGAAGCACAGTTGCGCGTCCACCCAGTCGGTACGGGGCCGTTCAAATTCACCGAATGGCAACAGGGTAAAGACGTGAAGCTGGTGAAATTCGACAACTACTGGCAGAAAGGCTGGCCGAAAGTCGACAGCGTGACCTTCTACCCGACGCCAGAAGATTCCACCCGCGTGGCGTCCCTGAAATCCGGCCAGGTCGATGCCGTGTATCCGCTGCCTTCCGACCTGATTGCGACCGTACAAAGCGACAGCAAGCTGGCGATTCAGCGCGACGCGAGTATTTATCAATTCTGGCTGGCGATGAACAACCTGCGTCCGCCGCTTAACGATATCCGCGTGCGTCAGGCGCTCAACTACGCCATCAACCGCGACATCTGGCTGAAAGTCGGCTTCGCCGGCATGGGTGTTCCTGCTACCTCTGCAATGGCGCCGGACGTCCAGTTCTTCGCACGCCAAAGCTCACCGAACTACACCTACAACCCAGAAAAAGCCAAGGCGCTGCTGAAAGAAGCGGGCTACGCCAACGGCCTGAGCCTGAAACTGTGGACGACGAACCGCACCGACTACATTCGTAGTGCGCAGTTCTTCAAGCAGCAGTTAGAGCAGGTCGGCGTCAAAGTTACCGTCACGCCGATGGATTCTGGGATGCGCAACGCCAAACTGTTTGGCGTGAAAGATCCGAAAGATGCCGAATTTGACCTGTTCTACAACGGCTGGTCGCCATCCACCGGTGATGCCGACTGGGCGCTGCGTCCACTGTTCGCCACCGAGTCCTGGGTGCCGGTTGCGTATAACGTCTCTTACTACAGCAACCCGGTAGCAGATAAAGCGATCACCGCCGGCTTGGCTACCGCCGATGCCGACAAACGTGCCGCAGCTTATGCCGACGCACAGCGTCAAATTTGGCAGGATGCGCCTGTGGTCTTCCTGGGGACGCCGGACAACATCGTCGGTAAAACCAAGAACCTCGACGGCGTATATATGCTGGCAGATGGCTCGCTGATCTTCGATCAGGCTGAATTTAAGTAATCGGTCAGGGAGAACGCCATGTTTACTTATATCGTCCGACGTTTGCTGGAAATGATCCCGGTTCTACTGGTGGTCTCCCTGTTAGTGTTCGGTTTTATCAAGCTGTTGCCGGGTGACCCGGCACGTATTTACGCAGGCGCTGACGCAACGATTGAGGCAGTGGAAGCCGCCCGTCAGCAGCTAGGGTTGAACGACCCGCTGCCGCAGCAGTATGTCCACTGGCTCGGCGACCTGTTCAGCGGCGATCTGGGTGTGACGTACCGCACCCAGCAACCGGTCATCGACGTTATCAGCAAAAGCTTTATGCCCACCATGTGGCTAGCGCTGGCGGGTTTCGTCTGGTCGGTGCTGCTTGGCCTGCTGATTGGCGTGGTGTCCGCGCTCAAACGGGGCAAATGGCAGGACTGGACGCTGATGAGCTTCGCCGTCGGTGGGATTTCCATGCCGCCGTTCTGGCTCGGCCTATTGCTGATTCAGTTTGTCGCCATGCCGTTCGGCGTCTTTTCCGTCAGCGGCTTTAATCAGCCCAGCGACATCATTCTGCCCGCGCTGACGCTCGGGGCATCGGTAGCTGCCGTTATGGCACGCTTTACCCGCTCCGCGTTTCTGGAAGTTGCACAGGAAGACTACGTACGTACCGCTCGCTCCAAGGGGCTGCGCAATCGGCTGGTCACCTGGAAGCATGTGATGCGTAACGCGCTGATTCCGGTTATCACCATGCTGGGGCTGCAATTCGGCTTCCTGCTCGGTGGATCCATCGTGGTCGAGAGCGTATTTAGCTGGCCGGGGCTCGGCTGGCTGCTGATTGAATCCATCAAGACACAGGATCAGCCCGTCATTCAGGCGCTGGTGATGCTGTTCGTGTTTGAATTTATTGTCATTAACCTGTTGGTGGACCTGCTGTACGCGGTGGTCAATCCGGCGATTCGCCTACGTTAGGAGACACGATGAACCTTCCTTCCGAACCCGTCGTGGCCGCTGCCACGCTTGATGAAGAGACGATACGTTCGCCGTGGCGCGATTTCGTTCAGGTCTTTATCCGTAACCCGATGGCGCTGTTATCCAGCGGCTTCGTCCTGCTATTGGTACTGGTCGCGATTTTCGCGCCCTGGCTAGCACCGTGGAACCCAATGGAGCCTGACTGGGCATCGCTGGCTTCACCGCCTTCAGCGGCGCACTGGATGGGCACCGACGATTTGGGGCGTGATGTGATGAGCCGTATCATCTACGGTGCACGCATCTCGTTATATATCGGTATCTTTTCCGTCACGCTGGGCATGCTGGTCGGTATCGTGCTCGGCCTGCTGGCAGGCTACTACGGCCGCTGGGTCGATACGTTGATCATGCGCGGTTCCGACGTGCTATTCGCGTTCCCCGGCATGCTGCTGGCGATTGCGGTTGTCGCCATCCTCGGCCCTGGCCTGAATAACGTGATTATCGCCGTCGCGGTCTTTAGCGTGCCGGTCTTCGCCCGCATCGTGCGCGCCTCCACGCTGTCGCTGAAACAAGCGGCTTATGTGGAAGCGGTACGCTGCGCCGGTGCGCCGGATCGCATCATCCTGATGCGCCATATCCTGCCCGGCACCCTGCCTAACGTGATCGTCTATTTCACTATGCGTATTGGCACCAGCATCCTGACGGCCGCAGGGCTGAGCTTTATCGGTCTCGGCCCAGAGCCGGACGTACCCGAGTGGGGCAATATTCTGGCGATGAGCCGCAGCCTGATGATGGCAGGTGCCTGGCACGTCAGCGTGTTCCCCGGTCTGGCGATTTTCTTCACCGTGCTGGCGTTTAACCTGCTCGGGGATGCGCTGCGTGATACGCTCGATCCCAAACTGAAAAGCTGAGGAAGGCGATGCACGGCGATCACCCGATGAACGACTATCACCAGCAGCAGCAGGTGCTGTTGCTACAACGCTGGAAAGCGACGCGGCAGTTGGGTACGCCGCGTTCAGCTAGCGGACCGCATAACCGTATCAGCGATGTGGCGGGCGTGCGCGTCGGCCACTGCACGCTGGCGGCAGGCGAAGTGCAAACCGGCGTCACGGCGATTGTACCGCCCGGCGACAACCTGTTCACCCAGCCCCTGCCCTGCGGCGCGGCGGTACTAAACGGTTTCGCTAAACCTGTCGGGCTGGTACAGATTGAGGAACTGGGACAGTTGCAAACGCCCATCCTGCTCAGTAATACGCTGGCGACCGGCACGCTGTTTACCACGCTGGTGCGCGACGCCATTGCCCGCAACCCCGAACTGGGCCGCACGCTACCGACGGTGAACCCACTGGCGCTAGAGTGTAACGACGGCTGGCTAAACGACATTCAGGCGCTGGCGGTAACAGAACACATGGCACGGCAAGCGCTGGACAGTGCTGCGGACAGCTTCACACGCGGTAGCGTCGGTGCCGGACGTGGTATGAGCTGCTTTAGCCTGAAAGGCGGCATCGGCACCGCATCACGTCTGATTCCTGAATTGAATGCCACGCTCGGCGTACTGGTGCTGGCAAACTTCGGCACGCTTTCCTCACTGACGCTGGACGGCGTGCAAATGGGGAACGCCCTCGCCCCTATCCTGCCTGGGCTCGCACCGCAGCAAGACGCCGGATCGATCATCATTATCATGGCGACGGATGCCCCGCTCGATGCCCGACAGCTCAAGCGCATCGCCAAGCGTGCCGGTGCAGGATTAGGTCGGCTAGGCAGCTACTGGGGACACGGCTCCGGCGATATCGCCGTCGCGTTCTCCACTTGCCCACAACCACGACCGCCGGAGGATGCGCAGCTTGAACCGCTATTAAGCGCCGCCGCCGACGCCACCGAACACGCGGTGCTCGACGCCATGCTTCAGGCTGACGCCGTGACCGGTTTTCGCGGCCATCATCGCCCGACGCTGCCACAGGCGTTGGATCGGTTGGCTGCAACTCTTTATCCATAAGCAAATTCTCCCGTAGGAAACTGACTATGAAAGTGTTTATCTCTGCTGATATCGAAGGGATCGCTGGCGTGATGCGCCCGGAACAGTGCAGCCCCGGCACCGCAGAATACCAACTGGCGCGCGGCCTGATGGAGCAGGAAGTGAACGCCGCGATTGACGGTGCGTTCGCGGGTGGCGCAACAGAGGTGGTGGTCGCCGACAGCCATGCGGCAATGGTCAATCTGCGTGCGGAGAATATCGACGCCCGCGCCCGGCTGGTACAAGGTAAACCGCGCGGCTATTCGATGGTAGAAGGGCTGGAGCAACAGCAGTTCGACGGCCTGATCTTCATCGGTTATCACAGCGCGGCAGGTGAGTTTGGGGTGTTATCGCATACCATCAATGGTCGTGCGTTCTACCGCGTGCGCATCAACGGCGAAATCATGGGTGAGAGCGACATCTACGCTGCCGCCGGCGTGGAACAGAAGACGCCGCTGTGGCTGGTCAGCGGCGATGACACGCTCCAGAGCTGGATCGCTCGCTACTACCCCAACACCGACTATGCCTGCGTCAAGCGTGCCATTTCGCAACATGCGGCCGAATCCCTCAGCACCGAACAGGCACGTCAGGTGATTCGTGACGCAGCAAAAGCCGCGGTGGAAAAAGCACACCGTACGCTGAATTCGCGGATTCAGGCACCCTATCGCCTCGAACTGATGGTGGCAAAACCGGTACTGGCCGATCTATTCTGTCTGCTGCCAAGCGTTGAACGTTTGGATGCCATAACCGTAGGTTATACGGCGCAGAGCATGCGGGAAATCACCAGCCTGCTAGGCGCATTTTCCTATCTGGCGACAACGCAAAACTGATTCCGGTCTCTCCGCCCCTGATTTTGGGGGCGTAAACCGCTTGAAAAGAGAATTTATCGCATGACGAAACCCGTGATTGTGATCCACGGTGGCGCAGGTGCGCTGACCCGCTCGGCCATGAACGCTGAAAAAGAGCAACGCTATCTGGCCGCGCTGTCCGAGATTGTCGCCAGTGGACAACGCATTTTGGCCGAAAACGGCAGCGCGCTGGATGCCGTAACGGAAGCCGTCCGCCTGCTGGAAGAGTGCCCCTTGTTCAACGCCGGACACGGCTCGGTCTTCACTCACGCGGAAACCCACGAACTGGACGCCAGCATCATGGACGGACGCACGCTGGATGCCGGTGCGGTCAGCTGCGTCAGCCATATCCGCAATCCGATTCTGGCAGCACGTACCGTACTCGAAGCCAGCCCGCATGTGATGTTTACCGCCGACGGCGCGGAAGCCTTTGCACAGCAGCACGGACTGGAAAGGGTCGAACCTGCGTTTTTCTCCACCGATGAACGCCGTCAGCAACTGCATAACGCACAGGCAGGCTCAGGCCGCGTCATCCTCGATCATGACGGCCAGAACGACCCTATCGATCCCGACCGTAAATTCGGCACCGTCGGCGCGGTCGCTCTCGACAGCGCGGGGAATCTCGCGGCGGCAACCTCGACGGGCGGCATGACCAACAAACAGGCCGGACGCGTGGGCGATAGCCCCATCATTGGTGCTGGCTGCTACGCCAATAACCAGACGGTAGCCGTTTCCTGCACCGGTACAGGCGAAGTCTTTATGCGCGCCGTCGCCGCCTATGATGTCTCGGCGCTGATGGAATACGCCGGACTCACGCTACAGCAGGCCAGCGATCGTGTGGTGATGGAGAAACTGGTACGGATGGACGGCAGCGGCGGGATGATTGCCGTCGATAAAGCAGGCAACATTGCCCTGCCGTTTAATAGCGAAGGCATGTACCGCGGCTATGGCTACGTGGGTGAAGAACCCGTCGCCGATATCTATCGTTAACGTTCCAGCACATTGAAACAGAGCCAAACGCCCAATAGCGGTGCGCTCGCACCACTATTGGGCTTCATGATAGTGCAAAAAACCACTTCATCGCTTATCTATCGACCATTCATCGCGGCCTTATAATCTGGCGTAATAATTGCAGAACTTTTGGTTATTACTCATACGATGCTCATCAGAAAGCATCAGCCGGAGCCTGCACCATGCGATTACGCCACATTGAGATCTTCCAGGCCATTGTTCAGGCAGGCACCATTAGCGGCGCCGCGCGCTTGCTCAACGTCTCTCAGCCCAACGTCAGTCGGGTATTGAATCACGCAGAACAACAACTGGGCTTCTCTCTGTTTGAACGCCGTACTCAGGGGATGGTCGCCACAGAAGAAGGGCTGCGCCTCATCCCGAAAGTGCAGGAACTATTCAGCCACCTGCAAAGCATCAGTTCCCTCACCGAACAAATCAAAACCAGCAAAGCCCACTCCGTACGGCTGGGGGCAGCGCACGCGTTCGGACAGATGATCGTGGCACCGACGCTGGTGGAGTTTCATAAGCAGGCGGCCTCGGTTAACGTCGAACTCGTCACCGAACACTTCAGCACGCTGTGCCAGAACATCCTGCAAAACCAGCTCGATTTCGCGCTGATCTTTGGTCAGCAGGTGCCGTCCGAACTGCTGGCAGAACCGCTATTCCAGTCCACGATGGTGGCCCTTCTGCCGAAAGACAGCCCGATAAACCGCCCCGTCTCGCTGGAATGGCTGTGCAACAACAACCTGCTAATGATGCAGCATCAGGATCCGCTCGGTCAGGTGCTGCACCGTGCGCTGCGCGACAGAGCGCTACAGCCAGCGGCCTCGCTCTACATCAAAACCTACTCGGTGATTGCCGATATGGTTCTGGCGGGCGGCGGTGCGGGCATCGTCGATCTCTTTACCGCCTGTCGCTATGCCAATCAGCTAAAGATTGTCCCTATCGACCAGCCGCTGCCTTTTGAAGTCACGCTGATCAGCCGACGTGATAACCCACAATCACAGGCAACATTGCAACTGAAACAGATGATGAAAAACCGCTGTCGGGAGATAGCCAAACAGAACGAAGCCTTGCTTAACGCCGCCTGATTCACGACAAGCGCTACAGGGCAGACGGTTTTTTCTATCCCCTGCGGCGGACTCAACGCTATAATCTTTCTCATCATTTGCTTTACAGGTATGCACCAATGATTCGCAGCATGACCGCTTACGCCCGCCGAGAAATCAAGGGCAACTGGGGAAGCGCAGCCTGGGAACTGCGTTCCGTTAACCAGCGCTATCTGGAAACCTATCTTCGTTTACCGGAACAATTCCGCAGCCTCGAACCCGTCGCTCGTGAGCGCATCCGCGCCCGTTTGACCCGTGGCAAAATCGAATGCAACCTGCGTTTTGAACTCGACCCGAGCGCGCAAAGTGCGCTGATCCTGAACGAAAAGCTGGCGAAACAGCTGGTTAATGCCGCCAACTGGGTCAAAATGCAGAGCGACGAAGGGGAAATCAACCCGGTTGATATTCTACGCTGGCCTGGCGTAATGTCGGCGGAAGAGCAGGATCTGGATGCGATCAGCGCCGAACTGCTGACCGCTCTGGAAGGTGCGCTGGATGACTTCATCGCCGCACGTGAAAGCGAAGGCAACGCGCTGAAAGCGCTGATCGAACAGCGCCTGGCTGGCGTCAGCGCCGAAGTCGTCAAAGTCCGCGCCCAGATGCCAAACATCCTGCTATGGCAGCGCGAACGCCTGCAAAGCAAGCTGGAAGATGCGCAGGTACAGCTGGAAAATAACCGTCTGGAACAGGAACTGGTGCTGATGGCACAGCGCGTCGACGTCGCCGAAGAACTCGACCGCCTCGACGCTCACGTCAAAGAAACCTACAAAATCCTGAAAAAAGAAGAAGCCGTCGGCCGCCGCCTCGACTTCATGATGCAGGAATTCAACCGCGAATCGAACACGCTGGCCTCGAAATCCATCAACGCCGACGTCACCGCTTCAGCCATTGAACTGAAAGTGCTGATCGAGCAAATGCGGGAACAAATCCAGAACATTGAGTAAATTCCACTCTGTACCACCGACTGCCACAACGCCCTGTTTTAAGGGCGTTTTTTGCTTATGAAGAATAACAACGCAGAAAAACACGTTACTTGTCTACATTCAAATATACCCAATCACTAAGGTGTAAAGGACCAAATATGCACTACCTTGTATAGTCTTTGGATATGATCAAGATGATGAAAATAACAGGCGCTCAAAGCAACGCATTGATATCCGCGCCTAAGCAAGTAGTTTATGCAAGTTACTAGTCTAACGAGGGATAACTCCGTTTATATAAAATTCGGCAAAATCAGTAGAAACGAATTGACGCGAGATCAGCGTTGCACAAAAATGAAGCTGTGATGATAGACGATCTTTATATTTAAGGGCGCAAGACAGCAGATGGGCAAGAAAAATAGCCTGACTCTCAAACTTGACGGCACAAGCCCAGATAAACTGCCAATGGCTAGACTGGGTAAGTATCTGTCTGCACTTTCAGAGCTTTACGGCTCTACTGATGCCGTTCACTTCAAGGATGTGAGCGAGGGCTCTGCGTGCCTAAACAGCTGGGTTGACAATGACTCTGCATATAATGATGTATTGCAGCGCTCCATATCTCAAGCATCTAATTCAGGTAGCTCTTACCTGAAACTGGTTACATTATTAGAGCAAGATAAGCTAGAGGGGAGAATTATCAATGACGATGACGTTACAATTGTTGATTTCCCACGAATAAAACAAGACTCTCCGTTTTTGGTTAGAAAGAAAGCAAAAATACAAGGCAGACTGTATAACGTCGGCGGCAAAGATGAATCAGTCCCTGTAAAATTAGAGGGTGCAAATGGGGAGACATTCAACTGTGAAGCTTCTCCATCGATGGCAGTTAAACTCGGAACCCTGCTCTTCCAACAGATAAGAGTAGAGGGCGATGGTGAGTGGGAAAAAAAAGACGGAATATGGAAGCTCAAGAAGCTTAAAATTTCATCATATGAAGAGTTGCAAAAGTCATCTCTAAAAACCGCTTTGTCATCCATACATAATGCGCCTGGAAATCAATGGAAAGAACAAGATGACTTACATGTTGTCTTAAAAGCACTAAGGGCTCTCAGTTGCGAATAGTCTTTGATACCAATGTGTTAGTTCAAGCGATTACTGGCACTAAAGCTGGTTGTACATTATCAAACCCTGCGAATGGGGAGAATATACCTGACCTTGAACGCAGGATGGATGCCCTAATTGATCACGTAGAAGCAAATCGCGGCAAAATAATAATTCCAACGCCGGTTTTAGCAGAATACTTAGTTGGGATCGATAAGAGCCATCATCAGACGCATTTAAATCTTATACAATGTCAGTCATGCTTTGAGATCGCCCCGTTTGATGAAATTGCGGCCATTGAGTGTGCACAGATGCCAAGTATAAAAGAACTAAAAGCGATGATGGCTAAAGACACAGCAAACAAAGTTAAGTTTGACAGGCAAATAATATCCATTGCGATTGCACTAAATGTAGATGAGGTATGGACTCACGACAAAGGTGTTTACAACCGTTGCAATGAACTGGGCATTGTAGCCAAATCTCTAGCGGACATAACACCAGCACCCAAACAAGGGATCATTGATTTGTCGAATGAATTCCCAACTGAGCTTCATTGACACCAACCTCAGCCTACTTTCAGGTTTCTTATTGCCTACCTACGCATCTACAATTTTAACCAACTACGAAACTCGTAGTATCTGAACCCGTAAAAAGCATCGACAATTGGCGACACTGACTTTCAAGGAGGATCGCCAATGACCACGACAAATGCAGCCATTACCGAGAGTTCCATTACCATTTTCCGAGACCTCATCGCTTCGCTACCCGTTGCTCACCTTAGTCATGCTCAGCGTGACGATTTCAGCGCAATCGCCGCTGAGTCGGTTGAAGGGTTGTGCCACGGTCTGCAATATGCCAGCGAATCACTGGCGACAGAAGCCACCACAGAACACCTTCAACAACTCAGAGCCTACCTCAGTACTTGTGCGCACCTGATCCCTGCGCTGATGGTAATCAGCGAATAGATGGCATCAGTTCGCACCGTAAACCCCACCTAAACTGTCTCTATCCGATCCTAATAAGGACAAACCTTCTATAATTTGTCCTTATTGGCTTGAACTTTGTCCTTATACCTACTACGTTTAGAGACACCGACTACTATTCTGTCCTTATAAAAATGAGCCAAGACAATCGTATACAGCAAGAAAAAACATCAATTTTGAAAGCAATGCTTCAGTTCGATGAAGCAAAAAGCTTGGGCGAAATTGAAAAATTATTATTATTTTCAATAAATAAGAAAACACTACAGCGCCGACTTAAAGAGCTGTACGACGACAGGCAAATCGTGACGGTAGGGGAAAAACGCAATACTAAATATTATGCAAATAAGGACAACTCATCTTCATTGCGTGTCCTTAAGTCATTCGATAAGGACACTATCGATAACAACACAAGGACAATACGTGCAGATGAAGACAATCACCCCATCTTTTCCAAAGAGGCTATCTCACAGCTCGCCTATTTAGATACGCCTTCGTATGCACGTAAAAAATCCAGCTATCAATTTGATATTTTGGATAATTATTTACCCAACGTAACTCAGTACCTGCCGAATCAGATACAAACGACGCTGGCGAAAATGGGGAAACGATTTGATGACACACTGGCAGCAGGGACTTATGCGAGGAATATTAGTCAACGTCTACTCATTGATTTGTCTTATAACTCTAGTCGACTAGAAGGTAATACCTACTCCAAGCTTGATACACAAAAACTCATAGAACAGGGGCTGACAGCCGATGGTAAAGTTCATAAAGAAACCATCATGATCATGAATCACAAAGAAGCGATTGAATTTTTAATTGAAAATGCCGAAGAGATAATAATTAATCCCTTCACAATCAGAAATATTCACGCCCTGCTTTCGCAAGATTTACTCGCCAATCCCAACGCATGCGGTAACATCAGGCAGATAGAAGTCTCTATTGGAAAATCGGCCTATTTGCCGCTAAACAACCCCCATCAACTCGAAGAATACTTCTCTCTATTGCTACGCAAAGCAGAACAAATCCACGACCCATTTGAACAGAGCTTTTTCTTATTCCTTCATTTATCGTATCTACAAGCCTTTGAAGACGTAAACAAGCGAACTGCTCGATTATCTTGCAATATCCCTTTTATTAAGCACAATTTTTGCCCGTTAAGTTTTATTGATGTACCGCAAGAGGATTACTTTAAAGCATTGCTGTACTTCTATGAAACCAATGAGCTCCTGCCCGCTTTGGAGCTGTTCAAATGGGCCTATACGAGATCTTGCGAACAATATGATGTAGTAAAAGAGTCGATTGGCGAAATTGATATTTATCGCATACAACATCGTGTGGCACGAAAAGTGGCGATGGGGAGTATTATCCGGGAAAATCTTAATGAACAGCTTGCAGAACAATATCTTGAGAAATATTGTGCAGAAAATGAAATTCCTTCTGCCGATAAATTTATTGCCATGACACTCAGTGATTTAGCTCAACTTCATGTTGGCTCAATCATTGGACTTGGCATTACAGAAAAAATGTTTATTGAGTGGAAAAAATAATTGAATAAACGGAAGAATCGCAGCGAATCGATAGGAGTTACTCGTCAGGACAGAAACGTAATAGTGGCGAGCGGCAAAGCGGTATCCAAAGATCACCAAAATGCCAAGCTAGACGCCGAATTTGCTCTCATCATGCAGCGCCACGGTCATACCATCGAAGCACTGCATGACCGATGATAAATGCAACAAAATAGGACTGTATTCCTACAATCCCATCAAAAATGGGAATATAGTCCCATCATCGCAGTACAAATCGATCCACCAAATCACCAGCACCATCTCAGGAACATCTTCACCCGCAACAAAACAGGGAAAAACCGTCATGCGTTATCTCGTCCTCCCCGTCATCCTTCTTGCGTTAACCGGTTGTCAGGGGCTCACTACCTTCGATAAATACGCCACGATGCGCCTTTACGAAGTGTATGAAGCTAAGAACCTTTCTGCCTGTGAGTACAAGCCGCAGTTTCGCGACTGTACTGTAGATAAGCGCTCTTTTAACGTCAGGATTACCGACGATAAAAGCAAAATCGCGTTAGTGGTAGGAAAGCGCTATGCCTATTTCGGCTTCACGCGTGATGATTTTTCGCGCCAAACGCAGCCGCTGCGTGATTTCCTGATTTGGGCAGAAGATCCGAACGCGCAAGATAAACAGATCAAGCAATTACGCAAAGCCGGAAACGTTGGCGGAAGTCTGTTTTACAACACGGAGGTGGAATATCAGTTTGATTACCTGCACACGCGTGCCGATGTTGCGCTGCTCGTTGTTAAACCTCATCAAACGGCTGATTCTTATGGCTTGACCGTCGAGGAAGTGGAAAACCTGCTGTCGGTGATGGACGCTTGGTATGCCAGTACGTTTACCGGGAAACAGCTCACCTAAGCACAGTGAAGGCGGGCAGACAGATCACATCTGGCCGAGTAGCAGCATTAAAACTTATGCACTCTGGAATCAAATCCACCACAGTTTTTCAGCATCAAATCTTTGACCAGTCGGCGGTCGTAGTAGCCTTTTTCCGTCTTGAATACTTCGTAGACTTCGATGCGGCGTGGTGAATAAACATCAACAAATTTACCAGTAACATAATAGTAATTCCCCACCACGGGCTTAAAGGTCACGGTACTAAATCCACCATTGGCAGCAATCATTCTGACTGCAATATTATGTTGTGCACTGACCCAGAATTCACGAATCATCGTTGGCGTTTCGGGAATAGCTGGAAAGCCGAACTCTTTATTATTGAGTTTAGTTTGGAACCCAAACGCATTATTGGTGTAGCCATTTTCTGGCGCATCAATATTAATACATCGGCCAGTCGTCGGGTACACGCGAATATAGTCGAGGTTACGATTATCGAACGTGATCCCTACGCGGTCAGCCCCCTGATAATCCTCCAGTTTATGACTATAGGTCGCTACCGAGCATCCGCTGAGTAATGCCGCACCTATCGCAATCAGAATAAATTTCCCAAACATCACCATTCCTTATTTTTATAAAATCAGAACTTCCTGATTATTTTATGCCGTTTTTTATTCGAAAATTTATGCGGTATTACCTCACCTTAAACACTATTAATAAACGAGGCAACATGGCAATTTCTCTCTATTACACCGCTAGACGCAAAAAATCCCTTAACCCACAAGAGATCTCTGCCGTGAAGGAGATCGTTCAGCGTCATTCCGTTAATGAACAAATTGAGAACTATCTGACAACCGGGGAAGGCTTGAACTGGGAATCCTTTGATTTCGCTCTCAACGTGAAAACCGGTAACGTGTTCAGAAAAGGAATCGTGCTCTCTGGTTCGACCAAACTTCCCGATAACGACGAGGAAGCCACCTGGGTTGGCGTTCAGCACTGGTGCCAATGTTTATCCGAAATACGCACCGCTCTGACGCACTGTGAATGGCACGTCGCGGTCAACGATCATGTGATTCCGTGGAGCCATGAGGTCAACGCCTATGACCCCACACGCTAGAGGGCGGCTTTCTGAAAGGCAAAGGCAGTAGAAAATCCTGCCCTTTCCCCTACATACTCTTGATTCCACCTAATCATAGACCATCGCTACTATTTACCTTATTCTCACACACGCCATGAACAACGTATTCACTCTTGCATCAAGCGGAACAAACATGAGTAAACCAACGATTGTTTTTATCGTGATTGCCATCATAGTCGGTTTAGGCAGCAATTTGGGCTGGTGGTAACGACGTCCCACACTTAAGGCTGCAAATACGTTGCCTTAAGTGCCTAAAAGAATGATTTTATAAAATGACAGCCACCTCTATAAAATAAAAAATATATTTTTATTCTTTAATATCATCATTTTAAAACCCAACGTTACTGCCAGAGATAAATAAAATCACCTTGCTTTCACCAGAGAAAACATCCCTTTTCCTCCGCGATTCCACCCGTAAAGTTTACGTTACTTTTTCCTATGACATGTTCAATTTCTATTTTTATCGTTTCGTTGATTTTAACGATCGATGAAACTATATTGATAGGTTTTTTCTTTTTGTTTTTTTGATTTTAAATGCTTTTAACGATCGATTTAATAAAGATTTTACCCCTTCGTCCGATACTCCATACCGTACAAGAATGTGGCTAAGCCAATCGGCTATTGTAAAAAATCAATGGCATACAACCCCTTATCCTATTGTTAAAAATGAATTTTAATTATTCCGCTTCACATAGGACTCCCAGGGCAATGACATCGCTTACCACCACTCATAACAATGATTAAATCCACATAATTATCAGGTAAAGGAAAAAAGATGAGCATCGTAAATTGGCGCATTGGTTATCGGCTAGGCATAGGTTTCTCTGGGTTGATTATTCTGTTGTTCCTTGTCGGCACCTTATCTGTCACCCGATTATCAGATTTCAATCAAAGTGCAAAATTAATCGTAACCGACACCTACTCAGATACCGTTGACGCAAATCGTCTACGTCAGGCCATTGATGAAACGGTACTGGGCTATGACCGTTTATTGCTGGCAGAAGACGAACAACAACTGCGGAATGCATTAAATTCGATTGAGAAAATTCGCCAACAGGGCAGAACGATATTGAAGGCAATCATTCAGGACTCAGCGGAAAGCGATGATCCTACACTGCAAAAAATCATGTCGGATATGGCGCCGACACGCAATGATTTCATCGCTTCGGGCGATGCACTGATCGCCGCCATCACCGCAGGAAACCGTGAAGCCGCAAAGGCCGAGTTTGCTAATCGCTTAGATCGTGCTCAAACTCTTTTTATTGAACAAATCCAACGCTACGTCGACTATAAAGACAATGCCATGATGAAAACACTGGATGTCATGGATGAAGATTTTCAGCATTCTCGTTTATTTTTGCTGACGTTGATCGGCATCGGTGCGATCTCTGGAGCCATAGCCGCGTGGGTGATCACCCGCAGCGTAACCCAACCCATTCAGCAAGCACTGACCATCGCGAATCGTGTGGCTGAAGGCGACCTGACTTCACAGATTGTGAGCAATCGCCAAGATGAAACAGGGCAATTGTTAGCCGCGCTGAGCCATATGAATACCAGCCTATGCCACATTGTGAGCCAAGTTCGCGATGGTTCCGAGGCGATTTCAACAGCGGCATCACAAATCGCAGCAGGCAATCAGGATCTCTCCGCTCGTACTGAAGAGCAGGCAAGTTCACTGGAACAGACCGCATCATCAATGGAAGAACTCACATCCACCATCAAAAATACGGCTGACAATACCCGCCAAGCGATGGCGGTTTCACGCCAGTCATCTGAAGCCGCCGAAACGTCCAGTGTCGTCATGACATCGGTGACCCAAAAAATGCGTGGTATTCGTGATTCATCTCAGCGTATGGCCGAAATCATCAGCGTCATTGATAGCATTGCGTTCCAGACGAATATTCTGGCGTTGAACGCGGCTGTTGAGGCCGCACGAGCGGGCGAACAGGGGAGAGGTTTTGCAGTGGTCGCCAGTGAAGTACGTTCGCTGGCACAACGCAGCGCCACAGCAGCAAAAGAAATCAAAGAATTAATTGATGATTCAGTAAACAAAGTGCAAGAGGGAATGATGTTAGTCGACTCAGCCGAAGCGACGATGAATACCCTGACGAGCCATGTTTCTGACGTCAATGCCATCATCGCTGAAATATCTCAGGCCAGTCAGGAACAGAGTGATGGTATCAGCCAGATAAATATCGCGGTTGGACAAATTGATACCACAACGCAACAGAATGCCGCACTGGTTGAGGAATCTGCAGCAGCAGCAGTATCGTTACAATCTCAGGCAAATGTGCTAACACAGACCGTCAGCGCATTCAAACTGGCACAATCAGGCACACCAGCACGCTTATCCATCGTGCCAGAACTGGCATTAGGCAGCGCGGGATCCCCCAAAAGTTCCACATTGAAAACACCGAAAAGTGACACGCAGGACTGGACATCCTTCTAGTTCACAGTGGAGCCACACCCGTGGCTCCAGCGCTGTGCCGTGTGAGTTTATAAGGCAGGTCCTTTCACCCACACTCCGTCATTTGACAGGCTATTTTATCTCGACATCCCCTTATTCGGCTTTCTTACTCGCCGTTTCGTTACCTTCTCGCGCCCGATGATCCGCCGTCTGACTCCCCTCCGCATCAGCCTCTTCGGGAGTGGTCGTACTCGCGTACAAGCGACCTTCCTCGATAAAATCTTCGTCGATGCCTTCAATATTTTCCTGATTATCCCGCCCAGAGAGGATGTTCCAGCAGGCGATGAACAGTGCGGCAATCAGCGGACCAATCACAAAACCGTTAATCCCGTAGATTTCCATGCCGCCCAGCGTGGCGATCAGAATCAGATAGTCCGGCATTTTAGTGTCTTTCCCCACCAGCAGCGGACGCAAAATGTTATCCACCAGCCCAATCACCAGCACGAAGAACGCGACGATGAAGATGGCCTGCCAGAGCATATCTGTTGCAAAGAGATAGATCGCGGCGGGAACCCAGATAATCGCCGAGCCTACGGCAGGGATCAGCGATAGGAACGCCATTAGCGAGCCCCACAGCAGGCTCCCTTCTATTCCTGCGATGGAGAACGCAATGCCGCCCAACGTCCCCTGCACAATCGCCACCACAGCGGTGCCTTTTACGGTCGCCCGGGATACCGCGGCAAATTTCACCAGCAGGTGGTGCTTAACATGGGTGGAAAGCGGTAGTGATTCCAGAATCAGGTTTACCAGATAGGAACCGTCTTTCAGGAGGAAGAACAGCAGGTAGAGCATCACCCCGAAACCAACGAAGAAGGTGAACGTACCTTTACCGATCAGCAATACGCTTCCCGCCAGATATTGCCCGCCTTTCAACGCAACCTGCGACAGCTCTTGCTGTATTTTGGCGGCGTTATCCAGATTGTGTTCCGCCAGGAAATGCCGCGCCCACTTCGGCAAATGCTGAAGCAGCTCCGCCAGCACCACCGGGAATTGCGTATTGCTGTCCTGCAATCGGGTGTAAACCCCGTTAATCTCAACCACCAACGAGGAAACAATCACGCCCAATGGAATGAAGACGATCAGGAAGATGATCAGGACCGTCAGTAGCGAGGCAACACCGTTGCGATCGTTTAATTTTTGCCGAATTTTGCTTTTCAGCGGATGGAAGATGACGGCCAACACCGCCGCCCACAAGATGGCGGAATAATACGGCGCCAATATGTCAAAAAACGCCAGCGTAACGACAAATAAGATCAGGATGAAGAATCCCTTCGTAAGCCCTTTAATATTCACAACGATTTCCCCTTCGTTCAATCTGCTCTCGAAATATAGAACGAAGTGGAGCGTTTGCAATATAGGAAAAAGCCGTCGTCCGGTGAAATACTATCAGAAAGCGCGGCGAGGAGACGGTAAATGCCTCTCGCCGCGTCATCCGTGCTTACAGGCCATCCAGCCGCCGCTGGGTCGCCTGCACCAGCGAGTCGGTGGTGATATCGGCAATTGCTTTAGCTCCCGTGAGCGTCATCGCCACGCGCATCTCTTTTTCAATCAGGTTCAGCAGATTAACCACACCCGCTTCGCCTGCTGCTGCCAGCGCGTAGACAAACGCGCGCCCGAGCATCACGCCATCCGCGCCCAGCGCAATCATACGCACCACGTCCAGCCCGGTACGAATACCGGAATCCGCCAGAATGGTGATATCGCCTTTCACTGCATCGGCGATAGCGGGCAATGCATGTGCCGTCGAGAGCACGCCGTCCAACTGACGACCGCCGTGATTGGAGACCACAATGCCATCTGCGCCGAACCTGACGGCTTCTTTGGCATCTTCCGGGTCGAGGATGCCCTTGATGATCATTGGCCCTTTCCACATCTCGCGGATCCACGCCAAATCCTGCCACGAAATAGAGGCATCGAAATTCTCCGCCAGCCAGCCGATATAGTTTTCCAGCGTCGTCGGCGTACCGCGATAGGCGGAAACGTTGCCCAGATCATGAGGTTTACCGTTCAGGCCAACGTCCCATGCCCACTGTGGATGTACCATCGCCTGCAAAACACGGCGTATCGCCGCATTCGGGCCGCTCATGCCAGAGTGCGCATCGCGATAGCGCGCACCCGGCGTCGGCATATCCACGGTAAACACCAGCGTCTTGACCCCTGCCGCCTGTGCGCGTTCCAGCACGTTGCGCATAAAGCCGCGGTCTTTTAGCACATAGAGCTGGAACCATAGCGGCCGATTAATGGCAGGAGCCACTTCCTCAATCGGGCAGACAGAGACGGTAGACAGCGTAAAGGGAATCCCCTTCTGCGCCGCTGCGCGGGCAACCTGAACCTCGCCGCGTCGGGCGTACATTCCGGTCAGGCCAACGGGAGCCAGCACCACCGGCATCGCCAGTTTTTCGCCGAACAGTTGGGTTTCCAGGCTGAGGTCGGAAACATTTTTCAGGATGCGCTGACGCAACGCGATATCCGCCAGATCGGCAGTATTACGCCTGAGCGTGTGCTCGCCATACGCGCCGCCATCGGCGTAGTGGAACAGAAAAGGCGGCAACTTACGCTGCGCCGCCGCCCGGTAGTCCGTTGAAGCAGAGATGATCATCGTCCTTTCCCATCCTTCTTCTTGTTTGTGCCACGGTTACGGTAAGTGGAATGACCGTTACTGGAGCTGCTTTTAGTGAAATTCATGCTGTTCACTTAAGTCCGTTTTTAGGGGAAACACAGGGTGAGGGTCCCGCAGGGACACCTCACCCCTGTGGTCGCCCCGTGTATCTCGATGCTTAAACGATCGGCATGACTTGAATAAAATTGCCTTTAGTGAAATTGAAGGTACGCGACATGCGTTTGCAGGTATTCCTGCAAGCCGTGCTTGCCGTCCGCCCCGCCCACACCGGATTTACGCCAGCCCGCATGGAAGCCCTGCATCGCCTCGAAGTTCTCACGGTTGATATAGGTTTCACCAAACTTCAGCCCTTTCAGCGCCTTCATCGCGGTGTTGATGTTTTGAGTATAGATCGATGACGTCAGGCCGTATTCGCTGTCGTTCGCCATCGTAATCGCCTCTTCCAGCGTGTCGAAGGTCGCGACCGGCAGCACCGGACCAAACACCTCTTCGTGCATGATCGGCATCTCCTGTTTCACGTCCACCAGCAGCGTGGGCGGGTAGAAATAGCCCGTACCGCTTTCGCGCTTGCCACCGAGCAGCACTTTCGCGCCCTGCGATACCGCTTTTGCGACTTTGTCTTCCACACGCTGTAACGCCGCCGCGCTGATCAGCGGCCCCATATCCAGCGCTTTTTTCTCCGCCGTGTTGCCGAAGGTCACCTGTTCCATCGCAGCTTTAATACGGGAGATAAATTCTTTGTAAATGCCTTTCTGCACGTAAACGCGCTCGGCACAGTTACACACCTGTCCGCTGTTGATGACGCGGGAACTGACAATCGCTTTCACGGCCAGATCGAGATCCGCATCGTCCATTACGATGGCTGGCGCTTTACCGCCCAGTTCCAGCGACACTTTGGTGACGTTCTGCGCCGCCGCCGTCATGGTCGCAACCCCCGCCGCCACGCTGCCAGTCAGGCTAACCATGCCGACTTTCGGGTTAGCAGCCAGCTCTTGCCCGACCGTTGGTCCGTAGCCGGTAACGAAATTGATGACGCCTTTCGGCAGGCCAATCTTGTGAATGATTTCGGCGAAAATCACCGCATTATTCGGTGTGATCTCGCTCGGTTTGATGACGATGGTATTACCGGTAATCAGCGCCGGTGCCGCTTTACGCGCAATCAGGAAGAAGGGGAAGTTCCACGGCAGAATACCGGTCGTGACGCCAATTGCTTTGCGGAAAACGAAGATGTTTTCATTCGGGCGGTCGCTCTGAATAATTTCCCCTTCATAACGGCGCGCCCACTCCGCCATGTAGTCGAGGTAGTCAGCGGTGAACAGCACTTCCGTCTGCGCCAGACCGTGCGTCTTACCGCCTTCCGCGATAATAGTATCGGTCAGTTCGGCTTCACGCTCGCGGATACCATCGGCAATCTTGTGCAGCCAGACACCGCGCTCAACCGCAGGCAGCGCTTCCCAGCCCGGCTGTGCGGCTTCTGCCGCGTCTATCGCTCGCTTTGCGTCGTCAGCGGACCCTTCCGGGATCTGTGAAATAACCTGTTCTGTGGCTGGATTCACCACATCAATCCATTTCCCGCTTCTGTTTTCAACAAACTCACCGTTGATGTACATACGTTTCTGGGTGGTGCTCATGTCAGGCATCTCCAAAGTAGGGTTAGAGAATACAACGCATAAACGAGTTGTTAATAAAACACGTCTTTTTTGTGAAGTTTTGCCATGCTGCGCGTTCTGCGCGGCATTTACCTTTTCATGGCTGCCATCTCAGTCTAGCAAGTGGCAAAAAAGTCATGCTGAGCACGCCTGACGTAACACTTTTGCAAAGTCTCGGGGAACACGGGGAATAACGACAACGGAGGGGGAATAAACGAAGCAGTGACAGACACCGCATTCAACCACGGCGCCTGTCTATGAAGCAGAAAATATTACTGTTCGTCGGTTTTTACGATCTCTTCCTTCACCTTCCACTTGCCGCCCACCAGCTCGCGCGTGGTAGCGACCATCGCCTGTTTTTCTTCGGAATAGGCTTCCGTGGTTTCGGCAATCAGGACAGGCTGATTATTGGCGATCTGATAGGCAGACCATTGATGCCAGCAGCAGCCGCTTTTGGTAAACGTCGTAATGATCTTACTTTTCTCATCGATATCGAACAAGCCGAGGTTGGTGCTGGCTAACTCGGTCAGCGACGCATTCAGGGTGAACTGCTGCTTTTCCACATCAAACAGGAACACATCGTAAGACGGCCCACCATAAGCCCCACTATTGCCATTACGCACGATGATATCCGCGTGGTGATCGAAGTTAGCGTCATCAATCACCAGCCCGCTGTTGTTCTCGCCGTAGACCTCAACCAGATTCGCCGTCACCTCACCCTTTTTGTTCAACTCGATAAACATATTTTCCATCGTGATACGCTGGAACAGCTCACCACGCCCTTTCTTAAAGATATCCAGCGTGCCGGGGCCTTCACAGGTTGAGTAAGAAGAGTCGAGATCGCACGTCGCCACGCTGAGCACAAAGTCCCACTGCTCTGATGCCTGCGTAATCAGGGAGATATTTTCACTCCCGGAAAGCGTCTGAATACGGGAAATCATCTCATTTCCCAGGCAAACGTCATCCTTACAGCGGTCACGTTCGGCCAACCAGGCGCGCTGCTCCTGACGCGCCTGCGCGTTGTCTGCTTGTTTCACGTAACCCTGATAGGCCTTGTTCAAGACGGTATCAAGCTGCTGTAGGCGGCTGCTGGCGCAAATCATTTTCTCGCTGTCTGTACTGGCCTTGCTGCAATCCATCGCCCAGACGGACGAGGTAAAAAAGACCAGCAGGGATGAAACGGCCAGAGATAAATAACGCATGAGGTATCGCTCCTTGAATACAAATAAAGCCGAAGTTATTGATAAAGACGGATAACGTGATGTTTTTAGCCTTTTCCCATTTTTTTAAGAAACCGCTGCTGCTCAACCAAAATCGCCTTTAACGTAATGCATTGATAATCAATGCCGTAACGTGGGGCAACGTCCGCAATAATTTTCGACAGCGCGGGATAATGCCGATGATTCCAGTTGGGGAAAATATGGTGGGTCAGGTGCATATTGAGCTGCCCGAGCCAGTAGCCAAGCCAGGCGGGGTGGGTAGACCAATCCACGGTGGTGGAAAAAACATGCTGATAGCGACCATGCCTGAATAAGCCATCTTCCGGTGCCTGATAGAACGTTCCTTTTGCCCAATGCGACCCGAGGATCAGGACGACAAAAATCAGCGACGACAGCATCTGGCTCAGCAGATAAACCAGCAGCAGCGAACTGACGCTAATGATGGTCGGCGACAACAGCCAGTAAGGAATCGCCAGCGCCAGCAAGGCATGCAGCGCTTTTGAAAGCAGGAAAACACCCCAGCCCTTCATGCCCTGAAGCGTCATATTGCGCGTCACCTGCGTTTTCCCCGCGCGATCGATCCAGTCAAAAAACCAGATGATGCAGGGGAAGGTCAGCGACGCCACCATCGGCCAGTAGTAGCGCTGGGCGCGCATAAAAAAGCGAAACCGATGGTAGGGCGATTGCCGCAAGACGCCGTTCTCTTCGATATCCAAATCGTAGTGCTGCACATTCACGTGAGCATGATGGAAAATCACATGCCTCACTCGCCAGCAGTCGGAATCCATGCCGAGCGGAATACTCACCACAATATTGAGCAGGCGATTCGCCCACGGTCGCCGGAAAAAGACGTTATGCGAGGCATCATGTATCACATTCACCGCCAGAAACATGGCGGTGAAAATAAAGCCAAAATAGCAGCCAGCAAAACCCCATAGCGTCGTCTGCCGGAGGCTGAAGCCATAAAATGTCAGACACAGCGCCACCAGAAATACCATCTTGCCGATAAACCCGGCGTTGGCAAAACGGTGGTCGCCCGTTTCCGCCAGATAGTCATTCGCGGCCTTCATCAACGCCCGATGTAACGCCAGATCGCGACCTTGCTCATAGCGTAGCGGCTTTAGCGGTGCAGGCATCATCTTTCCCCTGCCCTTTCTTCCACACCACGTTGCGCAGTCCGCCGATCGTTACCTTCGCCCATCAATTTTAAAAACCGGCGCTGACTGGCCAGTAGTTCACGATAGGTAATGCAGCGATAGTCCATACCATGCTCGGCGGCAAGGCGCCGTAAGATAGCGGCGAGCGCAGGGTAATGACGGTGATGCCACCCTGGAAAAAGATGGTGCGTCAGATGTAAGTGCAGCCCACCCGTCCAGTGCTCAAGCCAGCGCGGCGTCGGCAGCCAGTCGCAGGCGGTCGCAAAGTTGTGCTGATACCAGCCCAGAGGCATGACCTCCGTATCGGTCACAGCATAGAATTCCGTTTCCGCCCAGTGCGACCCCAGCAGTAAAAAGACCACCAGCAACGAGGCCAACATCTGGCCCAGCAAATAACTTAACAGCACGATGCCCGGGCTAATGCCCTGTGCAGCCCCCACCACGATGGGAATCACCAGTAGCAGCACGATATGACCGACTTTGCTACCGATAAAAATCATCCACCCACGGTAGCCTGATTGCACCACGCGAGCGTTAACGGGGGTTTTACCCAAGCGATCGGCCCAGTCAAAGATCCAGGCGATATAAGGGAGCGACAACGACGCGACCAGCGGCCAGTAAAGGTGCTGATAGCGCATGTAGGCGCGGTGACGCTGAAAAGGCGTTTGGCGAAAAACCCCATTCTCTTCCGTATCCAGATCGTAATGTTCCACATTCGGGTAAATATGGTGGAAGCCCACATGGCGCAAACGCCAATAGTCCGGATCGATGCCTAACGGCAACGTCACGACCCGCCCGACGATGCGGTTCAGCGTTCGATTGCGGAAAAACGTATTATGGGAGGCGTCATGATTCACGATGATGTTCAATAACATCGACAGCATGATGAAAGAAAAATAGCTCAGGAAAAACGCCCACGCCGTCTGCTGCATTAAGCACAGCGCATAACAGGCAATGCAGCATAAAAAGAGTAATCCGGCCTTCACGAACTGGCCGCGATCCGCAAAGCGATGATCGTGGTTAGCGCGAAGGTAGGCCGACGTTTCGCGCTGTAATGCCCGATGAAAAGCCTGTTCCCCCTGCGCCGGATACGGTCTGGCGGGAAGTAGATTAGCCATTTTCATGCTCTCCAGTCAGAGGATATCGACCCCAGCCGAACGCCATCGCCAACCCGTGCAGCGCCAGCATCAGCATCGTTATCTTCCAGTAGAGCGCTTCCCAGCTCAGATAGACAAGAAACACCGCAGGGAACAGCAGAACGACCAGCAGCCAGACGTAAATGCCCCAGCGTCGCCCTTCGGAAATCCCGCCCAAGGCGACCGCGCCCGCCACCAGCAATAGGAAGAGCGCCGCCTGCGACAGGTTCGCGGAATCATAGCCGTAGCCATACAGGTAGACATAGCCCACCACCAGCGCAAACAGCAGCATGGCACCGGCAATCAGCGCCACTGGCGTACAAGCAAACGTCGCCTGACGCGTGCGGCGCACCGATAGCTTCAGGTACGACATAAAAGGCAGGTTACTGGCCCAAAACGGGTTTTTCGATGGCGTGTCTTTTCCAGCACCGTAGTGGAAAGGCGTGTCAGGCAGCTGTGGGCAAAAGCTGCCGAACAGTTTGTCCCAAAAAATAAAGGTGCCGCCGAAGTTCTTATCAGCGTATGCACGATCGTTCACGTGGTGTACGCGATGGTGTACCGGCGTCACCAGCACCTTTTCCAGCCAGCCCAGTTTGGGCGTCATGGCGTTATGGTTAAAGAGCTGGACGCTGTAATGCAGAATGGACACCGTGACGAACATATACAGCGGCACACCGAGCAGCGCCAGAATCAGGAAGAACGGAATGGAGGTCAGCGAGGAGTACCAGGAGTTACGCACGCCCAGCGACAGATTGAAATGCTCCCCCTGATGATGCACCACATGCACCGCCCAGAGCACGCCAAAGGTATGGTGCAGACGGTGTAGCCAATAAAAACCGAAATCCCAGGCCAGTATCGCGAACAGCCACATCAGCACCGGCGGCCAGGTTTCTACCCAACCCAAACTGAAATGCGCCGCGACATAGCCATAACAAAAAATTTCCACGCTGCGAAACAGCCACAGCATGATATGCCCGGAATTCAGGTTGAAAACCACGTCATGCCAGTTCACCTTCTCACGCTGCATCCACTGTAGAACCAGCGCTTCACCAATCACCACAACCAGCATAAAGACAATGGGTAAGGCCAAATCGATCATGATGTCATTCCTGATGGCGCTTATCGTTAGGCAACGGAGCCCGTGAAGAAACAGCCCTTACCGCTTCTCGGCTACGCAGAAAAATCCATCCGGTCATGCCCGACAGCATCGCCCCGGTCACCAGATCGATGAACAGATGGCGGCGCAGTTGCAGAATGGAAAAAGCAATCGCGGCACCCCAGAGCAGGTACAAACCGGTTTTCACCTTGTGCTGGCGATCGCTCATTGCCCACACCGCCAGCACCGTTAGCGCAATATGCAGCGACGGCAGGCAATTTTGCGGCGAGTCGATAAGCAGCAAAAGCTGTAGCAGACGAGTGGAGAGATCGTCCCCGACGACCTGCGGATACACCATCGTGGTCGGAAAAATCAGGTACACCGCACCCGCGATCAACGCACTAAGTTGCGTGGCCCGGCGTAGCCCAGCCAGACGCGCGATCGGGCAGGATAAATAAGACAGCGGCACAATGATGAAAAAAGAGAGATACAGCCAGATCGCTGAAGGGCTAAAGGGAATCCACTCATCAACAAATGACATCGGCAGCACCGTTCCCTGCCCCTGAAACTGTGCGCTCAATTGATACACCACGCCGACCGTTCCCCAGCCGAAGAGCAGCGCTTTCAGCCGTAATAACGTCGCGGCTTGAGGAAATCGCCTCATGCTCTCTCCTTCAGGCGGCTAATCCGTCTGCGCTTCTGCGTAAACGCTGGCGCAATCTCACCGGCGGTGAGATGCCACCGTAGCCGCGATGTATCAATCCCCTGTCGCGCAAACTGCTGCGACAGACTGTCCCGACAGGCTTCCAGCGCTGGCAGGCTACACGCGGCGGATAAATGCAGCGTCGTTTCTCCCTGCTGAATTAGCCGATAGTCGGCATGCAGCGGCAGCGCATTGGCGATAATCCGGCTACAGAGATCGGCAAACACGGTCTGAGGCTCACCGTTGCTATCCGGCAATCGCAGGCTGTCATCGCTGCGCCCTTCGATGCGGGCAATCGCCATCGTCACTCGACCACATGCACAGGGCGTTTGTTGCTTCACCAACACATCGTCCAGCCGATAGCGCACAATCGGCTGCGTGCTGCGGGTAAAATCGGTAATGATGGGCGTAAAGCGAGTGTCATCCAGCCACTGTGGTTCGATGTGAATAAATTCTTCGTTGAGATGCAGCGTGCCGTATTCACAGGTCGAGGCCAGAAAGCCTTCTGTCGCCTGATACACCTCCCCGACCTGCCCGAAAACCTGCTGCAACAGCTGCTTATCCTGCGGTTCCAACACCTCGGCCACGGAAATCACCTTTTTGACCGACAGGCGCAGTTCACCGCGCTGTACCGCCAGCGCCAGTTCGCGCAGCACCTGCGCAGGTGCGACGATAATCGACGGTGACCACGCTTCCAACCGCGCAACATGTGCGGAAAACGGCGCAAACAGATCGTAAAACGACAGGCTGAGCCAGCGGTTATCCACACTGTGGTACAGATTGTTATCCGCCCGTAGGAACAGCGCCACCCGCTCACCGGCACGTAAACCGTCCGGCAGCATTTTCGCCAGCATGCCTCCCGCCCACACCTGTTGTTCGCGCGGGCTGACGACAAACAGCCCACGCTGCCCGGAGGTGCCGGACGACAGCCCGACGCTGAACCCGTTCACATTCGGTGTGAAGTCACGATCCTCCTCACTACGGCGCGCGCAGGCGAGCAGTTCATCCCGCTTCAGCCCGGCGGTATTCATCCGATCGAATTCGGCCATCATCACGGCTTTATCCATCATCGGCCAGGCGCTAATCGGCAGTTGGCAATAAGGCCGAAAATAGGGGCTATGCGCCAGCACCCGCCGTGCAAAGCGAGCAAGCTGGCGCTGCTGATGGCGCTCAAGCGCCTGACGGGTGGCAAAGGTGAGGCGTCTGGCACGGAAATAGTGCCAGATCGTCATCAGCGGAATCATAGGTCACCCTCATGACACAGCCGAATCTCGACCTGCCCGTTCAGGTGCAACTGGTGCAATTGATCCAGCGTGTGGTAATAGGCTTGTGGATCGTCCATCACCAGATTCGCCAACCGCGACGGCCCGCGCCCTTCGCGATAGCTGTGCGGCGACCAGGCGGCATCGCTTGCCAGCAGCACCCAGCCGTTTTCAGTCAGCACAAACGCACCGAGATGTCCGACGGCATGACCGGGCAGCGGCACCAGCACGATCTCTTTATCGCTACCTGGCAACGCATAACCTTGCGTAAACGGCGCCAGCTCGGCTGGCAGATCGGTAAGCGGGAAGTTTTCGACAAACTGGAGCGCCTGCTCGAAATGTTCAGGAATCAGCGCAGGCACAAACGCCCGTTTCAGGGCCGCAAAACCGCGCAGATTCCGCGTCTGCTGCCATCCCAGCGCCGAACAAATAAACGGCACGTCTGGGAAATCCCGCAGCCCCGCAATATGGTCGCCGTGAAAATGGGAAATAATCAGGCCGTCGATGTCCGCAGGCTGAATGCCCTGGCCGTGTAGCTGGTGAATCAGCGCGTCTTTCGTCTCGAAATGTACGGGCGTCATCCTGCGGTATAGCTGGAACAGACCAGAACGCGTGGCATCGGTAAAATGCTGCGCATAACCGGTGTCCCACAGCCAGCGCTTGCCCTGACTTTCCAGCATCCAGACGCGTGCTGGAAAACGGCACACTTTCCACCCTGCGCCACGCAGTGCCATACAGCCCGGATGCAGGCAGTACCCGACTTCAAACGTTGAAATATTAGCCATGTCCGTCAGTGCTCCGCTGCGCAAAATGTGTTTTGAACCAGCTACCGGTTAACGCGATGCCCTGTTGGAGGGAAAAACGCGGCTGATAGCCCAGCTCTTGCTGCGCTTTTTCCGCGCTGAGCGTCATATCAAAATTCACCGCCCCCGCGCTGTAGCGCGTCAGCAGCGGCTCTTTCCGGCTAAACCACGAGAACAGCTCCATGCCACCAGCCACCGCATGCAGCAGCGGATACGGCACGGCCTTAACGCGATAATGCATCCCCAATTGACCGACCAGCAGTTGCTCAAGCATATCCGCAAGGCGTTCTGGTTCATGATTGGTGATGTTGTACGCCGAACCAGAAACCAGCCCCGAACGCTGGCTGGCAAGTGCCATCGCCTCCACCACATTGCCGACAAACGTCAGATCCAGCAACGCGCTCCCCCCGCGCGGGAGCCGCAGTACGCCGCCACCCACCGCGATCTGTTCCAGAACTCGCGGCAGAATCACGCGATCATGTGGGCCAAACAGGCCGCGCGGACGCAGAATCACGTAGGTCGTTTGCGGGTAGCGCGACGTCAGCGCCTGAAGCCGTTCTTCCGCCAGAAATTTGGTCTGCGCATAGTGATTGGCAAAACGCACCGCGCGGTAGCTTTCATCAATATTCCGGTGGTGTTGATAATCAAAATAAATCGCAGGCGTGGAGATGTGCACAAAGCGCGGGATCCCCAACTGACCGGCGGCCTCTGCCAGTCGTGCCGTTACCTCAGTATTGTTCTGATAAAAATCAGTATATTGACCCCACGGTGAGGATTTCGCGGCACAGTGCCAAACGACATCACTGCCGGTCATCAATAATCGATACTGCTCGACCGAGGTTTCGACCAAATCAATCCCGGCGAACTGCGCGCCCAATGCTTCAAGCTGCAACCCCACCGTGCGATCGCGCCCACAGGCCAGCACCTGATGCCCAGCCTGAAGCAGCCATTCCACCGCGTTACGCCCCAGCCCGCTGGTCGCGCCCGTGACGAAGACTCTCATGGAATCAGTACCATGCCGCCCAGCGTCAGCCCCGCGGCCGTACCGACCAGCATCGCGGGTTCCCCTTCTGGCAGACGTTGCGTCACGATGGCATGATGCAGCGCCGTCGGAATCGACGCCGCCACCTGATTACCGTGGTAGCGATAAATATCAATCAGCTTTTCCGTCGGGATCGCCAGCCGCTTCCGCATGTGTTCCAGCGACAAGTGGCTGGCCTGATGTGGAACCACTGCCGCCATCTGCGCCAGCGAATAGCCGCTGGCCTCCAGCAGCCGTTGCAGATAGCCTTCGATCAGGGCAGAAGCCTGCCTGAATAGCCGTTTTCCCTGCATATGGAACAGAAAATCATGCAGTTCCATCCCCGCTCGCGGGTTACGTAAGGTGCCGCCTGCGCGAATCTGGCACAGTTCGCTGCCCTTCGGATAGGTTTCCAGCAGACACGCCGCAATACCGCTACGACCATCGCCACGTTCGACAATGGCACAGGCGGCGCCGTCGCCAAAAATCAGCGACGACTCTTCGTCATCCCAGTCAATACCGCGCGAAGCGAGTTCAGTAGAGACAATGGCAATGCGCCGATAGGCACCCGTATTTAACAGCCCAGCCGCCACCTGAAGAGCGGAAATAAAGCTGACGCAGCTGCTGTTAATATCAAAACAGGCCGTCCCTTTCGGCAAAGACGACGCTTTTAATACATGGCTGGCGCTATAAGGCAGCGCCTGAATGGGAATCGCAGAAGCAAACAGCAGCAGGTCAATGGAAGCCGACGGAATAACGCCGCGCGCCAGCGCGTCATTTAACGCCGCCACACCGAGTTCAGCCTGGCTAGCCTGATTATCCGCATGGTGGCGATAGAGAATACCGGAACGGCTTTCGACATAACCGGCAGGTTTATTGAGCCGTACATCTAATTCAGCCGACGTCACCCGTTGCGCGGGAAGTGCGCAGCCGGTAGCAATAATCTTTAGAGGAACCAATCCCTTAGTGAATGCATGATGTTGAGTATTCAATATCAATCCTTTCCAGAGTCTTATCGTTTTACCGGCGAACAATATCCTTATAAAAAAGGAGATTATCGTGCGCGATATTTATTCATTCTGTTGCTAAGAATAACGAAATCACCACGAATTGAAATCTTAAGCTGTATGATCGCACTATTCCATCCCGATACTTTTTCGCTATTCTCTGTGCATTCACGATGCTTAATTACACCAGAAGTTATACTTATGTCATTGTTTATTAAATCTGTTATTGGTGCGCTGATCGTATTACTCATCAGCGTACTGGCGAAAAGCCGAAACTATTATATTGCCGGGCTGGTGCCGCTATTCCCCACATTCGCGCTGATCGCACATTATATTGTTGGCACTGAGCGTGGGCTGGACGCGCTACGCGCCACCATCCTGTTTGGCATCTGGTCAGTGATTCCTTATCTGGTTTATCTCATCTCACTTTATTACTTTACTGCGTGGATGAAATTGCCACAGGCGCTGCTCGCGGCCGTCGTATGCTGGAGTGTATCAGCGGCAGTGCTGATCAAGATCTGGACGTGGTATCAGGGGAATTAGGTGCGGCAGAAGGGGCAGCCCCTCTGCCATAGGTAAGTGATATCAGGCGAAGGCAAAACCTTCGTCTTCCCATCCCGTGATTCCCCCTATCATAATTTTTACCGGGCGACCTAATTGCGCCAGCTTTAAGGCCGCCTGATCTGCGCCATTGCAATGTGGTCCCGCGCAATAGACGACGAACCGCGTGTCATCAGGCCACTCAGCCATACGCTCAGGTGTGATTTCACGGTGTGGAAGGTGAATCGCCCCCGGTATATGGCGCGCGGTAAAATGCTTCGGCGATCCCACCACATGCAGTAACACAAAGTCCTGCTGCATGTCGGAGAGGGATGCCGCCACATCGGCACAGTCGGTTTCAACGGATAAACGCCGTGAAAAATGGGACAGGGCGATATCAGCAGCAGCAAAGGGATAGTCAGTCACGTAACTCATGGGGTTTCCTCACAGATTGGCATGAAACCTGACTATAAAACGGATACATAACGGCTGGCAGATGGCATTATTGCCATATATCGTCGATATCATGACAAGTTATTGAGGTGAAGGAATCGATGTTCAACCCGCTTGTTGTCGTACTTGCTTATGATGGCTTGTGTACATTCGAGTTTGGTATTGCTGTTGAGGTGTTCGGCCTACCGCGCCCCGAAATGGGAGAAAATTGGTATCAATTCGCGGTCGCGGGTTTAGAAAATGGGGCAATGCGAGCAACAGGCGGTATACACGTTGTTGCCGATGGCGGCCTCGATTTACTGGAAAACACGCGCTTATCAATCGATAAAATCGCCGAAACGGTGGGGTTTGGTACAGCAGCCTCAATGCGCCACCATTTTCGCCAGCAATTACATCTCACCCCCTCAACCTATCGGTTGCGCTTCGGGCATAAAACCCATGATATTTCAGAGGATCTTGCCGCTAACGGAGGAAGAGTAGCATGAATAAAACGGTCTCCCCCGGCACGGTTTCTCGCCCCATTCTTTCCGAGCAGGAAGCGAGTCGCTTTACGCTACGGCACTATTTTACGCCGCCTGAACACGGTAACCATACTGACGCCGACGTTTGGCAACCCGCGCCGATTATGGTCGATCCGGCTACGTGCTGGGTTGTGGGGCCGCAGGTGGGGGTGAATGGGGCAACCCACGCTCATGTTCAACAGGCGGTCAATGCCGCACTCCGAGCACAGCAAGATCAGGAGCGTATTGCCATTAAACTGTTGCCGGGCACCTATACCGGCACGGTCTACATTCCCGCCGATGCGCCACCGCTCACGCTTTTTGGGGCGGGAGAACAACCGGATGACGTGGTGATTCAGCTCGCGCTGGATTCGATGTTTTCACCAGCAACCTATCGGGAAACAGTGAATCCTCACAGCGAATATCAACCCGACGATCCCGCCTGGTATATGTACGATCTCTGTGCGTCGAAGCAGAACGCGACGATTGATACCATTTGTTCCGCCGTAGTGTGGTCGCAGAGCGACCATTTCCAGTTGAAGAACCTGACAGTGGTGAATACCCTGCTGGATACGGTAGATGGTCGCGCACATCAGGCTGTCGCGCTGCGCACCGACGGCGACAAAGTACAACTTGAAAGGGTTCGCCTCATCGGTCGTCAGGATACCTTTTTCGTCAATACCAGCAACCTCCGCAACGAGTACGTCACGGATCGCTACAGCCGCGCCTACATTAAAGACAGTTACATTGAGGGCGATGTCGATTACGTTTTTGGGCGTGCAACCGCGGTATTCGAGCGCGTCCACTTTCATACGGTTGCAAGCCGTGGAGCGAAAGATATCCATGTCTTTGCGCCTGACAGCATGCCGTGGGTGCAATACGGTTTTCTGGCGGTGAAGTGCCGCTTTACGGGTGATGAAGGTTTCAGAAGAGGAAAAAAAGCCAGATTAGGCCGAGCCTGGGATCAGGGGGCAAGGCAAACGGGATACCTGCCGGGTCAGACGGCAAACGGTCAGTTAGTGATTCGCGACAGCACGATTGACGCCAGCTATGACAGAGAACAACCGTGGGGAGCAGCGGCAACCACTGCACGGCCTTTTACGGGTAATAGGGATTTAGCCCGCAATCTGGACGATAGACATTTCAATAGGCTGTGGGAATACAACAATATCGATGAGGCGTGATAGGTCGCGCAGGAAGAGAGCATAATATGAAAGGTAAATGTGACTTGTGAAAACACGACACTGATACAATCCAGTAACCCATACTCCATGGGCCTGTAGAATGACAGGCCATTAGAGAAGACTATTCTTATTATACTATTGATAAATCTTGCTTAATTAGCATTCCCTGATGTTAGCCAATCATCGCGCTTATCCTGAGCGGTGTTTATTTCTTTTGCTTTACGCCCTTAACATTATCTTAAGATTGTATGTTTTTTCACTCACACATAACAATTAGACTTAGGTACAGGTGTAGGTATATACTTTTTCATTATAGGGATGTTGATTCTTCAGACTGAGGTCATGAGATGTCGCCATTGTTTACCGATAGTGAAATAATAAGCAGAGTAATTAAAAAGCACTTCAATAAAAACTTGGATCACTACGACGGCGTAAAATTCTCATTTATGGTTCTCAATAAGAAGAATCCATCTCAAATGATCATCATTTCAAGTTATCCCGATGAATGGGTTAACCTCTATAAAGAAAACAAGTATCAACATATTGATCCTGTTGTTCTTGCCTCATTTAACAAGATATCTCCTTTCTCATGGGAGAAAAGCCTCGTTATTAACACCCGGTTACAGCTTGCCAAAATATTCGATCTCTCTAAAAAATATAATATTATTAACGGATATACTTTTGTGCTTCACGATCATGGCGACAACCTGGCGATGTTATCTATTATCGTGGACAGTTCATATCCAGATGATGTTGAAACATTCATTGAAGAGAAAAAAGACACCTTTCAGATGCTGTTAATTGATGCATATGAAAAAATCATCTCTCTTTGCAGAGAGATGATTGAAAGCAAAAAACCGTCAAACAATAAAGAAATATTCTCTCAACGAGAAAACGAAATTCTTTACTGGGCCAGCATGGGTAAAACCTATCTGGAAGTCGCTATTATTCTCGGAATCAAAACCAGCACGGTAAAATTTCATATCGGCAACGTTGTGAAAAAACTGGGCGTCCTGAATGCCAAGCATGCCATAAGGCTCGGCGTTGAATTACAACTCATTAAGCCTGTACAATAGTGGCAGGTACTCGTAGAGGCCACTGCTTCAGTTCGTTGTTCATGAATGTCCCACTGCGGTTAATACGACGAGCCAACGCTTCCTGATTCTCATCATCAACGGGAAGGAAAACTAAATACACTCTTTCCTGCTTTTCTGATAAACCTTGCTCAACCACGCTGATTCCCCAGCCAGAACGTTTTAATATCGTCAGCATAGGGTGACTCACTATGGTATATATTCCATCATAGCCTTTATCCCTTGAGTAATTAATCATCGAAAGAAACAGCATCGAGCTAATGGGGTATTCATTGCCGAGGATATCTTTCGCTCGCGATTTATCCACAAAGAACCGACTAGACTCCAGATAATTCCCTTCAGGAATATTTATCTCCTTAAAGTAAGGGAAAAATGTTCCAGTAATCATGTTAGGGTATTTTGTTTCGATAAACCTCAGACTACAAATAACCGTGTTATCTTTTATACCAAAAAGATAGGTCGTATTATTATTATCATACTGATCAAACTCCATTCCATCAGTACATTGCACCGCCCAATTCAGTCGATCTTTAAACGTCTCTTTTCTGAGGGTAAATAGCTCTTCTGATTTCGTTTCTGACAACAAAGCGTGATTTACATCAAATATCTCTAACATTTTTCCTCCATTGAAAAGTTAATGCATAACCTCAAAAAACTGATACGCCATCCCACAGTTCCTTCGCCTTCAGATTATTATTCAGGCCGACTATTTATAGGTATTCTGTCCCTTTCCACGATAGTTGTACAGATGCAACCTGCACTGTAAGCAAGAGTTCATATACGAAAAAACACCGCGAGAAGGCCAAACATAAACCTATGATAAACAGATAAAAAAAATCCGGAAACGCAAGACGATTCCGGATTTTTATCTTACTTAATCTCTGCGTTATTTCTCTGTTTTATCCTGCAATTGGCCTACCTGCGGCAGACCCGTGCTGGCGGAGGAAGAGAGCAAGCCTGTTTCAACATAGTTAAACAGTTTTTCACGCGTGTCCGTGATATCCAGATTGCGCATGGTCAGCTGGCCGATACGATCATCTGGCGAGAAGACCGAGTCGCCTTTCTCCATAGTCAGACGCTCTGGTTTATAGGTCAGATTGTCAGACACGGTATTCATGATGGAGTAATCATTGCCGCGACGCAGCTCCAGCGTCACTTCGCCAGTAATAGCGCTAGCGATCCAACGCTGAGAAGCATCACGCAGCATCAGTGCCTGAGAATCGAACCAGCGTCCCTGATACAGGAAACGACCCAGCTGACGACCATTGGCGTGGTATTGCTCGATGGTGTCTTCGTTGTGGATACCGGTAACCAGACGCTCGTAGGCAATGTGCAGCAGTGCCATTCCCGGCGCTTCATAGATGCCACGGCTTTTTGCTTCAATGATACGGTTTTCGATCTGATCGCTCATCCCCAGACCATGACGTCCGCCGATACGGTTCGCTTCCAGCATCAGTTCAACATCATCGGCAAAGGTCTTGCCGTTCAGCGCAACCGGATGGCCACGTTCAAAACGGATGGTCACTTCCTCTGCCGGAACCTTGACGTTCTCGTCCCAGAATTTCACGCCCATAATCGGGTTAACGATTTTGACGCTGGAATTCAGGAATTCCAGATCCTTCGCTTCGTGCGTCGCACCCAAAATATTGGAATCGGTGGAATAGGCTTTCTCGGCCGACATTTTATAGCCGAACCCTGCCTGCGCCATGAACTCGGACATCTCCTGACGACCGCCCAGTTCATCAATAAAATCGGTATCCAGCCACGGCTTATAAATCTTCAGTTCAGCGTTGGTCAGCAGGCCGTAGCGATAGAAACGCTCAATATCGTTGCCTTTATAGGTGCTGCCGTCACCCCAGATGTTCACGCCATCTTCTTTCATCGCCGCAACCAGCATCGTCCCGGTCACTGCGCGACCCAGCGGCGTGGTGTTGAAATAGGTCACGCCCGCTGTCGTGTTGTGGAATGCGCCACACTGAATCGCAGCGATACCTTCAGCAACCAGCTGCTTACGGCAATCGATAAGGCGAGCATTTTCCGCGCCATATTCCATAGCCCGACGAGGGATTTCATCGTAGTCATCCTCATCTGGCTGCCCCAGATTTGCGGTATACGCATAAGGAACCGCGCCCTTTTGACGCATCCAAAGCAGCGCGGCGCTGGTATCCAGACCACCCGAGAACGCAATACCAATACGCTGACCAACCGGAAGATGCTTGAGAATCGTTGTCATATATGTAATCCCTGCTCGAAAGATCTATGGTGATATACCCCTAGGGTATCAGCTTAGCCGCCACACCATTATGTTACGCCATGCATTCATGAGCGTTCGGGCCCTGTGCACATGCTACATCAAACGGGCCGGTCGATAATCAAAATCGACACACTCACAAATGCATATTTATGCAAAATAAGTGAGTGATAATTTAAACATCTTTTTGGCGGGACAGGAAGAGAAGAGTCATGCTTTCGCGTAAAAAAATTCGCGGCCGACTCACGACCAAGTTAGCAAGTATAGCGCTATCTTCTCTTCAGGCTAAGCAGCAAAAATCGTTTACGCGACCCACCCGACATTAATAAAACATCGTTTCATTTTATCGATATTTCTTTGCTATCCTCCTGCGGTTAACACCTTCCCTTGCATATTGCTGGAGATGCTATGTCTAAGAAAGTCGCCATTCTGCTGGCCCCAGGGTTTGAAGAAGCGGAAGCGATCATGGTGATTGATGTACTGCACCGCATGAAGATAGAAGTCACCATGCTGTCATGCTATGACAGACTGGAACTGCGCAGTTATCACAATATTCGCATGTTTGCCGATTCTCTGCTGGAAAGAAACCAGGACACGCTGTTTGATGCCGTGGTCATTCCTGGTGGCCCACAGGGTACGGTAAACCTGGCTGCCAACCCAATGGTTGTCGAGTTTATCCGTCGCCACGATGACGCGGGAAAACTGATTTGCCCACTGTGCTCTGCGGCTGCACGCGTACTGGGGGGTAACAACCTGCTGAAAGGCCGCCGCTACGTTTGCTCCGGGAATTTATGGCAGGACGTGACCGATGGCGTTTATGTTGACGAGAAAGTCGTGGAAGACGGCAATCTAATCAGCGGCAAAGGGTTAGGCGTGACATTCGATTTTGCCTTTACCCTCGCCAACCGCCTGACGGGTGACAAAGAAAACGCCAACTTCCAGGTTGAGCACATCGATTACGATTACTGGCGCGTGCCGGCGTAACCGCTCATCTGCCTAATATAAGGCGCGTCCCGCCGCGCCTTCCCGAGTGATGAATAACCTCAATAACGACCTAACAACACCCACGATACGACGCTTCTGCGGTGATGTCATACGTCCGGTAAACCAGACAAAGGTCAACTCACCCAGCGCCGCACATCGATTTTCTGTAGCGCCATCGAGAGCAGCAGGCTGGCTCCTAGCGAGATGGCGAAAACATACAAAATATCGAGAACCGGGAGGGATGGCAGTACCACGTCATGCGTACGCAGATAGTGAATGATCAACGCGTGGAAACCGTAAATCGCCAGCGAATGGCGCGAAATGATGGCAAATCCCGGCAAAATCCGCTGGCTACAGTAGTGTTTAAACACCACCACAAGGCTGACCGCCGCCAGAAACACCAGCGGGCCACAGTAGATGTAAAATGTCTGGGTAAATGTATCGTTCAGTAATGTGTGGTGCTTAGTCCCCATCGCGACTAGCGCGACACACGCGATAAAGAACGGGATAGCGGCTAGCGCGATTTTCTTTGGCACTTCCAACATCCCCAATGCACGCCCCAGCGCGGCATACAGCACGTAGTAAAACGTATCGCCGTAAATATAGAGATTCACGGGCAGTAATTTAAACCCTGCAAATTCCACCCGCCCCGTATTGGGATTGGCGACCACAGCCAGCAGGATAATCAAGACGGCTAAATATTTTCCCGATACCGGCTTGATGGTAATCAGTGGGGAAAGCAGATAAATCACGATAATGGCGTAGAAAAACCATAAGTGATAAAAGACCGGTTTTTGCAACGCATGGTGCAGTGAATTCAGGCCATTAATCGGCGTGAGCGTCGCAATATAGATCAGCGCGACCGTACTATAAAAAAGCAGACATAGACCGATACGCAGGAAATGTTTCTTCCCCGCGCTACGCTCACCAAAGAATAAATAACCCGAGATCATGAAAAACAGCGGGACACAGACGCGCGAAGCAGAGTTCAGGATATTCGCCACATCCCAGTGTCCATCGCCCGGCGTGCCGCCTGCGGTAATATAGTAGGTTGTGCTATGAATCAGAACGACCATCATGCAGGCCAGCGCCCGCAGGTTATCAATCCAGCCGATCTTATCCGTCATGCACAACCTCTTGAAAGCAAAGCGCTATTCAAAACAGCGTAGCTGTTGTTGAGCGCTGGCACAATCAACGATCAACAACCCACAATCAAAAGTCTGTACTCAACAATCGGGAAAATCTGAGTGATAAAGACAGATTAATACGGGAAAACATTGGGTTACGCCATGCATACTCGCCAGAAAAGGCAGGCACGGCATGGCGTGAGTGAATCAGAACAGTCCCATCGGCTTATCAGAGTAACTCACCAACAGGCACTTGGTTTGCTGGTAGTGTTCCAGCATCATTTTATGGTTTTCACGCCCGATACCGGACTGCTTGTAACCGCCGAACGCCGCATGCGCCGGATAGGCGTGATAGCAGTTGGTCCAAACGCGTCCGGCCTGAATACCGCGCCCCATCCGGTAAGCGATGTTACCGTTACGGCTCCACACGCCAGCCCCCAGCCCGTATTCCGTATCGTTGGCGATCTCCAATGCGTCATCCATGGTTTTGAATGTCGTGACCGCCAGCACCGGCCCGAAAATTTCTTCCTGAAAGACGCGCATACTGTTTTTACCGAACAATATCGTCGGCTCCAGATAGTAGCCTTCCGCCAGTCCGCCCGGCATCACCTTACGCTGGCCGCCCGTGAGCACCCGTGCTCCCTCTTTCTTACCGATATCAATATAGTTAAGGATGGTATCAAGCTGGCCTGCGGACACCTGTGCGCCCATCATGGTTTTGCTGTCCAGCGGATTGCCGATGCGGATAGCCTCAACGCGCTTGATTGCCCGTTCCATAAAACGATCGTAGATAGATTCCTGTACCAGCGCACGACTCGGACAGGTGCAAACCTCTCCCTGATTGAAAGCAAACAAGGTGAAGCCTTCGAGCACTTTGTCAAAAAAGCTGTCTTCTTTATCCATCACATCGGCAAAGAAAATGTTCGGCGATTTGCCGCCCAGTTCCAGCGTGACTGGCGTCACATTCTGCGCCGCATAGCTCATGATCTGCTGACCCACCTCGGTCGAGCCGGTGAAGGCGACTTTCGCAACGCGTTTCGACGTCGCCAGGTATTCGCCAATTTCACTTCCCGACCCGTTGACGACATTAATGACCCCCGCAGGCAGCAGATCCTGAATCAACTCCATCAAAATCAGCACCGACATCGGCGTCAGCTTGGCGGGTTTCAACACAATACAGTTACCAGCGGCCAGCGCTGGCGCCATTTTCCAACAGGCCATCAGCAGCGGGAAATTCCAGGGAATGATTTGTCCGACAACGCCGAGAGGTTCATGAAAATGGTAGGCCACCGTATCACCGTCAATTTCACTGATCGCCCCTTCCTGCGCACGGATACAGGCCGCAAAATAGCGAAAATGGTCAATCGCCAGCGGCACGTCCGCCCCGCTGGTTTCGCGTATCGGTTTACCGTTATCCCAGGTTTCCACCTGCGCGAGCAGCTCAAGATTTTGTTCCATTCGGTCGGCAATGCGGTTAAGCACCAGCGCCCGCTCCTGTACCGACATGCCGCCCCATTCCGCTTTTGCCTTGTGGGCGGCATCCAGCGCGTGGTCAATATCTCGCGTTGATGAACTGGCCACTTCACACATCGGCTGGCCCGTTACTGGCGTCAAATTGACAAAATACTGACCCGCATCAGGGGGAACCCAGGCTCCGCCGATAAAATTGTCATAGCGTTTTTTCAGGTTGAGAGAACCGACTTCGTCAGATGCGCGTCGGCCTTCAAAATTATCATGCGCCATTTCAGTCTCCTTTTCAGTTCTGGGTAAGCGGCCATGCCGCAGTGAAAAAAGAGGCAATCAGTAAGCAGTTAAATTAAGCCTATACGGGGTATGGAATTAGCGACAGGATTCGGCCAGAGAAGAAGGCAACTCTTCGAGTTGACGCACAGTTTCTTGCGAGAAAAATTCGCATCCCTTCAGACGCGGTGAAATAATACTTTTAATTTCCAGGGTTACTAACATGCAGGTATTTCAGGTGGAAGGGGTTCATTTACGCGCGGATGCCGCCCTTGAAGGCGCAACGCAACATTCGGTCTATCATCCCGATTCGCTGCATCAACCACAGTCTGACTGGCTGGCGGAAGAAGTGCCCGTTGCGCTGGTCTACAACGGCATATCACATGTCGTCATGATGGCTTCGCCGAAAGAATTGGAACAGTTCGCCCTCGGATTTTCCTTATCTGAAGGCATTATTCAATCACCAGCGGATATCTACGGGATTGATGTTCTGCCCGCCTGTAACGGCATCGAAGTGCAGATTGAGCTTTCTAGCCGACGTTTTGCCGGGCTAAAAGAACGACGCCGGGCGATGGATGGCCGAACAGGCTGTGGCGTATGTGGCGTGGAGCAACTCGCGGAGATCGGCAAGCCGGTGTCCCCCCTGCCCTTTACGCAGACCTTTTCCCTCAGCAAACTTGAAAGCGCACTGGTACGGCTGCGCGATGTGCAGAAGATCGGTCAGGTAACGGGTTGCACCCATGCCGCAAGTTGGGTCGCACCAGACGGCACGCTGTCCGGGGGGAGTGAAGACGTCGGTCGCCATGTCGCGCTGGATAAACTGCTGGGCGCTCGAGCAAAACAAGACTGGCAGCAAGGTGCCGCGCTGGTCTCCAGCCGCGCCAGCTATGAAATGGTTCAGAAGTCCGCCATGTGCGGCGTGGAAATCCTGTTTGCTGTCTCGGCGGCAACGTCACTGGCGGTTGAGGTCGCCCAGCGCTGCAACCTGACGCTGGTCGGTTTTTGTCGACCGGGACATGCGACTATCTACACGCATCCACAGCGTCTGAGCGAGTAAACAACACCACCAGCGCCAGCGCAGCCTGAAGTATGACGGGTATAGATTAATTTGTTTCTACATAGTGCGATAATGACATAACCGTTTGTTATCATGAGGTAAAGCAATATGGCTCATGATATCAGAGCGAGAATAATCATTTTCAATATCATTTAATTAACTATAATGAACGTATTGCTTACGCGGCACTAACAGTACAGTGCCGTAACATTTTTTTTACCATGGAGATGCTAAACATGAGTTATTCACTGCCATCGCTGCCATATGCTTATGACGCACTGGAACCGCATTTCGACAAAGAAACGATGGAAATTCACCATTCCAAACACCATCAGGCTTACGTCAATAATGCTAACGCCGCGCTGGAATCTCTGCCTGAGCTGGCTAAATTGTCTGCTGAAGAGCTGATCGCCCAACTGGATAAAGTGCCTGCGGAGAAAAAAGCAGCACTGCGTAACAACGCTGGCGGCCACGCTAACCACAGCCTGTTCTGGAAAGGCCTGAAAGTTGGCACGACGCTGACTGGCGACCTGAAAGCCGCCATCGAACGCGATTTCGGCAGCGTTGATGCGTTTAAAGAGAAATTTGAGCAAGCAGCAGCAACCCGCTTTGGTTCTGGCTGGGCCTGGCTGGTTCTGAAAGACGACGGCAAACTGGCTGTCGTATCTACTGCAAACCAAGACAGCCCACTGATGGGCGAAGCCGTTTCTGGCGCTTCTGGCTACCCAATCATCGGCCTGGACGTCTGGGAACACGCTTACTACCTGAAATTCCAGAACCGTCGCCCAGATTACGCTAAAGCCTTCTGGAACGTGGTGAACTGGGACGAAGCAGCCGCACGTTTTGCTGGCGCGAAAAAATAAAACCGCTGAGTGCCTGATATCATCAGGTTTCTTCTGCGTTTGAATATAAACTGGAATAACAGTCTGTTATTCCAGTTTTTTATTGTCCCCGCTATATTTCAAGCCACCTGTACGCTGGTATCCGGTTCATCTTTACGTTTCTCTCCGACAGGCCGCCGCTGGCTGGCTCGTAAAGTTTCAGAGTAACATGCCGATATCTACTGCGGGTTTTTGTCATGTAGTTTTGTAGCTATATATCCTAAATAATTCGAGTTGCAGGACAAAACGTTAACGTTTTGAACAACGCGAAGCGTTAGCCCTTTAGGGCGAAGCCCACGACGGGCCGAGTATTTGAATGCAGCCAACGCACATGCGGCTTGAAGTATGACGGGTATAAACTTGGCAAGCGGTAATCCGAGATGCTAGCACCGCTAATCAAGTGTGCATCAGGATAGTAAATTTGACTCAATACGATATAGTGGTGGGATGTGATGGCTATGAATTTTGACAATCTAAAAGTCGGTAAAAAATTAGGATTAGGCTTTTTCCTGATTCTGCTGATGACCATGGTAATTGCCGGCGCGGGCATTATGCATATTAGCTCGCTGAAAGACAGTATCGATAAAGTTAATTTAAGCAACAATATTAATGATGAAATTAACCAAGCTAAATATTACCGTGCACTATACGGCACCACTTATAATCCTGATGATATAAAAAGGAACGTTGAACACATTGCCAATGTCAGTAAACTCGCTGAAAAGGCAAAAGAATTTAACTGGCCGGAAAATGACGCCAAGAAAATAGCCAACATCCCCACATTAATTACCAGCTATCAGGAAAAACAAAATAATTATATTAATGCCGTAAGCAAAAAGGATGCCGTTAGAAAAAGCTGGAATATTTCAACAACGGAAAAACCGCTACAACAGCTCAACGAGCAATTAAAGACAGACAACAACAGCACAACGCTTCAATTATTACTTTCTGACCTGAACCAAAAACTGATTGCCGTCCGCTACCACGTCCGTGGTTTATTACTTTCTCCCAATAAAGAATCCGAAGAAAAGCTGACGGATGCCATTAATGCGGCACAAACGTCACTGACCTTCCTGTATCAGAGCCTGTCTGCCGAACAACGTGAAACGCTGACACCCGTTCTGACAATCATGAACAACTATGAAGAGCAGGTTCTGGCCTACATGCCAGCCTATCAGGAAGAGATGGCACAAGCAGCACAAATGCAGGCTGTCGCCGACCAGTTGAACAGCGTGGTTAAATCCCTGCTTAGCGATCAACTGGCTGCTTCGCAGGCAGATATTCATAGCGCCACGCTGCAAATGAGCATTGCGGCATTGATTACGCTGCTGCTTGGCCTGCTGATTTCATGGTTCATTTCACGCCAGATCACCACACCGCTGGGCAACACCTTGAACATGGCTGAAAAAATCGCGACAGGCGATCTCACCATGTCCATTAACACAACCCGTAAGGATGAGCTGGGTCAGTTGATGAGTGCAATGTCGAAAATGAATGACAACCTGCACAATATGATCGATAACATTCGCGTCGGCGTCAGCCAGATTTCTAACGCCTCCAGCGAGATAGTCGCGGGCAATACGGATCTGTCATCACGTACCGAGCAACAGGCCGCCGCCGTTGAGCAAACCGCCGCCAGCATGGAACAGCTCACCGCGACAGTTAAGCAAAACGCGGATAACGCGCACCACGCCAACAAACTGGCAATCAGCGCTTCCCAAACGGCCAAACAGGGTGGCGAGCAGGTGAATAACGTGGTGCAAACCATGACCGCGATTGAAAACAGCTCTAAACGTATCGCGGAAATCACGTCCGTCATTAACAGCATCGCCTTCCAGACCAACATTCTGGCATTGAACGCCGCGGTGGAAGCCGCGCGCGCCGGTGAACAAGGCCGTGGCTTTGCCGTGGTCGCCAGCGAAGTCCGCAATCTGGCGCAGCGCAGTTCTCAGGCCGCGAAGGAAATCGAAGGCCTGATCTCTGAATCGGTTAATCAGGTATCACACGGTGCGACGCTGGTCGGCAGTGCAGGCAAAACGATGAATGATATCGTCACCTCGATCACGCAGGTGCATGACATCATGGGTGAAATTGCCACCGCATCAGATGAGCAAAGCCGCGGGATTAGCCAGGTCAGCCAGGCGATTGTTGAGATGGACAGCACCACGCAGCAGAACGCCGCGCTGGTTGAACAATCCTCTGCCGCCGCCGACTCGCTGGAAGAGCAAGCGCGACTGCTGAAGCAAGCGGTTTCCGTCTTCCGTCTGGCAAACACGCAGCACGATGACACGCCGGCTGGCATCGCGTTTACCAACCCAACGCATCGCCTGCACGCGCCGCGCTAATACCAAAGCAGCCACGAACCAGAAACGACAAAGCCCCTGTTAAACAGGGGCTTCATCAATACATCCATGACGCTAACGTATCCAGCGCCAGCGGTCTGCGCAGAGAAACACGCCTCAGAACGGTTTCGGCGCGTAGCCCGTCATCTCTGTTAAGCCCATCTCGCGCCCCAGCGCGGTCATCGGGTGTACCACCACCAAACCGCGCACGCTTTTCTTCAACGTCCCCATATCAGCCTGCTCTTTTTTCGTAATCGCACGGCTGAAAGGCAGCTTCGCCAGCTTCTGCGCTTCTTTACTGAGTTTCTGTTCTCTCACGTTACGCAGGCGCTCAATTTCGGCCGTCAGCTTCTCACGCGCGTCCATATTGAGGGCGATAGCTTCAGCATCACCTTGTGCCAGCAGCGTGGCTTGCTTACGCGTCAGCTTATCCAATTGGTCGCTAAGGCGTTTAATCTCTGCTTTTTCCTGCTCTTTCATAAAAGATAACCTGTATAACGGGAGAATAATGCGGAGCACAGCATACACTATACTCTTGGCTGACGCAGTGGCGTGATACGGTAGAATCGCGTTAAAACGCCTTTTTCAGGCTGATTTGCGCAATCAGAGTGGTCAGGGATAACACCAGCGTGGAACGCACCATCTGCTGATAGCGCTGCTGCTGCATGTTCACCAGAAGCGGGTCGGCAGCGTCGGCTCCCGGCGGCAAAGCGGGTTGTGCGGGCAGCGCCGTAACGCAATGCAGCTCGCCGAGAGGCCCCAGAATTTCATCGTCGGTAAAACGGTAATGCCCATCGTCATGCGCCAGTTCTTCACCCAGAGCCATTAACAGTTCCGCATCTTCGTACTCTTTACGGCTGATCATTCCCAGACCATAAATCAGCTTCAGGCGCACGGAAAGGTCGCCCAACGGGCCCGTTCCCGTCATCAAGGGTTCAACGGCGTATTTCACCGCATAGTCGTCTTTACGGAACACCTGCAACATCAGGATGCTGACCGCTTCAGCCAGCAATTCAACGGCACAAAGCATAAAATCGCGCACGGTCTTCCCTGAGTTCAGCGCTTCCAGAACCCGGTTTTCAAACGCCTGTGTTTCTTCCATCGTCACTTCTCGACTCTTTAACCCCGCACACGCATACCCCATCTCGGCAGCATGCTTACACCGGCAGGTGTGGCGACCTCCCATTCCCGACGTCGCCCATATACATGACATTGTGTCGAAAAGACCACACCAGCCTGGTGACGAGACGCGCCGATTACTGCATGGCGTTATACACATTCACTGCTTGCGCGACAACCTCGCTGTTAGCATCCAGACCAGAAATCTGTGCCAGCGCCGCTTGCGGCCCCTGTGCACGGAGCAACTCAGCCAGTTCCAGCGCCTGCGGATCCTGTTCGCTGCGATAATGCATCGCGGCGGCAATACCGGTAATCAGGTTGTCATGCGGCAAATGGTACTCCAGCGTGCCCAGCAGCGGCTTGATCAGACGGTCGCCCGCGCTCAGTTTACGCAGCGGCTGGCGGCCAACGCGCTCCACATCATCATGCAGATGGGGGTTTTCAAAGCGGCTGAGAATTTTATTGATATAGGCAGCATGCTTATCCGTATCAAAATCGTAGCGCTTGATAAGCACCGCACCGCTCTCTTCCATTGCGCCTTTGACTACGGCTCTGACTTGCGGGTCAAGAATCGCATCGCGAATCGTTTGATGCCGCGCCTGCTGGCCGAGGTAAGCCGTAATTGCATGACCCGTGTTCAGTGTGAAGAGCTTACGCTCGACAAATGCCATCAGGTTGTCAGTCAATTCCATACCGGGAATCGCTGGCGGCTCACCGCAGAACTGGGTTTTATCGACAATCCATTCACTGAAGGTTTCTACTGTCACCGCCAGCACATCATCACTACCCGCTTCGGAAGGGGGAACGATGCGATCCACGGCAGAATCGACAAATCCCACATGCTCGACAACCCATTCCTGATGGCCTTCGGGCAGCAGTTTCAACACATGCTGTTTTAACTGGCTGGTGCCGCGCACCATATTTTCACAGGCAATAATGTTCAACGGCCGGGAATTGCCGTCGTTATGACGCTTAACCAGCCCCTGAGCGATAGTTCCGGCGATTTTTTCCAGAATCTGCGGCCCCACCGCGGTCGTTACCAGATCGGCCACGGCAATCAGCGCGACGGCATCCTGACTACCGCTGTGAACGGCGCTAACGTTGCTCACGGTATCAAGACGTGTGTTATCCCCAACAATCCGTACCGTATAGCTTTTACGGCTGTTCAAGGCATCCAGCAGCGGCTGATTGACGTCAGCGAATGTCAGTTCGACGTTGGCATCCGCCAACAATTTCCCAATAAATCCACGGCCAATATTACCCGCGCCAAAATGTAATGCTTTCATGAGACATAACCTTAAAAAAACATAAAAAGAGGCCGCCCGAAGGCGGCACTAGCCACATCAATTAGGCACTCTTTTTACCGGAGAGTAAGTCGAGTACTTCCTGAACATCCTGCGTGTGCGCCAGACGCTCAATGACGGCGTCATCGTCCAGTGCATTGGTCAGGCTGGTGATGACCTGGATATGTTCGTTGTTACGGGCAGCGATACCGATAACCAGACGCGCAACTTCATCTTCTTCATCGCCAAAGCGCACCCCTTCAGGGTATTGGCAGAAAACCACGCCCGTTTTCAGTACGCGATCTTTCGCTTCAATCGTACCGTGCGGTACCGCGATCGATTCGCCCAGATAAGTAGAGGTCAGCTTTTCGCGCTCCAGCATCGCTTCAACATACTCAGGCTCGACGTAGCCGCCTTTCACCAATTGCTCACCGGCGAAACGAATTGCCTGCTCTTTCTCTGTCGCATGCTGATTCAGGAACACATTGCCCGCACCCAGTTGGAACAGGTTCGTCTGCGCATCGGCAGTTGCAGGGGCAGGCGTCGCCACGGCTTCAGGCTTCGCGGCACCCTGCGCAGCCACCAGACGAGCAGCCAGATCGCTATACAGGCCGCTATCAAGGAAGTTGGTCAGCGAAATATGCTGTGCCTGCGGTGCATGACGCATCGCGCGCTCGGTCAGGTCACGGTGCGTAATCACCAGATCAACATCGTCCGGCAGGCTATTGATCGCGCTGTTAGTCACCGAAATGTTGGTCAGCCCAGCGTCCTGCACTTTCTTGCGCAGCACGCCAGCACCCATCGCGCTGGAACCCATACCGGCGTCGCAGGCTACGATGATTTTACGCACGGTGCTCATATCGCCGCTGACACCAACGTTAGTCGCCGTGCCTTTAGAAGACGCTTTCATTTCCTGCATGCGGCGCGTTGCGTCGCTCAGGTCTTCTTCTTTTTGCTTGGTGCTTTTCAGCAGAATCGCCGACACGATGAAAGATACCGCAAAGGCCGCTGCAATGGCTGCGAGGTTAGCGAAGTAAGCGCCTTTTGGCGTCATCGCCAACACCGCCAGAATGGAGCCTGGAGACGCTGGAGAAACCAAACCGCCGCCCAGCACGCTCAGCGTAAATACGCCAGTCATCCCGCCCAGAATCACCGCAATAATCAGACGCGGATTCATCAGCACATACGGGAAGTAAATTTCATGAATCCCGCCCAGGAAGTGGATAATCGCCGCACCTGGCGCAGACTCTTTCGCATTACCACGACCGAAGAACATATAAGCCATCAACACGCCCATACCTGGGCCTGGGTTTGCTTCGATCAGGAAGAAAATAGACTTGCCGGTTTCCGTTGCCTGCTGAATGCCAAGCGGTGAGAAAATACCGTGGTTGATCGCGTTGTTCAGGAACAGAATTTTCGCCGGTTCAACGAAGATGGACGTAAACGGCAGCAGGTTGTTCTGGACCATCAGGTTAACGCCGGAAGCCAGTACCCGAGAGAAGACTTCAACCAGCGGACCAATCGCCAAAAATGCCAGAATTGCCAACAACATACCGATAATACCGGCAGAGAAATTGTTGACCAGCATTTCAAAGCCGCTCTTGATTTTACCGTCGACCATACGGTCAAAACGTTTGATCGCCCAGCCGCCCAATGGGCCGACGATCATGGCGCCGAGGAACATCGGGATATCGGTCCCGACGATCACACCCATCGTCGTAATTGCCCCCACCACGCCACCACGCTCACCGAATACCAGACGTCCGCCGGTATAACCAATCAGCAATGGCAGCAAATACGTAATCATCGGGCCGACGAGCTTCGCCAATGTTTCATTGGGAATCCAGCCGGTAGGAATAAACAGAGCGGTAATAATACCCCAGGCGATAAAGGCGCCAATATTGGGCATGACCATATTGCTGAGGAAGCGACCAAAGTTTTGCACTTTGATCTTAATATCTGGTGAAAGCATAAAAACACACCCCTATTGAAACGCGCTGACAATAAGAGCGCGTGGTAATTATCGTGAGACGGCGTGGCAATATGTGTTAGTTGCAGCGATGGTTAGCAACAACGACCGACAGCCTTATTTTTACCGAGATATCAGCAGTGACCAAAACCCCGGCTCTTATAGGCCTATCGGTTATCAAAACACCGATTGCTTCCGTCAGTATTACTGTATGCAGCGCGGACTCTAACACGCTGTTTTCATACCGCAACTCCACGGCAGTAACGTGACAAAAATCACACAACCACCCTACATCAACGATACAAATAGGTGATTTACTTCACAAAAAAACGTTAAAAATGAAAAACTAAACCAATTCCCAGACCAACACGGCCCTTTATATGTGATATAAGTCACACTTTAAAGACCTGTATTTGTTTTATTTATGTGATGTCACTCACAATTTATTTTTACCCCCCTCGCCTCTCATCGCCCTGTTATCCAGAATCCCTATCCGTAATAGCGCATCGCTAAAACATGAGAAAACGACGCGGCTAGGGAGAATTCACGCCATTTACCCCTCTGAGCGCATTCATTAAATTCTGCTGTTGCATGGGTAACGCCGCCACCATGCCGTTATATTGCGCCACCTGTTGTGGCGTACGGAATTGCACAGACGCACCATTGAACACGGCCTGATCGCCCTGAGCCTGAAGGAAATCGCCGATCTGAGTCAGACTCTGTGCAAAAGCAATCGCATTCGGAATAGCGGGTAACAGCGCGTTAGTTGGCTGTATTACCGTGCGTGCATACAGCCGCTCATAGGGTATCTGTACCTCTTCAGGCTGTTTTAGCATCCGGTGGGCATTGTCCGCCTGTACTTTCGCCGCCTGCACATGCTGGCTCAGCAGGTTCATTGCCCCGATAGATTGCCGAAGGCCATCGCGCTGTGTCAGATAGTCTTTAGGGACGCGGATACGGGAAATTTGCCCCAGCATCGGCGTCAAACTGCCGGATATCGCCTGATTAAACTGCTGAGAAAAGGTGGTTAAGATCGCGTAATCGTTGGCAAAATTGCCAAAATTCTTCTTTTGCTCTTCCGTCAATGTCGGCAGCTTCCCACCCTGCTGCGACTGCGCGCTTTGCAGGAACGCAATGAATGCCTTCCGCTGCTCCGCCTCGCTGTCACCACAGGCAGCCAGCTGCAATGCCGCCAGAATAACCAGAACCGGCAGCAGCCAGCGTGAACGGTACATCATCAGCCTTCTCATTCCCTACTCCTGTTATGCTTACTGCCCCGCCAGCCGTGCTTTACTCGGACAAAAACACGCTAAATGACTTCGCCTAATACCGCTCCACTTTAGCCAGACCATGCTGATTGCCGGGGAACGGTGAAGCGGCATTCATAAATAATTTTACCTGTTCCAGTAACTGCCACATATACCGGCACTGATGGTTACGCGTTATCGTTTCGTGTAACGACAACCACAGCAACTCGATTGGATTTAGCCACGGCGAATACGTGGGCAGGAACAACAACCGGAACTTCGTATTTTTTTCCAGCCACTTTTTCACCTTGTGGCTTTTATGAATGATGTAATTATCAACGACCAGCGTAATGGTTTTCGCTCGCCGATATGTCCGCCGTAATGTCTCTAACAGCTTGATAAATAAATCAGAACACTTTTTACTGCCGCCAACGTAATGGACTCGTCCCGTATCCGAATGCAGTGCCCCTGCCAGATAATACTTTTGGTTCTGTCCCGGCGTAGTAATACGTTTCTGTTGCCCTTTGAGCATCCAGTCTGCACCGATTTTCGGGTTCAGGTCGATATCTACTTCATCCTGATAAAATACCGGATGGTTCGTCTGCTTCTGGGAGACGGCCTGTTCGATGGCGAGTCGCTTTTCCTCATAATGCGGGTCTTTGATTTTCAGTGTTGGCGCGGCTCTGCGCCAGACAATACCCGCTCGTCTCAGATAGCGATGTAACGTGGAAGGATGAAGCGTCACGTTAAAAAGCCGGTTAATGATAAGTGCCAACAACTCGGTACTCCAGCGGGAGCGCAGCCAGCCAAAATCCTGAGGAGAGCGTTTAATAAGAAGCGGTAGCATATGCAGGATATCAGCGACTGGCCAGCGCGGTGCTCGTCCGGCTTTGAGGCTCTTTAGACCTTCAACACCATGTAAAGTAAACCAATTTATCCATCTTCCAACCGATGAGCGGGCCGCACAAAGCAGTCTGGCAACGTCGGTGACAGTCATTCCCCGATGCAGCATCAGTATGGCGATGAGTCGTCTGGAGTAATTTTTATCATGTGTCTGTTGGGCTTCTTTACGCATTAGTCGTCGTTCTTCATCAGGGATTGCTGCTATGATCGGCATCGCTCAGTCCGGTTGGTGATTTGTTTTGATTTGGCGATTGATCAGATCGCATAACTCGGACTGAGTTCCCTTCAAGTGATCTACTATTTGGCAAAGTTATTTAGCGACGGATTTTCCATGACAAGATTTTCTACGACATAAGCATAGTCGAATCAGTCTGGCTGTGCAGGAAAGGTCAGATCTGACGTTCAAAAGAAATAAAAACCAATATGGTTATTGTTTAATCATAAACATATTATTAAAATTGCGTTTCATATCGCATTTTTCATCCTAATAATAACGAACACCTAAAAGATGAGGTTACTCGATAGTATGAAAAAATGATTACATAATTTAATAATTATCAAGCTAATTAAAATGCAATTTACTGCCTTAACTAAAAAGTGCCTCCTTTAGCACTATAGCTTCATTTTTATCTTATTTTTAACAAACGGACGATTTGACTACTCTATGCTTAATATATTACCACTTGAAACATGGCTTTTTATTGCTGTGATCCTTGCCTACTTCATCTATAGCAATCAGAATTTTACCGAGAAGAAAGCTCATGAATCACCAGGAATCCTCATTACTATAGGGATATTGGCAACCTTTCTGGGCATTGCGTTAGGCTTGGCATCATTCGATATGAATGATGTAGAAAATAGCCTACCTAAGTTGATTAATGGCATAAAAACCGCATTTTGGGCCTCTGTTGTGGGTGTCGCTTGCGCATTAATTATAAAATGGCGCTATGCTTTCCGTGGTGTAAGAACAAAAAACAACCAACCAACACCAACAGACTCCACAATTGACGATATTGTTCAACACCTGCAGCTTTCTACAGAATCAATTGGACGATTGCATTATGCTATCGCAGGAAATGAAGACGCATCTTTGCTGACACAGTTAAAATTAATGCGTGGAGATCAAAACGATAAGCTAACCAATATCCATAATGCATTCATTGAATTCTCGAGAAATCAAACTGAAAACAACTCAAAAGCATTAATTGAAGCATTAAAAGAAGTTATTCATGATTTTAATGAAAAAATTGGTGAACAATTTGGCGACAATTTCAAACAGTTAAATGAAGCTGTCGGTAAAATAAATGAGTGGCAGCAGCAATACAGCCTACAAATACGAGAGATGATTGAGCAACAAACTCAAACAACAGAAAATATGCAACAAGCGACCCAATCCTTTTCTGAAATAATGACACAATCGGAATCATTTACTCAAGTTGCAAAAGACATTCATCAAACGATTGGTACGGCCTCTAGTTTAGAAAAAGGCATAGAAGAAAATCTGAAACAACTTGCTGAATTAATTGAATCATCAAAAACAGGCATCCCCGAAATAGAAAAAGGAATCATGGCTATTATAGAGGATGTGAGGAACGGGGCTACAGCCTCCGCCACAGCCATTGAAAATAGTGTTTATACTGTAACGCAAACATTGGAATCATCGACAGCCGATTTTAGCAACCAGATGATAGATAGTTCAAAAACAATGTTTGATGCTATAAGAAACCAAAATCAGGAAATGCAAAAATCTGTGCAACAAACAGGCACAGAGCTACAAGAGCAGATAACACGCCTTTCTCAAGATCTCACTAAATACATACAGCGACACAATGAAGATGTAACGAATAATATTGTCGAGCTGAATAAAAAAACAGAGCAACAGGTTCAAACATTAGATGCAGCTCTAGCGGCTGCGTTGAAGAAATCTCTCGATAGTCTCGGCCAACAATTAGGGGCACTGTCTTCTAAATTTGTACAGGATTACGATCCGCTAACAGAAAAGCTAAGAGACGTCGTACGCCTATCAGAGAATTTAAGGGGATAGGGGATAGAAGATGAATAATCCATTACTGACTCGCCAAAAAGCAGATAAAGAGGATTTTTGGATCAGTCTGAGTGATTTAATGACCTCTCTAATGATGATCTTTTTACTTATTTCTGTTGTCTATATGATAAAAGTACAGGAGATGGTTAAGATCCCATCTGTATATAGAAATACCTTACAGGGGCTTGGTCAAGCCTTACAGCACGAATTCCAGGACGATCTAAAACGCTGGCACGCAACAATCGACGAAGATCTAACAGTGCGATTCCAAGAGCCAAATATTTTATTTACGACCAGTTCCTCTGAGCTAAAGCCGGAATTTAAAAGTATCTTAGATGAATTTATTCCTCGCTACCTTAGTATTATGACTGATAAAAAATATATCAATAATATTGAGGAAATACGCATTGAGGGACATACATCAACGATGTGGCGAACTGGTGTAAGTGAAAATGATGCTTATTTTCATAACATGGAACTGTCTCAGTCAAGAACTCGGACAACTCTGTCATATATTATGAATATGCCCGCTGTTTCAGACTCTAAAAGTACCTTAAGTTGGTTTAAAAATCACGTTCGCGCCATTGGGTTTTCTTCAGCAAAGCCCATTGATAAAGAAGGGAAAACGATCACATCCCCAGAGCAGGTTGAAGATAGTGCGCGTTCTCAACGAGTAGAATTTCGTGTCAGGACGAATGTTGAACGCCAGGTAGCCAATATTGTAGAAAAAGGGAGTAAAATATAATGGATTCGTTTCTCGTCTCTCAACTTCCCGATTTTCTTGAATCGCCAATTTTCAATAAGCTACGCAAGGAAATGAAAGCGGAGATTATCCCACCAATTGCTAATATAAAAATGGACGCACTTGTTCTTGATAAAATACTTTCAACAACAGGAAAAGACATTGATATATTAGAAATAGAAATTAATAGTGACAACACGATTAATTATAAAGATAAACGCGTTATTCTTCATATAAGAGATGTTGCATCTTATGGTGGGAGTATGAGTTTGCCAAAATATCACTTGGCAAACTGTAAAACATTACAAAGAATGTGGGAAAATAATAAAAGTGGAAGATACGTTGCAGCCACCCGCAGTGACGGTATTTTTACAATAAAATCACAGAATACTGAAAAAACAGAGTGGATCACTAGAGAGGAAAGTTTAGATGTATGTAAATTTTGTCTCGAAACATTAAATTGGAAAAACTACTCTAGAAAATATCAGGATAGAGAAAATATTTTTTCTACTTTTGATCTAAGAGAGTTTTTTAGCGTTTATCCAAATTCAGCAACGACGTACAATGTCGAGCATAATGACGTTACTGCTCCGATTAATGATTACTCCAAAGATTTCCAGATAATATCAAAACAATATCGAGAGTCAGTTAATTGGCAATGTGCAATTTGCAAAATAATTCTTGAACGTAAAGATTTAAATAAATTTTTACATGTCCACCACCGCGATGGACAAAAAAATAATAATAACAAAAACAATTTACAAGCACTTTGCATTGAATGTCATTCAAATCAAGACAATCACGGCCATATGAAAAATAGTCCCCAACTAACATCATTCATTCAAATAAAAGGTGAAATGGCCTTCGCTGCAAGCTAAACGATCTTTCCCCGAGCCCGCTTGCAACCCGGGGAAAGATTACGTAACGCTATCGTCGTTATTGCAGCACAGAAATATCCGCAACCTGCAAGAACAGCTCACGCAGTTGGCTCAGCAGCGTCAGGCGGTTCACACGCATCTGCTCATCTTCCGCCATTACCATCACCTGATCGAAGAATGCATCGACAGGTTCACGCAGCGAAGCCAACTCAACCAGCGCTTCTTGATAGCGACCTTCAGCAAACAGCGGCGTCAGCTTGTCGCGCAGCACAACAAGGTGCGTTGCCAGCGTAATTTCCGCCGCGTCTTTCAATACGGCAGCGTTGACGCTCTCATTCAGCGTATCGGTAGACTTCGCCAGAATGTTGGAAACGCGCTTGTTAGACGCTGCCAACGCCACGGCGGCATCCAGCGAACGGAAGTGGCTGACGGCTTTCACGCGGGCATCGAAATCTGCCGGGCGAGTTGGACGACGCGCCAATACCGCCTGAATGGTATCCACGCTGTGGCCTTCTTCCTGATACCAGGCGCGGAAACGGCCGAGCATAAACTCAATCACATCATCGACAACGTTGGCGTTAGTCAGCTTGGTACCATACAAACGCACCGCTTCTTCGGCCAGCGTCTGCAAATCCAGCGGCAGACGTTTTTCGACGATGATGCGCAGCACACCGAGGGCGGCACGACGCAGTGCAAACGGGTCTTTGTCGCCTTTCGGGTGTTGGCCAATGCCAAAAATCCCTGCCAGCGTATCCATCTTATCGGCAATCGCCAGCGCACAGGCCACTGAGGAAGACGGCAGTTCATCACCTGCAAAGCGCGGCTGGTACTGCTCGTTCAGCGCAACGGCAACATCTTCCGCTTCGCCATCATGACGCGCATAGTGCATCCCCATCACGCCCTGCGTGTCGGTGAATTCAAACACCATGTTAGTCATCAGGTCACATTTGGACAGCAAACCCGCACGCGTCGCGTGATTCACATCAGCACCAATCTGACCAGCCACCCAGCCTGCCAGTGCCTGAATGCGGTCGGTTTTGTCGCGCAACGTACCCAACTGCTGCTGGAATAAAACGGTTTCCAGACGCGGCAGGTGATCTTCCAGACGCTTCTTACGGTCGGTATTGAAGAAGAACTCGGCATCAGCCAGACGCGGACGCACCACTTTTTCGTTACCGGAAATAATCTGCTGTGGATCTTTGGATTCAATGTTGGCAACAAAGATGAAGTTCGGCAGCAGATTGCCGCTGTTGTCGTAAACCGGGAAATACTTCTGGTCACCTTTCATGGTGTAAACCAGCGCTTCGGACGGCACAGCGAGGAATTTTTCTTCAAATTTCGCGGTCAGTACCACTGGCCATTCCACCAGCGAGGTGACTTCTTCCAGCAGGCTGTCGCTCAGATCGGCATTACCACCAATCTTGCGAGCGGCTTCTTCGGCATCGGCTTTGATTTTCGCTTTACGCGCATCGTAGTCGGCGACGACTTTACCGCGCTCCAGCAGAATCTGTGGATACTGCTCGGCAGTATCGATCGTAAATTCCGCTTCACCCATAAAACGGTGGCCGCGAAGGGTACGGGCTGAGTCGATACCCAATACCTGGCCGGGGATCAGTTCTTCACCCAGCAGCATGGTTACGGTGTGTACCGGACGCACAAACTGTGTTTCTTTGTCGCTCCAGTGCATCAGCTTTGGAATCGGCAACTTCGACAATGCCGTGCTTACCATGCCAGCCAGCAGCGCCTGCGCCTGTTCGCCTTTCGCATGGGCGCGATACAGCAGCCACTCACCTTTGTCGGTCGTCAAACGCTCAGCCTGCTCAACGGTGATGCCACAGCCACGCGCCCAGCCTTCTGCCGCTTTGGTTGGTTTACCTTCAGCATCAAACGCCTGGGCAATCGCCGGGCCGCGTTTTTCTACTTCACGATCGGGCTGGGAAGCGCTTAAGCGTGCCACTTTCAGCGCCAGACGACGCGGCGCAGCAAACCAGCTCACCTCACCATGCGCCAGATTGGCGGCATCCAGCTCCGCCGTGAAATTAGCGGCAAAGGATTCTGCCAGATTACGGAGAGCCTTCGGCGGCAGCTCTTCCGTGCCAATTTCCACCAGAAAAGTCTTGTCAGTCATGGCTGCCTCTTAGCTCTCTTTCTTATTGCACATCGGGAAACCCAGCGCCTCACGAGAGGCATAGTAGGCTTCCGCAACCGCTTTGGTCAGGGTACGAATACGCAGAATGTAGCGCTGGCGCTCGGTAACCGAGATCGCTTTACGCGCGTCCAGCAGGTTAAAACTGTGCGCCGCTTTCAGAATGCGTTCGTAAGCCGGTAAAGGCAGCGGTTTTTCCAGCGCCAGCAGGTGCTGCGCTTCTTTTTCGTATTGCTCGAAACAGCTGAACAGGAAATCAACATCAGCGTGTTCAAAATTGTAGGTCGACTGCTCGACTTCGTTTTGATGGAACACGTCACCGTAGGTCGTTTTACCTAACGGGCCATCGCTCCAGACCAGATCGTAAACGCTATCAACGCCCTGAATGTACATCGCCAGACGTTCCAGACCGTAGGTGATCTCACCCGTCACTGGCTTACATTCCAAACCGCCAACCTGCTGGAAGTAGGTAAACTGCGTAACTTCCATACCGTTCAGCCAGACTTCCCAGCCCAGACCCCAGGCACCCAGCGTCGGGTTTTCCCAGTTGTCTTCCACGAAGCGGATATCGTGAATGGTCGGATCCATACCCAGCTCTTTCAGAGAACCCAGATACAGCTCCTGAATGTTGTCCGGTGATGGCTTAATGACGACCTGAAACTGGTAATAGTGCTGTAAGCGGTTCGGGTTTTCGCCATAGCGTCCATCGGTCGGACGGCGAGAAGGCTGCACATAAGCAGCGGCCATGGGCTCCGGCCCCAGTGCCCGCAGGCAAGTCATAGGATGTGAAGTGCCTGCGCCGACTTCCATGTCCAATGGTTGAACAATGGTGCAGCCCTGACGCGCCCAATAATCCTGTAATGTCAGGATCAGGCCCTGGAAGGTCTTGGTATCAAACTTTTGCATGTTGGATTCGCGCACGATACAAGTGGATTTATAAGGAATGCGCCAGTATACCCTCTGACCGCAAGATATACAGCCAGAATGCGGTAACAAGTGCAAATCCCCGTCATCATCTTTCAAATTTCAGGATCAGCCTGAAAAAACGGTCTGCAACATCTTCAGGCTCAGCAGCAACAGCAGCGCCGCAAAGGCTTTTTTCAGCGTCGCGACAGGCAAACGGTGCGCCAGGCGCGCCCCGATAGGTGCGGTGAAAAAGCTGACAGTGGAAATCAGGAGAACGGCAGGCAGGGAAACATAACCAACGCTGTAGTCGGGCAGTCCCGTCGCTGACCAACCATTGATCATGTAGCCCAGCGCACCAGACAGAGCGATCGGTAGCCCAACCGCCGCGGATGTACCAATCGCCTGCTGAATACGGACGTTGCACCACGTCAGGAACGGCACCGTGAGCGACCCGCCGCCGATCGCCACCAGCGCCGAAATGCTGCCAATCACCAACCCCGCCAGCGAAACGCCAGCTGTTCCGGGCAACTGGCGCTGCGGTTTTGGCTTGATATTCAGCACCATTTGCAGCGAAACGTAGGCCATAAAACAGGAGAAAAAGATCGCCAGCGCCCGCGTCGGCAACAGCGTCGCCAGCCAGGTGGCCGCGAATGTCCCAATCAGGATAGCGGGCGTAATCCGCATCACCACAGGCCACAGCACCGCCTGATGTTGATGATGCGTACGCAGGCTAGAAATCGCGGTGACGACGATGGCCGCCATTGACGTTCCCAACGCCAGATGCACCAGATGTGTATTATCCACACCCTGTGCGGCAAACAGCGCCGTCAGCACCGGCACCATGATTCCACCGCCGCCAATCCCCAATAAACCCGCCATAAAACCTACCACTGCGCCTAATGCCAGATAGGCTGCAATCCACTCCACTGCCATTCCCTGTACCCCTGTCTCTGTCTATGCTTTTTTATGATCGATTAAACAGCGTTGAACTAATAAACAGCCCTGAGCGAATAAATAGCCCTGAGCTCATGAAATGAATAATCCTGAGCTGTTGGCAAAACATTATTCACGATTCCACGACGACTTTCCGCTCCATCCGTAAACGACCTTTCATATCTGCGAGCACGCCCGCAAAACACTGGTTGCTTATACAGCATTATAAATGCCATCATCGCACCACATTGCGATAGACCGCCTTACAATCAACGGCATCACCATCATCGGGAGAAAGGCATGCAACGCTGCGGCTGGGTTACACAAGACACCTTATATCAGGATTACCACGATAACGAGTGGGGAAAGCCCTGCACCGACAGCCAGAAGCTGTTTGAGTTACTGTGCCTGGAGGGCCAGCAGGCAGGCCTTTCCTGGATCACGGTTCTGAAAAAACGCGAACACTATCGCCGCTGTTTCCACCAGTTTAACCCTGAGCGAGTGGCGCAGATGACGCAAGAGGACGTAGATCGGCTGGTGCAGGAAAGCGGCATTATCCGCCACCGTGGAAAAATCGAGGCGATTATCACCAATGCAAAAGCGTGGGTGGCAATGGAAAGTCAGGGGGAAAGCTTTTCGCACTTCATTTGGTCTTTTGTCGAGCACCAGCCGCGTCTCAATCACCCCGCGTCACTCGCAGAAGTCCCTGCCAAAACGGACGTTTCGGATGCCATGTCAAAAGCCCTGAAGAAGCGCGGCTTCAAATTTATCGGCTCAACCATCTGCTATGCCTTCATGCAGGCGGGTGGATTGGTCAACGACCATGTCACCGACTGTTTTTGTCATCAGGGCTGTTTTTGTGATCAGGAAAGTACGGCATGATCCGCTCTGCCAGCTTCAGGTTGGTGATGATGGGTCGGGTGATTTGTCGAATGACAGACCATGAAATGACCAAGCCAAACACGACGGCGATCGCCGCTGACCGAGGATGCCAACGCATCGTAGGATGCCTTATATTCGGAATAGAGCTGTTTCTGCGCGTTAAACGCAGCCTCGCTATTCTCTCTTTGTAAGGTCGAGGTGCTATTCCCCCCGTTTCAGGAACTGCAGTGAAAAGGCTTCCTTCTACATAGATAATGCATTTTCATCCGCACAGACGGAAAGGCGGTATCGCTTGCAGTCTCCCGCCAGCTACGCGATTATTCGATGAGCTATTTCTACGTTAACTTCCTTAATCTGCTGGAGTTTGTGATGAAACCTAGCGTTATCCTGTACAAAAAAGTTGCTGACGATCTACGCGCTCGTTTAGACCAACACTTCACCGTCACTGAACTTGACGCCTTTCCCTCCCTCGACCACCCGGCTCTGGCAAAAGCCGAAGGCATCATTGGTTCCGGTGGTAAAGTCGATAAAGACTTCCTGCAACACGCACCGCATTTACGTGCAGCCTCCACCATTTCTGTCGGTTACGACACCTTTAACGTCGACGCACTGAATGAAAAAGGGGTGATTCTCATGCACACCCCAACCGTGCTGACGGAAACCGTGGCGGATACGGTTCTGGCACTGATGCTCGCCAGCGCGCGTCGGGTCGTGGAAGTCGCCGAACGCGTTAAAGCAGGCGAATGGAAAGGTGGCGTTGACAGCGACTGGTTTGGTACAGACGTTCACCATAAAACCATCGGCATTCTGGGGATGGGCCGCATCGGGCTAGCCGTCGCACAACGCGCTCACTTTGGTTTCAGCATGCCGGTGCTGTACAACGCACGCCGCCATCATGCCGAAGCGGAACAGCGCTTTAATGCCCGTCACTGCGATCTCGATACGCTCCTGGCCGAGTCTGATTTCCTCTGTATCACGCTGCCGCTCACGGCGGAAACGCATCATCTGATTGGGCGCGAGCAGTTGGCAAAAATGAAACCCAGCGCCATTTTGATTAATATCGGTCGTGGTGCCGTCGTAGATGAAGACGCGCTGACGGAAGCCCTGGTGAAAGGAACCATTCAAGGCGCGGGTCTGGATGTGTTCGTCAAAGAGCCGCTCCCCGTCGATTCTCCGCTGCTGGATTTACCTAACGTTGTGGCGCTACCGCATATCGGTTCTGCCACGCACGAAACACGTTATGGCATGGCTGCCTGCGCCGTTGACAATCTGATTGCCGCCCTGAGCGGTCAGGTAAAAGAAAACTGCGTGAACCCACAGGTCTTGAAATAGCTTTCAGGTAACCTTAGCGCTGCGACGACACGCTCGCAGCGCTACCGACGCACACTCAATAAGTTCACCATCACACGCGAAACGCGGCGATTTCCCGCAAAAAACCTCTCTTTTGCCTACCTAAAAACTGGATAACCAATGCCGGTTTTGTTCTTTGCTGTTTCCTACCGCCTATGGAAGTATCGGCTGTAACGAACGGTTAACGCCCCCGCCGTATTTCCCCATTTCGGGGCGTAATCGATCTGCATATTCACCTGATAAAACAGAACGTTAATAAAAACCATTACCTGTAGGAACAACCATCGTGGCGACTTTTTTGCATCCTCATCAGAAACTCACTCTTTTTGCCTCGTTGCTCCTTCTGGGCGGTGCGCTAAGCGCACAGGCAGCGAACGACACACCAAAAATCGGCGGCACGCTGATTTATCTGGAGCAGCAGGCGCACACCAATCTCTATACGCCCGCGGGCGGGTTTTACCCAAACGGCGGCATTCTCAATCAGGTAACCGATAAACTGACGTACCAAAACCCTGAAACGCTGGAAATCGAACCGTGGGTTGCAGAATCCTGGAGCGTCAACGCAGATAACACCGAATACACATTCAAGATTCGTCCCGGTATTACCTTCTCTGACGGCACGCCGCTGGATGCCAACGCGGTGGCGAAAAATTTCGATACCTACGGATTAGGAAATACGGCGCTCAACCAGCCAATTTCAGAGGTCATCAATAACTATCTGCGCAGTGAAGTTATCGATCCGCTCACCGTGAAGTTTTACTTTAAGAAGCCGTCTCCAGGCTTCCTGCAAGGCACCTCGGCCATCGGTTCCGGGCTGGTTTCGCTCAGTACGCTTGAGCGCAATTTCAATCAGTTAGGCAATGCCAAAAACATTATCGGCTCTGGTCCATTCGTGGTAAGCAGCGAGAAGCTGGGGCGCGAACTGAAGCTGACCGCCCGTAAGGATTACAACTGGGCACCGGTTAAATCAAAGCATCAGGGACGTGCCTATCTGGACGGCATTACCTATCTGGTCACCCCGGAAGACAGCGTGCGTATTGGCGCGTTGGTATCTGGTCAGGCGGATTTCATTCGTCAGATCCAGGCCTACGATGAAAAACGGGTGCAAAGTCAGGGCTTCAACCTTTATGCCCCGCCGACGCGCGGCGTCAATAACAGCGTGGTTTTCCGCCCGGATAACCCACTGGTCGCCGATATCCGCGTGCGTAAAGCACTGCTGCACGCCACCAACACCAAAGAGATCATTGCTACGCTGTTCTCTGACAACTACCCACAGGCCACCTCGCCACTGGCTAAAACCGCCGCCGGCTATGTCGATCTCTCCAGCAAGCTCACGTTCGATCCCGCACAGGCCAACAAACTGTTAGATGAAGCGGGGTGGAAAACCGGTTCGCAAGGATTGCGGCAAAAAAACGGCAAAACGCTGGAACTGACGGCTTATGAATCTCTGCCGCAGCCGCAGAACAAAGAAACCCTGCAACTGGTTTCTCAACAATGGGCAAAAGTCGGCGTGAAGCTGAACGTGCTGGCGGGTGATGCAGGCAGCAAAACCGTCGATAGCCTCGATCCGCTGAAAACTGGCGTGGCTCCGGCGATGGTAGGCCGTGCCGACCCGGATGTGCTGAAAAGTCAGTATTACCCGACAGTGCGTAACGTTCTGCTGCAAAAAGGCGGTTCCAGCGACAAGGTGAATACCTTTGTGGATGCACATCTGAATACGCTGCTGGATAGCATCGCCGCAGAAACCGACCGTAGCAAGCGACTGGCGCTGGTGGGAGAGGTGCAGAACTACCTGATCGATCAGGCCTACGTCATTCCCATTTTTGAAGAACCACAGGTGTTTGCTGGCGCGCCCACCACCAAAGGTATCGCGTTTGAAGCCGTAGGTCGCCCCAGCTTTTACAACACCTGGCTGGATAAGTAACACAGAAGAAAGAGGGAGGAGATCATCATGAACCGATACCTGGCACTGCGCATCGGTCAGGCACTGCTCGTCCTGTGGGCGGCATTCACCCTGTCTTTTATCCTGCTTCAGGCGATGCCGGGTGATGCCGTACTGATCAAGTTTCAAAACCCAGAGCTCGGCCTGAGCGCCGAGCAGATCGCGCAGCTACGTTTATCCTACGGTGCAGATACACCGGTACTCACGCAATATTTTCATGCGCTAGCCCAGATACTGCGTGGTGATCTTGGTCTCTCTCTTCAGGCTGGCGTGCCGGTCACTGAGCTGATTGCAGCCAATCTACCGCCTACATTGCTGCTCGCGGTGCTGGGTTTCATCGCCGCTGGCCTGCTGGCGTTTGCTCTCGCGTTCTTATCGACGTTAACGCCGTTCCAATGGCTGCGAACCGCATTGCAATCGCTGCCGTCGCTGTTTATTTCCGTGCCGACCTTCTGGCTCGGCATCGTACTGATTCAGATTTTCTCTTTCCGCTTGGGGCTGATTCCAGTGATTAACCCCGGCGAATGGGAAGGGCTGATTTTGCCGGTTCTCACGCTGGCGCTGCCGATCTCCGCCCCGCTGGCTCAGGTGCTGATGCGCAGCATCGATCAGGTGCAAACCCAGCCGTTTGTTGCCGTCGCCCGCGCCAAAGGCGCCAGCCGCAGCGGCGTACTCTGGCGACACATCGCCCGCAACGCCATGCTGCCCACGCTGACCATCGCCGGCCTGCTGTTGGGCGAGCTAATTGCGGGGGCGCTGATTACCGAAACCGTATTTGGCCGTAACGGGCTCGGCCAGTTGACGCAGGAAGCCGTGAACTATCAGGACAGCAGCGTATTGCAGGCCATCGTGCTGATTTCCGCCGCCGCCTTTGTCGTCGTCAATTTGGTCGTCGACCTGCTCTATCCCCTTCTCGATCCGCGCCTGAAAAACACGCCAGGAGCCACGCTATGACTACCGTACAACTGGAAAAAATCACGTTTCCTCTTCTGCGCAAGCGGCCGCTTCTGCGTCGCTACGCCTTTCAGCCGGGACTAGTGCTAGCCTGGCTGGTTATGCTAACCGTCGCTCTCTGGGCGCTGTTCCCAGGCTGGTTTACCAGCTATAGCCCGACGGAAGGCATCGCGGGCGCACAGCGGCTGGCACCGGATGCAGACTACTGGCTCGGCACCGATCAGTTAGGGCGTGACCTCTACGCACGTATCGTTTATGGCGCGGTACACTCACTTTCCGGCGCGGTCATCGCCGTCGGGCTAGGTCTGGTACTTGGCAGCTTCTTCGGTCTCTTGGCGGGTGCCGTTGGCGGCTGGCTGGATAGCGTCGTGATGCGCAGCATTGATGTATTGCTGGCCATCCCCGGCCTGCTACTGGCGCTGAGTGTCATCATCCTGTTGGGTTTCGGCACGGTTAACGCCGCGATTGCCGTGGGTGTCACTTCCGTTGCCAGCTTTACCCGACTGGTACGTTCAGAAGTGCTGCGCGTGCGCCACAGCGACTACGTCGAAGCCGCCTACGGTAGCGGCGGCACCTTTCTCAGCGTGTTATGGCGGCATATTCTGCCGAACTCACTGACCACCGTTTTCGCCTTTGCCGCGCTGCAATTCGGCAGCGCAATTCTGGCTATCTCCACACTCAGCTTCCTCGGCTACGGTGCGCCGCCGCCCACGCCGGAATGGGGCCTGCTGATCGCCGAAGGCCGCAACTACATTGCTACTGCGTGGTGGCTAACCACCTTCCCCGGTCTGGTGGTGGTACTTGTTGTGCTATCCGCTAACCGCATCAGTCAGTCAATCAGGAGAACGGCACGATGAGCCTGTCAGCAAGCCTACAAACCAGCGCCGCGGTGCCCGTGTTGGCTCTGGAGAACGTCACGATTGCCTATCGCAGTGACGATCGCGAGCAGACCGTCGTGGAAGGCGTCTCTTTCCATATTCAGCCTGGAGAAGTGGTCGCGCTGGTCGGAGAATCCGGTTCAGGGAAGACCACCACCGCGCAGGCGGTTATCGGTTTGCTGGCCGAAAACGGTCGGTTAACACGCGGTGCCATTCGGCTCAATGGCGTGGACATCAGCGGCTGGTCACAGAAGCGGTTGGACAGCGTGCGCGGCGCGCAGATCAGTCTGATCCCGCAGGATCCCACCAGTTCCCTGAATCCGGTGCAGACCATTGGTGAGCAGGTAGATGAGATTCTGCGCATTCATCAGCGGGAAGATCGCCAGACCACGCGTCAGAAAACGCTGGCGCTGCTGGAGCGCGTGGGGCTCAACCAGCCGGAACTGCGCGCAAAGCAGTACCCGCACGAACTGTCTGGCGGTATGAAACAGCGCGTCCTGATAGCCATAGCTATTGCCTTGAAACCCGCGCTGATTATTGCCGATGAACCCACCAGCGCGCTGGATGTCACGGTGCAGAAACGGATTCTCGATCTACTTGATGAACTACGGCGCGAAAATGGCACAGCGGTGCTGTTCGTCACCCACGATCTGGGTGTAGCGGCCGAGCGTGCCGATCGGCTTCTGGTCTTTCAGAACGGCTACATTCAGGAGCAAGGCCCTACGCTTGAGGTACTCAACGCGCCCTCAAGCCACTATGCACGCACGCTGCTGGCTAACGTCCCGTCGCTAAACCCAACGCCGCGTCCACCGCGTACCAATACATCGGAATCTGACATTATTGTCTCGGTTGAAAATCTGGTGCAGAGCTTCCCCTTGTCAGGCCGTAAAGGGGAACACTTTCGGGCGGTAGATGACGTCTCCTTCAGCGTGGCGCGCGGCACAACGCACGCTATTGTCGGCGAGTCCGGCTCAGGTAAAACCACCACAGCGCGCAGCCTGCTCGGCTTCCATCACCCCAACGCCGGACGCATTTTGATCGACGGCACCGATATCACTCACCTGAAAGGTGAAGCGCTACGGCAGTTCCGGCAGAAAATCCAGTTGGTCTATCAAAATCCTTTTGGCTCGCTCGATCCGTCACAGCGGTTGTACGACATCGTTGAAGAACCACTGCGCAATTTTAATCGCCATACCACCGCGCAGCGGGAACGCAAAATTCATGAGATGTTCGAGCGTGTCGCCCTGCCAATTGCGTTGCTGTCACGCAAACCGCGTGAGCTGTCTGGCGGCCAACGCCAGCGTGTTGCTATCGCCCGGGCGCTGGTGCTGGAACCTCAGGTATTGGTGTTAGACGAGGCTGTCTCGGCGCTGGATGTCACCGTGCAGGCGCAGATTCTGCGTTTGCTGACCGAATTACAGGAATCACTCGGGTTAACGTATCTGTTCATCTCGCACGATTTGGCGGTGGTACGCCAGATCGCCGACACCGTTTCCGTGCTGTACCACGGCAAGCAGCTTGAATCCGGCCCGGTGGAGCAGATCTTCTCTCAGCCCGCACATCACTATACCCGTGAACTCATTGCAGCCATTCCCGGACAACAACATCCGGTTTTTGCCCGTTCACATTACCCTCACGTTCACACTGAAACACATGCGCTCTGAAAAATGGCACTAAACCAAGGACTGTAGAATGACAACGAAACGGCTGGGATTTTTCACGCGATTGCTGGACGATGCTTCCGCTCAGCAGCGCTATCGGCTGGCGACGGAACAAATCGTCAAAGCCGAACAACTCGGATTCGACAGCGCCTGGGTCGCGCAGCACCACTTTCACGCCGATGAAGGCGGGCTACCTTCGCCGCTGGTGTTTCTGGCGCTGGTTGCCGCACGCACGCACCGCATCCAACTCGGCACCGGCGTGATTACACTGCCGATGGAAGAGCCGCTGCGCGTAGCGGAAGATACCGCCGTGCTCGATTTACTCAGCAACGGCAGGCTGGAAATCGGCGTAGGTTCCGGCGGTACACCGTCCTCATTTGCCGCCTTCGGTCACGACAGCGCACAGCGCGGGCAGATCCTCGGGCGCTATCTTGAGAAACTGCGTGCTGCGTGGCGGGGGGAAGCCTTGAGCGAGGAAGGTAATCAGCTCTACCCTGCTGCGCCGCATTTGGATAAGCGCGTCTGGCAGGCCACTTTCTCCATTGAAGGCGCAGAACGAGCCGGTAAAGCAGGCGATGGCCTGATGCTCTCTCGAACTCAACCACGCCCAGAGCATTTCGCGGACGCCACACTGGCTGACCTGCAAAATCCGATGATCGACGCCTATCTGGCCGCGTTGCCTGCTGGCGTCGCACCGCGCATTCTCAGCTCGCGTAGCGTTTTCGTGGCTGACGATCGCCAGTTGGCGCTGAGTCTGGCAGAAAAAGGGCTTAATCGCTCCGCCGCCCGTTCCGGCACGTTCCGCCCGATTCCTCACAACTCGGTAGAGGCGCTGATCGCCTCCTTCGATAGCCATGTCGGCACCGCGCAGGATGTCATCGCGTCACTTCGGGCAGACAGCTCGCTAGAACGTGCGACCGATGTGACATTCCAGGTACATTCCATCGATCCACCGCATGCGCTGATTCTGCGTTCGCTTGAACTGATTGCCACTCAGGTGGCTCCCGCGTTGGGCTGGAGACCCGCCGTGAAACAGAAAAGCCCGCTCGGGCAGGAGATTGCATGACGCACGCTAACACATTACACACCCCTGACGTACTGGATGCACTGGCCGAAATCGGCTCAGATTCCGCCCTCGCCGCCGCCAGAAAAACCCGCGATGCAGCAACCCGACACACCCAAGGCAGCTACGATGCGCTGTTTAATGCCAACACCGCAGACGATGCAACACTGCCGCTATCGCTGCGCTTCTGGTTTGCCGCAAAGATTAGTGGCTGGCAGCAGGATGAGCAGCTACAACATTTCTACGCCGAGCGGCTGGCAGACTTCCCGGAACCCACGCCGACACCCGCGCTACAGTTGGCGTTGGATCACGCCGAGCGCCTGACGAAAACGCCCGTGCAGGCTTCAGCATCCCATGTCAGCGCGCTGGAGCAGGCGGGCTGGTCGGTAAACGATATTGTGACGCTGTCTCAGCTCATCGCATTTGTGAATTTTCAAAGCCGGCTGCTGCGCGGCTATCGCCTGATTGCCGGTCATCGCGTCGGTCAGCCGCATTCGCAGGCCGCCGTCGCGGGTCAGTGGCATACCCAACCGCAGACACACAGCGGCAAATCGGCACCGCAGGCGTTTACTCAGGCAGAGCTAGGATGGGAACCGTGGATCGCGCCCAAACCGCTGGCCGAATTCAATGCAGATGAGCAGGCGATTCTGGCGCGTTTCGGCCACACCGATTCCGACTATTTTCGTCTGCTAGGCCGCAATCTCCCGGTACTGGAACAGCGCACGCTGACGGATAAAGGGATTTTCTATACTGCTGGCGGCCTGCCACGCAAAGAACGCGAACTGATCGCCGCCGTCACCAGCAAGGTCAATGGCTGCATTTACTGCGCCTCGGTACACGCGCGTAAAGCCAGCCAGCTTTCCAAACAGGATAGCGATGTGCAGCGGCTGCTGGATGTCGTTCCCGGCGGCGATTTAGGCATCGGGCAAAGTCCGCGCTGGCAGGCGATTATCGATTTCTCGGCACGTCTTTCCGCCACACCCGCGCAGGTCAACGCCAACGACCTGAAACAGCTGCAAGAGCAAGGGTTAGATACGCTGGAGATTGTCGATGTGGTGCAGTCAGCCGCCTTCTTCTCATGGGCAAACCGACTGATGCTAACGCTGGGCGAACCGTTCTGGCCGGAGCATTAATCCAGCGTTGCACGATAGCAAATCAGGCGACACGATATCTGCGCCGCCTGATGTTATTTATTTTTAGTGTCATAAATGAACTAAATTAAGTAAAAACCAACAAGGAAGTATTACACATGGACATTAAGAAAATTTACGGACTATACTTAACCCATTAACGGGTTAAACTCAAAGAAAGAGTCCATTTATGAACACCCTTTCCACTGCGCCAACATTGCTCAAGCTCGACGCCATTAGCGAAGCAATCAACGAACTCCGGCACGAATTCGCGCGTAGCGATGCCTCCAGCAAAGAGGTCGTACTGGAAGACCACATTCACTCGCTGGATACCTTTGGCGTTCAGCTAAATACGCGACGTAAAGCGTTGGGTATCGAACTCGCTACGCTAGAGCTACAGACTGGCGTATCACTATCCACGTTAAAACGTTTATTCAAAGATCCCGCTCAGGTGAAGTTTTCCACGGTGTATAGCGTCTGTTCCGCGTTAGGGATAAAGCTATGCGCCGTCAAGTAAAGGTCTATCTTTACGGTGTCCACATCGGCCAGTTAAGTCAGGACGATGAAGGCTATCTGTTTGAATATAAACAATCCTACATCGGCCCGTCATTATCATTGAGCCTACCGATACAGACCGGAGCATTTCGCAGCACAACATTGCCGCCTTATTTTGCCTCGTTAGCCCCCGAAGGCTGGCTCCGGCGCCAGTACAGCCAGCTACAGCATCTGGATGAGAAAGACCTGTTTGGCATCCTCATTCAAAACGGTAAGAATCTGATCGGCGCCGTACAACTGATTGCAGAGGATAAAGCATGACAACATGTCGAATCTTGCTGACACCGCTGACGCATGAAGAAGAGATTGCCACAGGTTATAGCCGCAAAGGGTTGAAGCATCTGGCAGGATCAATGCATGCCTCCCCAGACTTACGTTTCACGCGCCAGCAATTCATGCACGACCTGCCACAAATACAGAAAGGCATGAGTATTTCTGGCTATCAGCCCAAGATTCAGATGGTGTTACAAGATAGGACGTTTACCGTCGTTGATCATCAAGGCATGTACATCCTCAAACCCTCTCCGATTGAATTTCCTCATTTGGCAGAAAACGAACATGCCACAATGACGCTAATGGCACGTCTGGGATTTGCCGTCCCACCACACGGATTGCTCCGTTTTAAACCGGAACAGACGGATGACGAACCTGAGTTCGCTTTCGTTATTAAGCGCTTCGACCGCGACGAAAAAACGGGCCACCCTATCCATCAGGAACAGTTGGACGGTGCGATGGGGATCGGTGAAAAATTCGGTAAAATACACACCGATGGTAAACAGTACATCAGTTATGAGCAGTTAGCTTTATTCCTTAGCGAACACGTTAATGACAATATCGTCTTCAAAATAGATCTGTTCCGCCGCATCGCTTACGCCTACATGCTAGGTAACAACGACATGCACCTGCGTAATTTTGGGCTAATACACTCACGCTCAGGCCAGTTAATGCTAGCGCCGATTTATGACTTCGTTTCTGTCGCCCCCTATCCCTCCTATTTTTCTTCCTGCTTCATGGCACTACCGCTGCTGATTCAAGAAGAGGGGGATGAAGCGCTCGCACCAGGGTTTGAAACCGCGTATGGAGAATACCTTGGTATGGATTTCATTCTGTTCGGACAGCGTATCGGGCTGAGTGAAAACCTGACCAAAAAGCTACTGGCAGACTTCCTCAAAGAAGCTGAATGCGTTGAATCAACCTATCGGGATTCCTTTATGCCTGCGGAGGCGATTGATACGACGCTGCGGTGCTATCGACACCGCCTGAATCTTATAAGCATTCTTGATGCAGAACGGATTTAGCGCGCCGTAGTCAAACGTTTTCATCGCATCACTGTGGATATCGATGCAGTGGCGCAGACCTTCCGCTAGGCTATCCGGCAGACATGATCCACGATACAGGCGCAACACCATGATAAAACGCTTATCCCTCACACTGACCTTATTAACGCTTTCCGCGTCGTCACTAGCGCAAGATGTTCTGCCTGATGCGGTGAAGAACATCGAAAAACAGGGCATTACGATCATCAAGCCGTTCACCGCACCCGGTGGCGTGCAAGGCTGGCTGGGCAGCTATCAGGGAATGGGGGTTACCATCTACTTAACGCCGGATGGTAAGCATGCCATTTCGGGCTATATGTATGATGAGAAGGGCAATAATCTGAGCGAAGCGCTGATTCAGCAGGAAGTGTATGTGCCTGCTGGTCGGGAGATGTGGCAGAAATTACAGCAAGCGCCGTTTATTACCGAAGGGGACAAGGATGCACCGCGTAAAATCGTCGTCTTTGCCGACCCGTTTTGCCCTTACTGCAAACAGTTTTGGCAGCAGGCACAACCGTGGGTAAAAGCAGGAAAAGTACAGCTGCAAACGTTGCTGGTTGGCGTTATCAAACCGGAAAGCGGACGTTATGCCGCCGCGATTCTTGCCGCCAGCGATCCGGCCAAAGCCTGGCATGATTATGAACTCTCGAACGGCAAAACTATCCCCCCGCTCCCTGAGAAGTCGTCACGCGACATCTGGAATAACATTCAGCACAATCAGAGGCTGATGGATGAACTCGGCGCCAACGTCACGCCTGCCATCTATTACCTGAATGATAAGAATGAATTACAACAGGTCGTCGGGCTGCCGGATGCACAGCAGTTGGCGGAGATGATGGGGAAATAAGCACAGGAGGGGATTACCCTCCTGACGTTTTCTTTTAGCGATGCGACCAGTAAGCCATAAAGTTGATCGTCTCTTTATCGAGGTGGCGTTCGTCCAGCAGATAACGACGCAACCGTTTGATTGCAGAAGACTCGCCTGCCGCCCAGGCGTAAAACGGACGATGCGCCGTTGCCCGTTCCCACAGTAATTCGTCTTCCGGCGTCTCCTGTGCGATTTCCTCACGCTTGGTACAGGCGCTGGTGGGAATCTTCACGTCCTGTTGCACCGCAGCCAGCAGGCGTTCGCCCCATACTGTGCTACCGGTTTCCTCACGCGGCAGCCAGTGAATCTGAGCAAACGGGAAATTACCCGACGTCACGCAGTCAGCCGCTTTCGGCACTTCAAAAAAAGCCTGCACCGACGGCGGAGAAGGCTGACTCGCTAACTGTTCGAGAATCCCCATGGCCGCTGGCAGCGCCGTTTCATCCGCAATCAGCAGCACCTGCTCAACGCCCTCGTGTGGTGCCCACTCATAGCCGCCGCTATCGCCATCGGCCTCTGCATTGGGTGCGACAATCTGTAGCGTATCACCCGGCTTAGCATGATTCGCCCAGCTTGAGGCCGGCCCGGTATCACCATGCAGCACAAAATCGATCGCCGCCTGCTGTGATTCACGTGAGACGGAGCGCAGCGTATAGGTACGTAAAATCGGACGACGCTCGCGCGGTAGCGCCAGATAGTCCTGATACCAGGTATCGCTCACGGCCATCGGCGTCAGCTCCCCGCTTTCACTGGCGAACAGCAGTTTGATGCGCTGATCCGGCGCGTCCAGTTTCATCTGGCGCACTTCCGCCCCAGTGAACACACAGCGAGCTAATGAAGGCGAGAGCAGCGTCTTACTCTCTAAGCGTAAGTTGAATAATCGATAGGCTGAAGACGTTGTACGGGTAGCTAAAGACATAATGAGAAAACCGTATGTTTTGTAAGGAAAAATCAGTCCGCGGGATAAAACCCATTACCGCAACTTATCATAAACAAAACACTAACGATAATCATTATCACCATTCAGGTGAATGCCGTGATAAAAGCAGCATTGTCTTCATACTATCTATTTCTTCATATTATGGGGCAGAGGGTCATATTGAGCTGGCACAAAAAATCACCAGAAGACTTGTTAATAGGTCTTTTATTTTTTAATCTAAAGACCTATTAATCGGTCATAAAGGGTCCATTATGCCAAATATTATATTGAGTGATACCAGTGCCAGCGTCAGTGAACTGAAAAAGAACCCAATGGCGACGGTCAATGCTGGCGATGGCCTACCTGTCGCTATCTTGAACCGCAATCAGCCTGCGTTTTATTGCATTCCTGCGGATCTCTACGAAAAAATGCTGGATGCGCTGGACGATCAGGAATTGGTTAAGCTAATCGGTGAACGTAAAAACCAGCCGCTGGTTGACGTGGATTTGGATAGTTTCCTATGAGCTATAGCGTAAAATTCAGGGAAGATGCGCTAAAAGAATGGTGCAAGCTCGGTAAAACCATCCAGCAGCAATTTGCCAAAAAACTAAAAAAATGCTGCGAAAATCCCCATATTCCTTCGGCAAAGTTACGAGGAATGAAGGACTGCTACAAAATAAAGCTCCGGGCGTCAGGCTTTCGTTTGGTTTACGAAGTCATTGACGACATATTGGTTATCGCCGTGGTGGCAGTAGGCAAACGTGAGCGCAGCGGCGTCTATAATCTGGCAAGTGAGCGGATGAGGTAGCCGGATTAGACTGGCCATAAAAAATGCTGGCCAAATAGCTCACTATTCAACCAGCATGTTTCATTTTTCAGAAAAGCAGTAAGGCTAACTTTCCTACACCATCACCGCATCGTCACAAACTCTTCCGATGCCGTTGGGTGGATGGCGACGGTGTTGTCGAAGTCTTTCTTGGTCGCGCCCATTTTGACGGCGACCGCAAAACCTTGCAGCATTTCGTCCATACCAAAACCGATGCCGTGGATGCCGACGATTTTTTCCTCTTTACCCACACAAACCAGCTTCATGCGGCACGGCTGGCGGTGCTGCGTAACGGCGGTGTACATCGCGGTGAAGGCAGATTTATACACTTTCACCTGATCGTCGCCGTACTGCTCACGCGCCTGCGGTTCGGTCAGCCCGACCGTGCCAATCGGCGGGTGGCTGAAGACGACGGTCGGGATATTGCTGTAATCCAGATGCTCGTCCGGCTTGTTATTAAACAGACGTTCGGACAAACGACGCCCTGCGGCGACAGCAACCGGCGTTAGCTCGACGGCACCGGTGTTATCACCTACGGCATAAATGCCAGGAACGTTGGTGTTCTGGAATTTATCGACGTTGATGTAGCCTTTGTCGTTCAGCTCTACACCGGTGACGCTCAGGTTCAGGTTATCCGTCGCGGGTTCGCGACCAATCGCCCAAATCAGGCAATCGACGGTGTGTGACTGACCGTTTTCCAGTTCCAGCGTCAGGCTGCCATCCGCATTCTTCACAATCGCTTTCGGGATCGATTCGGTATGCAGCGTCGGTCCTTCTGTGTTCATCACTTCCACCAGCGTATCGACAATCAGCGGATCAAAGCTGCGCAGCGGCGCGTGCTTACGCACAAACAGGTGGGTTTCAGAACCCAGTCCGTTCAGCACGCCAGCAATCTCTACCGCGATATAGCCTGCGCCAACAATGGCAGTACGCTTCGGCAACGCATCCAGCTCAAAGAAACCGTCGGAATCGATACCGTACTCCGCGCCAGGAATGTCAGGGTGAACCGGACGACCGCCCGTCGCGATCAGGATATGGTCAGCCGTAATTTTTTCACCATTCACTTCCACCGTGTGCGCATCGACAAAGCGGGCAAAACCGTGGATGACATCGACCTTATTCTTACCCAGTACGTTGTCGTAAGACTGGTGGATGCGATCGATGTAGGCGCTACGGTTCTTGACCAACGTGCCCCAGTTAAACTGGTTCACCGTGGTGTCAAACCCGTAATCCGGCCCGTACTGATGGATCGCTTCGGCAATCTGCGCCGCATGCCACATCACTTTCTTCGGCACGCAGCCGACGTTGACGCAGGTGCCGCCCAGATATTTTGCTTCGATCAACGCACATTTTTGTCCATACATCGCCGCGCGGTTGATAGACGCAATACCGCCGCTGCCGCCGCCAATAGCAAGGTAGTCATAGTGTTTGGTCATCAGTGTATCCATGCTTAAGTGAATAAAATTTGCCTAGAGTGTAACGCCAGAGCCATACGCCTCATAAAGGTTATGCCTATGGTTGCGATAGGAAAAACTGACCGTGTTTCCCACCACCGCCATGCGCATTACTCCGGTACGATTTGCTCCACCAGCGTATGTCCGGTGCCTTCCGGTACCAGCACGCTATGCAGCCACGGCAGCACGCTCTTCATCTGCGCTGCCAGCTTCCACGGCGGGTTAATCACAATCATGCCCGACGCCGTCATACCGTAGCGATCGCTGTCCGGCAGCACCGCCAGCTCAATTTGCAGGATATTGCGAATACCCGTGGCTTCCAGCTCTTTCAGCATACGTTTGATGTGCTGACGCAGCACCACCGGATACCACAGCGCAAACACGCCGGTAGCAAAACGCTTATGCCCTTCCTGAATGCCTTTCACCACGGCCTGATAGTCCGTTTTCAACTCATACGGCGGGTCGATCAGCATGAAACCGCGGCGGGAAAGCGGCGGCAACTGGGATTTCAACTGCTGGTAGCCATCGTCACGCAGCACTTTGGCGCGCGAATCTTTCTGAAACTCATTGCGCAGCAGCGGGAAATCGCTGGGGTGCAGCTCGGTCAAATGGAGTTTGTCCTGCTCGCGCAGCAGCTGGCGCGCAATCAGCGGGGAACCGGGGTAATAGCGCAACTGGCCATTGTGGTTATAGGTATGCACGGCCTGCATGTAAGGTTCGAGTTCAGCCGGAATATCGTCACGCTGCCAGATTTTCGCGATACCATCCAGATACTCGCCTGTGCGCTCGGCATGTTCACCGCTAAGTTGATAGCGACCGGCACCCGCGTGGGTATCCAGATACAGGAAAGGTTTCTCTTTCTCTTTCAGGGCAGTGATGATCAGGCTCTGAACGGTGTGTTTCAGCACGTCGGCGTGATTGCCGGCATGGAAACTGTGGCGGTAACTTAACATGCTTGCTTTCCGGTGAAGTTTTCATAAATAACGTCGATTAGCTGACAGTATAACCGCCTGCGGCGGAAAATATCCCACCAAACGCTTCCCCCTGCGAACCGCCCCGCAAACCCGCCATTTTTATCTTATTAAATCAGTAAATTGTGAAACATGGCCGTTTTTCATTCGATTGAAAGCTACCGATATTCAGGCACATAAAGTACGATCGCACGCTAACCATGATGGAATTGGACGTTATTCTGATGGAACCTGAATATCAGCGCTGGCTGATGGCGCTTTCCGCCCCGATGGTCGCACTCAATATCAAGTACGGTGCCCGCTTCTGCGAGCCGACCTTTTATGAGCCCGGTGAACCCATCAGTCTGAGCAACAGCTGGGGCATCACCTCCCGCGAAGGCCTGATCTCAATGATTAACGATATGACAGACGGCGGCCACGCCGAGCGTCTGGCGAATGACTATCACCTTTGGCACCACCTGACGGCATTCGAATGGCAGCAGCATTGTGCCAATCAATCGGAAGAAGCGCAGGGTTCGCTCGCGCTGGTGGCAGAAACGGCGGCACTGTGCGGTGAAGGCGGGATCCGTGCCTGGGATCTGGGTCGCATGAGTTTTCTGAGCCGCGTCGGATTACTCAACGGCTGGATTAGCGAAAAAGAGAACCTGTGGATTCACACCCGGCTGGCCGACAGGGCGCGTTACTATTACCGCAGTTGGGAGAATTATTACGCCGCGTTCTTAATCGGCCGCACCTACTGGCTTTCCTCGGATGAGGAAGACCCGGAATGCCAGCGCTACATTTTCAGCAACGCTAGCCAGAATCCCGACTACATTGACCAAATCGGCACGCTCTATACCCACCCGGACTGCCCGATTCATGACCTCGACTGGGATGTTGATCCGATAGAAATGGATAAGCCCGAGTCCTTACCAGAAGCGGAAATATAATGGACACACAATGCTGGCAGCGATTAGGCATTGAGCCGACGCAGGATCTGGATGTTATCCGTCAGGCTTATCGTCAAAAAATACCGCAGTTTCATCCGGAAACCGACCCTGAGGGCTTTAAGCAGCTACGCGAGGCGTACGATACCGCCTGCAAGCTGGCGAAGAATCCCATACCGTCGGGTGATGAAGAACGTGCCACCGCCGAATCACACGACGCCTCTCCAGCCGCCGAGCATGCCGATCCCGAGGCAGATACGCTGGTCGCGGCATTTGATCGGCTCTTAAACAATCCAGCCGAGCGCTTCGTCCCCCTGTATTGGGAACGCTACATTCAGTTGCTGAATCAGCATGCTTTTGAGGTGATCGATCGCATTCGCTGGCCGCTGCTTCAGCGCCTGATGCACGAATCTTGTCTCTCCACCCGCTGTGTCCGCACGCTGGCAGAACGCCTGCGCTGGAAGCAACGGCAGGGAGAACTGTCAGGCGATGGCGTCGACGATGTTCGTCACTTCCTCGACTCGCTCGACTACAACGATCTCTTCGATTTTTCCCTGTTGTCGCACCTGAGTCTACCCGCACAGCTGGAAACCAGCTTCTATTTCCAGCAGGCTAACGGAACGTACTGGAATCGTCCGGCGTTTATGCAGGGCACGTTACTACGCAATCCGAGCGCGATTTATTGGCCTGATAGCCCGGCACTGATGCAAAAACTCGCGCGCTGGCACAGCCACGCAGGCGTCCCTAACGCCATACTGCGTGATTACTGCCTGCAACAGTTAGACGCCGCCCCGCACGATGCGGAATGGCTCGCGCTCAGTGCCACGCTGTGTTCACTTACCGGCAATGACGAGCAAGCCTTCACGCTATGGCTGACGCTTTATCAGCACACGCACCATGCACAGGCGGAGCAATGGCTGATCGACTGGTGTAAACAACATCAGCCGAATACGCTTCCTTTATTGATTCAGTCGTTCAACACTACGCCAGCGCCAGATTTAACGGGATTAGCGCTAGACGATCCACGTCAGCGTTTCTTCACGTCGCAGCACAACACCCAGATGCTGATACGCTGGGGAGAAGCGCTTAAGCTGCCGCTGTCGCCTATGGCGGAAAGTTACGCTCTGTGGAAGCTGGGAAAACAGGATCTCCAGAACCTCTATCAGCACCTGCTGCTGCATAGCGGGGACACGATTGAAGATCGGCTGTATTGGCACGCCAGCATGTTAACCGTGGGGAATGAGCGCCTGTTGCAGGACATCCTGGCGCAGCCGTTGCCTGACGAGCCACTGTATGCGTTGATCTTACAAGGATTGCAGTTTCAGGCGACACAGCGTTTATCCTGGCTGGAAACCTCCGGCGCGATTCATGCTTTCACGGAGTGGCTGTATTCGCCGTCAGAAGAGGCGTTGCCCAGCGCGTTCACCAACCAGAAATCCTCCGCCTGGCTGCAAGCGCAAACCTGGCTGCGGCAATGGCGTCCGCTGTCACTGAGTCAGTTGAACAAGCTGTATAATAGCGGCATACATACGGAGGAAATCGACCCGATCAATGATTGTCTGGTCGAGCTGTCCGCACGCTACGCGTGCGATGCGTCTCTGGTGCCGCAAGGAGTGGAGAAGCCGCAAGATCTCAGCGCCAGAGACGAGCTGAGACAGGCGATGCTGATCGCCTTAATGATGACCGATCCAACGTCTTGTCTGGGTTTACCGCGCCAGTCAGTGCTGCCAGAGCTGACGTTAACCCACCCTGCGCACTCACTCTCCCGACTCTTCCGCAAGGCGGAATGCCGCAATGGCGATGCAGTGACCCCCTTTAAAAGACAGCTCGATCTCACCGACCCACTGCACTATCACTGCTGGATGAATTTCCCCGTTTCTATCGAAGAGTATCTCAGCAACGGTGAGATTTACAGCGAGTCTGCGGCGAGCCATTTTTATCTTACCGATGAACATTGGCAGGCGGAGCTGGCGAAATCGCCGATTATCTACCAGATTTTTTTCCACGCGTTTTACGCTCTTGTGGGAGAAGAAGGGCAGGCTGAGCAGCACCTTGAACAGTTGGCCGCGATTCCTGTGGAAATGGAACAGGAAGACGCGATCCGCACCGCCTTTACCGAAGGGTCGGACGAACTGGAAAAACAGCTAAAACAGTTCTCCGATGACAAACGGGTCACCCTCATCGGCAAGCTGATTCAGAGCTGTGCAAATGATGACTCATTCTTGTTCGATAACAGCGATCAGGGTTTTTTAGCCGAGCATGTGTCCTACCCACACGAAGACGTCACGCTGAGGTTGGTCGCAAAAATCCTGCTGCAATGCGCCGATCGGCGCGAACGCCTGTTCAAAGCATCACAGGCTAAAAAGAGCTACTGGTGGCAGTTCTGGCGCACGAACGCTCGCATTGGCCGTCTCGGTTTTCTAATGCAGGGCGGGTTGGGAAGTTATTTTCTCTATCGCGCGAGCGACTGGATCGGGTCGCCGCCGCCGTATATTGAAGGGCTGTTGATGGTGCTCATCGTGCTCAATCTGCTGATTGCGGCACGTCGACGCTATAACGATATCGGTTCCAGTACGCCGTGGGTGATGAGTGTCTTTAGCATCCTGATACCAATATTTCTGTTGCTCCCCCTGTTGGCACCAAGCATTAACCGCTGGAACCAATTCGGCGCGCCACCAACGGGTAAGAAAACCGACGCCACGAGCACATCAACCTAACGAAAATAATTTGGGCGGCACAGCACGTGCCGCCTAAACGTCAACGAGAGACCTCATCCAGATACTGCTCAATACGCTGCCGTGTTTCGTCAATGGCTGGTGCATATTGCCCCGCCAGCACCTGTTCAAAATCGCGCAGCCAGAAGCCGATCTGCTCCCGCTCTTCCAGACGCGTCTGCGCCCAGGCTTTTTCCAGCCGAGCCAGCAGATTACGGTTCACCAGATTATCTCTGGGGTGAATCTTCAGCGCTTGTAGTTTCTGATGACTTTTCTGCTGTTGCTCGGCACTCAACCCCGTCGGACTGCGATCGATCACTTTCGTAAAATTATCGCCGCTGTCCGGCAAGTTAACATCCACTTCCAGCAGCCCATTGATGTCATAGCTGAAACGCACCTCAACAGATTGCTTATACGATTTCGCTTTTATCGGCATAGTGAATTCATCGATAAACACGTTGTTATCGACGTAAGGGCTTTCCCCCTGATAGATCGCGATGCAGATGTTGTCTTGTCCGGGTGACCCCGTGGAAAACGTCTCTACCCGCGAGGTCGGCACCACCGTGTTGCGCTCCAGTATTGGGGAAAACAGGCCATTTTGCTTATCGTTGGCGGTCTTAATCCCGAGGGTGTACGGGCAAACATCCGTCAGGATCACTTCGTCAATATCCTGCTCGCGTAGCCGACAGGCGGCCTGCACCGCCGCCCCTTTGGCGACAACGGTATCTGCGTCCAGATGCTGATAGGGCAATTTGCCAAAGAGTCTGACCACCAGCTTCTGGATAATCGACATCTTCGATGCGCCGCCGACCAGTACCACATGGTCTAACTGCTCAGGCTTCAAGCGAGCATCGTGCAACGCCTGCTCTATCGGCGCACGAATGCGGTTCATCAGCGGCAGCCAGGCCGCTTCGATTTCTTCATCATCCAGCACAATGCGCCAGTCTTCCTCACGCCAGTGCCACACGAGTTCATTTGACGAGGAAGGAAAACCGGGCTGACATTTCAGCGCTTCCGCATGACTGTAAAGGCGTGCCAGATCCGTTGCGGGAATCGCCGAATCCTCAAGTTTCCACGCTTTCAGACAGGTTTTCACCATCGCCTGCGTGAAATCTTCTCCACCCAGATAGTTGTCGCCCGCCGAGCTATGTACCTCGATCAGCGGAAACGCATATTCCAGCACGCTGACGTCGAAAGTGCCGCCGCCTAAGTCGAAGACCAGCGTACGTCCCAGTTCCTGCGTGTGTAAGCCATAGGCCATCGAGGCTGCGGTGGGTTCATTGATTAAGCGAACCGCATTCAGCTCTGCCAGTTCCGCTGCAAAACGCGTCTGCTTACGCTGTTCATCGCTGAAATAGGCTGGCACGGAGATCACCACGTCCTTGATGGGGTGCCCAAGGTAACTTTCCGCATCAGCTTTGAGTGATTTCAACACCATGGCCGACAGTTCGGCGGGAGAGAACGTTTTATCCCCGAGCCGGAAGGTTTTCTTGCTCCCCATGTAGCGCTTAAAGAGCGACGCCGACACCTGCGGGTGCGTCGTCAAACGGGAAATTGCAGGTTTGCCGACCAGAATACTGCCGTCGTCATCAATGCTGACGGCCGAGGGAGTAAAGCTGTCATTCAACGCATTCGGTATCAGGCGTGCCTCGCCATTTTGCCAAACGCTAATCAGGCTGTTTGTCGTGCCCAGATCGATACCAATTGCCGGAGAAGCGTCTTGCGGGTGCATCATGCTGTTATTCCTTGTTAACCATTCCGTATTCCCAGAGTGCCCATCAGGCGCGGCCCCCTCGCCCATTCAGGAGGCAGGGCGATAGTATATAGAGGTTTGGAGTTCACTCGATCGAAAAACCACGTTACCTGAAACTTGAAGACGCTGGAGGCTGACAATTCTTTTTTGATGTTATCACAAAAAAAACAATTTACATCTTATCATTAAGAATGGAAAATATAAGACAAATTTAAAAAAAGAACAAAAGGATAATAACATGTTATTTGCGAAAATATCCCTCGAAAAGAATCTCCTACGTGAGATTCTTGATCGTGCTGATGAGCATGGCACTGAGATAGATGAGGTCATTTTATCCGCCCTACGAAAAGAATTTTTAGACCTGAAAATCATAGAGTTAAGTGATATTGAAGTTAATAATGCCATCTCCGACATGATGAATTTTGCTTTCGGAAATATAAAACCTAGCCAGAACTTCAAAGTTAATGAGTTGTATTTAAAGACATTTGGTGCCCAGTGGACCAAATTAAGTCCATCAACCAGGAAATCTCTGGGTCGAAGATTCCGTTCTGCCGTTCGTAAGCACTGGGCAGATGCCGAGAATGGGGATCTTGTTATTGATTTTCAAGGTAAAAATATCAATAACGCGGCTTTCTACACAGTAGCTCATAAGGGAGACCTATAGCATCCAGCATGTTGGATGCTTGCTTTCGCTTGGGTGAACTACCTGTGCTAGGTACATGCGGGGATAAACATTCCCTTCATTTCTTTCCGAGGGTTTTTATGGCAATTGGTGATGATGCGCTAAGAGATGCGATCCGTTTCTACACACAGTGGGTGGATGGTATCATCAGTTCTGCTCAGCAAGTGCCTAATGATGAATGGCGTGCTCCTCTCTTCACTTATATACTGACAAAGCGCCAGTTGAATCAGCTCAACGTGATATGTAAAAAGGAAGGTTGGCCACGCCAGACTTGCCCGGGGATTACGATTTATCCCCAACAAATCAAACATATAATCACATCACGAGCAAAAGACGGACTTAACTGGATCCAAGTGGCGGATATCCTTTCTGCGTCATTCTGCACTCGTAGTGAAGTGGCGATGAATAAGGATCGGAATATGCAGGGCGTAATTCTTAACGCTAATGAGAGGTTGTCGACGATACCAGCTCAGAAATACTTCGGGATGGCGATTTTGCAGGTCTCTGAAAATGATTTGGCCCCAGTAACTGCGTATCACGCAACTGAGGCCAAAATTAAAGCAATCAAAAAATGATGCTGTAACAGCCGGAGGTACGCCACCCTGAACGACTCTCCACAATTAAATGTGAATAAATCCCATGTTCAGCGTTCTCCTCATCGGTCCACCTTATGGTGGTCTGCATGGCGTCGGCGTTTTTCCATGCGTCAGCTGTTACATTATCTATTCTATCGTGATTGACGGTTACGTCAAGTGACCTGTAATTAGATGACTCTGGGACCATGATCCCAGTGAAGGTCGATTAGTTACGAGGGGTGGTGGAAAAAGCGGTAAAACCTTCAATCGGAGCACTTGTCCTTAACCCAGACAACCCTATCCCAGGGTTAATGAACGCAGATTGCCCGATTTTCGCACCGGTAAGTGTCAAGATAGTTGGCACCCCCGGTTGATTTAGGCTGCCTGTTTTTCCCGTTCTGGATTCAGCATTACCTTCCCTACCTGATGCCAGTTCCGTGTTCTGCCAGACCAGCGTTCAGGCCGTTGCGATTTTGCCTTTTTGTACACCTCATCCCGATTTTTCAGCAACACACCGTCTTCTCCACGATGTCGCTGACCCGGCGTCACATACCTGATGCCGCTATGTCTGTGCGTTTCGTTATACCACTGCGTAAAATCTTCTACCCATTCACGTGCCTCATCCAATGTATCGAACCCCGATGACGGCCACTGCGGGATATATTTCAGTGTCCTGAACAGCGACTCCACATACGCGTTGTCGTTACTGACTCCTGGGCGGCTGTGAGATGGCCTTATTGCCAGCTCATGTAGCTTCATTTGCAACGTCTGTGACTTCATCGCCGCACCATTGTCCGCATGCAGTACCGGCGGGGATTGCCAGCATCCTTCCCGGAGGACCGTGCGTTGTATCAGGGCTGCCGCCTGCTCACCACTTTCAGTTTCATGCACTTCATATCCCACGATTTTTCGGCTGTAGAGGTCTTCCACCAGATACAGGTAAAACCAGCGCTCCTTTACGGTTGACGGAACCCATGTAATGTCCCATGTCCACACCTCATTCGGCCCGCTGGCCTGCCAACTCGTAGCCGGGGTGACCTTCTGAGCCGCCCGTTGTCGTCCCCGGCGATGCACCTCTCCATGACGACGCAGTACCCGGTAAAAGGTTGACTCGCTTGCCAGATAAATCCCCTTATCCGCCAACGCCGGTACGATTTGTGACGGGGGAAGGCTGGCGTAGTCTGGCTGATGGCACATTGCCAGTATCTGTTGCTCTTCCTGCTCACTTAACTGGTTCGCCGGGGAGGGTCTGGCCGCGCTGACGCGCCTGTCCTCCCACGACGTTTGCCAGCGTCGCCACGTCCGTTCACTTAACCCCACTTCCGTCAGCGCTATTGACAGCCGGGCTCCTGACGCCATCGCTTCCCGCACATAACCGATAAGTGCCTGCCGCTCTGTTCCGGGCGTCAGTCGTCCTCGTCGGTTTCCCCGTAAAAATCCCGCAACTGCTTTCGCAGCACCAGTATCGCTGCCGCCTCCGCCAGCGCCTTTTCCTTACGAACCAGTTCGCGTTTTAGTTGTTTAACTTCTTTCTGGCTTTGTTTGAGCGCTGCTTTGTCATTGGGCGAAGACACCTGCAAAAAGCCTTGTTTCCACTGACTAATCTGTTCCGGGTAAAGCCCTTTTTTACGGCAGTATTGCGCGAGTTCTGTTTCGCTGAGTGTGGCTGTTTCGATAATCACAGCCAGCCGGGCTTCGGCTGACCATTGGTCTGTAGTTCTGTCTGCACCCGGCACCGGTATTCCCTCTGCTTTCGCCTTGTTACGCCAGTAATAGAGAGTAGCTTCCGATATCCCTTCCATCTGTGCAACTGCGGTGACGGTCATGTTGTAGGGCGGTAGCAATTTAGCCAGTGCGGCTGATTTACGTTCTGGTGAAATTCGTTTCACGCTCTGTTCCCATCTTGTCATTAGTATTTTCGATGGGGGTGACAACTATCCTGACAGAGGGCGTCCTCGCCGGGCTGAAAGCCGCCAGTCCAAAATCTACCAACGACATCCACCCTTACTGCTACGATTATCAGCGCGGCTATATCTGTGGCTATGCTCACAATCTGGCGGAAACCAAAGGCGATCGTCAGCAGGCCGCCTTTGAGGCAGGGTTGTTGTCACGCCGCTACGGGCTGGAACGAGAGAGAGTCGCTGAGTTCTTTACCGAACAAGGCAACCCTTATGCAATTCGATTTTTTTATGCAGGCTATGATGCCCACATCGCTCGCTAGCGGGTGGTTTCCCGTAAATCAAAGCTAATGGGGATCGTGATGGTAAGCTGCGCGTTATCCCCAATCACCTCAGCTGGTGGCGCCGGAAGCGGCTGCGCGCGCTGTGGTAAGGCGACAGACTCCTTATCCAGCGGCATCACCCCGCTGCTGCTGGCTAACGAGACAGCCAGCACATTTCCGGTTCGATCTAACGTCACGCGAATCTGAGCAACGCCCTGCAATCGCTGGCGCGCCGCCTGCGCAGGGTAACGCTTATAGCGGCTCAGGTGTGCCAGCAGCTTACTGCTCCAGTCCGCCACGCCTTTACGCATTTGCGCGGCATCGCTGTTATAGGGTGCGGCGACTTGCTGACTGCTGCCCGGCAGCGGTGCGCTGGTCACGGGAGCTGGAGGTTTTTCCGACGGTGCAATCTCTTCCTGCGGCGTCGTCTCCTGTACCGGCTTCTCCCTTTTTTTCTGTACTTTTTTCTGCGGCTGCGGCTTTTCCTTTTGCGCCGTGGCAATCACTGGCTTGGGTGCAGGCGCCAGTGGTGGCACATCCTGCGTCATTTTCTCCGGTTCGGCTGACGCCTCTTGCGGCGTAGACAGCGTCTGCTGCGGGCCGACAGGCGCATCCTGGGGGCTGGGCGTGGACTGCACGCTATCCGCCACCATTAACATCATGGCGGGCGGCGGTGCTTCAATGGAGGAATCAAGCGCATGGTAGCTAATCCAGACAATCAGCCCGGCGTGTAGCGCCAACGCCAACAGCGAACCGCTCCCCCAACGAACCGTCGTGGCGGGCCGAATCGTATTGTATTTCAGCGTCTGTGCAGCCATTAGCCTACCGCCCCGCGCCGTGGAGACAGGGGAAACAGGCTCAATGAATGGGGTTCCTGGGAGATCATCATGCGTTCTTCATCACATCGTTAGGCATAAAAAAGCAACTGATAATGGTAGGTCGCTTAACCATGAGGATCGGGCAGAAAAAAAGTGAAAACAGCATAAATAGTAATGTTATTAGATTTTGACAGGATATTTTATCGCGCAGTAATCTGAACCCAGTAACGAGAGAAATAACGCACCTGTACCGGAAGCGCTTCCACCAGCGCGGCTAAAATATTATCGGTATCCGACAGCGGGAAGACGCCGGAAAACCGCAGGCTCTCCACCTCCGGCTGGCAGCGAATCACGCCGCTGCGGTAACGGCTCAGTTCATCAACAAAATCCACCAGACGCTGATTATCCGCCAGCAGTTGCCCTTTCACCCATGCAGGCTCAGCCTTCACCGTCTCTATCTGGCCGCAGCGTTGCGTAGTGAACGTCGCGATCTGTCCGCGTTTTACCACTTGACCATCCTGGCCGTTCCGCTGCGGATGCAGTCTCACCGCACCGTCATACACCGCCACCTGCGTATGCTCATCCTGTACGCGCAGGCTGAAGCGCGTACCTAGCGCCTGCACCTTTCCCTGTGCCGTCGTCACAATGAAAGGGCGCGGATACAACGCGGCCTTCTCTGTCTGACCGGTTTCGATCATGACTTCACCACGAATCAGCGTGAGCTGGCGTAGATCGTCGCCGTAGGCCACATTCAGCGCCGTCTGCGTATTCAGTAGCAGCGTCGTGCCATCGTCCAATACCGCATGGCGCTGTTCACCGACCTGCGTCTGGTAATCCGCCGTCAGCGACTGCCAGAGGTCGGTGCGCGATCCCGCCACGCCAGCGCTCCCCGTCAGACAGAGAACGGCCAGCGCTTTGAGCACGCTGCGGCGCTGCATACCATTAAGCGTCGACAGGCTCTGATGGGCAGCCCGCGCGTTAAGCTGACCCAAATTGGCACACACGGATTCAATATGCTGCCACGCCTGTTCGTTATCCGGCGAGGCTTCCCGCCAACGCTGCCACTCGCGACGTTCCTGTTCCGTCACGCTGTCGGACATCAGTTGCGTCAGCCACGCCACCGCTTCACGCGCGCTGTCTGGCTGAATCGGCTGCCCCTGTCTGTCACGATAAAAAGTGCGATCGTTCATAGCGGCAGCGCAAAGAAACACTGGAGGTTGGCACGTTGCAGATACTGTTTCACCGAACTGCTGGAAACCCTTAGACGTTCGGCAATCTCGCTGTAGCGCATGCCGTAGAGATGCGCCAGCAGAAACGCTTCCCTGACCGGTGCGGGCAGGCCGTCCAATGCGGTATCAAGCTGTTCAAGAATTTCGAGGGTAAGCAGACGTGTTTCCGGGGATGGCATAGAGGTATCCGGCTGCATACTCAGCGCTTCCAGATAGGCATCTTCAATCTTTTTACGACGATAATGATTGGCGACTAAACGGCGGGCAACGGTGGCCAGAAACGGGCGCGGCTGGCGAATCGTGAGCAGTTCCGGGCTCATCAGCACGCTAAGGAACGTGTCCTGTGCCAAGTCTTCCGCGTGCTGGGCACAGTCCAATTTATGGCGCAACCAGTTATACAACCAGCGGTGGTGATCGAAATAGAGCTGCTGAGCAAAGTCATTAACGCTGGCCGTCGCTTTCCTCACCATCGAACGTTACTCCAGAGCGCCATTTAAATATAAGAATGATAATCGTTCTTATTTATGTTTTTTCACTCTGACTGTCAAGTTCCGAAACGGAAATTATTCAAATTTGCTGAATTTGCATTACGCCCCTGCAACATCCCTTCGCGAACGGGGCGGACAGGATATCTGCCCCGCGTACCGCGACTAGAAGCGTTGTAACACGCTGATTTTTACATTGCGCCCTACGCCGGACACGGATTCGCCCAGATACGGGTAGTAATCGGTATTCAGCAGGTTATCGACCGTCACCCGTGCCTCAAATCCTTTTATCGCCTGCGGCTGCCAGCTCGCGAACAGGCCATGCAGCACATATCCCTTACTCTTCGGTAACGCCCAAATATCGGCCAGTGGATCGCCATCGGCAGGCGAACGATCCTGCTTACGCACAAAGTCTCCCGTCCAGCCTACCGCCATATCCAGGCTCGGAATTTTGGTGCCCAGCGTAGCGTGTGCTGTGGTTGGCGGGATTTCGGCAATCCAGGTTTTATTGCCCCACGGATTACGTGGTGACGCATCGCGCTCGCCACGAATCGAGGAGAAGGACAGGCTGCCAAACAGCCAGCGGCTGTCGTAGAAGGATTCAATTTCGACCCCTTCAATGGTATAGCCCGGCAGATTACGGTAGTTAGAGAGCGGCTGCCCACAAGATGATGACGTACCGCTCTGCGTTTGCGCTTCACACAAGATACCGCGACGGTAGAAAATTTCGTTTTTACCGCGGTTACGGAACAGCGTCGTGCGGATTTGCAGACTGTCCTCTTCCAGCATCAGGTTATTGAAGTCCAGAATCGCGCCCAGACGAAATGCTTTGATGCTTTCCACTTGCAGATTACGGCTGGTTCCCGGCACGCTGGACGCCGCAGATTGCACTTCATATTGCTCATCGACGACAGGCGCGCGCCAGGTACGGCTGGCATCGGCAAACAGAGAGAGGTTATCCGTCGCTTTCCACAACGCCCCAATACGCGGTGACCAGCCAGTATAAGTCACGCTACTGTAGTCATGCCCTGCGGCTGGAATACTGCTGTTATAACGTGGCGCAAAGTTAGGTTTCCCCGTGTTCGTCACATGGTCATAGCGCACACCTGGCGTAATTGTCACGCTGCCCAGCGTCACCGCATCCTGTACATACAGGCTACGGGTTTCCTGTTCCCCAGCCGGCATATAGTAAGGCTGGAAATAGCCGTAGTTATACTCGGCGTTATTCTTACCAGATGGATAGTAGATCAGCGTGTCGCGCTTATGTTGATGCCAGCGCATACCCACCAGCAGCTTATGATCGAGCGGGCCGGTAGTGAACAGACTTTCATTACTGACATCCGCAAGCTGATCCTTGTAGCTCACCCAGCTTTCGTTCCCCAACGATCCCAGATAGCTACTCTGTGAAGCTGAATCAGGACGCCGGTCATGCTGTTCGGTTTTTGAGGTAGCAAATGACGCCGTCAGATTCAGCCACGGCTGATCCTCTGGCGCAATGTTCCATTTCAGCGAGTAGTTTTTATCGACCTGATCGCGATAAACCAGCTTGCGCCGCCAGGCCTCTTCCCAACCGTAGCGATCGATTTCCGCCTGCGTGGGGGACGCCATATCGTCACGCTTCGCGGCAAACGGCTGCCAGCCGTCAGATTCGGAGCGCATGGCTGAGAGCGTCAGCGTCTGAGCATCCGTCAGGTAGATGTTGGTCTTCAGTAAGTAGGACGCCATGTCGCTGGTGGAGTAGACAAAGCGCGTGCCATCAGGGCGTTCAATATTGTCGCCATCGCGCTTGCTCATGTAGAGCAGGCCATCTGCCATCCCCTCTTCCGTGCGGCCATACAGCGCGCCGCTGTAGATATTTTGCCGATCGTTAGTGTGATAGCTGTATTTGACCATCCCACCGAAATTTTCTCCCGGCAGCAGCAGATCGCTGGCGTCTTTGGTATCAACATGGATGGTGCCGCCGAAGCCGCCGTTGCCGCTGCGAATATCATGCGGCCCTTTATCGACGTCTATACGCTTAATCAGCTCCGGTTCAATAAACACCGAACCCTGACGGTATTTCTCAAAGCCTTTCGGCGCGCCATCCAACACGACTTTGACGTCTTCCATGTCGCCCATACCCCAGATGTTCAGGCTCTGCCCCCCTGGACGGGGAGATCCCGCCATCGACACGCCGGGGAGTTTATCAAGCAGGCTAGCAATATTATCAGCCTGCACGCGATCAACATCGGCCTGACGCAACACGGAACGCCCAGCGGCGGCGCTGTCCGAAGTGCCGCCAACAACCGACAGCGTCGGGATCATCAGGCTGCCGTCGCTTCCCTCGGCGGCAAGCGCGGATTCAAGCCGATATCCTGTGGCCGTCTGTACCGCACTCAGCCCCGTTCCCGCCAGCGCGGCCGCGAAAGCCTCCTGAACGGTATAGGTTCCCTGCACGCTCCCGCTGGTTTTATTCTGCGTTTGATCGGGAGAAAACGTGAGAATGACATTGGCGCGGCTGGCAACAGCCTGTAGCGTGGCTCCTAGCGGCCCTGCCGGTATGGAGAACGTCACTGTTGGGGCCACCGCCTTGGCGGCCGTTTCCGCCGCCAAGGCCGAACTGACCGTTCCGGCACTCAATATCAACACGCCAGACAGTGCCAAATGGACTGCCCGCGCCAGCGCCAAGGCAGGTTTATGCGCGATGCACCCGTCATCATAATTGTTTATCGCCATTGTCATTCCCCTGAAATATTGAAAAAAAAGACACATCAGGTAGGTCACGCGAAAAACAAAATCGGGCAGGAAAAGTACAAAAATTTTCAGGAAAACCTCTTCAACGCGACGTGAGCAGCCGTGTTCAGGCACTCAATGGAGCTCCTCCACGACCGCAAAACGCACCTTCGGCCACGAACGGCAACCCCTCCACCATTGATTTTCACGGCGCTTGACCCCATCTTAGTCAGTAATCCGCAGTAGATATCCGCCTTGCCGTATTTTTTTCTTCAACGGATTGCCCGCAGTAGCCAGTCTGGAACGGCAAGATGAAGACGCGATCGGCAACGAGATCACCCACAATTATCAGGACGGCCCCATGACGAATCCATTACTGACCTCATTTACCCTGCCCCCGTTCTCCAGCATCAAGACGGAAGATATTGTCCCTGCGGTGCAATCCGCATTGGATGAATGCCGCAAGACGGTAGAACGCGTGGTGGCGCAAGCGGGGCCGTTTACCTGGGATAATCTGTGCCAGCCGCTGGCAGACAGCGACGATCGCCTTGGCCGCATCTTCTCCCCTGTCAGCCACCTGAACGCCGTGAAGAACAGCCCGGAGCTGCGCGGCGCTTACGAACAGTGTTTACCACTGCTGTCCGAGCACAGCACCTGGGTCGGCCAACATGCTGGCCTGTATCAGGCTTACCGCAGCCTGCGCGACGGCGAACATTACGCTACGCTGAGCGTGGCGCAGAAGAAATCCGTGGATAACGCGCTGCGCGATTTTGAACTGTCAGGTATCGGCCTGTCGCCGGAAAAACAGAAACGCTACGGCGAAATTTCCGCTCGCTTGTCCGAGCTCGGCTCGCAGTACAGCAATAACGTGCTGGATGCCACCATGGGCTGGAGCAAGCTGATTACCGACGTCACCGAGCTGGATGGCATGCCGGAAAGCGCGCTGGCAGCGGCCAAAGCGCAGGCCGAAGCCAAAGAACAGGATGGCTGGCTGCTGACGCTGGATATCCCGAGCTACCTGCCGGTGATGACCTACTGTACCAATCAGGCGCTGCGTGAAGAGATGTACCGCGCCTACGGCACCCGCGCGTCCGATCAGGGGCCGAACGCAGGTAAATGGGACAACAGCGAGGTGATGGCGGAAGAGCTGGCGCTGCGTCACGAGCTGGCACAACTGCTGGGCTTCGATAGCTATGCGCACAAGTCACTGGCGACCAAAATGGCGGAAAACCCGCAGCAGGTACTCGATTTCCTGACCGATCTGGCGAAACGCGCCCGTCCACAGGCTGAAGAAGAACTCGCGCAGCTGCGCGCCTTCGCCAAAGAACACTACGGTGTGGATGAATTACAGGCCTGGGATATCACCTACTACAGCGAGCAGCAAAAGCAGCACCTGTATTCCATCAGCGATGAACAGCTTCGTCCGTACTTCCCGGAAAACCGCGCGGTGAACGGCCTGTTTGAAGTCGTTAAGCGCATCTATGGCATCACAGCCAAAGAGCGTAAAGACGTGGATGTCTGGCATCCGGATGTCCGTTTCTTCGACCTGTTCGATGAAAGTGGTGAACTGCGCGGCAGTTTCTACCTCGATCTGTACGCCCGCGAACACAAACGCGGCGGTGCCTGGATGGACGACTGCGCGGGTAAACTGCGTAAGGGCAACGGCGAACTGCAAAAACCGGTCGCCTATCTGGTCTGCAACTTCAACCGCCCAGTCAACGGTAAACCAGCCCTGTTCACGCACGACGAAGTCACTACGTTGTTCCACGAATTCGGTCACGGCCTGCACCACATGCTGACCCAGATCGATACCGCCGGTGTCGCGGGTATCAACGGCGTACCGTGGGATGCGGTCGAACTGCCGAGTCAGTTCATGGAAAACTGGTGCTGGGAACCGGAAGCACTGGCCTTTATCTCCGGTCACCACGAAACCGGCGAACCGCTGCCGCAGGAGCTGCTGGATAAAATGCTGGAGGCGAAGAACTATCAAGCCGCACTGTTCATTCTGCGTCAGTTGGAATTCGGCCTGTTCGATTTCCGTCTGCACGCCGAGTTTGACCCCGCGAAAGGCGCACAGATTCTGCCGACGCTGGCCGAAATCAAAGCGCAGGTGGCCGTGGTGCCAAGCCCAAGCTGGGGCCGCTTCCCGCATGCGTTCAGCCACATCTTTGCGGGTGGCTATGCCGCAGGCTACTACAGCTATCTGTGGGCCGACGTGCTGGCGGCGGATGCTTACTCTCGCTTCGAGGAAGAAGGCATCTTCAACCGTGAAACCGGCCAGTCGTTCCTGGATAACATCCTGACCCGCGGCGGTTCCGAAGAGCCAATGGAGCTGTTCAAACGTTTCCGTGGCCGCGAACCGCAGTTGGATGCCATGCTCGCGCATTACGGCATCAAAGGATGAGCATCTGCTTAATCGCAGAAGAAGGCGCCGACAGTGGCGCCTTATCTTCTCTGGCCGCACGCTGGGGGCTGGTTTCCGATCCCGATGCGGTGATGGCGCTGGTGCTGACTGCGGAGCGTCTGGAATTGCGCAAGCAGGATGAGCCGAAGCTCGGTGCTATCTTCGTCGATTTCGTTGCAGGAACCATGGCGCATCGTCGTCGCTTTGGCGGCGGACGCGGCGAAGCCGTCGCTAAAGCCGTGGGGATCAAAAAAGATTACCTGCCGGATGTCGTGGATGCGACGGCCGGGCTGGGACGCGATGCCTTTGTACTGGCAGCACTAGGCTGTCGGGTACGTATGGTGGAACGCAATCCGGTGGTTGCAGCACTGCTGGACGACGGGTTGCAGCGTGGCTATCGGGACGCAGAAATTGGCTCTTGGCTACAAGAGCGGCTGACGCTACTGCACGCGTCGAGTATGACGGCACTGCGCGATATCACGCCGCCGCCGGATGTGGTTTATCTCGATCCGATGTTCCCGCATAAACAAAAGAGCGCGCTGGTGAAGAAGGAAATGCGGGTATTTCAGTCGCTGGTTGGCGCAGATGATGATGCCGATGCGCTGCTGGCACCCGCGCGCGCGCTGGCGAAAAAACGCGTCGTGGTGAAGCGGCCGGACTATGCGCCACCGCTGGCTGGCGTACCGGCACAATCCATGCTGGAAACCAAAAGCCACCGTTTTGATTTCTATCTTCCCGCCTGAAAAATTTCGTCGCCGCGACGCTAAGCGTATCGGCGATGAAAAACTTAGCCTGCTTCGCATTTCCTACGCTGCTTTTGCAAAGTCTGTGGCACTAATGAGAAGCAAATCGCATAATTCCGCGCTATCACCTTTTATGACACTAAGATGACATAATGAAAAAAACACTTTTGTCACTTCTGCTTTGTTTGAGTACCTCTGCTATGGCCGTTCAGGAACCGGTAAATATTACGATTCTGGGGACATCTGATCTGCACGGCACGTTCGTTCCCTGGGATTACGCCACCGATACTGCCAACATGGCAGGCAGCCTGAGTCAGATCGCGACACAGGTACAGAAGGTTCGCGCACAGCAGCCTAACGTGATTCTGGTTGATGCGGGCGATACGATTCAGGGCAACTTTGTCGAAACCTTCAAAAATGACAAAACCAGCCCGATGATCCTCGGTTTTAACGCCCTGAACTATGACGTCTGGGTGCTGGGCAACCATGAGTTCGATTTCGGCCTGAATGTGCTCTCCACCTCGCTTGACCAGTTCAACGGCACCGCGCTGGCGGGCAACATTTTTTGGGAGAGCGGTAAACCTTACTTACCTGCCTACAAAATTGTCGAACGACAGGGCGTGAAGATTGGCATCATCGGCATGGATACGCCGATGACCGCGGAGTTCGCCAAAGGCACAGACCGCGTGAAAGGGCTGAACTTCACCGATCCTGTCGGGGCGGTAAAAACCGTTATTCAGCAAATCCACGATAAGGTTGACGCTATCGTGTTGGTCGCCCATATGGGCATCGATAACGAGAACCAACGGCCGGGGACGGGCGTAGGTGACATTGCCCGAGGGAACCCTGAATTAGCCGCCATCGTCGCGGGTCATATGCACGTAAAAGTAGATAAAGAGGTGATAAATGGCGTGATTGTCACCGAACCAGACAAATACGGCCGCGCACTGTCGCGCATCGATTTGCAGTTTGAACAACAGAACGGCAAATACGTACTGATCAATAAGGACAGCTATACCTATTCGATTAAGGACGTGGATTCTGACCGCAAGATGGAAGACATCTACGAGCCTTATCACAATACCCTGCGCGCCAACGCCAACCGTCCGATTGCGCAGCTCCTCGGACACGATCTGGTGCCGCAAGATGCCGTGAAAGGCATTCCTCAGGTACACGTGCAGGACACGGGTATCAGCGCCCTGTTTCAGGAAGCCAGCCGTCACTACGCCCCTAAAGCGCAGGTTATCGCGCTGCAAATTGATAACGATCGGCCCAAGATGAACGTCGGCACCATCTCCGCCAAGGACATTGCCTTTAACTATCAATACGCTGGCGGCGAGATTACGGTTTATCAGCTCACCGGAAAAGCACTGAAGAAATACATGGAATGGTCAGCGGATTACTTCAATCAGCTACAGGACGGCGATGTGACTTACAGCTTTAATCCGCAACGCCGCGCGTCCAAGTATTCCACCAACGATTTCTTCGACGGCGTGACGTACACCATCGACCTGACGAAACCCGCCGGGCAGCGCATTACCGACCTGAAGATGAATAACGGCACGCCTGTTACCGACGACATGCCGATTCGTCTGGGCATGAACAGCTACCGCATGGGCCACCTGACGCAGAAAGGCGGTGTGCTGGAAGGCATGCAATTCCCGGTGCTGTCGGATACCAAAGTGGAATATGGCGAAGAGGCAGGCACGATTCGTAACCTAACCATCCGCTATCTGACCGAGGTGAAAAAAGGCCAATACGAGGGCACGGTGCCGCAGCGCTGGAAGCTGGCAGGATTGCAGGGCTATGAGCGCGAACGCCGTATCGTCGAATCGCTGCTCAACAGCGGAAAAATCAGCGTACCGACCTCAGACGACGGCCGCTACAGCAACGTGCAATCCATCAACGTGAAAACGCTGCTGCTGCCGGATGCCGCACAGCGGGAGAAACGCGTGGCGGAACTGACGCAACAGCGCGACAGCGCCACCAACGCGTTGACCAAACAGCGGCTGAACGATCAACTGACCATTATCGCGGCCATTAACTAACCGACACCTTGCGGGAATCTGGGTAGTAGACAAAGTGCAGCGGTAATAATGGATAGATCGTAAAGACGCTGCAAGTACCTCCCTGTAAGCTCGAGCCGCGCCATCCTTGGCGCGGACGCTTTACTCTTCTATTCCATTATCACCGTTTTCACTCTACGAAGAGGTTTTCCAACGATCAGCAAACACTGCTATCTCTCGCTGCGGGCTTTCCAGCGCTCGCTCGTCAGATAGCCGTTCACGCCCACATCCAGGAAAGGGCGTGGCGGCAGGTAGTTCGCCTGTCCGAGCGATTGCATATCGCTAATCAGCGGGTTGTCCTCGCCCAACGCCAGATCCGCCAGAATATGTCCGGCGGCGGTTTGCTTCGACAGCCCCGCTCCGTTACAGCCTGCGGACGCGTACACATTGTCGCTGAGCTGCCCCCAAATTGGCGCACCGTTACGCGTTACGCTAATCAAGCCTGACCAGGTATGCGCCATCTTCACATCACTCAACTGCGGGAACATCCGGGCAAAAATAGCCGCGTGACGACGCGCGTGGCGTCCGGTTTCTACCGCGCTATTGACCAGCTCCGGGGCAAATTTTACATGTTCCCGAATCAGGAAACGATGGTCGCGCGTATAGCGTAACGTCGCGCTGGCCAACGCATTAACTGGCGTCACGCCCCAGTCTGGCATATCGCCAATCCGTGCTAGCTGTTCCGCATTCAGCGGTTCCGTCAGCGTCGCGAAGGTCGCAACGGCAAACACCCGACCATTGAACAGCGGCAGACCGCGTGCCGCGCCGTTAATCGCCATCATCAGTTTATCTGCCTGAATCTCGCCATAGGGCGTTTCCACGCGAATGCGCGATCCGGTCTCGATATTCAACGCAGGGGAATGGGCATAAACCGTCACGTTCTTCGGCAGGTTCGCCACCAGACCGACCACCAGCGCCGCCGGGTTTAGCAGAATGCAATTCGGGGTATACACGGCACGATGATAGAAAGACGTGCCGAGGCGGCGAGCCAGTTCGTCTTTTTCCACCACCTGATAGGGTTCATCCAGATCGTCCAATTCACGCACATAGGTATCGATCAGGCCGTTAAACGTCGAACTGACCGCGCAGTGATATTTCCCCGCCACGCTCCAGTCGCACGCGATAGCATGGCGATCCACCTTCTCTTTCAAGCGTGCCACGCCGGACTGCAACAGACGACGATAAGCGGCCGCTTTTTCCAGCTCCGCCGTCGAGCTACCGATGTTGTGCGGTAAATCGATCACAAAACCGGAGTTACGCCCAGAGGCATTGTCGCCAATCTCTCCTGCATCCAGCAGGATAATGTGTTTATCCGGACGCTGCTCAGCCAGACGCTGCGCAAAGGCAATTCCCGCGTAGCCTGCGCCGATCACCAGCCAGTCCGCCGTTGCTTTTCCGCGCTGCTGCGGGTAATTCGGTTTATCGATAAAATCTGCCGACCAGCCATTACGATTCTGATCGAAAGGAAGATGTTTGATTTTCACAATGGTGTAAGCCTTGAAAAGAACGGGTTGTATCGGAAGGCAGGAACAGAATACCGACGATACGCAATGCTGATTAAGATAAAGAAAGGCGGGAAGCAGTGTCCAGCAAGAAATGTCGCTAAAACTGAGAGAAATAAGTGAAAAGGTAAAACACCTGCGAATAGTCCATCGCGCGGGAGTATCGGATAGATCGTAAAGACGCTGTAAACATCCCTGTGCGCTCGGCTTGCGCCATCCCTGGCGCAAACGCTTTACTCTTCTATTCCGTTACTCCCGTTTTCGTTCTGCAAATAGGTCTTCCAACGGTCTAAGCACCTGCAAATACAGGCACCAGAGGAATCATCCGTTACACCACGCCCTGCGCCAGCATCGCGTCGGCCACTTTTACAAAGCCCGCCACGTTGGCACCGCGCACGTAGTTAGTCTGGCTGTTTTCACCGCCGTACTGCACACACGCATTGTGAATATCCAGCATGATGTGGTGCAGACGCGCATCCACCTTCTCTGCTTTCCAGCCCAAACGTGCCGCGTTCTGCGCCATTTCCAGCCCGGATGTCGCCACGCCGCCAGCGTTAGCCGCTTTGCCCGGCGCAAATAGCACGCCAGCATCCAGGAACGCGTCGGTGGCTGGGATCGTGGTTGGCATGTTAGCGCCTTCTGCCACAGCTTTCACACCGTTAGCAATCAGCGTCTGCGCCGCTGGCAGATCCAGCTCATTCTGCGTGGCGCACGGCAGCGCGATATCTACCGGTACTTCCCACGGCGTTTTGCCTGCAAGGTAAGTCAGCTTCGCTTCACGCGCATAATCTTCCACACGGCCATAGCGTTTGTTTTTGATCTCTTCCAGCAGCGCCAGTTTCTCTGGGGTAAACCCGTTTTCATCCACTACCGTGCCGTTAGAATCCGATGCCGTGACCACACGCGCACCCAGTTCCATCGCTTTTTCAATCGCATACTGCGCCACATTACCGGAACCGGACACGGCAACACGCATACCTTCAAAGCCCAGACCGTGGCGTTTCAGCATCGCTTCCGTGAAGTAGATCAGGCCGTAGCCCGTTGCTTCAGGACGAATCAGACTGCCGCCGAACGACAGCCCTTTACCGGTAAAGACGCACGCGGTGTTGTTGGTCAGCTTCTTCATCATGCCGGTCATGAAACCGACTTCGCGGCCACCTACGCCAATGTCGCCCGCCGGAACGTCCGTATCCGCACCCAGATGACGATACAGTTCCGTCATCAACGCCTGACAGAAACGCATGATTTCACCCTGGCTTTTCCCTTTCGGGTTAAAGTCCGAACCGCCTTTACCACCGCCCATTGGCAGCGTCGTCAGCGCATTCTTGAACGTCTGCTCGAACCCGAGGAATTTCAGAATCGACAGGTTAACGGACGGGTGGAAACGCATGCCGCCTTTGTATGGCCCGATCGCGGAGCTGAACTGGACACGCCAAGCGCGGTTCACCTGTACCTGACCTTTATCGTCCGTCCACGCCACGCGAAACTGAATCACTCGTTCCGGTTCTACCAATCGCTCCAGCAGGCTGTAATCCGCATAGTGAGGGTTCTGCTCCAGAAAAGGCCACAGAGTGGAAAGCACTTCATTAACGGCCTGTAGAAATTCAGGCTGATGCGGATCGCGTTGTTGAACAGAATCAAGAAAACTCGCCAGAGATACGATTTGTGCCATGAACAGCTCCTGATTGAACGAATAAGCTCCCTTCTGCTTCTTTATTTTTAGACACGCAGAAGCTTGTGGGATCGGTGAAAATGATGTTGTGTCCTCTGGACTATAACACTGGCGATGGATATTTAAGCAAGCGTTTTCTTTTCAGATAAACGTTAGAATCCAATGAGATAGGAAGGGTTTTTTGGCGATTTAGGAAGGAAAATTTGCCATAAGTTTTTGTTATATAACAAAAGGCACAGCCTGGAAGCCATGCCTTTCATCACTGAAAAAAAATGCAAAAAAAGCTAATTTTTATTCGTCTTCATCATCACGCAGCGGCACAATGAGCATGTCGACATGCACGGTATTAATCAGTTGGCGCGCCGAAGACATCAATTTGCTCCAGAAGTCCTGATGGTGACCGCACAGCACCAGATCGGCGTCGTATTTCTTAATCGCATCAACCAGCACTTGCCCTAAATCGCCACTGCCGCTCAGCGTCTCGCTGATGGGGTAGCCTGCGCTCTGTGACAGCTCGGTCAACGCGTTCTGGGTTTCTTCAGAGATACGCTGTTGCATGTCGCCCAGATTAACGTCGATAAGCCCCGTGTAGAGATCGGAGTAGTTCACATCGACGTGGATTAACGAGACTTTCGCATTGTACGGTCTTGCCATTGAAACGGCTTTTTCCACTAACACTTTGCTTTCTGGAGAAAGGTCAACAGCAATAAGGATGTGTTTGTAAGCCATAATAAGACTCCTTCCGTAAAGACTAATTAAGGGTTAGCAGCTATTTCTCCTGCCAATCTGATACTTAACAGCGGATTATAGAATAACACTCATCCGCGCTATCGGACTGTTCAGTCGATCACAACCCGTTTTCAAACCTGTTAATTCTATTGATAAGTGTAGTAGAAACCGCTCCTTTTCGCCGTTAAATCGCGCAGCTTCTCCTTTCGGAAAGGGCGTTATCTCGCCGAAAATCGTCCTTCATGCCGATTGCGCCTGCCTCTCTGGCACAAAAGAACATTCTTCTTCTACACTACAAGTAGGGGGCGGCGAGCCTGTCCGCTGCGCCCTGGGATGAAACACGAGAACGGGGCTAGCCGTGATGCTGTTGGCTATCCACAATGACAATAAAATCGTGCGCAAGCGCGTGGCATAACTATTCGTTCATAGAAAAACATTCGTTCGTAGAAAAACATCGCAAACAAATGTCGTAGAGCGGCGTCGCGGATAATCGTAACGCTTGTCATCTGCCACAGGTGGACAACGGGAATGTGTGGCCATCGTATCTGACGAATAGAACGACCGGGAGGGAAGCATGATTAGTACATTTGCGCTTTTCTGGGCTTTATGTATCGTCTGCATCATTAATATGGCGAGGTACTACTCTTCATTGCGCGTGTTACTGCTGGTTTTGCGTGACTGTGACCCGCTGCTTTACCAATACGTTGACGGAGGGGGATTCTTTACCTCGCACGGCCAGCCAAGCAAGCAAATCAGGCTGGTAGGCTATATCTACGCACAACGCTATCTTGATCATCACGACCCTGAGTTTATTCGCCGCTGCGAGCGGGTGCGGGGACAATTCCTGCTCACGACCGCCCTGTGTGGCCTTATCGTCATCAGCCTGATTGCCATGGCGATCTGGTATTAAACGTTGGGACTGGCACCATCACGGGTATTAACCTAATCATCGGTATTAACGCCATGAACGTTGATAAAAAGTAAAAAGGCGATTCCCCACAGAATCGCCTTTTTTATGACGCAAGCAACGTTGAAAAACGTTCCCTACGTTTTTTATGCGTGATGAATGACCGCAGTTAGATCAGCTTCAACGCCAGCCAGTACAGCGTGCCAGACATCAGCATTGAGATTGGCAGCGTCAACACCCAGGCCAGCAGGATACTTCTTATCGTTTTGCCCTGTACGCCACCACCATCAGCAATCATCGTCCCGGCAACCGCCGAGGACAATACGTGCGTGGTGGAAACCGGCATACCGGTGTAGCTGGCAACACCAATCGACAGAGCCGCCGTCACCTGCGCAGAAACGCCCTGTGCGTAGGTCATGCCTTTCTTACCAATCTTCTCACCGATGGTCACCGCTACGCGTTTCCAGCCCACCATCGTGCCCAGAGACAGCGCCAAGGCGACAGCGACGATAATCCAGAGAGGCGCATACTCAACCGTCTGCAGCATGTCTTTACGCAGGTTGCTCAGGTAGCGTTTATCATCACCCGACGTCTCTGGCAGCTTGATCACCCGATCCATCGTGTCCGAAATACACATCAGCAAACGACGCACTCTGCTGCGATCGTCAGGGTTCAACTGGTCGTAACTTTTCAGGTTATTCAGCAGGCTCTGTGTACGTTCAATCGCAATCATCACGCGCGAACTGTCGCAATGAAACTCTTTCTGACCGTTGCCGGGAATCGTGTTTTCCGGCGCAGGAATCACAGGAGGAGACAAGTCGATAACGTGCGTCAACGCGTCGCCATGCTGTTTGTAGTATTCCTGCAAATTGACAACGGCATCGCGGGTACGGCTGATGTCATAGCCAGACGCATTCATGTTAACAATGAACCCGGCTGGCGCAACGCCAATCAGCACCAGCATAATCAAGCCGATACCTTTCTGACCGTCGTTTGCCCCGTGAGAAAAACTCACGCCAATCGCCGATAAAATCAGCGCGGTGCGCGTCCAGAATGGCGGCTTACGTTTGCCATCCTGCTTTTCGCGATCGACAGGCGTCAGGTGTACACGTTTACGCTTTTTACTGTTGTTCCAGAACCGACGCAGCACCAGCAGCATCAGACCCGCAACCACCATCCCCACAATCGGCGATAGCAACAGCGACAGGAAAATGCTGATCATTTTTGGCACGTTCAACGCATCCACGACGGAGGTATTCGTCAGCAGCGCGTTAGTCAAACCAATACCGATAATGGAGCCGATCAGCGTGTGAGAACTGGAGGCCGGAATACCAAAATACCAGGTACCCAGGTTCCAGATAATGGCGGCCAGCAGCATGGAAAACACCATAGCCAGACCGTGCGCCGAACTCACGTTCAGCAATAAATCCGTGGGGAGAAGGTGAACAATTGCATAGGCTACGCTCAGGCCGCCCAGCAGTACACCGAAGAAATTAAAGATACCCGCCATAACAACGGCAAACTCTGCGCGCATGGCGCGGGTATAAATAACAGTGGCAACGGCATTCGCAGTATCGTGAAAACCGTTAATGGCTTCATACATGAGTACAAACAACAAAGCCAATATCAACATCAGGCCGGTGTAGTAATCCAGTCCGGCAAATAAATGTAGCATAAACGTTAGGCCATTTAGTGGTCATGAACGCGGCGCATTATCGGCGACAAGCAGGGGTCGGGAAAAGAAAAATATGACATTTTTTTGACTTAATCTGTAATGGGGATCGGAGGGGAAATCACTTAATCAATAAAAATCAAATAATTATATATTTTTACTAAAATACGCAAATTGTTACGCTGGTATCGAACAAAAACCAACACTACAATTTGCCGCCCTACGGCTTATCGGCCTGCGGCTATCCAAGATAGATAACATCACTCATCGGAGAAATGCATTGTGGAACAGTTTGACGCTGTCATCATCGGTGCTGGTGCAGCAGGCATGTTTTGTGCGGCACAAGCGGGACAACGCGGACTGCGTGTGCTACTGCTCGATAATGGCAAAAAGGCTGGCAGGAAAATATTGATGTCCGGCGGTGGTCGCTGCAACTTTACCAATATGTATGCAGAACCCGCGGCGTACCTGTCCCACAATCCTCACTTTTGCAAATCGGCACTGGCGCGTTATACCCAATGGGATTTCATCAGCCTGGTCAACAGCCATCGCATCGCTTACCACGAGAAAACGCTCGGTCAGCTATTCTGCGATGATTCCGCACAGCAAATCGTAGACATGCTGGTGGCCGAGTGTGAACGGGCTAACGTCACCCTCCGGCTGCGCAGTGAAGTCACCTCGGTGGAGAAATCAGACGATCTGTTCACCATCCAACTAAACAACGGCACATCATTCCAGAGCGCATCGCTGGTCGTTGCCAGCGGCGGCCTATCCATGCCCGGTCTGGGCGCGACGCCGTTCGGTTACCAGCTCGCTGCACAATTCGGCCTCAACGTGCTCCCCACTCGCGCCGCGCTAGTGCCCTTCACGCTGCACAAACCGCTGCTCGAACAACTGCAAACGCTCTCCGGCGTCTCCGTGCCTACCGTCGTCACCGCGGAAAACGGCGTGACGTTCCGTGAAAACATTCTATTTACGCACCGCGGGCTCTCTGGCCCGGCTATTTTGCAGATCTCCAGCTACTGGCAAGCGGGTGAATTCGTCACCATCAATTTGCTGCCCGATCGCGACCTCACCCAGCTCATTAATGACGAGCGCACCGCTCATCCGAACCAAAGTCTGAAAAACACGCTGGCACAGTGGCTGCCTAAACGGCTGGTTGAATGCCTGCAAGCATTAGGACAACTGCCGGACGTCACGTTGAAGCAGCTCAACAGCGCACAGCAAACGCAGATGGAACAGAGCCTGCAACAGTGGCGCGTACAGCCAAACGGCACGGAAGGCTATCGCACGGCCGAAGTGACCATCGGCGGCGTTGACACCCGTGCGCTGTCCTCCAAAACGATGGAAGCCAATGCGGTTCCGGGGCTATATTTCATCGGTGAAGTGGTCGATGTGACCGGCTGGCTCGGCGGCTATAACTTCCAATGGGCGTGGAGTTCAGCCTGGGCGTGCGCGCAGGCGCTGCCTTTCTGCAAATAAGCACTATAATAACCTCTATTCAGCGCTCTCCTTTAATTCACGGAGAAAAGGACGTCTCTACATAGGCCTCTGCTGCCAGAAAGGAGATGTGGATGAGTCCCAGACGTAGCAAACATAACATCAATCTGTTGCAGCTACTGATCGCAGGCATGCTGCCGCTGCTGCTTGGATTGCTGTTCACGTTTGTTGAATCCAGATTAATGGTAAAGCGTGACCTGGAATCAACCGCGCAAATCGCGATGAATCATGCCGAGAATATTTCGACACAGGCATGGAATATGGTGGATCGCCTCCAGCGCTTTCATGGTCAGCCCTGCGATATTATCGGCGACGAACTGCAACGTCTTGGTTCGGTCTTTTCTTACTTTCGTGCTATCGGCGTTATCCATAATACCAACGTCTATTGCTCTTCAACATTTGGCAACACGCTGACGCCAATGAGTCGCGTCATTCAACAGCCGCTACCGGTGCGCTATTCTGAACGCTGGAGCCTGTCAATTGCAGGCTCAGACAACGTGAAAGAACGCCCCGCGCTGATCTTCGTCCAAATGCCTCTGACGGGTTACGGCGCTTACGCCATGGTCGATGCGCAATATCTGATCGACCTCATGATGGCGATAAGCAAAATTCGCGGCTACCAGCTTATCCTGCAAATGGATAACGGCCACCCAATTCAAACTGGTCCAGCGATTACGCCCCGCACGGGCCTATTTTCTACCGCTGCGCTTGAAATCAAATCGAATCGCTTCCCAATTACCCTCAATGTCACCGCCCCCGCCTCGCAAGAAATAACCAACTGGAAGCAGGCATTCTTCACGTTTCTGCCACTGGCGATTATTCTCTCTTTGCTGTTCACGACGGCGATGTGGTACTGGCAAAAACGTAAGTTATTATTCCGCGATGAAATCCGTAAGGGTATTGCTAACGGCGAGTTTTCCGTCTATTACCAACCCATCTATGATGCAGAATCGCGAACCTGCACCGGCGTTGAGACGTTACTGCGCTGGCGACGCAGCAATGGAAAGTGGATCAGACCCGATATATTTATCTCTGCCGCCGAAGCAGAAAGTATGATTATTCCCATCACCCGGCATTTATTTGATCTGGTCGCATCAGACATTGCCAGTTGGCAGGTAAAACCGGGGTTTCATCTGGGGCTCAACGTTGCAGCCGAGCACTTGCATCATCCTAGTTTTGTCTCAGACGTACACCGCTTCGCCGAGAAGGTCACCTCTCATTCATTAAGCATTACGCTGGAACTGACAGAACGTAACCTCATCAGCAACGGCCCTGAAATCATACAGCGCCTGCATCAGCTGCGTGAAGATGGCTTTATGATTGCCATTGATGACTTTGGCACCGGGCACTGTTCGCTCTCTTATCTGCAAAACTTTCCGCTGGATTGTCTGAAAATAGATCAGGGATTCGTTAGCGCCATTTCATCACCGGATGAAGAAGCCCCCATTCTAGATGCCATTATTAATTTGAGTCATCGCATCAATCTTCAATCCGTAGCGGAAGGCGTAGAAACCGAGCAACAGCTGATGTATTTACAGCAGCGCGGCGTCAAATATATTCAGGGGTTCCTTTACGCTAAGCCGATGGACAATGAATCGTTTCTCGTCTGGCTTCACTACAATGGCAATAAATCGATAGAAAGTTTCATGAAAAAAAATGAAGAAGGAAAGAAGAACGACTAACCGGCGGAAATTTACCCACCGGTTTTCTATATCATAGAAATCAGAAACGATAACCGACGCCAACATTAAAAGCATCTACGCGCGTTTCATAAATCTTCGTGCCTTCGTAGCCAATATCAATCGCCCAGTTTGCTACTGGCGTAATTTGAATACCGGCACCGTAAGCAAAGCTGGATTTACTTTCACTACCCGATTCACGGACAGCATCGCCCTCTTCCCAGCTGGTTTTACCGCGCCCAATACCCGCTAAACCATAAACGCTGACATAGTCGTTAAAACGGTAGGATGGCCCAGCCATGAGTGAATAGTATTTCAGCTTATAAACATCACTACTTGAATTCTGATAATACTCTGTTTGCTCGGCACTCACATAAGTGAAAGAACCAATAATGCCAAGAGCGGAATAACCCTGATAATGGTATTTGGCTGTAATCCCTTTTGGATCTTTAAAGTCATCGACTTTCGCCTGAGCATAACCCAAAGATACCGTTTGTGTTGCCTGAGCAACAGACATTCCCATGGCACAAGCAATTAGAGTGGAAAACAGCAGTGTTGTTTTTTTCATGATCGAAACATCTTCCATATTTGAATAAAAAGACGGTTTCAACACAGCAAATATATAAATATCGCGAATGTTGGCCGCACATAAACTTACATTTAAATACGGTGAGGTAAAGTCAGTCTTTTTTTTAAACAATGGCAACGATTTTTTATTTTAATCATTAAAAAACAAAAAGATAAATAACAGAAAGGATAAGTAACACCCAATTTGTTGTTCAGTTTTTGGGAACATTCTGAACTAAAAGTAAGGGAAATATGACAATAAACGACGCCAGAAAACGCCGAAATAAAACCCTATTTTTATAAGGGGATAATTTTACAAAGGACGATTTTATAAGCGAACAGCTTTATAAATGAGTCGTACGAATAGATAGTATTTAAAAAGGAATGGAAAATGATTGACTACGGGAGAAGAAAGTGGTCGGCGAGAGAGGATTCGAACCTCCGACCCACTGGTCCCAAACCAGTTGCGCTACCAAGCTGCGCTACTCGCCGAATGCGAGCGCATCTTACTGCTACCCTATTGAAGCGTCAATACCTTTTTAGCAAAAGGATTTCGGCTGCCGTTAAAGTGTCCATCCCTTGTATTGGCAGCCTGAAACCGACGTCCTTGTCCGTGATTCATGTCACTGAGCAGGTCTCTGACACCAGTTATTTTTAGGGTTAATACCGCCGTCAGGCGATGTATATCCCAAACAGCCGAGAATCGTGTCAAACAGCTCTTCATGACGATGTGTTTTGCCAACGCGCTGCTGCGCTTTCAACTGCTCAAACGCATACAGATTATCAGTGTCAGCCAGAAATTTATCCGAAGTCCATACCATCATCGGTGAGCGGAACTGCTCAGGCGGCGCCATCTCACGCGGTGTACCGTGCAAATGGTAGTTCTCATCAATTGATTCACCGTGATCGGAAGCATAAAACACGATCGCTTTCTTATCCCGAACCTGATCAATTACGCTATCAATAAAGCTATCAGTATAGAGCACGCTATTATCGAAAGCATTAATCAACTGCTCACGCGTACAGGAGGCATCCACGCCCATACACTCTGGTTGATAGCGCGCATAGCTGCGAGGATAACGCATGGAATACAGGTAGTGAGAACCTTTGGTATGCAGCACAATCAGGTGTTTCCCCTTGGGGTAACGTTCCAGCGACTCCTTAACCTCATCAACCAGCAACATGTCCTGCACCGATTTACCATCATTGTGTTTCTCTGACGCAATCATTTCGCGGAAAGAGTAGTTGTTCGCCTCAATGCTATTGTAGAACCACACCTCACTTTGCATGGCAAACAGCTCAGAGGTAAAGCCCAGCTCTTTCAATACAGCAAAGATATTCTGTTCTTTCAGCGTTCGCTGCGGGTTACCTTCCGTTCCGCCTTCTCGCACAAACATACAGCGCATGGAAAGCTTGGTTGAGGTATCACATGACTGACCACGGAATGCGACCAGATTCTTTTCTTTCGATAGCTTTGGCGTCGTATCCCGCTCGTAGCCTAATAGCCCCATATGATCCCAGCGAGTTGTTTCACCGATAATGAAAATTACGTAGGTATCATCAATGCCTTTCGGCGGAACATAAGTGAAATGCTGAGCCGGATCGAAAAGATTGGAAGAGTCCTGACTCTCATCATACTTGGTGTAGGCAAATAACCCTAACGCAGACAACCAGTTAGAGGGCAGATACGAGTGAGCGACTACGCCGCCATAGCTCGGCAAATCCACATTAGATTCCCGCTCAGCCGCCGACTGCATGTTGTCCATATAGCGAAGCGGCATCCAAACCAACGCCACGACGGCGACAAGAACCACAAGAGGAATCAAACGCTTTCCTGGCGACTTAAGCTGTTCGATCAGCGTATGACGCAGCGAATTCTTCCAGATCAAAAATAGCGGTAGCGCACTCACCGCCAGCATCCATAAGAGAAAACGAAAACCAATAACTTCTTTAGAAAGATCAATATCTGTGGTCATGACCGCAGCAATGATGCCATAGCCGATCACCACGTTAAAAAACGTCATGTAATAGCTAGCGGCAACGGAAATCAACACCAGGAGAGAAGCAATAATTCGATAAAAACGACGCCCCCCGAGTGAAATAATTCTCATCAGGAAAAAGGTAAATAAGATACTTGCCGTCAATTCGACAAGAGCGGGAATAAACGTTGGGACCTGGTTACCAGCAGAGAGTGAGAAATAATCAAACCGGCGATAATACACTGAGATATTGAGAAAAAGACCAATGTAGATTGCCAGGACAAACGATAATTTGGGTTGCGAAAAAGATGCTACAAACTTCATTATGACAAGTGCTCCAACAAACCTTTCTTATTATCTGAAGCTATACGACAACATCCCAATGCCTGAGTTCAACAGAAATAATCAGGCTCTCGCGCATCTTATATCGCAAAACAGCAAATAGGTTTAGATTGTTTAAATTCGTAAATTTTACTTATGATTACATAAAGAAAACAGAAAAAAAACGACCCTTTTATGTGAATGAATCCACGAAAAAATAAAAAGTGCAATCTCGACCTACCCTGAAAAATCATCACCGCTTATCTATTTATGCCTTCACGATCTAATCGGGCAATGAGTTCCACCACGATCGGGTGCTTCAGGAACGCCATCATCTCTTCTGCGCGTCGTTCCCCAATACCAGAGAACTGCCGCCACTGTTGTGCAGTCCATTGCTGTAATGCTAACCAATCCACATGATCCAATGCGCCACTTGCGGAACGGGGAATAGGAAAACCCAGCGCAAGTAGCCAGCGAGATAGCGGCATACGCCGTGCCGACTGCAAGCTCTTGTAGATATCTCGTGCCCGCTTATCTCCCATGCCATTGACCGCATTAAGCTGTGCCTCCGTCAGAAACAACCATGACAGCACATCTTCCAGTAAATCATGCTGTATCAAGCGTAACCACATCCCGTCGCGCACCCCTGCTAGATTTAACCCATGTTCTCCACTCAACCAGACTAAGCGCGCCAGAAATTGCTGCTGACAAACCACGCTATACCGAAAACAGCTAAAAGCATGGAAATCATGTTCATTGGGGGAAGCGATGGCAGGCCGTTCAGTCCCCCGCCATACCACACTATCCAGACGCGGAATCCCCTGCCCTGCCAGGCTGACGCTCACTCGATCGCCAGGCAATACGTCCCATTGTTTCCAACGAGACAGTGAACCGACATTCACCCGACTGACCGATTTGTCATCCAGTTGCAGAGGATTAAGTTTTAATACCACGGCGATCTTTCCCGTCCGCCCGACAGAAAAAGCCACATCAATGACTTCCGCCACCTGATGAACAGGCGGATATTTCCATGCGATCGCCCAGTCGGCCGATGCATTACGCCAATAGCGCCCCTGCGGCTCTTTAGTCTGGCGGATAACGACCCCATCCGTCACGAAGGGCAATGGGTTGTGGTACCAGTCATGACGCCATTTTTCCGCGTCGGCGAATGACCCAATCGCATGGGTATAGTCCGCCGTCATGGCAAAACCCATTTCCTTCAACTTCTCCAGACGTTCGAGCATCGTTTTTGGGCCATCCGGCCACTCCCAGACAAACAGCCCCATCTGTGACAGCACAGGAGAGGGTTGATGACGACGCATTTCCCCCGCCACCACCGAGCGCGCATTCACACCGCCCTGAATATGCTGCTGATGATCGGTCATCTTCAGGAAAAGCTCGCCTTGTAATACCAGTGAGGAAGGTACATCGGCCAATAAATGCGGGATTCCCGGAATCAGGCGAACCTTTTCCGTCCAGTCTTCACCTTGCAGGCCGTTACCCCGGCTAACCGCAGATACAAGCTTGCCGTGCTGATAGACCAGCGTAACCGCCACACCATCGACTTTTGGCTGAACCCATACATCCTCGCGCTGGGCGATCCATTGCACCAGCTGCCCGCGGTCAGACAATTTTTTCAATCCTGTATGGGCAACAGGATGAAGCTGCTTGCCATGATCGGGTAACCGAACAGGAACACTCTTTTGGGGCTGGAAACAGCTTAGCCACTGGTTTAGCTGTTCCCGCAGTTGATCGTAAACATCATCTTCTATTGGGCTTTTCCCCTCGGTGTAATACACATCATCCCACTGCTCTAACTGATGGCGTAGCGCATCAATTTCTTTGCTGGCGCGCGTGTTATCCCAATCGGGGCAAACCTGAGCCGCTGCGGCAAAACCGCTGCTCCCACCAACAACAATGATGATCAAAAATGCGCCTATCCTGAGCCACATAATCCCTCCAGCCATCCATTAGCGAATGGCCGCAGTACATAGCAATGGAGAGAAAAATACGAGGCACAAAAAAGAGAAATGCTAAATGCGCCGCAAGATGATTTATCGTTTGCATCGCCTGTAAAAAAGACAGGAACACGCGTCGCAATCTCAAAAAAACACGTTGGAAAACGATTTGCCCGATGGCATAACGAAAAAACAGTCAGCAGAGAATTTATCGCAGCGCGACTGATGACATATTGGCGTGTATAATGCGGGGATATACGCATTCTCCTGCTGCGTATCGACATTCACCATCGTAACCATGAATAAAACTTCATTATGGCTCAAGGCACGTTATATATCGTTTCTGCTCCCAGTGGAGCCGGGAAATCCAGCCTGATTCAGGCGTTATTAAAAACTCAGCCGCTTTACGACACTCAGGTATCGATTTCGCATACCACTCGAGCTAAACGACCGGGAGAAAATCACGGCGAACATTATTTCTTCGTCGAAGTCGATGAATTTAAGCGTATGATTCAGGATAACGAGTTTCTGGAACACGCTGAAGTCTTCGGTAATTACTACGGAACATCCCGACCGGCCATTGAGCAGGTATTAGCGACGGGCGTTGATGTTTTTCTGGATATCGACTGGCAAGGTGCCAAGCAAATCCGCGCCCAGATGCCGCACGCGCGCAGTATTTTCATTCTGCCGCCGTCAAAAGAAGAGCTAGCTCGTCGCCTACGCGGTCGTGGGCAAGACAGCGATGAAGTCATTGCCCGCCGTATGTCTCAGGCAGTGGCTGAAATGACGCACTACGGCGAGTATGATTATCTGATTGTGAATGATGATTTCGATCTGGCGTTACTCGATCTGAAAACCATTATTCGCGCCGAACGTCTGCGTTTGAGCAGACAACAGGTTCGGCATGATGCATTAATCACCAAACTATTGGCAGACTGACGCCTCTTTCAGTATGATGCGCAGTCATTTTATTTCCTGTGGAGTAGCACATTATGGCACGCGTAACTGTTCAAGACGCTGTAGAGAAAATTGGTAACCGTTTTGACCTGGTGTTGGTCGCTGCTCGTCGCGCCCGTCAAATCCAGACTGGCGGCAAAGATCCGCTGGTTCCTGAGGAAAACGATAAGTACACCGTGATCGCACTGCGTGAGATCGAAGAAGGTCTGATCAACAACCAGATTCTGGATGTTCGTGACCGTCAGGAACAGCAAGAGCAGGAAGCCGCAGAGATTCAGGCGGTTACCGCGATTGCTGAAGGCCGTCGTTAATCACACCACGAGTCGCCCTTGTACATTTTTGAAAGCCTTAATCTGCTGATTCAACGTTATCTGCCAGAAGATCAGATCAAACGTTTACAGCAGGCTTACTTAGTTGCACGTGATGCTCACGAGGGGCAGACTCGCTCCAGCGGTGAACCCTATATCACACACCCTGTTGCCGTCGCCTGTATTCTGGCGGAGATGCGTCTCGATTACGAAACGCTGATGGCGGCACTGCTGCATGATGTCATAGAGGACACCCCCGCCACCTATCAGGACATGGAACAGCTTTTCGGTAAAAGCGTTGCTGAACTGGTAGAAGGCGTTTCCAAGCTGGACAAGCTGAAGTTCCGCGATAAGAAAGAAGCGCAGGCTGAAAACTTTCGCAAAATGATCATGGCGATGGTGCAGGATATTCGCGTCATCCTGATCAAGCTCGCAGACCGTACCCATAACATGCGCACACTGGGCTCATTGCGCCCTGACAAGCGCCGCCGCATTGCTCGCGAAACGCTGGAAATATACAGCCCGCTGGCACATCGGCTGGGTATCCATCACCTCAAAACCGAGCTGGAAGAACTGGGTTTTGAGGCGCTGTATCCGAACCGTTATCGCGTCATTAAAGAGGTCGTCAAGGCTGCACGCGGTAACCGCAAGGAAATGATTCAGAAAATCCTGTCGGAAATCGAAGGACGTCTGACGGAAGCGGGCATTGCCTGCCGCGTTAGCGGTCGCGAGAAGCACCTGTACTCCATCTACTGCAAAATGCACCTGAAAGAGCAGCGTTTTCATTCCATTATGGATATTTACGCGTTTCGGGTGATCGTGAAAGAAGTCGATACCTGCTACCGCGTGCTCGGCCAGGTTCACAGCCTGTATAAGCCGCGCCCAGGTCGGGTAAAAGACTATATCGCCATTCCTAAAGCCAACGGCTATCAGTCGCTGCACACGTCTTTGATTGGCCCGCACGGCGTGCCGGTCGAAGTACAAATTCGCACCGACGACATGGATCAAATGGCGGAAATGGGTGTTGCCGCGCACTGGGCCTATAAAGAAGGCGAGAGTAGCACTACGGCACAGGTACGCGCCCAACGCTGGATGCAAAGCCTGCTGGAACTCCAGCAAAGTGCCGGTAGCTCATTTGAATTTATCGAAAGCGTGAAGTCAGACCTCTTCCCTGACGAGATGTACGTCTTCACGCCGGAAGGCCGCATTGTGGAACTTCCCGCAGGCGCGACGCCCGTCGATTTCGCCTATGCGGTACATACCGATATCGGCCATGCCTGTGTCGGCGCGCGCGTCGACCGTCAGCCTTACCCACTGTCACAGTCGCTCACCAGCGGCCAAACCGTTGAAATCATTACCGCGCCAGGTGCCAGGCCGAATGCCGCATGGCTTAACTTTGTCGTGAGTTCCAGAGCGCGCTCCAAAATCCGCCAGATGCTGAAAAACCTCAAGCGTGATGATTCCGTAAGCCTCGGTCGCCGTTTGCTGAACCACGCGCTGGGCAACGGCCGTAAACTGTCTGACATCCCTGAGAAATCTATTCAGCTTGAGCTTGAGCGCATGAAGCTCGCGACGCTGGACGATTTGATGGCAGAAATTGGTATGGGTAATGCCATGAGCGTCGTCGTGGCGAAAAATCTGCTGAACGAACAATCGGAACTGGGAACAACCGGGCTGCGCAAGTTGCCGATCAAAGGCGCGGATGGCGTCATGATCTCCTTTGCCAAATGCTGCCGCCCTATCCCTGGCGACCCGATCATCGCCCACGTCAGCCCCGGTAAAGGGTTGGTTATTCACCATGAATCCTGTCGTAACATTCGCGGCTATCAAAAAGAACCTGAAAAATTCATGGCGGTAGAGTGGGATAAGGTGACGGAGCAAGAGTTCATCGCCGAAATCAAAGTTGATATGTTCAACCATCAGGGCGCACTGGCGAACCTGACGGCAGCGATCAACGCCGCGAACTCCAATATTCAGAGCATCAATACGGAAGAGAGAGACGGTCGCGTATACAGCGCCTTTATCCGTCTCACCACCCTCGATCGCGTTCATCTGGCCAATATTATGCGTAAAATTCGCGTAATGCCGGATGTCATCAAAGTTAACCGTAACCGAAATTAATCGTCATGACCCCTCAACGTTATGCACGTATAAAAGAAATGCTCAACTGTCGTCAGCCCGATCTGACGATTTGCATGGAGCAAGTGCATAAACCCCATAATATTTCTGCCGTTATCCGTACCGCGGATGCCGTCGGCGTGCATCAGGTTCATGCGATTTGGCCCACCAGCCGGATGAAAACGCTGGTTTCCTCCGCGGCAGGCAGTAATAGCTGGGTGCAGGTGAAAACCCACCGCAATATCGGTGATGCGGTTGGTCACCTGAAAGCCGAGGGCATGCAGGTTCTGGCGACCAATTTGTCTGAGCACGCGGTCGATTTTCGGGAAATTGATTACACTCGCCCAACCTGCATTCTGCTCGGACAAGAAAAAACCGGTATTACTGCCGAAGCACTCAAACTGGCCGATCGGGATATCATCATTCCGATGACTGGCATGGTGCAATCGCTGAATGTTTCCGTAGCCTCAGCGTTGATCCTGTACGAAGCGCAGCGCCAGCGCCAGATCGCTGGCATGTATCAGCGCGAAGACAGTCCTCTGGATGAAGAAGAGCAGCAGCGGCTGCTTTTTGAAGGGGGCTATCCGGTACTGGCACGCGTCGCAAAACGTAAAGGGCTGCCTCGCCCTCATATCGACCATCAGGGTCAAATTGTCGCGGATACCCCGTGGTGGGCCGCGATGCAATCGTCGGAGTGCTGATGAAAGGCCGCCTGCTTAACACCCAACCGCTGAGTACACTTGCCGGCGTGGGGGCAAGCCAGGCAGCGAAACTCGCGCGACTCGGGCTGGAAACCGTGCAGGATCTCCTGTTGCACCTGCCTTTACGCTACGAAGACCGCACACACCTTTACCCCATTGGCGACCTCCTTCCCGGTATGTATGCCACCGTGGAAGGTGAAATTCTACGTAACGACATCACCTTTGGCAGCCGTCGTATGTTGACCTGCCAAATCAGCGATGGCAGCGGCATGCTGACCATGCGCTTCTTCAATTTCAACGCCGCAATGAAGAACAGTCTCGCTCCGGGACAGCGTGTTACCGCTTATGGTGAAATCAAACGCGGTAAAATCGGTGCGGAGATCATCCATCCTGAATATCGTGTTCAGGGGGATAATACGCAGGTTGAGCTACAGGAATCACTCACGCCAGTTTATCCCTCCACGGAAGGTATTCGTCAGGCAACACTACGCAAGCTCACCGATCAGGCGCTGGCATTGCTTGATGCCAACCCCATTGATGAGTTGCTACCTGAATCCCTGAGCCGCTCGCTCATTAGTCTGCCGGATGCACTGCGCACGTTACATCGCCCCCCGCCGGATATGCAGCTCAGTGAACTGGAACACGGCAAGCACCCCGCGCAGCAGCGGCTGATTATGGAAGAGCTACTGGCGCACAACCTGAGTATGCTCGCCGTGCGGGCCGGGGAACAGCGGCATAAAGCCTCGTCGCTACAGGAGAACGACGGCCTGAAGCAGCAGTTGCTCGCCGCCCTACCTTTCACCCCCACGCAGGCGCAAAAACGTGTCGTCGCTGAAATTGAAACGGATATGGCGAAAGACTTCCCAATGATGCGTTTGGTACAGGGTGATGTAGGCTCAGGGAAAACACTGGTCGCCGCGTTGGCAGCATTACGTGCCATTGCCAACGGCAAACAGGTCGCCTTAATGGCACCCACAGAGCTATTGGCCGAACAACACGCCCATAATTTCCGTCAGTGGTTTGAACCGCTGGGGCTTGAAGTCGGCTGGCTGGCTGGCAAACAAAAAGGAAAAGCGCGTCAGGCGCAGCAGGATGCCATCGCCAGCGGTCAGGTTTCCATGGTGGTCGGGACGCACGCCATTTTCCAGCAGCAGGTGAAATTCAACGGGCTGGCATTAGTCATTATTGATGAACAGCACCGCTTTGGCGTGCATCAACGCCTTGCGCTGTGGGAAAAAGGCGAAGAACAGGGCTTTCATCCCCATCAATTGATTATGACCGCCACACCGATTCCCCGCACGCTGGCTATGACGGCCTATGCCGATCTGGATACGTCCGTCATTGATGAACTGCCGCCGGGCAGAACCCCCGTCACCACGGTCGCCATACCAGATTCACGCCGCAGCGACATCATCGAACGTGTGAATAGCGCCTGCCAGCAGGAAGGACGGCAGGCCTATTGGGTGTGCACGTTGATTGAAGAATCCGACCTTCTGGAAGCGCAGGCAGCAGAAGCCACCAGTGAAGAGCTAAAAGCTGCTCTGCCGAATCTCAAGGTCGGATTGGTTCACGGCCGCATGAAAGCGCAGGAAAAGCAGGCAGTGATGCAGGCTTTCAAACAGGGCGAGCTGCAACTGCTGGTGGCCACCACCGTCATTGAGGTCGGAGTGGATGTACCGAATGCCAGCCTGATGATCATCGAGAACCCAGAGCGTCTGGGTCTGGCACAGCTGCACCAATTACGCGGTCGCGTCGGACGCGGCGCAGTGGCGTCTCACTGCGTACTACTCTACAAAACACCAATGAGCAAAACCGCCCAGAAACGGCTTCAGGTTCTACGCGATAGTAACGATGGTTTTGTTATCGCTCAGCGCGATCTGGAAATTCGCGGACCAGGCGAATTATTAGGGACGCGACAAACCGGCAATGCCGAGTTCAAAGTAGCCGACCTCCTGCGCGATCAGGACCTGATCCCACAGGTGCAGCGCGTTGCACGCCACCTGCATGAGCACTATCCCGAGCATGCCATTGCGCTCATTGAACGCTGGCTGCCAGAGCGCGCACGCTACACTAACGCCTAATCACAGCCACAGATTCTTCCTTTTTCTAAAAACCTCGCCGCCAACCCGCATGCAGCGGAAAGTATGACATTGCATATCCCCTTAAATAATAAGGTCTTGCCCATTCAGACAAAATTCATATCGAAGAGATGAGTTAGCAAACGTTTGCTTTCGACAAAGAGATCATTAAAATGCGCTCTTTGTCGTTTCAGGAACGCCAACTTACATCATGACTACCACCACGGAAACGTCCCAAACAGAAACCGCTGCCACACCTCAGCGCAGTGAACTCATCTATCGTCTTGAAGACAGGCCGCCGCTGCCGCAAACGCTGTTCGCCGCCAGCCAGCACCTGTTGGCCATGTTTGTTGCGGTGATTACCCCCGCACTACTGATCTGTCAGGCATTAGGTTTACCCGCTCAGGATACGCAGCGCATTATCAGCATGTCGCTTTTCGCTTCCGGTCTGGCCTCTATTCTGCAAATTAAAACCTGGGGTCCCGTCGGTTCTGGTCTGCTGTCTATTCAAGGCACCAGCTTTAACTTCGTGACACCACTGATTATGGGCGGACTGGCGCTGAAAAATGGTGGCGCGGACGTTCCCACGATGATGGCGGCGCTGTTCGGTACGCTGATGGTCGCGTCCTTCACCGAAATCATTCTTTCACGCTTTCTGCATTTAACCCGCCGTATCATCACCCCGCTGGTTTCCGGCATTGTGGTGATGATCATTGGTCTGTCGCTGATTCAGGTCGGCCTGACTTCTATCGGCGGCGGCTATGCCGCAATGGGGAATAACACCTTCGGCGCACCCAAGAATTTACTGCTGGCTGGAGTGGTGTTACTGGTTATCATTCTGCTGAACCGCCAACGTAACCCCTACCTGCGTGTTGCTTCGCTGGTGATTGCCATGGCGGTGGGCTATCTGGGTGCCTGGATGATGGGAATGCTGCCGGAAAATACGTCTTCGCAACACGATACGGCCATCATGGTGCCAACACCGCTGTATTACGGTTTAGGCTTTGACTGGAACCTGTTGATCCCACTGATGCTGGTCTTCATGGTGACATCGTTAGAAACCATCGGCGACATCACCGCGACCTCCGACGTGTCTGAGCAGCCGGTCAAAGGCCCGCTGTACATGAAACGCTTAAAAGGCGGCGTGCTGGCAAACGGTCTGAACTCTTGCCTTTCCGCCGTATTCAATACCTTCCCTAATTCTTGCTTCGGCCAGAATAACGGCGTCATCCAGCTTACTGGTGTTGCCAGCCGCTATGTGGGTTTCGTGGTGTCGCTGATGCTGATCGCACTGGGGCTGTTCCCTGCCGTTAGCGGATTTGTGCAGCATATTCCAGAGCCGGTTCTGGGCGGCGCCACTATCGTGATGTTTGGTACGATCGCCGCTTCCGGTGTGCGCATTGTGTCCCGCGAGCCGCTAAACCGTCGCGCTATCATGATTATTGCGCTGTCGCTGGCCGTTGGCCTTGGCGTATCACAACAGCCACTGATTCTGCAATTCGCGCCGGATTGGATTAAAACATTACTGTCTTCCGGTATTGCCGCTGGTGGGATTACCGCAATCGTGCTGAATTTGGTCTTCCCACACGAAGAAAAATAGCGCCAGCCCGCAATAATTTCTGTTCAGTTTCATGTAAAAGCGAGCGGTGATGCAACACCGCTCGCTTTTTACTGTCTGTAACAGCATTACCTATTGAGCCTTCAGGGAAATTGCGGCATAAGAACAGTTCTCCCTGACGATTGGCATGGACTGACACGATGAAATTTATCGGGAAATTATTGCTGACCCTACTGCTGCTGGCCTTTTTAGCGCTGGTAGTCGTATACGTATTACTGCAAACCAGTTGGGTAGCAGGCTGGGTGAGTAATTGGGTAAACCAGAACACCGACTACCAGTTGTCACTGGGCAAGATCAATCATGACTGGTCAACAGCCGATCATATCCAATTCACCGACGTCAGTTTCGGTCAGAAAAACCAGCCGCCGACACTCGCTGCAAAGCGGGTTTCAGCCGGGTTTAGCGTGCGCCAGATTACCGATCCGCGCCATTTCGCCAGTTTGGAGCTGGAAGGGGGCACGCTAAATCTTTCCTCTCAGGCCGCCACACTCCCTATCGAAGCCGATGTGCTACAGCTGCGCACGATGGCACTGCAGGCGAAAGACGGCGATTGGCGGCTGAATGGTCAACAGATTAACGGTGGAATGGCACCCTGGCAGCCCGAAGCGGGTTATCTGCTAGGCAAACAGGGGCAATTCCAGCTCAGCGCCCGTTCACTCGAACTCAACGATATTCCTGCCAGTCAGGTCTTGGTTCAGGGCGAAATCAACCATAACCAGCTGATTCTGAGCAATTTCGGTGCCGATGTTGCTCAAGGGCAGCTAACAGGCAACGCCAGTCGCGCAGAAGATGGCAGTTGGCAGATCGGTAACCTCCGGCTCAGCAATGTCCGTTTGCAAACGCAGAGAACGCCGGAAGCCTTCTGGCAACCCGTGACCGAATTACCTTCCGTTACGGTTGCTCGCTTTGATCTGATTGATGCCCGTATCGAAGGGCCGGGGTGGGCGTTTATCGACCTCGATGTTGCCCTGCAAAATGTCACGTTTAAGCAGAATGATTGGCAGAGCGAAGGCGGAACGCTGTCGTTCAATGCAACCGACATTGTGAACGGCAACATGCACCTCATCGACCCTATCGTGAATCTGGATTTGTCACCGGCAGGCGTTAACATCAAGCAGTTTTCTACGCGCTGGGAAGGCGGTTTACTGCGAACCAACGGCAACTGGCAACGTAGCAACCAACGTTTACAACTGAATGAGTTTGTTGTCGCAGGGATGGAGTACACACTCCCCGGCGATTGGCGTCAGCGGTGGCAAGCGACGCTGCCATCCTGGCTGGCAGAAGTGAATGTGCAGAAATTCACGGCTAATCGCAACCTGCTGATCGATATCAACCCTGATTTCCCCTTCCAATTGACCGCGCTGGATGGGTACGGCAGTAATCTGTTGCTGGCTCGCAACCACCAGTGGGGTGTATGGGCAGGATCGCTGAATCTTAATGCCAGCGACGCGACGTTCAATAAAGTCGATGTGCGTCGCCCTTCACTGGCACTAGTGGCCGACGATAACCAGATCGCCATTAACGAACTTAGCGCCTTTACGCAAAATGGCATGCTGGACGCTAAAGCGGCCATCAGCCAGCAACCGGCACGTAATTTCTCCCTGTCTCTGACAGGGCGCGCCGTACCGCTGGATGTTCTGACGCGTTGGGGATGGCCAGAACCCGCAACCGCACCGACCGGTAATACGAATCTGCAACTGCAATTGAATGGGCGGCTCGCCGCCGATACGCCGTTGAAGCCGACGCTAAACGGTACGTTGCAGGGTGTGGATAGCAACGACCACCCAATCAGGCAGCAAATGCATCAGGGAACCGTGACAGAAACGCAATAACTATCGGGTATTCAAAACACGGGGCCAGATCGTTGGCAAATCTATTTTCCAAATGGAAACGGGAGTAACGGAATAGAAGAGTAAAGCGTTTGCGCCAGGGATGGCGCAAGCCGAGCTTACATGGACGTACTTGCAGCGTCTTTACGATCTATCCGTTACTCCCGCTCTACGGACTTTATCAGCAACATCACACAGTCAGAATCACGTGTATTATTATGGCGAGATGCTGCTGGCTAACATGCAGCGTGATGTTCCGATAGGAAGGCCATCATAATATGGTCACTGCGAGTTAATCCGCTTCCGACCCGCCTGCTTCCAGTGGCGCATCCGGTTGAGCAGGCAGCACGATATACACCCCTTCAAATAACGCCCCTTTACTGTCATCACCGAAGAGCTCGACATTTAGCTGCACGCGTGCCTTGCGCCCCCGCGCCAGACGATCCAGATCGCCACTCAGTGACCCTAAGTCAGCAACAGCGCTCGGCCGACCGCTCACCGGTGTGCTGTAACGAATGTGCGCGTCCGCCAGAATAATCGTTCCGCCGAGGTGCCGCTCACGCAGAAGTAGCCAGATCAATCCCCAACCGGTGAGCGTCGCGAGAGAAAACATGCTGCCGGCAAAAAGCGTGTGATGCGGGTTCTGATTGCCCGTTTCAGGCATGGTGGTGATAAATTTTTTCCCGGTGTACTGGCTTATACGCACCCCCATCTTTTCACTCAGAGGGATGTGCTCGTACCAGGCCTGTTGTAGCTGTCCGCACCAGTCAGGGCGGTGCAAAATATCATCCAGCGTCGCCACCGGTTTGATCATCAGAAAGTGCCGCACAGGCGTTGTTTGTGGCGCAGTGATCTCCCCCTGATTAACAAAACCCAGCTTGGAGAAGAAATCCATTGCGTCTTCACGGGCGCTACAGACCACACGCTTGACGCCTTCCTGACGCGCGACAGACTCCAGAGTAATCGCAAGCAACGTCCCTAACCCTTTCCCTCGCACGTCGGGATGAACCGCTAAAAAGCGGATTGCCGCTTCGTTATCCGCATTGATGGAAAGACGGCCAATTGCGACCAGCCTTCCCTGCTCATCCACCACGGTTTGGTGATGTGCCAAGGCATCATAGGCATCGCGCTCGGAGCCTAGCGGCTGGCGCAGAGGTTTACGCAGCATTTCCCAGCGGAATTGATAGTACGCATCCAGTTCTTCTGCGCTTTCAGGTACTCTCAGATGATACATAACCCTTCCTCTATACCGAGATGCCCCATTGCATCGGGGTTCATAAAATCAGACCGCTGACAAACTGATACATCACGCGATAACCATGGTGGAGCCTGCAACGCTATGTTTGTAGAATGCTATGTTTGTAGCCAGAACGTCACCGGGCCGTCATTCACCAATGCCACTTTCATATCCGCCGCAAACTGCCCTGTTTCCGTGTGAACGCCTTGCTCACGGCACTGTCCGACAAAATACTGATAGAGACGGTCGGCCTCCGAGGGGTACGCGCCGCGAGAAAACCCAGGCCGCATGCCACGCTGCGTATCAGCAACCAGCGTAAACTGCGAAACCACCAGCACGTTGCCGCCAGCCTGACGAACATTGAGATTCATTTTCCCGTTATCGTCACCGAATATGCGGTAACCCAACACACGCTCGCAGAGCCGCGTGGCTTTTTGTTCGTCATCGCCCTGCTCAACGCCCAGTAAGATCAGCAAACCTTTATCGATTTCCCCAACCACACTGCCTTCTACCGTAACGCTGGCGCTGGATACTCGCTGAATTAGCGCAATCATAAAACCCAACTACTCCTGATGTCATCATTCCCAATAGAGGCCGTGTCCGCCCCTGCGATATAAATCATGCTTTAGCTGTCGTTGCCTGCATAGCAAAAAAATCCGGCACCACCTGACGATCGGTCACCAGAATGCTGTGAATGCCCAAACTCTGGGCAGCATCAACGTTTGCGGCATTATCGTCAAAAAAGACGGCCTGCGCTGGCGTCACGCCTTCCTGCGTCAGAACATACTGATAAATCGCCAATTCTGGCTTACGTAATCCAATGTCTTGTGACAGATAGATTCTGTCGGCCGCCGCCCCCACTTCCGGGAACAATGCCGGCCAGTGTGAACAATGGAGGCGATTGGTATTCGACAGAATCACCACGCGGTGACCTTCCTGACGCAGGCGCTGCATGATGTCGATAACCTCAGAACGCAATGCGACAAAGATAGCCTGCCAGCCAGCGGTGAATTGCTCGAAGCTCAGGGCGATGCCCATTTCCTGACACAGTCTGGTCGCAAATTCTTCATCGCTAATCTCGCCCCGCTCATGCTGTTCAAATGCTTCCCCCATCACAAAACGTTCTTGCAACGTCGCGAGCGGCGCACTGCTCAGATTACTCCAGACGCCTAATACTCTTTTGAAATCAATATCAATGACGACATTACCTAAATCAAAAATATACAGCATGGCAGCCTCCTCCTGACGTAATCGTAGGATTTTCACTGTAGCGGGAAATGGCGAAACTGAACAGGGAGGAAATATAAGGAAAGGTTAAAGTGGAAGAAAACGCATAAAATTCAGGGCACCCGAAGGTGCCCTGTTGCGTAACAGACAAACCCGTCTGAAATTAGACGTCTTTGCTGCCGCGGCTAGCGCGTTTACGGTCGTTTTCGGTCAGATGACGCTTACGAATACGGATAGACTGTGGCGTTACTTCAACCAGTTCGTCGTCATCAATAAACTCCAGCGCTTGTTCCAGAGACATTTTGATCGCCGGAACCAGCGTGGTTGCTTCGTCAGTACCTGATGCACGCATGTTGGTCAGTTTCTTACCGGTCAGACAGTTTACTGTCAGATCGTTAGAACGTGAGTGAATACCGATGATCTGGCCTTCATACACTTCTGCACCGTGTCCGAGGAACAGCTTACCGCGATCTTGCAGGCTGAACAGCGCAAACGCGACGGCTTTACCTTGACCGTTAGAGATCAGCACGCCGTTCTGACGTTGGCCGATATCGCCTGGACGCACGTCATCGTAGTGGCTGAACGTGGAGTACAGCAGACCCGTACCAGACGTCATGGTCATGAATTCGGTACGGAAACCGATCAGGCCACGAGCAGGGATCAGGTAATCCAGACGGATACGACCCTTGCCATCTGGAATCATGTCTTTCACATCACCTTTACGCTCACCCATGGCTTGCATGACTGAACCCTGGTGCTGTTCTTCGATATCCAGCGTCACGTTTTCAAACGGTTCCTGATTACGGCCGTCGATAACGCGGTTAATAACTTTTGGACGTGATACGGCCAGTTCAAAGCCTTCACGACGCATGTTTTCGATCAGAACCGACAGGTGCAATTCACCACGGCCAGAAACGCGGAACGCATCAGCGTCTTCGGTTTCGTCAACGCGCAGGGCAACGTTGTGTACCAGTTCTTTGTTCAAACGCTCCAGAATCTGGCGCGACGTAACATACTTACCTTCTTTACCACAGAACGGTGAAGTATTGACGTTGAAGAACATGGTAACGGTAGGTTCATCGACGCTCAGTGCTGGCAGCGCTTCGACATTCTGCGGATCGCAGATGGTGTCGGAAATATTCAGCTCGCCCAGACCGGTGATCGCGATGATATCGCCAGCTTCCGCTTCGGTTGCGTCGATACGCTCCAGACCCAGGTGAGTCAGAACTTTACCGACTTTACCGTTACGGGTTTTGCCTTCGCTATCAACAATAATCACTTGTTGGTTAGGCTTAACTTTACCGCGCTTGATACGGCCGATGCCGATAACGCCAACATAGTTGTTGTAGTCCAGCTGAGAAATTTGCATCTGGAACGGTGCATTCATCTCAACCTGAGGCGGAGACACGTGATCGACAATCGCCTGATACAGCGGGGTCATGTCTTCCGCCATGTCGGTATGATCGAGACCCGCGATACCATTCAGCGCAGAAGCATAAATGATCGGGAAATCCAGCTGCTCGTCAGTTGCATCCAGGTTCACGAACAGGTCGAATACCTGATCGACAACCCAGTCAGGACGCGCGCCAGGACGGTCAACTTTGTTGATAACCACAATCGGTTTCAGACCGTTGGCAAATGCTTTTTTGGTCACGAAACGCGTTTGCGGCATCGGGCCATCCATCGCATCAACAACCAGCAGTACCGAGTCAACCATCGACATTACACGCTCAACCTCGCCGCCGAAGTCGGCGTGTCCCGGGGTATCTACGATGTTAATGCGGTAGTCTTTCCAATTAATGGCGGTATTTTTTGCGAGGATGGTAATTCCACGCTCTTTCTCCAAATCGTTGGAGTCCATTACACGCTCGGTTGCTTCGACACGTTCACCGAACGTTCCGGATTGTTGCAACAGCTTGTCAACCAGGGTGGTTTTCCCATGGTCAACGTGCGCAATAATGGCGATGTTACGCAAATTTTCGATCACAGCTTTGCCTCAGGCATTTAGAAATAGCGCGCTATTGTACACGTATTAATCGAGGGACTAAACAAGATCACAAGCATCTATGATAAACAACCTAGAGCTGCTTGCTTTGTGATCCCTTTCACGGTGCAAAAGCGCTACAAGCGAACACAAATGCACTAAATAAGTGCAATAATTCACATACAGGGCACCGTTTTGGTGCTTTAAACTATAATGGTGCAGTGGATTTCCGTGAGAAAGCCCCAAGTAGCAACACATTGCACACATTTAAAAAGTTGGCACACTTTTAGCTTTAGTCTACTCACGGCAACAACATCAATCCACAACGATATTCGTTCCACGACGATAAATGACCAATCGGGAGAACCAAGTATGTCCGCAGAACATGTTTTGACGATGCTGAATGAGCACGAAGTGAAGTTTGTTGATTTACGCTTCACGGATACTAAAGGTAAAGAACAGCACGTCACCATTCCGGCTCATCAAGTTAATGCCGACTTCTTCGAAGAAGGTAAAATGTTTGATGGTTCCTCGATTGGCGGCTGGAAAGGTATCAACGAGTCAGACATGGTTCTGATGCCCGATGCCAGCACAGCGATGATCGACCCGTTCTTCGAAGATTCTACGCTGATCATTCGTTGTGACATTCTTGAACCAGGCACCATGCAGGGTTATGACCGCGACCCGCGTTCTATCGCGAAACGTGCGGAAGATTTCCTGCGTTCTTCTGGCATTGCCGATACCGTTCTGTTTGGGCCTGAGCCAGAATTCTTCCTGTTCGATGACATCCGTTTCGGCAGCAGCACGTCCGGTTCTCACGTTGCTATCGACGATGTTGAAGCTTACTGGAACTCCGGTAAAGAATACGAAGGCGGTAACAAAGGTCACCGTCCAGGTCTGAAAGGCGGCTACTTCCCGGTTCCACCAGTCGATTCATCACAGGACATCCGTTCTGCTATGTGTCTGACTATGGAGCAGATGGGTCTGGTTGTTGAAGCTCATCACCACGAAGTCGCAACCGCTGGTCAGAACGAAGTGGCTACCCGCTTCAACACCATGACCAAAAAAGCTGACGAAATTCAGATCTACAAATATGTCGTGCATAACGTGGCTCACGCCTACGGCAAAACTGCGACCTTTATGCCAAAACCTATGTTCGGTGATAACGGTTCTGGTATGCACTGCCACATGTCTCTGTCTAAAGACGGCACTAACCTGTTCGCTGGCGACAAATACGGCGGCCTGTCTGAACTGGCTCTGTTCTACATCGGCGGTGTTATCAAGCACGCTAAAGCCATCAACGCCTTGGCGAACCCGACCACCAACTCCTACAAGCGTCTGGTCCCTGGTTACGAAGCTCCAGTTATGCTGGCTTACTCTGCCCGTAACCGTTCTGCTTCAATCCGTATTCCGGTTGTTGCCAGCCCGAAAGCACGTCGTATCGAAGCGCGCTTCCCGGATCCAGCAGCTAACCCATACCTGTGCTTCGCTGCACTGCTGATGGCTGGCCTCGACGGCATCATCAACAAAATCCACCCTGGCGATGCGATGGACAAAAACCTGTACGATCTGCCTCCAGAAGAAGAAGCAGAGATTCCAAAAGTTGCAGGTTCTCTGGACGAAGCCCTGGCTGCACTGAACGAAGACCGCGAGTTCCTGACCCGTGGTGGCGTGTTCACCGACGACGCTATCGAAGCGTATATCGAACTGCGTAAATCTGAGATTGACCGCGTTCGTATGACGCCGCACCCAGTTGAGTTCGAACTGTACTATAGCGTTTAATAACAACAGCGTTTAATAACGACAGCATGGTTGGGTGTGCTGATACCCAACCATGCCCGATAAACAACAGAATACTAAGAAGTTTGTTCTTGTTGCCGTGGAAACGCTTCAGCCCATCTTCGGATGGGCTTTTTTCACCACCGGCATTGGCCGTTGCGACGTAACATCCATCATTCACACTACAATGCACCACGATGGTGCGGGAGTCTGCGTTATGGCAACAGGCACGCTGCCCGATGCTGGGCAGATCCTCAATTCCCTGATAAACAGCATCTTATTGCTGGATAACGATCTGGCGATTCACTATTCCAACCCGGCAGCACAGCAATTACTGGCACAAAGCTCGCGTAAATTATCCGGCACGCCACTGCCCGATTTGCTGGGATACTTTTCTCTGAATATCGATTTATTGCGTGAAAGTCTGGATTCAGGGCAAGGTTTTACGGATAACGAAGTCACCATCGTCGTAGATGGTAAAGCGCACATCATGTCGCTCACCGCTCAGCGGGTACAAAACGATTTTATCCTGCTGGAAATGGCGCCGATGGATAATCAGCGCCGTCTCAGTCAGGAACAGCTTCAACATGCACAACAGCAGGCCGCCCGTGATTTAGTCCGGGGTTTAGCGCATGAGATAAAAAATCCGCTTGGCGGATTGCGTGGCGCCGCGCAGTTGCTTGCTAAAGCGTTGCCCGATCCGGCGTTGACGGAATATACCAAGGTCATCATCGAACAGGCGGATCGCCTGCGTAATCTGGTCGATCGCCTGCTCGGGCCACAACAGCCCGGCCTGCACGTCACTCAAAGTATCCATCAGGTCGCCGAACGCGTTTGCCAGCTCGTTTCACTGGAAAAACCAGATAACGTGACGCTGGTGAAAGACTATGACCCCAGTCTGCCAGAATTGACGCACGACCCTGACCAGATTGAACAGGTACTGCTGAATATTACCCGCAATGCGCTACAGGCGCTGGGCGAGGAAGGCGGGACGATTACGATTCGTACCCGCACGGCTTTTCAGCTGACGTTACACGGCGTGCGCTATCGGCTTGCCGCACGTATTGACGTGGAAGATGACGGCCCCGGCGTACCCGCTCAACTCCAGGACACCCTGTTTTACCCGATGGTGAGCGGGCGCGAAGGGGGAACCGGTTTAGGGCTTTCCATCGCCCGCAGTCTGATCGACCAGCACTCCGGTAAAATTGAATTTAACAGTTGGCCAGGACACACCGAATTCTCGGTTTACCTGCCCATTCGCCAGTGAGGTTCACAATGCAACGAGGGATAGTCTGGATTGTCGATGACGATAGCTCCATCCGTTGGGTGCTTGAGCGCGCGCTTGCTGGTGCGGGTTTAACCTGCGCAACGTTTGAGAACGGAAATCAGGTACTACATGCGTTAGCAACACAAACCCCCGACGTTCTGCTGTCCGACATCCGCATGCCAGGGATGGATGGATTAGCGCTCTTACAGCAAATCAAACAGCGCCACCCGATGCTCCCGGTCATCATTATGACGGCACATTCTGATTTGGATGCCGCCGTCAGTGCTTACCAACAGGGTGCGTTCGACTATTTGCCGAAGCCGTTCGATATTGATGAAGCCGTTGCGCTGGTTGAGCGCGCGATCAGCCATTATCTGGAACAGCAGCAGCCGGTACGTAACCAGCCGATCAATGGCCCGACAACGGACATTATCGGCGAAGCGCCCGCGATGCAGGATGTCTTCCGCATCATTGGCCGTCTGTCTCGCTCATCGATCAGCGTGCTGATTAACGGCGAATCGGGAACGGGTAAAGAGCTGGTAGCACATGCCCTGCATCGCCACAGCCCGCGCACCAAAGCCCCTTTTATCGCCCTGAATATGGCAGCTATTCCCAAAGATCTGATCGAATCAGAACTGTTCGGCCACGAAAAAGGCGCGTTTACGGGAGCGAACCAGATTCGTCAGGGTCGCTTTGAGCAGGCTGATGGCGGAACGCTATTTTTGGATGAAATCGGTGACATGCCGCTAGACGTGCAAACACGTCTGTTGCGCGTCTTGGCAGACGGACAGTTTTATCGCGTTGGCGGCTATGCGGCGGTGAAAGTAGACGTCCGCATTATCGCGGCAACGCACCAAAACCTTGAACAGCGCGTGCAGGAAGGCAAGTTCCGTGAGGATCTGTTTCACCGCCTGAACGTGATCCGCGTTCATTTACCGCCGCTGCGTGAGCGTCGAGAAGATATCCCTCGTCTGGCGCGTTATTTCTTGCAGGCCACAGCAAAAGAGCTGGGCGTCGAGCCGAAGAATCTGCATCCAGAAGCGGAAACGGCGCTAACCCGTTTGCCGTGGCCCGGCAACGTGCGCCAATTGGAAAACACCTGTCGTTGGTTGACGGTCATGGCCGCCGGTCAGGAAGTACTGATTCAGGATCTGCCGCCCGAACTGTTCGAGACCACGGCACCAGATTCCACTGTACATATTCTGCCGGACAGCTGGGCTACGCTATTGGCACAATGGGCCGATCGCGCGCTGCGTTCCGGTCATCAAAACCTGCTGGCGGAGGCCCAACCGGAAATGGAAAGGACGCTGCTGACAACAGCACTGCGGCATACGCAGGGTCATAAGCAGGAAGCGGCAAGATTGCTGGGGTGGGGTAGAAATACTCTGACGCGTAAACTAAAAGAGCTGGGAATGGAGTAGCGAGATTGCTTTTTTATTACTCAATTGTTAACAAACAAACTGGTGATAAAAAATACAATCTGGCGCACGAAATTGTCACTAATTTGTCCTTTACTTGCCTCGAGTCAGCAGTATGATCGTGTCGCTGATTCGGGAGGAACACCATGCTGGACTCATTGATTTCCGTTGCAACACTTTCCGTTGCAACACATGGCGCTGAAATTGGCTCCGCGGCAAGCCATTCGCCGCAGGCTGCTATTGCCGCCGTATTGTGTGCTGCACTGATTAATTTCTTTAGTTGATCACAAAAGTTTGAGAACAGCCAGTCGGTACTAACATCGACTGGCTGTTTTTTTGACTAAATCACGCGGGAAAACTGCTGTGTTCTGAGCTTGCTACGCAGATAGACGTCAAAGCACATACAGATATTGCGGATCAGCAAACGTCCTTTCGGCGTCACCACCAGCCCGTCCTCCTGACTATCCACCAGCCCATCAGCCACCAGCGGAGCCAGCAACGCTAAATCCTGCTCAAAGTAGGTTTTAAAATCGATCGTATATTCTGCTTCAATGGGCGCATAGCTAAGCTGGAAATTACAAATTAGCGTCTTAATCACATCGCGACGAAGGCAGTCGTCACGCGTCAATTGCAGCCCGCGCCACAAGGCATTTCCTTTGTCTTTAACCTGCGCATAATACTGCTTCAGTTCCTTCTGGTTCTGGGCATAGCTATCACCGATCATACTAATCGCAGACACCCCCATCCCAAGCAGATCGCTATCGCCCTGCGTCGTATAGCCCTGAAAATTGCGATGCAGCTTCCCTTCTCGCTGCGCCACGGCCAGTTCATCGTCCGGGCGAGCAAAGTGATCCATACCGATAAACTGATAGCCCGATTGTGTCAGCGACCCAATCGTCTGTTGCAGAATATCCAGCTTTTGCTCCGCGCTCGGTAAATCCGCTTCTTTGATCTTGCGCTGCGCAGCGAACAGGCTGGGTAAATGCGCATAGTTAAAGACGCTAAGCCGGTGCGGGCTTAATTCCGCAACGCGCTGTAGTGTAAAAGCGAAGCTTTCCGGCGTTTGCTTCGGCAGGCCGTAAATCAAATCGATATTGGTTGAGGTGAAGCACAGCGCCTTTGCCCGCTCAATAAGGGCAAAAATAAAGTCTTCATCCTGCTCACGATTGACCAGCTTCTGAACGTCTTTATTAAAATCCTGAACGCCCATGCTCAAGCGGTTAAACCCTTCGGCGCGCAGATGATCGAGGACGTCCAGCTCAATTTCTCGTGGATCGACTTCAAGCGACAGCTCAGCCTGCTCGGAAAAAGAGAACAGCTCACGCAGCAGTGACATCAGTCGACTAATTTGTGCTTTATTCAGGTAGGTTGGCGTACCACCGCCCCAATGCAATTGCGTCACCGTTCGCCCGGCGAATAGCGGCGCACGCTGGCGAATTTCCTGCTCCAGCACATCAAGGTACTCATCCGCTTTATGCTGCTGACGCGTAACCAGCTTATTACAGCCGCAGAAATAGCACAGCCGATGGCAAAAAGGGATATGGATGTACAGCGACAGCGGTCGCTGCGGATAACGGACGATGGCCTGTTGAAACGCAGGCTCATCGTAAGCTTCATTGAATTCTAACGCTGTGGGATAAGACGTATAACGCGGCCCAGAATAGTTATATTTTTGAATCAGGGCCAGATCCCAGTCAACGGACGGTATCGACATATTCGCTCACTCCTTCCAGTTTTTACTCGGTGGGTTATCCTTCCCCTCCTTTAGATCACCAAAAATGGCGCTCAAAAACGTTTCCTACGTTTTGTTACTCGTCTCATCCCTGAGACTCGCCCTAAAGGGTCGTCACCTTGTGACGTTCAAAAACGCTCCCGGCGTTTTGTTACTCGTCTCATCCTTGAGACTCGCCCTAAAGGGCCGTCACCTTGTGACGTTCAAAAACGCTCCCGGCGTTTTTGTCTTGGGCGTTGGCGTCGCGCATGATTCATACGCCCGTTAAACAAGGCGCGGTGCAATCGGTGCTTACGCTTCGACAATAGCCATAGTTTACTGAACAGACAGAGCAGATAAAACGCAACCAGCAATATCAGGAACAGAAACAGCCATTTCATTGATTAGAACGCGTCTTTCGGATTATTGCGTTTTAAAAGCTGCAACATATCTTCCTGCTGTTCTTCTTCGTCATCATCACCCAGCTCAATGCCAAGCTCTTCCATCAGGATATCGATACGATCCAGCGTTTCATCAACCCATGACTGATCTTTGGCGCTCAGCGTTTCACCGCTATCCAGACGATCTAATAAAGCATCCAGACGTGAATCGTTTTCTAACATTTCCAGCTCTTCTTCGGGTGACATTGCCGGCTTGGCAGCAACGACTTTCTCTACAGGCGCAGAAGGCTTCGATTTTGGCTTCGGTTTCTCAATGGCGCTGTCTAACACGCCAAGCTGTACAGGTTTTTTACTACCAATACGTGGATCGGCTGCTTTACGCTGACCAGAACGCTGGTCGGTGGACGCTTTTTCCTGAGTTCGGCTACCCGCCGCGTGGCCACGATGCTTTTTATCTTTCTTCCGATCGCGCGCTTCGCGCTCTAACTCTTCGCGAGTCTTTCTTTTTACTTTGGGTTTTCCTGCCTTATCGGCAGCCCCTTTGACAGGTCGGTTCATAATGTTGTTCTCAGGTACACAGATATAAGGGAAGTCCGGCGGAATCTAGCAGAAAGCCCGCGAATAAAAAAGCGTCCACATCAGACGGCTGAGCTTTGAGGCAGATAAACCCGCCTTTATTGTCAGTTACAGGTATAATCCCCAACCAGACAGAGATCCAGATAGAGATAACCATCGTGACCCAGCAATATAACTACCACATGACGCGTTTTATCATCAGCGCCCCGGATATTCGCCATCTGGCAACAGATAGCGGTATTGAAGTGGCCTTTGCTGGGCGCTCTAACGCCGGAAAATCCAGCGCGCTGAACACGCTGACCAACCAGAAGAACCTGGCACGAACCAGTAAAACGCCAGGTCGTACCCAGTTGATCAACCTGTTCGAGGTGACCGACGGCGTGCGTTTGGTCGATCTCCCCGGCTATGGCTACGCCGAAGTGCCCGAGCAAATGAAGATCAAATGGCAACGTGCGCTCGGTGAATACCTGCAAAAGCGTAACAGCCTGAAGGGACTTGTGGTGCTAATGGATATTCGCCATCCGCTGAAAGATCTTGATCAGCAAATGATTCAGTGGGCAGTCGATGTCGAGCTTCCAGTCTTAGTGCTGCTGACCAAAGCCGATAAGCTGGCTTCAGGCGCACGTAAGGCACAGTTGAATACGGTTCGCGAGGCTGTCTTGCCATTTATGGGTGATATTCAGGTCGAAGCGTTTTCGTCACTGAAAAAACTCGGCGTCGATAAACTACGGCAGAAATTGGATAACTGGTTCAGTACGCTGGAACACGCTGAAGAAGAACAAGAAGCAGAATAATCCTTTCGCGTGGTGCAGAGCATCCTCACTCGCATCACGCCCCACTTTCCCGTAATGCTCCCCCACCAGAGACGCTCTTTTCACCCTCGAAACCGTGCTGACACCGAGCTACCCAGCACGTAGCTACCAGTGTGTTAAGTGGTAAAAATGTTTTGAGGGTAAAACCCGGATAAGCCCCATAAAAAACGCCCCGCTCAAAACTGAGCGGGGCGGCTAATATTCAGCCAAATCCGATTACGTGAAGTAAAAGGTCTGAAAGATAGAACATCTTACCTCTGTACCCTACGTCTTTAACTCTACCCTATTTTTTCACGGGAACAAAGGATTTTTTGTTGTTTACTTTCATAGAAAATGGTTATCGATTACACAAAGTTAAACCAGGTCACACAATACTGTTATTTAATTACAGAAATAGCGCGAGAATCAGCCATTAATGTGCTTCATCCCAGTTCATGCCCGTACCGATATCAACCTGTAACGGGACATTCAGTTGCATACAACCTTCCATTAATGCTTTGATTTTACTGATTGATTCTTCAATAACCGAATCGTGGATCTCGAAAACCAGCTCATCGTGAACCTGCATGATCATCTTCACCTGCGGCGCATCTTTCTGTAGCCAGTCGTCAATCGCGATCATCGCTTTCTTAATAATATCAGCAGCAGTGCCCTGCATCGGGGCGTTAATCGCCGCACGCTCCGCACCTTTACGCGCCATCGCATTGCGAGAATGGATATCAGGCAGGTAGAGGCGGCGACCATCCAATGTAGACACATAGCCATGTTCCGCGGCCTGTTGGCGCGTTCGCTCCATGTAATCCTGCACACCGGGGTAACGCTCAAAATACAGGTTCATGTATTTCTGCGATTCGCTACGGGGAATATTCAACTGACGCGACAGACCAAACGCGCTCATACCGTAGATCAGACCAAAGTTGATCGCTTTCGCACTGCGACGCTGTTCTGATGTCACCTTATCCAGCGCAGTACCAAACACTTCTGACGCCGTTGCCCGATGGATATCCAGCCCGTTCGCGAATGCGTTCAACAGCCCTTTATCACCCGATAGGTGCGCCATGATACGCAGTTCGATTTGGGAATAGTCCGCCGCCACAATGCTGTAGCCCTTCGGCGCGATAAATGCCTGACGAATACGGCGCCCTTCATCATTACGCACCGGGATATTTTGCAGGTTCGGATCGCTGGAAGACAAACGCCCGGTCGCAGTAACAGCCTGATGATAGGACGTATGTACGCGCTTCGTCGCCGGATTGATCATCAGCGGTAGCTTATCGGTGTAAGTAGATTTCAGCTTGGCCAACCCACGATATTCCAGGATCAGCTTCGGCAGAGGGTAATCCAGCGCCAGCTCAGCCAGCACTTCCTCATTGGTTGACGGTGCGCCTTTTGGCGTTTTCTTCAGAATTGGCAGCTTTTGCTTTTCATACAGAATGCCCTGTAGCTGCTTGGTCGATGAGAGATTGAACTCTTCGCCCGCCAGCTCATACGCTTGTGTTTCCAGCTCCGCCAAACGGATTGTCAGCTCTTTTGAGTGCTCCGCCAGAATTGCGGGATCGATCAGCACGCCAGTACGTTCGATGCGGGATAAAACTGGCACCAGCGGCATATCGATAGTCTGGAAGACCTGACACAGGTCTGCATGCGGCTGAAGTTTCCCCCACAGTTTCTGGTGCAGATGCAGCGTGACGTCCGCATCCTCGGCCGCATAAGGCCCAGCCTGTTCCAGTGCGATCTGATTAAACGTCAGCTGATTTTTCCCCTTACCCGCGATCTCTTCAAAGGTAATGGTTTTGTGGTTCAGATAACGTTCGGCCAGGCTATCCATATCGTGGCGACCGGCCACGCTGTCGAGTACGTAGGATTCCAACATGGTATCAAACGCGATACCGCGTAAATCGATGCCGTACCGCTGCATCATGCCTTTATCAAATTTGAGATTCTGACCAACCTTAAGCAGCTTCTCATCTTCCAACAGTGGTTTGAACAAAGCCAAAACCTTGTCGCGATCCAGCTGTTCTGGTGCATCCAGATAATCATGCGCCAACGGCAAATAAGCCGCTTCACCCGGTTTAATCGCAAATGATAGACCTATCAGGTTAGCAGTAAGCGTATCCAGCCCGTCGGTTTCCGTATCAAAAGCGAAAACGTCAGCCTGTTTTAAACGCTCAACCCAATCGAGCAGCGTTTTCTCATCAAGAATCGTGACATAACCGTCGGCAGAAAGCGCAGGAGCATCCCCCTCTTCAGCAGCCTGCTCGACCACAGCCTTGCTCACAGCCTGAACTGGCTGGCTACTTTTTTTACCTTCCAGCCAGGTGCCAGATTCAACATCTGATAACCAGCGTTTGAATTCATAACGGGAAAAAAGACGATGCAGTTCATCCACGTCCGGTTCATTAACGGTAAGCTGCTCGCTGCTGAGATCCAGCTCAACATCCGTTTTAATAGTGGCAAGCTGATAAGAGAGGTAGGCCACATCTTTATGCTGTTCCAGCTTCGGCGCCATGGTTTTCGCACCACGGAAAGAAAGCTCGGCAATTTTATCCAGATTGGCATACAGCGCATCCAACCCACCGAGACCTTGCAATAGCGCCTGCGCCGTTTTTTCACCCACGCCGGGTACGCCAGGAATGTTATCCGATGCATCTCCCATCAGCGCTAGGAAATCGATAATCAACTCAGGGGGAATACCATATTTATCACACACTTCTTGCGGGCCCAGAATCGTGTTATTCATGGTATTAATGAGCGTCACGCTTGGCGTCACCAACTGTGCCATATCTTTATCGCCGGTACTAATCAGCACCGACTTACCCGCTTTTTCCGCCTGAACGGCGAGCGTGCCAATCACATCGTCCGCTTCTACGCCGGAAACGGCCAAAAGCGGCAGTCCCATCGCTTTCACCATACTATGCAAAGGTTCTATCTGTTCGCGTAGATCCTCTGGCATCGGTGGTCGGTGAGCCTTATAGTTTTCGAACAGTTCATCGCGAAACGTTTTTCCTTTCGCATCAAAAACAACGGCAACATGGCTGGGCTGATATTGCAGCAGCAAACTGCGTAGCATATTCAGTACGCCATACATTGCACCGGTTGCTTCTCCCGCGCTGTTTGTTAGCGGTGGAAAAGCGTGATAAGCACGATACAAATAGGATGAACCGTCTACCAGTATTAAAGGGTTTTCTGCAATCTGAGCCATAGCCTGCCGTGATCGTTGTTGTCTGTCATGGCGCTAAGCATGCCATAGGTCAGGGAAAGAGACGATCCTTAACGTAAGATATTGGCTGATTTTGCATGGATCCTCGCAAGATCTTTCTGTGGATAACTTTGTGAATAGTTTTATCCCGTTAATTATTAATCTCTTCTGTTATCTTACGAATTTTTTTTATATTCATTAATTTCATACATTTATAATATAAACTGTTTATTTTTGAGACATGATAAACCGTCATCCAATTTGTGGATATAAATAAACAGATAAATAGCCATTGTAGGTTAGGGTGATATAAAGATAAGAAGGTGAACAGCGAAAAGGTATACAGTCATGCGGGTAAACCGCATGACTTATTAAATAATTACTTTTTAGTAAGGAGGAAATTCACAACGTCAGCGTACTGTTTGGCATAATTATCCATTGAACTGGTATCAAGGCCATCGCTTTTTATCATGTATTTGCCGTTCACGAACACAGCCGGAACACCTCGCAGTTGCAAATCGGCAGCCGCTTTTTCCTGTTGTGCAACCAGAGATTTCACCACAAAACTATTCAATGCACTGTCGTAGTCTTCCGCTTTTACACCCGCAGCGACAAAAACCTGACGAATGTCTTGAGGTTGTTTCACCGTCTGAGTTTTTTGGACAGCATCAAACATCAGTGTGGAGACTTTGTCTTCTACTCCCAAGGCAATTGCCACCGCCCAAGCCTGAGTCAAGTCCTTACCTAATGGCCCCAGAAAATCGACATGGTACTTTGTTAATTTAGCATCAGTCGGAAGGGATTTCTGAATAGCATCAGGAATATGGTAAACCTGAGAGAACTGGTAACAATGTGGACAATAGAATGAGAAGAACTCCAACACCTGAGGGGATTGAGTAGCAGGTTTATCCAGCGTAACATACTGCTTACCATCAGAAAAATCAGCAGCAGACGCACTAAACGCAAACACAATGCCAGCCAGCACAAGCCATAATTTCTTCATAAATTTAACTCTCTCCATTTAATTTCAGTACATTGGCATTAGCTGCAGAGGAGGTTCCTGTAACAGCTGAGTTTGCCCAATAAATATTGCCGTTTGCTTCAACCAAAAATCAGCATCCGTCATCCAGGGGAAATTTTTCGGAAAAGCTGGGTCTTCCCAGCGACGAGCCACCCAAGCTAAATAATAAATCTGTCGCATCGCACGAAGCGGTTCGATCAGTGCGAGCTCTTTCTCCTGAAACTCCGCAAATTCGCTATAGGCCTCTAACAAAATATCCAGTTGAATACGTTGTTCACGTCGGTCACCGTGCAACAACATCCATAAATCCTGTATTGCCGGGCCATTGCGGGCATCATCCAAATCTACAAATAGCGGGCCATCACGCCACAAAATATTGCCAGGGTGACAATCTCCATGCAAACGCAGTGGCCGCCAGTCGCTGTGCCAATAAGTTTCAACTGTATCAATCAGTTGACGGGTTGCCTGTAAAAAATCATGTCGATGTATTTGCGGTATTAACGGACATGTTTCCAACAACCGATAAGGCTCATGCAGATATTCATTTACCCCAATCGTCGGACGCTCGGCGAATAACGCTTTCTGCCCCGTTTGGTGAATCCGGCCAAGAAAACGACCGACCCACTCTAGCTGATCTTCATTATCCATTTCATACTGCCGCCCCCCCACACTGGGGAATACGGCAAAATGAAAGCCTTCATAGACATTCAGTGTCTGTCCATTAAGCAAAACGGGCGCGACAACAGGGACTTCATCTTCTGCCAACTGCTGGGCAAAAATATGCTCTTCCTGAATCTGTGCCGTGATCCACCGTTCCGGGCGATAAAATTTCACCACAAAGCGTTTACGATCTTCATCCGTAAACTGATACACCCGATTTTCATAGCTGTTTAGCGCCGTCAGGCCGGAATCAACGCGCAGCCCAACGTTCAGCAAGGCATCCATGATCAGCTCAGGGAACAGCGTCTGGAAATTAAAGACTGAACTATTCATCGCGGCCACAATAGGTCAGAGACGACGTAAAACATATGCGTGCAATAGTTAGCATCATGAACGTGTTATTCCTTTCCACTAGTCTTTAATAACTCCCCGGGCACGAAGCAAAGCGGTCTTGAAGTCCTCTTCATAGTCTTTCTTCAAACCGGGAATGACTTGTTCTTTATCTGCATCACGCATTTTTAGATGGTAAATAAGGATATCATCAGTCAGTTCATTTAACTGCCCCTCGAACCCCGCCTCCTGTGCAAGGTTTTGTAAAAATTGCACAAGATTTAAATCGGGTTCTTTTTGCCAGGCTGAGTGCAGCAGTTCAATCAACTCATTAACGCGATGACATTTCATTTTTTTCTCCTTAAAAACGATTTGTACTCAATAAATTTCAATATGCAGTAAGTTACCTAAGAGATATTGAGCATATACCCTAAATAATTCGAGTTTCAGGACAAAACGTTAGCGTTTTGAACAACGCTATGCGTTGACCCGCTAGGGCGAGGCTCATTTATGAGTCTCGTAATGCGGCAAGCGAGGGAATCCCGATGAGCTTACACTGGTAAGTGATTCGGGTGACCGAACGCGGCCAACGCACATGCAACTTGAAGTATGACGGGTATATAGTGATAAAAATAACAGCCTTGCGTACATGAGGAAAGAACTTGGTCTTCTACAAAAGTTTTCAGAGAATAGTGCAGGGTTATCCCTCAGAAACCTTCAGAACAGAGGAAAGTGGGCATAGATAATTGGGAAGTAAAATGATTACAGGGGTTATTCTCGCAGGCGGACGGGCAACGCGTATGGGCGGACACGATAAGGGTCTGGTAGCACTGAACGGTAAGCCGCTATATCTACACGTTCTATCTCGGCTTAGAGCGCAGGTCGATGAGGTTATTATCAGTGCCAACCGCAATCAGGCTGTGTATGCGCAAAGTGGATGCCGCATTATTAGCGATGCTGATACGCGTTTTTTAGGCCCGCTGGCGGGCATTCTAAGTGGACTACATGCCGCCACGTCTGAATGGGTGGTGTTCGTCCCCTGCGATGTCCCTGCCTTCCCCCTCGATCTGGTGCATCGCTTGTGGCAAAAACGGGGGGAAGAAAATGCGGCTTATGCCACTGACGGAGAGCGTCCACATCCCACATTACTCTTAATTAATAAAAATCTTATTGAACCACTAGAGACCTATCTACATCTCGGAAATCGTAAGCTGATGCTATTTATGGAACAGGTTGGAGCAAAAGCCGTTTCATTTAACGAACAGCCTGAAGCGTTTCACAATCTGAACTCACCTGAAGATTTATCTAATTGGGAGGATCAACGCAGTGGGTTCTAATCATCTCCCTTTACTCGCTGTCGCCGCTTATAGCGGTACAGGTAAAACAACGTTACTTAAATACGTCATTCCTCTGCTGATGAATCATGGTGTTAGAGTCGGGTTAATTAAACATACGCACCACCAAATGGACATTGATACACCAGGCAAAGACAGCTATGAATTGCGTAAAGCTGGCGCGGCGCAAACCATCGTTGCCAGCAATCAAAGGTGGGCATTAATGACGGAGACCCCAGAGCAGGAAGAGCCAAATATTTACAATCTGGTAGAGAAAATGGATGCCTCGACTCTCGACCTAGTGCTGGTTGAGGGCTTTAAACATGAAAAGATCGCTAAAATAGCCCTATTTCGCCAATCGTTGGGCAGAGAATTAAGTGATTTGATCGATGAATATGTTATCGCTATTGCGGCAGATACCGAGATACGCACCATACTTCCGGTGCTTGATATCAATCAGCCTGAGCAAGTTGCTGATTTTATTCACCAATGGCTTAAAAATGGTTCATCGCGCTTAAGCGTGAACCAATAGAAAACGGCGGTAAAAGTGGTTAGTTTTGTATTCGCCAAAACACTAACCGACCACTCAACCGCCGTCTGCCATGAATGCTAACCTCTCTTCCCTTTTCTGGGAAGGCTTTACCGTTGACTCCTTTTCCCATTCCTCATCTGATGCGCTGCTTATTACGCTTCGCCCAGACCCCCGTTTTGCACCCCAGTGCCGCCGATGTGGCCGAAGAGACTGTGCCGTTCATGATGTCTCTGTACGTCAGGTTCGTGAGCGGGATTTGCTGCACTGGCGCGTCACCCTTCTGGTTCCTGTTCGTCGTCTTCGCTGCGCCTGCTGCGGTGTTGCCACCGAACGTATCTCCTGGTTGCCTGAGAGGCAGCGTTACACCTCTACATTATCCGTCTGGGTTGAGTCTCTTAGCCGTCTACTCCCCGTGAAGCACGTAGCACAGCTGACAGGCCTGCACTGGCACACCATCAAGAATATCGACCTCCGCCGTTTGCGTCGGGAATTGCAGGAGCCAGAGCGACATACACTTCGCCGCCTGATAATGGATGAGTTCGCCCTGTTTAAAGGTCATCGCTATGCCACTGTGGTCGTGGACGCTGATACGCAGCAGGTGCTGTGGGTCGGGGAAGGTCGCAGCCGCGCGGCCTTCCGCCCGTTCTTCACCTGGCTGGGACCGGAAGGCTGCGCGGCTATCGAGTCTGTCGCAATGGACATGAACACGGCGCTGGACCTTGAAGTCAGGGAGCAATGCCCACAGGCGGAAGTGGTCTATGACTTGTTCCACGTGGTGGCGAAGTTCGGTCGCGAGGTCATCGACAGGGTGCGGGTTGACCAGGCGAATCAGCTACGTGACAACGCGAAAGCCCGGAAGGTTATCAAGCGCAGCCGCTGGCTGTTGCTGCGTAACGCTGAAAATCTGCCAGCAGGTCATGATGTAAAGCTGGCAGAGTTGCTGGAGGCCAACCAGCCGCTGAACACCGTGTACGTGATGAAAACTGCGCTGAAAGAGCTGTGGTATGCGCCGGATAAGGAGGTGGCCCGGCATCGCTGGGATGAATGGTACAGGCAGTCTCAGGAGAGCGATATAAAAGCGCTGCAGCAGTTCGCAGATAAGCTCAAGGGCTACGTGAGCGGGATAATCGCCAGTGCTGAACATCGTCTGAATACGAGTGTGCTGGAGGGGATGAATAACAAAATCAAGGTACTAAAGCGAATGGCTTATGGATACCGGGATAACGACTACTTCTTCCTGAAAATTAAAGCAGCGTTCCCCGGTAAAGCGCGATGAACCTTAAAAATAACCGTCTGTAGTTCGGAGTAGGTCGCCGTTTACACTAAGCCATTCAGTAATCGGCTGATAGCGGCGATCTTTCACCACAGTATAGAGATTCATGATGGGTCTTCCTGACGGTGTTGTCTTCTCCAAAACGCAGAAAGCAAAAAGCCCCTGTCTTTCGACAGGGGGCTTCCACTATTTGATGCCTGGCAGTTCCCTACTCTCACATGGGGAAGCCCCACACTACCATCGGCGCTACGGCGTTTCACTTCTGAGTTCGGCATGGGGTCAGGTGGGACCACCGCGCTATCGCCGCCAGGCAAATTCTGTTTCATTCCAACCGTCGCACTTCAGTCGCTTTCGCTTCTCTCTGCACAACCATCAGAACCAATCTTCGAACAAGCTGAGTATTGTTTTTTATGAGTCATCATCACTCAAAACACCTTCGGTGTTGTAAGGTTAAGCCTCTCGGGTCATTAGTACTGGTCAGCTCAACGTATCGCTACGCTTACACACCCAGCCTATCTACGTCGTCGTCTTCAACGGCCCTTCAGGGGTATCAAGTACCCAGGGAAGACTCATCTCGAGGCAAGTTTCCCGCTTAGATGCTTTCAGCGGTTATCTCTTCCGCACTTAGCTACCGGGCAATGCAATTGGCATCACAACCCGTACACCAGTGGTGCGTTCACTCCGGTCCTCTCGTACTAGGAGCAACCCCTCTCAATCTTCCAGCGCCCACGGCAGATAGGGACCGAACTGTCTCACGACGTTCTAAACCCAGCTCGCGTACCACTTTAAATGGCGAACAGCCATACCCTTGGGACCTACTTCAGCCCCAGGATGTGATGAGCCGACATCGAGGTGCCAAACACCGCCGTCGATATGAACTCTTGGGCGGTATCAGCCTGTTATCCCCGGAGTACCTTTTATCCGTTGAGCGATGGCCCTTCCATTCAGAACCACCGGATCACTAAGACCTGCTTTCGCACCTGCTCGAGCTGTCACTCTCGCAGTCAAGCTAGCTTATGCCTTTGCACTAACCTCCTGATGTCCGACCAGGATTAGCTAACCTTCGTGCTCCTCCGTTACGCTTTGGGAGGAGACCGCCCCAGTCAAACTACCCACCAGACACTGTCCGCAACCCGGTTTACGGGCCCACGTTAGAACATCAAACATTAAAGGGTGGTATTTCAAGGTCGGCTCCACGCAGACTGGCGTCCACGCTTCAAAGCCTCCCACCTATCCTACACATCAAGGCTCAAGGTTCAGTGTCAAGCTATAGTAAAGGTTCACGGGGTCTTTCCGTCTTGCCGCGGGTACACTGCATCTTCACAGCGAGTTCAATTTCACTGAGTCTCGGGTGGAGACAGCCTGGCCATCATTACGCCATTCGTGCAGGTCGGAACTTACCCGACAAGGAATTTCGCTACCTTAGGACCGTTATAGTTACGGCCGCCGTTTACCGGGGCTTCGATCAAGAGCTTCGCCTTGCGGCTGACCCCATCAATTAACCTTCCGGCACCGGGCAGGCGTCACACCGTATACGTCCACTTTCGTGTTTGCACAGTGCTGTGTTTTTATTAAACAGTTGCAGCCAGCTGGTATCTTCGACTGGTCTCAGCTCCATCCGCAAGGGACTTCACCTTACACCAGCGTGCCTTCTCCCGAAGTTACGGCACCATTTTGCCTAGTTCCTTCACCCGAGTTCTCTCAAGCGCCTGAGTATTCTCTACCTGACCACCTGTGTCGGTTTGGGGTACGATTCGGTGTTACCTGGAGCTTAGAGGCTTTTCCTGGAAGCGTAGCATCAGTTACTTCATCACCGTAGTGACTCGTCATCACGCCTCAGTGTTAACGATGACCCGGATTTACCAAAGTCACCCACCTTCACGCTTAAACCGGGACAACCGTCGCCCGGATAACCTAGCTTTCTCCGTCCCCCCTTCGCAGTAACACCCAGTACAGGAATATTAACCTGTTTCCCATCGACTACGCTTTTCAGCCTCGCCTTAGGGGTCGACTCACCCTGCCCCGATTAACGTTGGACAGGAACCCTTGGTCTTCCGGCGTGCGGGTTTTTCACCCGCATTATCGTTACTTATGTCAGCATTCGCACTTCTGATACCTCCAGCAACCCTCACAGGCCACCTTCGCAGGCTTACAGAACGCTCCCCTACCCAACAACACCTGAGTGTCGCTGCCGCAGCTTCGGTGCATGGTTTAGCCCCGTTACATCTTCCGCGCAGGCCGACTCGACCAGTGAGCTATTACGCTTTCTTTAAATGATGGCTGCTTCTAAGCCAACATCCTGGCTGTCTGTGCCTTCCCACATCGTTTCCCACTTAACCATGACTTTGGGACCTTAGCTGGCGGTCTGGGTTGTTTCCCTCTTCACGACGAACGTTAGCACCCGCCGTGTGTCTCCCGTGATAACATTCTTCGGTATTCGCAGTTTGCATCGGGTTGGTAAGTCGGGATGACCCCCTAGCCGAAACAGTGCTCTACCCCCGAAGATGAATTCACGAGGCGCTACCTAAATAGCTTTCGGGGAGAACCAGCTATCTCCCGGTTTGATTGGCCTTTCACCCCCAGCCACAAGTCATCCGCTAATTTTTCAACATTAGTCGGTTCGGTCCTCCAGTTAGTGTTACCCAACCTTCAACCTGCCCATGGCTAGATCACCGGGTTTCGGGTCTATACCCTGCAACTTAACGCCCAGTTAAGACTCGGTTTCCCTGCGGCTCCCCTAAACGGTTAACCTTGCTACAGAATATAAGTCGCTGACCCATTATACAAAAGGTACGCAGTCACCTAACAAGTAGGCTCCCACTGCTTGTACGTACACGGTTTCAGGTTCTATTTCACTCCCCTCGCCGGGGTTCTTTTCGCCTTTCCCTCACGGTACTGGTTCACTATCGGTCAGTCAGGAGTATTTAGCCTTGGAGGATGGTCCCCCATATTCAGACAGGATGTCACGTGTCCCGCCCTACTCATCGAACTCACAATCTGTGCATTTTTGTGTACGGGACTATCACCCTTTACTGTGCGACTTTCCAGACGCTTCCACTAACACACAAACTGATTCAGGTTCTGGGCTCTTCCCCGTTCGCTCGCCGCTACTGGGGGAATCTCGGTTGATTTCTTTTCCTCGGGGTACTGAGATGTTTCAGTTCCCCCGGTTCGCCTCATTAACCTATGGATTCAGTTAATGATAGTGTGTCGAAACACACTGGGTTTCCCCATTCGGGTATCGTCGGGTATAACGCTTCATATCAGCTTACCGACGCTTATCGCAGATTAGCACGCCCTTCATCGCCTCTGACTGCCTAGGCATCCACCGTGTACGCTTAGTCGCTTAACCTCACAACCCGAAGGTGTCTTTGATAAATCAAAGTCATCATCGTGCTGTGATTATTTGAGAGACTCATTGACAGACTGATGCACCATTTACACCCGAAGGCATCAATGTATGTTCAGCTGTCATGTTTCAATTTTCAGCTTGTTCCAGATTGTTAAAGAGCAAAATACTTCGCAGCATACTGTTTCCAATACGCTCTGAAGTCTTTTTAATGGTGGAGCTATGCGGGATCGAACCGCAGACCTCCTGCGTGCAAAGCAGGCGCTCTCCCAGCTGAGCTATAGCCCCATCGTTGCTTACAGATACCTTACATACCACTCACGGAAGAGTTGGTAGGCCTGAGTGGACTTGAACCACCGACCTCACCCTTATCAGGGGTGCGCTCTAACCACCTGAGCTACAAGCCTATTAAGGTATTTCTGCTCGTTATTTTCATCAGACAATCTGTGTGAGCACTTCACTCAACCCACATCTTCTTGGTAAGGAGGTGATCCAACCGCAGGTTCCCCTACGGTTACCTTGTTACGACTTCACCCCAGTCATGAATCACAAAGTGGTAAGCGCCCTCCCGAAGGTTAAGCTACCTACTTCTTTTGCAACCCACTCCCATGGTGTGACGGGCGGTGTGTACAAGGCCCGGGAACGTATTCACCGTAGCATTCTGATCTACGATTACTAGCGATTCCGACTTCATGGAGTCGAGTTGCAGACTCCAATCCGGACTACGACGTACTTTATGAGGTCCGCTTGCTCTCGCGAGGTCGCTTCTCTTTGTATACGCCATTGTAGCACGTGTGTAGCCCTACTCGTAAGGGCCATGATGACTTGACGTCATCCCCACCTTCCTCCAGTTTATCACTGGCAGTCTCCTTTGAGTTCCCGGCCTAACCGCTGGCAACAAAGGATAAGGGTTGCGCTCGTTGCGGGACTTAACCCAACATTTCACAACACGAGCTGACGACAGCCATGCAGCACCTGTCTCAGAGTTCCCGAAGGCACCAAAGCATCTCTGCTAAGTTCTCTGGATGTCAAGAGTAGGTAAGGTTCTTCGCGTTGCATCGAATTAAACCACATGCTCCACCGCTTGTGCGGGCCCCCGTCAATTCATTTGAGTTTTAACCTTGCGGCCGTACTCCCCAGGCGGTCGATTTAACGCGTTAGCTCCGGAAGCCACGCCTCAAGGGCACAACCTCCAAATCGACATCGTTTACAGCGTGGACTACCAGGGTATCTAATCCTGTTTGCTCCCCACGCTTTCGCACCTGAGCGTCAGTCTTTGTCCAGGGGGCCGCCTTCGCCACCGGTATTCCTCCAGATCTCTACGCATTTCACCGCTACACCTGGAATTCTACCCCCTCTACAAGACTCTAGCTTGCCAGTTTCAAATGCAGTTCCCAAGTTAAGCTCGGGGATTTCACATCTGACTTAACAAACCGCCTGCGTGCGCTTTACGCCCAGTCATTCCGATTAACGCTTGCACCCTCCGTATTACCGCGGCTGCTGGCACGGAGTTAGCCGGTGCTTCTTCTGCGGGTAACGTCAATCGGTGAGAGTATTAATCTCACCGCCTTCCTCCCCGCTGAAAGTGCTTTACAACCCGAAGGCCTTCTTCACACACGCGGCATGGCTGCATCAGGCTTGCGCCCATTGTGCAATATTCCCCACTGCTGCCTCCCGTAGGAGTCTGGACCGTGTCTCAGTTCCAGTGTGGCTGGTCATCCTCTCAGACCAGCTAGGGATCGTCGCCTAGGTGAGCCATTACCTCACCTACCAGCTAATCCCATCTGGGCACATCTGATGGCGCGAGGCCCGAAAGTCCCCCGCTTTGGTCCGAAGACGTTATGCGGTATTAGCTACCGTTTCCAGTAGTTATCCCCCTCCATCAGGCAGTTTCCCAGACATTACTCACCCGTCCGCCGCTCGTCACCCAAGGAGCAAGCTCCTCTGTGCTACCGCCCGACTTGCATGTGTTAGGCCTGCCGCCAGCGTTCAATCTGAGCCATGATCAAACTCTTCAATTTAAGATTTGTTTGATTTGCTGAACTCGTCAGCGATGCTCAAAGAATTAAAACTGTTTATTCGTAATGAATTTACTGTTGTTCACTCTTCAAGACTTTTTATATCGTCAAGATACGGTCTTGTGAGTGCCCACACAGATTGTCTGATTAAATTGTTAAAGAGCAGTGCCACAATCTCTCGTGGCGCGGGTCGCATATACTATGCTAATCCGCTTTAAAGTCAAGTCATTGCTGACTGCTTTATGAAATCTTTTTTCTGTCATCACAACTGCGTTTGCGCTGTTGCCGTGTCAGTGGAGGCGCATTATAGGGACTTCTCGCCGCCTGACAAGCGCTAAATGCAAAAAAATTATCGAGTGGGGATTTTTTCAGCAAAGCGCATTAAAAGACGCCGTTATGCCTAATGCCGATCGTTTAAGGATTAGTTGAACGATCCAGCCGTTGGTGTAAAAAAGGTTCATGACATTCATGGACCTTTTTTTATGCAACTTTCTCAGGCTCTTGGCATTATCAATCTTACTGCGCCGGAACAGATTCACACTCTGGCTGATCTCCTACCCGTTAGCATGATTGAACAGGCATTAACGCTCACTGATACCGTCACGCTGCGCAAGCGAAAACTCTCCCTTGAGTCCATGGTGTGGCTGGTTATTGGCATGGCCGTATTCAATCAGCGCCCTCTTTCCCACATCGTTAATCTCATGGATATCGCTGATCGCTCAGGCACCCCGTTCATCGCCCCCAGTTCAGTCATACAACGGCGGCAGATGCTCGGTGAGGCTGCTGTCAGAGAACTGTTTGATATCACACAACGACACTGGAACGAACAGGCTCAGCACCCACAATGGCATGGGCTTAACCTCTTTGCCGTCGACGGTGTGGTCTGGCAAACGCAGGATACACCGGAAAATGAGGCGGCCTTCGGCAAGGCCTCCAATCAGCACGGCGACAAGGGTTACCCGCAGGTGAGAATGGCTTGCCTGATGGAACTGAGCAGTCATCTGATAACTGCCAGTGCGTTCGGCCGCTACGATGTCAACGAGATGCGGCTGGCAGCAGAGCTGACCGGAAAAACACCAGATAACAGCATAACCCTGTTCGACAAAGGGTTTTACTCCGTCGGTTTACTGCATCACTGGCGAACAGCAGGGGAAAATCGGCACTGGCTGCTGCCGTTGAAGAAAAATACGCAATACGAAGTGATAAGCAAGCTGGGCAGGCAAGACAGACTGGTACGGATAAAGACATCGCCGCAGGCGCGTAAACAATGGGCGACGCTGCCGGAGAGCATCACAGCGCGGTTGTTAACGAAGACGATAGAAGGAAAAACGCGAGAGGTGCTGACGTCACTGACGGACCCGATGCGTTATCCGGCGGCGGAGGTGAACGCCCTTTACGCTCACCGATGGGAAATCGAGTTGGGATATCGCGAGGCGAAACAAGGCTTGCTGGGTAACAGGTGGCATTTACGGAGCAGACTGCCGGAAATGGTGAGGCAGGAGTTGTGGGGCGTGCTGCTGACGTACAATCTGGTGCGTTATCAGATGGTGAAAATGGCGTTTACGCTGAAAGGAGATTACCTGCCGTATCAGTTGAGCTTCAGCGGCGCCCTGACGGAAATCTGGCGATTACTTATCGGTCTGCCGGGTTCATCACCGGGTGCGATACCAGGACATCTGAAGCATTTTTATGAGCAGGCAATCTATCTGGTATTGCCGTTAAGAAGGGAGCGAAGTTACCCCCGAGAAATCAGGGGAAGACGAGCGAAATATCCGTTAAAAAACAATGCCGGTCACCTTAAGTGACCGGCATTAGCCGTTATGCCGGATTTTTCGCCGCTAATTGGGAGAAAATCTCACCGTACAGACTGACGCACCATTAATTCCGGCGTCAACACCAGCGCATTAGGTTCAGTATTGGGATGTTCCAGACGATACAAAAGTGTATCCACCGCCAATTCGCCGAGTTCATCCTTCGGTTGGTGAACAGTAGTAAGAGGTGGAGACATATAGCGGGCCAGCTCAATGTCATCGTAACCCACAACCGCCATGTCTTGCGGAATAGAAAGCCCAGCCTGATAAAGCGCATGGTACACGCCAACGGCCATCGCATCGTTACTGGTGAATACCGCTTCAGGTTTATCTTCCAGCGCTAACAACTGCTGCATAGCGCGGTAGCCCGCTTCAAACTCAAAATCGCCGAAAATTTCATAGTCAGCGGGAATGAATAGCCCAGCGAGCTGCATCGCCTGCCGATAGCCTTCTAATCGGTTATAGGCGGTCGTCTTATCTTTCGGACCCGCAATGCAGGCTATCTTTTTATAGCCACGAGAAATGAGATAATTGGTCGCGATCTCCCCACCGAGCAGAGAGTTATCTTTAATAACGTCCATGACGCCTTCAAAAGGTGCCCAATCCATCATAACCATAGGTATAGAAGGATAGCGACTCATCATTTCAGGCAAAGGGCGATGGCTTTCAGTGCACATCAACAGTACGCCGTCGACCCGCTTTTGCAGCAGCGTTTCGAGACTATGGCTCATTCTGTCGCGATCGCCTTCGGTGTTGCACAGAATCAGGCTATAGCCTCGCTCATAACAGCAGCGCTCTACGCCACGAACCACTTCGGCATAAAACGGGTTATTACTGGCAGTGAGCAACATGCCGATGGTGCGGGTCTGGTTTATTTTCAGACTTCTGGCCAGCGCAGACGGCGCATAGTTGAGATCCTCAACGGCCTTCATCACTTTGTCGCGAATGGTATCGCTGACAAAGCGATTGTTATTAATGACGTGAGATACGGTAGACGTAGAAACGCCCGCAAGACGGGCGACATCTTTCATGGTGGCCAAAGATCACCCCTGGGTTTGCAAAAATGCGTCGATCTCTTCACGCCACGGGACAGAGGGCTGAGCACCTCGGCGAGTAACGGCTATCGCAGCTGCCGCATGGGCAAATTTTACTGCGGAGGACATCGGTTTATTTTCCAGCAATGCAGTCACTAACGCGCCATTAAAGGTATCGCCAGCAGCAATAGTATCCACGGCTTTTACACGATAGCCCGGAATTCGCTGACCCTGACCGTTTTCACTTAACCATACGCCACGGCTACCCAATGTGATGAGAACCGTTTCAATGCCTTTATCGTGCAGAACCTGTGCTGCGCGAGCCGCATCGTCTTCCGTCTCAACGGTAATTCCCGTCAGGAACTGTGCTTCGGTTTCATTCGGCGTGATCATATTGACCAGCGATAACAGTTCATCGGGCAGTTCACGGGCAGGGGCGGGGTTCAGAATCACTTTTGTTTGGTGTTCATGCGCGAGTTTAGCGGCCGCAATAACCGTTTCCAACGGCGACTCAAGCTGCATAAGCAACGCAGAAGCATCAATAATGTGTTGCTGATGACGATGAAGGTAATCAGGCGACACAGCAGCATTCGCACCGGCGTTAATCGCAATCATGTTCTCAGCGTCGGCGTTAACAAAAATCAGCGCAACACCGGTTGTTTCCCCGGAGATAGCCTCGACGGCGGAAACATCAATATTATCCTTGGATAGCTGCTGGCAAATACGGGTACCGATATCATCTTCTCCGACGCAGGCAATAAAAGCGATGTCTGCACCGCTTCGACCAGCGGCAACGGCCTGATTGGCACCTTTCCCACCGAAAGCAACGCTATATTGCTCACCGATCACCGTTTCGCCTGGACGGGGGAATTGCTCAAGATTGAGAATATGGTCAGCATTAATACTGCCCAGCACCACCAGCTTACCCGTTTTCATTATGTCGAATCCCGCTACTACGTTAATAATGCGCCACCACAAACGGGTGGCGCGAGCCCTGCTTTATTCTTTAATTATTTTGCTACCAGCTTCAGGTCAACCGGAATGATGGCCTGCGTTTTTTCGCCTTTCAGCACTTTCGCCGCTGTCTCGATACCGATCACACCAATCTGATCAGGACGCTGAGCAACCGTTGCCGCCAGCTTGCCTGATTCAACGGCCTTCACGCCATCCTGCGTACCGTCAAAACCGACGACCAGCACATCTGTTTTGCCGGCGGTTTGCAGTGCACGCAGTGCACCCAGCGCCATTTCATCGTTCTGAGCAAATACCGCCTGAACGTCAGGGTGCGCGGTCAGCAGGTTCTGCATCACGTTCAGCCCTTTAGTACGATCGAAGTCGGCCGGTTGGCTGGCCAGCATCGCGAATTTATTTTTCTCAGCAGATTTCATGAAGCCTGCACCACGCTCGCGTGCGGCAGACGTTCCAGCGATCCCTTCCAACTGAATCACTTTAGCGCCTTCACCCAATTTCTTGGCAATGAAGTCACCGGCAACTTTACCACCGAAGGCGTTATCAGAAGCAACGTGGCTCACAACTTCACCACTGCTGGCAACGCGGTCCAGCGTAATAACAGGGATCTTGGCCTGGTTCGCCATTTTAATCGCATTACCGGCCGCATCAGAATCAGTTGGGTTGATGAGCAGAACTTTGGTTCCACGTACCGTCAAATCCTGAACGTTAGCCAGTTCTTTTGCGGGGTTATTCTGAGAATCCAGCACGATCAGCTCGTAACCCAGTTTGTCGGCTTCTTTCTGCGCACCCTCTTTCATTGAAACAAAGAACGGGTTATTCAGCGTAGAAACCACCAGCGCAACCGTATCTTTGGCCAAGGCATTAGCACTGACAGTCGCGCTCAGCGCAACAGCGGAAACCAGAGTAGCCAGCTTTTTCATATTCATAACTCAATTCCTGTGTGAATGAAGGTTATTTACTGCTTTTGTTATCTACCAGAACCGCCAGCAAAATAACGACTGCTTTAACGATCATTTGGTAGTAAGAAGAAACACCTAATAAATTCAGTCCGTTGTTGAGGAAACCAAGGATAAGTGCGCCGATCAGCGTGCCAACGATACGCCCTTTTCCTCCAGCCAGACTGGTACCGCCCAATACCACAGCCGCAATAGCATCCAGTTCATACCCTGTGCCTGCCGTAGGCTGTGCAGAGGACAAACGAGCGACTTCGATAATTCCCGCCAGAGCAGACAGCAGCCCACACAGGGAATAGACAATAATCTTGATTTTATCAACGCTGATGCCGGACAAACGGGTAGCAGATTCATTGCCGCCCAGCGCATAGATATAGCGTCCAAGGCGTGTGTGGTGCAGCATGTACCAGGCCGCCGCGAACACGATAGCCATGATCCAGATGGGTGTCGGAATCCCCATCGGACGACCGATGCCGAACCAGCCAAATGCATCCGCCACGTCGGAAAAGCCGGTATTAATCGGGCTACCGTTGGTATAGACCATCGTCACGCCGCGCAGTAACAGCATCATGACCAGCGTGGCGATAAACGCCTGCACTTTTCCTTTGGAAACAATGACACCGGTGCCCGCACCAATCAGCGCCCCCAGCGCCAGCGCGCCAAACACGGCCACCAGCGCATTGACTTCAAGCCCGACAATGGAAGCCGCGACCGCACCGGTCAACGCCAGCAGTGACCCCACCGACAAATCGATGCCTGAGGTCAAAATCACCAGCGTCATGCCAACGGCCATGATGGCGTTCACCGACGTCTGCTGAAGAATATTGAACAGGTTGTTCAGGGTGAAAAAGTTAGGGCTCATGGCGGAAACAATCGCAATAAGGATCAGGAGCGCGATCAGCGATTTCTGCTCCAATAACCACTCTTTGCTGAACCAGCGTTTTGCCGCGATAGGTTGAGAACTCATGTCTGACTTACTCCTGCTTTGTGCCGTATTGCTTACCAACGGCCGCAGCCATCAGTACTTCCTGGGTTGCCTGCTCAATCGGGAAATCACCGCTCAAGCGCCCTTCATGCATCACAATGATGCGATCGCTCATTCCCAAGACTTCGGGCATTTCGGATGACACCAAGATGATACTCAGCCCTTCTTCTTTGAATTGATTGATTAACTGATAAATTTCTTTCTTCGCCCCGACATCGACACCACGCGTCGGTTCATCGAGGATCAGGACATTCGGACGCGTCATCAGGCCGCGGGCTATCGCCACTTTCTGCTGATTACCGCCGGAAAGCAGGCCAATAGGCTGCTCCATTGATGGCGTTTTAACGTTGAACAGGCGAATAAAGTCGGCAACCGTCAATTGCTCTTCGGCGTGTTTCAACCGACCGCCCGCATGGCTGAAATAACGCAGTGCAGTTAAGGACATGTTTTCTTTTACCGACATGCCCAACACCAGACCATCACGCTTACGATCTTCCGAGATGTAAACGATACCGTTCGCCAAACCATCCTGCGGTTTACGGGTCACCACATCGCGGCCATCAAGCGTCACATTACCGCCAGTCCGCGGCAGTGCGCCGTAAAGAATCTTCATCAGCTCGGTACGACCCGCGCCCATTAGCCCGGCAACACCCAGGATTTCACCTTTCCGCACCGTAAAGCTGACGTTATCAACGCCCGGCCCAGACAGGTTTTGTACCTTAAGGCGAACCTCTCCCGGTTCTTTACTCGAACGTGGGTACTGATCTTCCAGCTTGCGGCCCACCATCATTTCAATCAGCGTATCTTCCTGTAAGTCACTAACCGGACGCTCGCCGATAAACTGGCCATCGCGGAACACGGTAATGTCATCGCAGATTTCAAAGATTTCTTTCAGACGGTGGGAAATATAGACAATGCCGCACCCCTGAGATTGCAACTCTTTGATGACACTAAATAGCGAAGCGGTTTCGGTATCCGTCAGAGCATCGGTAGGTTCATCCATGATGATGACTTTCGATTCAAAGCTCAGCACCTTGGCAATTTCCACCATTTGCTGATCGCCAATCGATAACTCTCCGACCATACGACGGCTGTCGTAGCGCAGATTAAGGCGCTTCAGCAGCTTGTCGGCTTCCGCATACATCTTATTCCAGTCGAGACGGCCAAAGCGGTTGGTAAATTCGCGACCAAGAAAGATATTCTCGGCAATCGTGAGCTGGGGAATCAGGTTAAGTTCCTGATGGATGATACCGATACCTGCTTCCTGGGACGCTTTCGGCCCGTTGAAATCCACCTCCAGCCCCAGAAAATGGATACTACCGGCATCTTTACGGTAGATCCCGGTCAGGACTTTCATCATGGTGGATTTGCCCGCACCGTTCTCGCCCACCAGCGCCATCACTTTTCCCGGATAGACGTTAAGCGCCGCACCGGACAGCGCCTTAACGCCGGGAAAAGATTTCGTGATGCCTTGCAGTTGCAGTAAAGGTTGCATGGATGCCTCAGAACGTTACGCCAGCACAAAGGATGACATTGGCATACGGAGAGCATTCTCCGCTGCGAATGATGGCCCGGCTTTTGCCGCTTTGGGTTTTAAATTCTTCATGGCTGACATAGTGCAATGCAATTGAGTTTCCCTGGTGTTGTTCAAGTTGCTTCAATTGATCGAGTAATGCGTCATGGACTGCGGGGTTCTTCTCAATTATCTCTTCCGCCAGAATAGCGGCCTCAACCTGCATTTCACTGGTGACCACACTCACCACCTGCAAAAACGTCGGCACGTTGTGCGTCAACGCCAGATCGATACGCGTCGTTGTTTCAGGAATCGGTAAACCCGCATCACCAATAACAAGGCTATCGGTATGGCCCAGTCGAGCAATCACGGAAGAAATATCTGAATTCAATAATGCTGCTTTTTTCATCTTTTCACCCCACCAGCGAAACGTTTCGCTAATAACATTCTAGAAAAAGAAGAGAGAAAGGCAACGGAGAGATAAAAAAAATGTGATCGCTATCGAAACGTTTCGCTAACAAAAAAATAAAGAGAACAAGAGGCGGTTATAGAAGATAGAGCAATGACGGGCAAAAGCCCGCCAATAGGGAATTGAGGATAACGATTTAGAGTTTACGAATCTGCTTCACATCCAGTTCGACGGAATTGAAGTCTTTATCCAGTTCCCCCTGAATTTCCACTTTATCAGTGGGTGAAATCATCTGGCCATTCCAGCGCTTGTGATCGATCTCAACCTCCATCGTGCCTGTCGAATCGCGGAACAGGTAGTTCTCATCACCGATTCGTTTTTCAATATTGCCGCTCAGCGTAACCCAACTGTCGTCACGCAGATCTTTAGCCTTATCTACCGTCGTAAGGGAACCCTGCGAATCGATGAATCCCCCTTTATGCGTGCCAACCGCCGGCGTTTCAGGGTTGACGAACCCACCGCCACTTTGCGCGGCAAATACCGGTGCAGAAACCAGAGCGGTAATGGCAAGTAACGCAGCTGCTTTTTTCATATTTACCTTCCTTATTTTGTCTGTCGTTTCGAGTCAACGATTTCGCAGTCAGCCTGCGGGAGTAATTGGTCTTCGGGAAGGATTAAAACAAACCGTTCTTAACAGAATCTTAAGGAATCAGCGTCTGCATTTTTATTTTTTTATATTGCCGAAATCGCCCGATTTCAGCGATTTGTCCTGTACATGCCGCCTCCCGATTTCGTATAAAACCGGAAAAGGCGCAAACGCGACAGCAGCACATTTCCTGTGAGGCAGCCATGAGAATATTGTTAATCGAAGACGATCGCCTGATTGGCGACGGCCTGAAAGCAGGCTTAATCAAACTGGGTTTTAATATTGACTGGTTTACGGAAGGCAAAGCGGGTGCCGCGGCCTTGAAGGCTGCCCCCTATGATGCGATTGTGCTCGATCTCAGCCTGCCGGGTATGGACGGAATGGATATCCTGCGCCAGTGGCGTCAGGCTGGGCATGACGAACCGGTGCTGATTCTGACCGCTCGGGATGCGCTGGAACAGCGTGTGGAAGGGCTCCAGCAGGGTGCCGATGATTATTTATGTAAGCCCTTTGCGCTGACAGAAGTGGCCGCTCGCCTTCAGGCGCTGATTCGCCGCCGTCACGGTCAACTTCAACCGACATTAACGCACGGCGCGGTGTCCCTGGAGCCGGGTTCGCGGAACGTCACGCTTAACAATGAGCCGTTGATATTGAAATCCCGCGAACTGGCACTGCTGGAACTGTTTTTGCTCAACCCAAACCGCGTACTCACACGCGCGCAGTTGGAAGAAAAACTCTATGGGTGGGACGATGATGTCTCCAGCAATGCGGTAGAAGTGCATATCCACCACCTGCGCAAAAAGTTAGGTGGCGGGTTTATCCGTACCGTGCATGGCGTTGGCTACATTCTGGGAGATGCGCCATGAACCGACTCAGCCTGCGTTTACGCCTGATTGCGGGTTTTACGCTGCTGACGCTGATTTGCTGGGGCGTTGCCAGTCTGCTTTCGTGGTATCAAACGCGTCATAACATCAATGAGCTATTTGATACCCAGCAAATGCTGTTTGCCAAACGTCTGGCCACCATGAACCCCGATGAATTGCGAATCCAGCCGATATCTTTGCCCAAAACCAAGAGTTTGGTGCACAAGAACCGCGGCAAACAGGACGACGATGCCCTAGCCTTCGCCATTTTTACTCGCGACGGGAAGATGGTGTTGAATGATGGTGAGAACGGCAAAGATTTCATTTTTGATTACCAGCGAAACGGCTTTACCGACGGCAAATTGCGCGATGACAGTGACGCATGGCGCATCGTCTGGTTAACGACGGCAGATGATCGTTACGTGATCGCTGTCGGGCAGGAGTGGGAATACCGTCAGGACATGACGCTGGATATTGTAAAAACCAACCTGATGCCCTGGCTGTTCGCCCTACCCGTCATGCTGGCACTACTATTCTGGCTGGTCACACGTGAACTCTCACCGCTAAAACGTATAACCGCCGAGCTTCAGCAACGTTCCCCCGACGACAGTACACCGCTGGCGACGCAGCACATTCCACAAGAAGTTCGCCCGTTGGTTAACGCGCTGAACCACCTGTTTTCCCGTATCAGCGACATGCTGGTTCGAGAACGCCGTTTTACCTCCGATGCCGCTCACGAATTGCGTAGCCCGCTGGCGGCGCTGAAAGTCCAAACCGAAGTCGCGCAATTGGCGCATGACGATGAAGCCATGCGCCGCCATGCCCTGATCAATCTGGACAAAGGGATCGAACGGGCCACCCGGCTGGTGGATCAACTCCTGACGCTGTCTCGACTGGATGCCGACGCCTCCCCCGAAGAGATACAGCCCGTTCAGTTTAATGACTTACTGCAACAGGCGGTGATCGCGCACTACCACACGGCGCAAACCGCAGGTATCGAACTGACGCTGGATTTACCGGACACCTCGGTCATTCGACAGGGCCACCCGCTGCTACTAACTCTGCTGGTACGCAATCTGCTGGATAACGCTATTCGCTACAGCCATGAAAGGGGAACGGTAAGCCTGACGCTGACAGCGCGCGGCTTTCAGGTTGCCGATAACGGACCGGGCATTAGCGAGGAGGCGCTGGCAAGAATTGGCGAACGTTTTTATCGTCCGCCGGGGCAAGAGAAATCCGGTAGCGGTCTGGGGATTTCCATCGTCAACAACATCGCTAAATTGCACCACATGCGGGTCACGTTCACCAATCAGCCCGGAGGCGGGCTGATCGTGTCAGTGAATTGGTAAAGGTTCTAAGACGTTACGTAGAGGTAAGATCGAGATACACGGTCGACCACGGGGCGAGGTATCCCTACGGGAACCTCATCCCCGTGTTTCCCTAATAACAAACAACGAGTCGCTGTCAGTGTATTAACTGATAGAAAATGAGTGGGAACACTTAAATTTCGACCTGTATCCCCAGCTCAATCAGCCTGTTCGGCGGTATTTCAAACTGATCCGCCGCTCGTAATGCATTGCGGCTGAGCATCATGAATAGCTTGCCGCGCAAGCGCAGATACCACGGGCGCTCACCGATAATCAGCGATTCATTGGACATAAAGAAAGAGGTTTCCATCATTTGGCAGGTTAACCCTTCCTGCCAGCAGCGCTGGAAGACCTCTTCCACATCCGGCGTTTCACGCCAGCCATAGTTGGCAATCACTCGCCAGAACGTAGGCGAAAGCTGTTCAACCGTTACGCGACGCGCGTTAAGCACATAGGGCGCATCCTCCGTTCGCATGGTTAACAGCACCACACGCTCGTGTAGGATCTTATTGTGCTTAAGATTATGCAGCAGCGCGAACGGGATCACGCGAGTCGCACGTGAGAAATAGACAGCGGTGCCCGGTACACGCGTCGGCGGTGATTTCTCCAACGATGCAATCATGGCATCCAGCGAGTTACCATGCTCATGCAGCCGACGCAGCAGCCTGAAACGCTCGCTTTTCCACGTCGTCATGATAATAAACATCACCATACCCAGCGCCAGCGGCAGCCAGCCGCCGGAGAGGATCTTGACCACGTTGGCCAAAAACATCGGCACGTCGATAACCAGTAAACCCGCCAGCAACACCCACGCCAGGTAGCGATTCCAGAGCCAGTTCTTCACCGCCACCGTACAGAACAGAATACTGGTAATCACCATCGTGCCCGTTACCGCAATCCCATAAGCCGCCGCCAGATTGCTTGAATGCTCAAAGCTGACAATCACGATGACAACGGCGATATACAGCATCCAGTTAATCGCGGGGATATAGATCTGACCGGATTCCATATCTGACGTGTGTACGATACGCATTGGTGGCAAATAACCCAGCCGCACGGCCTGACGGGTCAGGGAGAACACGCCGGAAATCACCGCCTGCGAAGCAATTATTGTCGCCAACGTCGCCAATATCATCAGTGGAATCAGCGCCCAATCTGGCGCCAGCAGGAAGAAGGGGTTCTTAATCGCCTCTGGGTTCTTCAACAGCAATGCACCCTGCCCGAAGTAATTTAAGACCAGTGACGGCAGCACTACCGTAAACCAGGCCAGACGAATCGGAAATTTGCCGAAGTGCCCCATATCAGCATACAGCGCCTCGACCCCGGTAATCGCCAGCACTACCGCCCCCAGCGCGAAGAACGACACCGCTTTATATTCGGCAAAGAAGCGCACGGCGTACATCGGATTCAACGCCTGTAAGACTTCTGGGTTGGCGACCACGCTGCGCGCGCCCAGCACGCCGAGCGTCAAAAACCAAATCAGCATAACCGGGGCAAACAGCTTGCCGACGCTGCCCGTACCGTGTTTTTGAATGATAAAGAGTAACGTCAGCACGACAATCGATAGCGGGACGATATAGCTGTCCATCGACGGCGCGGCAATTTCCAGCCCTTCCATCGCCGACATGACCGAGATGGCTGGCGTGATGACCACTTCCCCATAGAAGAAGCTGCCGCCAATCAACCCCATGATAACCAGCACGGACGTCATACGATCGGAGGTATTGCGTCCGGCTAGCGACATTAAGGTAAGAATCCCACCTTCGCCTGCGTTGTCCGCACGCATCACATAGGTCAGGTATTTCAGCGAAACAACAAGGACCAACAGCCAAAAGATCAGTGAAAGGAAGCCAAAAACCGAATCAGGTTCGACCCCAAAACCAAACTGCCCTGATAAACATTCCCTTAACGTATAAAGAGGGCTGGTTCCTATATCTCCATAAACCACCCCGATGGCCGCCAGCGTGACCGCTGGAAGCGAACGTTTATGTTCTGAGCTCATAAACCTATCTTCTGTTATTAATCAGTCCGCGAAGCGCATCGTTCACTGCAACCCGTCCAAGAGCGCACAGTATGCACAAATCAGGGTAAAAACCCATTTTTATTATGTGAATCGCCAGCTCAAGCCTCGCTGTAAAAGCGGGTTTATTGATTACTGTCGCCATTAGGTTGAATAATTCGTAAAAGTATTCTAATAAAAAACTGTGATCTGCCGTTTAATATTATTGTCTTTATAAAAGTAGGGGCTTTATGAAGTTCCGCTTTTAGTCATGCAGTGAGATTTAAAGATAAACGATTTCAGTACATCACACATGGACTAACGGATTAATTATGCGTCAAACTGCGGCATTGGCTGAAAGAATTTCTCGTCTCAGTCATGCGCTAGAACACGGACTCTACGAAAGACAGCACACCATTCGTCTCTGTCTGCTGGCCGCACTAAGCGGGGAAAGTGTTTTCCTGCTGGGGCCGCCAGGTATAGCCAAAAGTATGATCGCTCGGCGTCTTAAATTCGCTTTTCGTCATGCGAACGCGTTCGAGTACCTGATGACTCGCTTTTCCACCCCGGAAGAGGTATTCGGTCCCCTTTCCATTCAGGCGTTAAAAGACGAAGGGCGCTATCAGCGCCTGACCGCTGGCTATCTGCCGGAAGCTGAAATCGTGTTTCTGGATGAGATCTGGAAAGCGGGCCCCGCCATTTTGAATACCCTGCTGACGGCCATTAACGAGCGACGTTTCCGTAACGGCAACAGCGAAGACACGATCCCGATGCGCTTGCTGGTCGCAGCCTCGAATGAGTTACCAGAAGCGGATGGCGGTCTGGAAGCGCTGTACGACCGCATGCTCATCCGCCTGTGGCTCGATCGTGTTCAGGAAAAACAGAATTTCCGTGCACTCCTCGTGAACAACAGCAGCGAACGCGATAACCCTGTACTACCGGCTCTCAGTGTCAGCGATGAAGAGTACCAACAGTGGCAGAAAGACATTGAGCACATCGCGCTGCCTGAAGCCAGTTTCGAGTTGATTTACACCTTGCGCCAGCAGCTTGATACGCTAGAACAGGCGCCTTACATTTCCGATCGGCGCTGGAAAAAAGCCCTGCGTCTGCTTCAGGCCAGCGCATTTTTCTGCGGTCGGGATGCCATTACGCCAGTTGATATCATTCTACTGAAAGACTGTCTCTGGCATGACCAAAGCACCCTGGCGCTCATTGAGCGTCAGCTTGAGCTGTTGATCACCGAACACGGTTACCAACAGAGAAATCTGCTGTTCCGCCTACAGCAGGTGAATACCAAACGCCAGCAATACCAACGAGAACAAAGCGAATTACAGGCATTTTCAGTAGAGAAGCAGGGGCACTTCCTCGGCCGGAAAATCCACTACACGCTGCCTGAAACCATCATCACAGACACATTGGATCTGGTATTACAGCGCCCGCTGATCCTGCACGATATTGAAGTCAACCACCTGATCATTGAGAAGAATGCTCTGCAAGGCTGGCTGCAAAAAGGGGGAGAAATCCGGGGCAAGCTCAACGGTATCGGCTTTACCCAACGTCTCGATCTGCTGGTGGACGATCGCCAACATCTGACGGTTCGTGATATCAGCCTGCAATCCTCTATTCTTTCTCTGCCGGAAAAGCGCGACATTGCGCTTCCTGCCGACATTATCGATGAGTATGAAAAGCTGAACATGCAGTTGCGCGAACAGCGCCGCTTATTCAGCCAGCATCAGCCTTGCCTGTTTGTCCCCAGTGAGTGGTTGGCCAAAATAGAAGCCAGCCTGCAACAGGTCGCTGAGCAGATCCAGCAATCAGAGCAACAGGACTAACGCCCGATGATCACGCTGGAATCACTGGAAATGCTGCTGTCTATCGATGAAAACGAGTTGCTGGACGATCTTATCGTCACACTGCTGGCAACGCCTCAGCTCGCTTTCTTCTTTGAAAAGTATCCCAGCCTGAAGTCCGCGTTACTCAACGACCAGCCTCACTGGAAAGAAACCTTAAAACAGCGCCTGCGTGCCACACAGGTACCGCCGGAGCTGGAAAAAGAATTTAGCTGCTACCAGCGTTCACAATCGATCGACAATCAGACTTTTCAGGCACGCCTGCCTGCGATTATGGATACGCTGAACAACGTGGAATCCCCCTTTCTGACACAGGCCTCACAGCTCATGGCTTCTCCAGAGCGAACCTTAGGGCAGAAGGTTACGAGCGGGCTTCACGCACTCTTTCTTCAGCGCTGGCGGCTAAGCCTCACTCTGCAAACTGTTTCACTGCATCAGCAATTGATGGATCAGGAGCGGGAAATCCTGCTGGATGAACTGCAACAACGCCTGACCCTCAGCGGCAAACTCGAACCTATTCTGGCCGAAAACGAAAATGCGGCCGGGCGGCTCTGGGATCTCAGCGCCGCGCAGCGTATTCACACCGATCCCCGTCCGTTACTGGATTTCGGCGCTTTCCTGCAACGCCAGCCTGAATTACAAAAACTGGCGGAACGCTTAGGGCGCAGTCGCGAAACTAAATCCATCCTCACGCAGGAAGCACCGAAAGAAGCCTTTCGGGTAAGCGTTAGAGAACCCGCTACCGTGCCTGAACAGGTAAGTGGCATACATCAGAGCGATGACATTCTGCGCTTGATGCCAACCGAGCTGGCTGCTTTGGGCATCAGCGAGCTGGAATTCGAGTTTTATCGTCGTCTGTTAGAACATCGCCTGCTGACATATCGCTTACAAGGTGAGAACTGGCGCGAGAAAGTCATGGAACGCCCTGTGATTCATCAGCGAAATGAACAACAGCCGCGTGGCCCGTTTATCGTCTGCGTTGATACGTCAGGCTCGATGGGCGGCTTTAATGAGCACTGTGCCAAAGCCTTCTGCCTTGCGCTGATGCGCATCGCGCTCGCCGATAACCGCCGTTGTTACATCATGCTGTTTTCTACCGGCGTGGTGAAATACGAACTCACGTCTGCAGATGGATTAGAGCAGGCGATACGTTTTCTCAGCCAGTCCTTCCGTGGCGGCACAGATATGAGCGCCTGTCTGTCAGCATTGTTGGATAAGATGGACGATGCACTCTGGCATGATGCCGATGCGGTGGTGATTTCAGATTTTATTGCCCAACGATTACCGGATGAGGTGGTAAATAAGGTGAAAAGCCGCCAGAAGCAGCTACAGCATCGTTTCCATGCTGTAGCGATGTCCGATCACGGCAAACCCGGCATCATGCGCATCTTTGACCATATCTGGCGCTTTGATACCGGGTTAAAAAGCCGCTTAATGCGCCGTTGGCAGCACGGCAAGGCTTATTAAAGCAGGCCGGAAACCGACTCACGCAGCGGCTGTGGCCAGACGCCGCACTGAACCTGACCAATGTGTGGCAATTGCAGCAACAACATGACCAGGCGAGACTGACCGATTCCCCCGCCGATCGTTTGCGGCATCTCACCGCGCAGCAACGCCTGATGCCATTCCAGCTTCAGTCGTTCTTCATCCTGCGTCAGCGCCAGCTGGCGAGTGAGTGCCTCTGCATCCACACGAATGCCCATGGATGAAATCTCAAACGCATCGTTCAGAACCGGGTTCCATACGACAATATCGCCGTTCAGACCCGCCAGTTCCTGCTCGCCAGGCGTTGTCCAGTCATCATAATCCGGCGCACGCACATCGTGAGATTGCCCGCTGGACAGCTTGCCGCCAATCCCTATCAAGAAGACAGCGCCCAGTTCTTTCGCAATCGCTCGCTCACGCCCTTTGGCATCCAGATCGGGGTAGCGCTTCAGCAACGTTTCGGTATGCACAAAATGAATCTGTTCTGGCAGGAAAGGCTGAATGCCAAACGCCTGATGAACCGCAGCCTCTGTCGCCTTGATACCCTGATAAATACGCGTCACCGTCGATTTCAGGTACTCTGCATGACGCTCGCCGTCTCCCATCACGCGCTCCCAGTCCCACTGATCGACATAAACCGAGTGGATCGGGCTCAGACGATCTTCGTCCGGGCGCAGCGCCTTCATGTGGGTATAAATGCCTTCACCGCTGCTAAAATCATACGCGCCCAGCGTTTTACGTTTCCATTTAGCCAGTGAGTGCACCACTTCAAAGGTGGCATCCGGCAGGGCTTTCACCTTAACCTGCACCGCTTTTTCCGTACCGGACAAGTTATCCTGCGTACCATCACCGATACGGCTAAGAATCGGTGCCTGAACTTCAATCAATCCCAGAAGTTGCTCCAGTTGGCTGGAGAAGAAAGATTTAACGAAGCTGATTTGCTGCTGTTTTTCGATGTACTGCTTTTTCATTGCCGCGTCTCTTATTCATCGTATTTAGTTATTCATTAAGCAATAAAAACCGCTAGCCATTCAATAATCTTATGGATAAATTGCTCTTGTGCTTTTAATCCGTCATTTTATAGCGGTATAAAATCATTATTCGCTAAAATAGGAGGCTCAAAGTGGCAGAAATTTATCAGATCGATAATCTCGATCGCGGCATTCTTTCCGCCTTAATGGAAAATGCGCGCACCCCCTATGCCGAACTGGCAAAACAGTTTTCTGTCAGTCCGGGCACCATCCACGTTCGGGTAGAGAAAATGAAACAGGCGGGCATCATTGTCGGCACACGTCTGGACGTAAACCCGAAACAGCTTGGCTATGACGTGTGCTGCTTTATCGGCATCATTCTGAAAAGCGCCAAAGATTATCCCTCGGCGCTGGAGAAGCTGAACAATTTGGAAGAAGTGGTCGAGGCCTATTACACCACCGGGCATTACAGCATCTTTATTAAGGTCATGTGTCGCTCGATAGAAGCATTGCAACATGTACTTATCAACAAGATCCAAACTATTGATGAAATTCAGTCCACGGAAACGCTAATCTCTCTGCAAAACCCCATCATGCGGACGATCGCGCCATAATGCTTTTTTCCTATACCCATATTATCCACAGGTAGATCCCAGCCAGATCACAGCGTACAATGTCCCGTCTTTTATCGGATGGGATCGCTATGGCAGACATTACCTTGATCAGTGGCAGTACCCTTGGCAGCGCCGAATACGTCGCAGAGCATTTGGCTGAACTGCTGGAGAAGGATGATTTTTCCACTGAACTTCTGCACGGTCCTGAGCTTGATGCACTGCCTGAAAGCGGTGTATGGCTGGTGGTAACGTCCACCCACGGCGCAGGGGAATTTCCTGATAACCTGAAAGCGCTGTTTGATCAGTTAGAACAGCAGAAGCCCGATCTTTCTCAAGTGAGCTTCGGTGCGATAGGGATCGGTAGCAGAGAATACGACACGTTCTGTGGTGCGATCCAAACAGCGGATCGTGTGCTAACCCAGTTAGGGGCAAAACGGATCGGTGAAATCCTTGAGATCGACATCACCCAGCATCAGATTCCTGAAGATCCGGCTGAAGAATGGCTAGGATCGTGGGTTAATTTACTCAAATAAGATTAAATATTCGTCAGTTGAATGTGGATAACTATACTTAATTCTGGTGTAAAAGCCGTAGTTATCCCAATAACAACCCGAGTATGTTTTTTGTCCTGTGTATAAACCCACATTAAGATCCCAGCTTATACTGGCCAGGATCACCGATCATTCACAGGTAAGGATCAATGCCATTCTCTTGATCTTTAATGTGAATAATCACTTATCCACACAACCAGACGATCCTAATAAGAGATCTAATAAAGAGATCTTTAAATAAAAAGATCTTTCTTTAATTAACGAGGATCCAACGGACTTGGTCGTTGACTCAAAGTTGAGTAGAATCCCCCACCCCAGGGCAAATAACGATCGTTCTCCACTCATCATTCGCAATAATGCGAGGAGCAGTACCATGTTTTATCCAGATCCCTTTGACGTCATCGTGATCGGTGGCGGTCATGCCGGAACAGAAGCTGCGATGGCTTCTGCCCGAATGGGCCAACAGACGCTTTTACTTACACACAATATTGATACGCTGGGGCAAATGTCTTGTAACCCGGCGATTGGCGGTATTGGCAAAGGCCATCTGGTTAAAGAGATCGATGCCATGGGAGGGTTGATGGCACGCGCTGTCGACCAGGCCGGTATACAGTTTAGGATACTAAACAGCAGTAAAGGCCCAGCGGTCAGAGCCACTCGCGCACAAGCGGATCGTGTGCTCTATCGCCAGGCTGTTCGCACCGCGCTGGAGAATCAACCAAACCTGATGATCTTCCAGCAGGCTGTTGACGATCTGATTGTGGAAAACGATCGTGTCGTGGGCGCAGTAACCCAGATGGGGCTAAAATTTCGTGCAAAAGCCGTCGTATTAACGGTTGGCACTTTCCTTGACGGCAAGATTCACATTGGGCTGGACAACTACAGCGGCGGGCGTGCAGGCGATCCACCTTCTATTCCACTGGCACGTCGCCTGCGTGAGTTACCGTTGCGCGTTAACCGCCTGAAAACGGGTACTCCGCCGCGTATTGACGCCAGAACGATCGATTTCAGCGTGTTGGCTCAACAGCACGGCGACAACCCAATGCCCGTTTTCTCATTCCTGGGGAATGCGAGCCAGCATCCGGCACAAATGCCGTGCTACATCACGCATACCAACGAGAAAACCCATGATGTGATCCGTAATAATCTGGATCGTAGCCCGATGTATGCCGGGATCATCGAAGGGATCGGTCCGCGTTATTGCCCATCGATCGAAGACAAAGTCATGCGTTTTGCCGATCGAAACACCCATCAGATCTTTCTTGAGCCAGAAGGCCTGACCAGCAACGAAATTTATCCTAACGGGATTTCAACCAGTTTGCCGTTTGACGTTCAGTGGCAGATTGTTCGTTCAATGGCAGGAATGGAAAATGCACGCATTGTCCGCCCTGGTTATGCGATTGAGTACGACTTCTTTGACCCTCGCGATCTGAAGCCGACGCTGGAAAACAAATTTATTCATGGCCTGTTCTTCGCCGGACAAATCAACGGCACAACAGGGTACGAAGAAGCCGCTGCACAGGGCATGCTGGCCGGGCTGAATGCCGCTCGGTTGGCTGCCGATAAAGAAGGCTGGTCACCGCGTCGCGATCAGGCCTATCTTGGCGTACTGGTTGACGATCTCTGTACGTTGGGAACCAAAGAACCCTACCGTATGTTTACGTCGCGTGCCGAGTATCGTTTGATGCTGCGCGAAGATAACGCCGATCTGCGTTTGACTGAAATCGGTCGCGAGTTGGGGATGGTTGACGATCATCGCTGGGCGCGTTTCAACGAGAAACTTGAGAGTATTGAAAAAGAGCGCCAGCGCCTGCGTGATATTCACGTTCACCCACAGTCTGAGCAGTTAGAGCAAGTTAACTCGTTGCTGAAAACGCCGTTGTCCCGCGAAGCAAACGGTGAAGAGCTGCTGCGTCGCCCGGAAGTGGATTACGTTCAACTGACTGCGCTACCGCTGTTTGCTCCAGGATTAACCGACGAGCAGGCTGCTGAACAGGTTGAAATTCAGGTCAAATACGAAGGGTATATTGCTCGTCAACAGGATGAAATCGAGAAACAGTTGCGTAATGAAAATACGTTGCTGCCTGCCGATCTGGATTACAAGCAGGTTAACGGCTTGTCCAACGAGGTGATCGCTAAACTGAACGATCACAAACCGTCGTCTATCGGTCAGGCTTCACGGATTTCCGGTATTACGCCTGCGGCAATCTCCATTCTGCTGATCTGGCTTAAAAAACAGGGTCTGCTGCGCCGCAGCGCCTGATTTAAGGTAAACTTATCCCTTAAATAGCCGGTTATCCGGCTATTTTTATTATTAACCTCATATTTTTCATCGGGATATTATTGTGCGCAACACACTCGATAATCTGCTAAACGCGGCTGGCATTGTGATTTCAGATAAGCAAAAAAATCTTCTGATACAGTATGTTGACATGCTGAATAAGTGGAACAAGGCTTATAACCTGACGTCTGTACGCGATCCGCAGCAAATGCTTGTCCGCCACATCATGGACAGTATCGTGGTTGAGCCACATTTACACGGGCAACGTTTTATCGATGTCGGAACGGGGCCTGGGTTGCCGGGGATTCCATTAGCGATTGTTCGCCCTGATTCGCATTTTACCTTGCTGGATAGCCTGGGTAAGCGTGTACGCTTCCTGCGTCAGGTTCAGCATGAACTGCAACTTGAAAACATCACGCCGGTGCAAAGTCGCGTTGAAGAATTTCCGGCAGAGCCGCCTTTTGATGGCGTGATCAGTCGGGCATTTGCTTCTCTGCATGACATGATTAGCTGGTGCAGCCATCTTCCAGCCAGATCGACAGGGCGATTTTATGCGCTAAAAGGCGTACTTCCAGAGGATGAATTGTCATCCTTGCCACAAGGTGTCCTATTGGATCAGGTCGTTCGCTTATCTGTTCCCGAACTGGAAGGTGAGCGCCATTTGGTCGTGCTTAAACCAAACTAATTTTGTTTTTTATCAAAAAAATTATAACTAAATATTGCGTGTGACGTTACCACCTCATTTATCGGTGGCAACGTTCCAGAACGCATCACGATCACTGAAATTTTACATCTTCGTTTTTTCAGCGCCGTCCTTTTGCTTTCGCACTGAATAATAACGAACGAAAATAAATCATCGGCATCAAAATTTAGTTATTTTTGTGTTAATTGAGTAAGAAAACGATATCAATAATGTCAATAGGTGGTTGAAACGTTGTTTGTTACGTTTTCTGAATCGATATTTTTGTAAGTTTTTGAAATTAAATAAAATAAATAGCTTACTTTGCTGGCGGCAAAAAAAAACACGTTCTGTTATAAACAGTCGAAAATCCTTTTATGTGAGTCACATCACAGATTGGAGGCCTTTAGAAATTAATTACACCAGACGTGATCAGGGATGATTGTTAGTAAAAACGAGGCTTCAGAAAGAAATTTAAATAATTGTTCACCTTTTCGCTACTTATCGATTGAATTCGCAGGTATGACCCGTATAATTTGCTCGTTTTTTGCTGCTTGACTCAATGGTGTAAAGGCAGTTTTATACGTCATTCGGTATACCTCTGAAAAGGTACGGAGAGAGCAAACGTCATGCCTGTATCCCTTTACAGCGGAAAAGTAGCCTTCAGGCTGCTGTTGTTACAGTTAGTGACTTTTGCTTTGTTGAGTGCTGTTTTCAGCCTCAATAGCGTCAATGCTGCCGCTTCTGCATTAGGTGGGGGATTGGCAGCCTGGTTGCCGAATGTTTTGTTTGTGCTGTTTGCCTTGCGTCATCAGTCGCACAAGCCCGCTGATGGGCGTGTGGCCTGGTCATTCGCGATTGGCGAGGCGCTCAAGGTATTTATCACCATTGCACTGTTAGTGGTGGCGTTAGGCGTGTTTAAAGCGGCATTTTTTCCGCTTGGCCTGACTTATTTATCGGTGCTGATTATGCAGATCGTGGCACCGGCCGTAATTAATCGTTACCGTAGTTAACAACAAAAGGGTAAGGGACATCATGGCTGCTGGAGAAATCTCTACTCCGCAAGAGTATATCAGTCACCACTTGCACCATTTGCAGGTAGGGACGGGTTTTTGGTCGATCAACGTCGATTCGATGTTTTTCTCCATCGCTCTTGGGATCCTCTTTCTGGTTATCTTTCACCGTGTCGCTAAGCGTGCAACCAGTGGTGTGCCAGGTAAGCTGCAAACGGCCGTCGAACTGGTTATCGGTTTCGTTGATGGTACCGTGCGCGATATGTTCCATGGCAAAAGCAAACTGATTGCTCCTCTGGCACTGACCATTTTCGTCTGGGTTTTCCTGATGAACCTGATGGATCTGCTGCCTATCGATCTGTTGCCGCAAGCCTGGGCGGGTATCTATAGTCTGCTGGGATACGATCCGGCGCATGCTTATCTGCGTGCTGTGCCGACAGCTGACGTGAACATTACGCTGTCGATGGCGCTTGGGGTGTTTATCCTGGTTCTGTTCTACAGCATCAAAATGAAGGGGCTCGGTGGTTTTGTTAAAGAACTGACCATGCAGCCGTTCAACCATCCAGTATTTATTCCTATTAACCTGATTCTTGAAGGTGTCAGCCTGCTGTCCAAACCTATTTCTTTAGGCTTGCGACTGTTTGGCAATATGTATGCGGGTGAGTTGATCTTCATCCTGATTGCCGGTCTGTTGCCGTGGTGGTCACAATGGCTGTTAAATGTGCCTTGGGCTATTTTCCACATTTTGATTATTACGCTTCAGGCTTTTATTTTCATGGTTCTGACGGTTGTTTATCTCTCGATGGCATCTGAAGAGCATTGATTTTCTTTCAACAAATAACGTTTTTAACTGAAACAAACTGGAGACTGTCATGGAAAACCTGAGTGTGGATCTGCTGTACATGGCTGCCGCGTTAATGATGGGTTTGGCGGCAATCGGTGCTGCGATCGGTATCGGCATTCTGGGTGGTAAATTCTTGGAAGGTGCTGCTCGCCAGCCTGACCTGATTCCTTTACTGCGTACACAGTTCTTTATCGTCATGGGTCTGGTTGACGCCATCCCGATGATCGCTGTTGGTCTGGGGCTGTATGTGATGTTTGCGGTGGCCTAAGCAGAATGTTTTCTGCTGAGGTTAAAACATCAACTTATTTAACTTTGAAAGAGGCATTGTGCTGTGAATATTAATGCAACAATCCTCGGCCAGGCCATTGCGTTCGTCCTGTTTGTCTGGTTCTGCATGAAGTATGTATGGCCGCCTATGATGGCAGCCATCGAGAAACGTCAGAAAGAAATTGCTGACGGTCTGGCTTCTGCTGAACGTGCCAAAAAAGATTTGAACTTGGCTCAGGCCAATGCGACAGATCAACTGAAGAAAGCCAAAGCGGATGCTCAGGTTATCATCGAGCAGGCGAACAAACGCCGTGCTCAGATCCTGGATGAGGCGAAAGCTGAAGCGGAAGCTGAACGTAACAAGATTGTGGCGCAGGCGCAGGCTGAAATTGAAGCCGAACGTAAACGCGCTCGTGAAGAGCTGCGTAAGCAAGTTGCCGTATTGGCGATTGCCGGTGCCGAGAAAATTATTGAACGTTCCGTGGATGAAGCTGCTAACAGCGACATCGTTGATAAACTGGTCGCTGAACTGTAAGGAGGGAGGGGCTGATGTCTGAATTTGTCACGGTAGCTCGCCCCTACGCCAAAGCAGCTTTTGACTTTGCGGTTGAGAATCAGGCCTTGGATCGCTGGCAGAACATGCTGGCGTTTTCGGCCGAAGTAGCGCGCAATGAGCAGATTGCCGAGCTGCTTTCTGGTGCGGTTGCACCGATTGAGCTGGCGAAAACATTTATTGCCGTTTGTGGTGATCAACTTGATGAAGCCGGTCAGAACCTGATTAGGGTGATGGCCGAAAACGGACGTTTACCGGTACTTCCTGAAGTGCTGGAACAATTTATTCAACTGCGGGCGGCTCTGGAATCGACGGTTGACGTCGATGTGATTTCTGCCAGCACGTTGAGTGAGCAGCAGCTGTCGAAGATCGCTGCCGCTATGGAAAAACGTCTGTCACGCAAAGTGAAGCTGAATTGCAAAATTGATAAGTCTGTCATGGCCGGCGTGGTTATCCGCGCGGGCGATATGGTGATAGATGGCAGCATTCGCGGTCGTCTGGAACGTCTGGCAGACGTCTTGCAGTCTTAAGGGGACTGGAGCATGCAACTGAATTCCACCGAAATCAGCGAACTGATCAAGCAGCGCATTGCTCAGTTCAATGTGGTGAGCGAAGCTCACAATGAAGGTACTATTGTTTCCGTCAGTGACGGAATCATCCGCGTCCACGGTCTGGCAGACGTGATGCAGGGAGAGATGATCTCTCTGCCGGGTAACCGTTATGCGATCGCACTGAACCTGGAGCGTGACTCCGTGGGTGCGGTAGTTATGGGTCCGTATGCTGATCTGGCTGAAGGCATGAAAGTAAAATGCACTGGCCGTATTCTTGAAGTTCCCGTTGGCCGTGGCCTGCTGGGCCGTGTGGTCAACACGCTGGGCGCACCGATTGATGGTAAAGGCGCACTGGATCACGACGGTTTCTCTGCGGTTGAAGCGATTGCGCCTGGCGTTATCGAACGTCAATCCGTTGATGAGCCGGTACAAACGGGCTATAAGTCCGTTGATGCCATGATTCCAATCGGTCGTGGTCAGCGTGAGCTGATTATCGGTGACCGTCAGACGGGTAAAACCGCGCTGGCTATCGACGCCATCATCAACCAGCGTGATTCCGGCATCAAATGTGTGTACGTCGCTATCGGCCAGAAAGCCTCTACGATTTCTAACGTGGTGCGTAAACTGGAAGAGCACGGCGCACTGGAAAACACCATTGTTGTCGTTGCTACCGCGTCTGAATCTGCTGCTCTGCAATATCTGGCACCGTATGCCGGTTGTGCGATGGGCGAGTATTTCCGCGACCGTGGTGAAGATGCACTGATTATTTATGATGACCTGTCTAAACAGGCCGTTGCTTATCGTCAGATTTCTCTGCTGCTCCGTCGTCCGCCAGGTCGTGAAGCTTATCCTGGTGACGTTTTCTATCTCCACTCCCGTTTGCTGGAGCGTGCATCGCGTGTTAACGCTGATTACGTTGAAGCATTCACCAAGGGTGAAGTGAAAGGGAAAACCGGTTCGTTGACCGCTCTGCCGATCATCGAAACGCAAGCGGGTGACGTTTCTGCGTTCGTTCCGACCAACGTAATTTCTATTACCGATGGTCAGATCTTCCTGGAATCCAACCTGTTTAACGCCGGTATTCGTCCTGCGGTTAACCCAGGGATCTCCGTATCCCGTGTGGGTGGTGCAGCACAGACCAAGATCATGAAAAAACTGTCCGGTGGTATTCGTACCGCGCTGGCACAGTACCGTGAACTGGCAGCATTCTCTCAGTTCGCTTCCGACCTTGATGATGCAACCCGTAAGCAGTTGAGCCACGGTCAGAAAGTGACCGAGCTGTTGAAGCAGAAACAGTATGCGCCGATGTCTGTCGCACAGCAGTCTCTGGTTCTGTTTGCGGCGGAACGTGGTTATCTGGAAGATGTTGAGCTGTCGAAAGTCGGTAGCTTTGAAGCGGCACTGTTGGCTTATGCTGACCGTGAGCATGGCGAACTTCTGCAACAAATCGACCAGACTGGCGCTTATAACGATGAGATCGAGGGCAAATTTAAAGGCATCCTCGATACTTTTAAGGCAACCCAGTCCTGGTAACGCCCGGTGGCCTGCTGTAAAGCAGGCCGCAAGGCTTTGAGGAGAAGCAAAGATGGCCGGCGCAAAAGAGATACGTAGTAAGATCGCAAGCGTCCAAAATACGCAGAAGATCACCAAAGCAATGGAAATGGTCGCCGCTTCCAAAATGCGTAAATCGCAGGATCGTATGGCGGCCAGCCGTCCTTATGCGGAAACCATACGCAATGTGATTGGTCACCTTGCGTTAGGAAATCTGGAATATAAACACCCGTACCTGGAAGAACGCGATGTTAAGCGCGTTGGGTATCTGGTGGTGTCTACTGACCGTGGCCTGTGCGGTGGTTTGAACATTAACCTGTTCAAGAAGCTGCTGGCTGATATGAAATCCTGGAGTGACAAAGGCGTTGAAACTGATTTAGCGCTGATTGGTTCCAAAGCGGTTTCTTTCTTCGGTTCGGTAGGCGGAAACATTGTTGCTCAGGTTACCGGTATGGGGGATAACCCTTCCGTATCAGAATTGATCGGCCCGGTTAAAGTTATGCTGCAAGCCTATGACGAAGGTCGTCTGGACAAGCTGTATATCGTCAGCAACAAGTTTATTAATACCATGTCTCAGGAACCGCTTGTTGTTCAAGTGTTACCGTTACCGCCTTCGGATGACGGTGAGTTGAAGAAGAAAGCCTGGGATTACCTGTATGAACCCGATCCTAAGTCGCTGCTGGATACCCTGCTGCGCCGTTATGTAGAATCTCAGGTTTATCAGGGCGTCGTAGAAAATCTGGCTAGTGAGCAGGCCGCGCGAATGGTTGCGATGAAAGCCGCGACCGATAACGGCGGTAGCCTGATCAAAGAGCTGCAGTTGGTATACAACAAAGCTCGTCAGGCCAGCATTACCCAGGAACTCACCGAAATCGTCGGGGGAGCCTCCGCGGTTTAAAGCAGGTTTACGAATTACGTATTGTCGAATTACGTAGAGGATTCAAGATGGCTACTGGAAAGATTATCCAGGTAATCGGCGCCGTGGTGGACGTCGAGTTCCCGCAAGATGCCGTACCGAAGGTGTACGATGCGCTTGAGGTAGAGAACGGCGCTGAAAAACTGGTGCTGGAAGTGCAGCAGCAGTTGGGCGGCGGCATTGTTCGTTGTATCGCAATGGGTTCTTCTGACGGCCTGCGTCGCGGGTTGAACGTGAATAACCTGAACCACCCGATCGAAGTGCCGGTAGGTAAAGCAACGCTGGGTCGTATCATGAACGTATTGGGCGATCCAATCGACATGAAAGGCGACATTGGCGAAGAAGAGCGTTGGGCTATTCACCGTTCAGCTCCTAGCTATGAAGAGCTGTCAAACTCACAGGAACTGCTGGAAACCGGCATCAAGGTTATCGACCTGATGTGTCCGTTTGCCAAGGGCGGTAAAGTGGGTCTGTTCGGTGGTGCGGGCGTAGGTAAAACCGTAAACATGATGGAGCTGATCCGTAACATCGCGATCGAGCACTCCGGTTACTCCGTGTTTGCAGGCGTGGGTGAACGTACCCGTGAAGGTAACGACTTCTACCACGAAATGACCGATTCCAACGTAATCGACAAAGTATCACTGGTTTATGGCCAGATGAACGAGCCACCAGGTAACCGTCTGCGCGTCGCATTGACCGGTCTGACCATGGCGGAAAAATTCCGTGATGAAGGCCGTGACGTACTGCTGTTCGTCGATAACATCTACCGTTATACCCTGGCCGGTACTGAAGTATCTGCACTGCTGGGTCGTATGCCTTCTGCGGTGGGTTATCAGCCGACGCTGGCGGAAGAGATGGGCGTTCTGCAAGAACGTATCACCTCAACCAAAACCGGTTCTATCACTTCCGTGCAGGCCGTTTATGTTCCTGCGGATGACTTGACTGACCCATCTCCAGCTACCACCTTTGCTCACTTGGATGCAACCGTGGTACTGAGCCGTCAGATCGCTTCTCTGGGTATCTACCCGGCCGTTGACCCGCTGGATTCCACCAGCCGTCAGTTGGATCCGTTGGTTGTTGGTCAGGAACACTATGATGTTGCCCGTGGCGTGCAGTCTATCCTGCAACGTTATCAGGAACTGAAAGACATCATCGCGATTCTGGGTATGGACGAGCTGTCTGAAGAAGACAAGCTGGTGGTATCTCGTGCGCGTAAAATTCAGCGCTTCCTGTCACAGCCGTTCTTCGTAGCGGAAGTATTTACCGGTTCTCCAGGTAAATATGTTGCCCTGAAAGACACGATCCGTGGCTTTAAAGGGATTATGGAAGGCGAATACGACCACCTGCCAGAGCAGGCGTTCTACATGGTTGGTTCCATTGAAGAAGTCGTGGAAAAAGCCAAGAAACTGTAACGCCTTGTAGGAGGGTGACATGGCTATGACTTACCATCTGGATGTCGTGAGTGCAGAACAGCAAATGTTCTCCGGTCTGGTGCAGAAGATCCAGGTAACGGGGAGCGAAGGCGAACTGGGTATTTATCCGGGACATGCCCCTCTGCTTACTGCCATTAAGCCTGGTATGGTTCGTATCGTTAAGCAGCACGGTGAGGAAGAATATATTTATCTTTCTGGTGGCATCCTTGAGGTGCAGCCAAACATAGTCACCGTACTGTCTGATACCGCTATCCGTGGGCAGGATCTGGATGAAGCACGTGCGCTGGAAGCGAAACGCAAGGCCGAAGATCATATCCGCAATTCGCATGGCGATGTGGATTATGCTCAGGCTTCCGCAGAGCTGACTAAAGCGATTGCGAAGCTGCGTGTTATCGAGCTGACCAGAAAAGCGATGTAACAGATAAGCTTGCAATAATTGAAGGCCAGTCAGTTCACACTGACTGGCCTTTTTGCACTTAAGTCTATGTTACATACCAAAAATGCCTGCGAGAGCAGGCATTTTTGGTATGACAAAGTGCGTCGAGCGATAGTAACGGATAGATCGTAAAGACGCTGTGAATACGTCCATGTACGCTCGGCTTGCGCCATCCATGGCGCAAACGCTTTACTCTTCTATTCCGTTACTACCGTTTCCGTTCGGTAAATGGGTTTCCCACCACCTTAATTGGGATACTTGAAGCCCTTATTTTTTCTTCAGGAAGTCGCCAAGTACCAGATTGCCTTTGGCATCACGTGTAAACGTTTCAGGTACGGTTACCGATACGAAGTTATTTACGGTGATTTCCTTACCTTGCGCGTTAACAGAGCGGTCGCCTTTGATGAAATAGTTGGTGTTATCGATATTGCCGACAACCGCATCATCATATTTACCCGCTTTGGTCTTCAGTGAAATGTTGTTCTTGAAGACGCCTTGTTTTTCCGGGCCAGAGTAAGGGCTTGGGCGGAAAATAAAGTTAAAGCGTTCGTTATCTAACGCGATGTTGTCTTCAACGATCAGTGCGCCAGGGTTGAAGTTGTCAGTGAAACCATCAAGCTTGTTACCCACGGCAATGCTGTGTTTAACCTGATGCGCCACCGGCTGACCTTCGCCACCCATTTTGAAGCCGTTGCTAGTGTTGTTCATGGCAATTGAGTTCTCGATCACCACAACGCCGTTTGCGCCGTCTTCAATTTTGTTAAACAGGTCGAAGCCGTCATCGATATTGTTGTGCGAGAACGCGCCGCGAATCACGTTGCCTTCACCCACACGCATTTTCACCGCGAAACCATCGGCGTTAATTTTGCCTGGGTCCTGATTACTGTGAGATTCTGAATTCAGAATCAGGTTATGACTGGCCCACAGCGGTCTGCCCACATCGGCTGTTGAGGTCACCTGAATACCGGTATCGTCAGCGTGATGCGCCAGAACGCGTTCGATGGTGTTGTAGCTACCCTCGATACGGAACGGTTTCTCTGTGATTTCAATCCCTTTAACATGCCAATGGCTCGCTTTCAGCTGTAGGCCATGAATGACGGCTTTATTACCGACAGTAAACAGGTTTTTGACGGCTTTTTGCTGGCCGCTGGCGCTGACAGGGATTTCAGACGCGTTGTAATCACCATCGCTGAGCCAAATGGTGCCGCCTGCTGGCAGAGCGGCGACGGCGCTGGCAAAATCGAGCGGTGCATTTTTACTGCCGTCATTGCTGGCTGAACCTTGTGGCGAAACATACAGATTTTTAGCGTCTGCGTAGGCCACTTTTTCAACCTTCAACGTGCTTTCTTTTACCGCTTTATCATCTCCTTCCGCAGGCTGGTAGGTTACCTTGAATTCAGCACTGTTGCCGGCAATCTTCGCTGGCAGAGAGAAGGTCTCTCCCGCTTTTACCTGCTTGGCATCACCCAGCGATTTACCGTCTTGTGATACGGCAATCGTACCGTTGTAATTGGCTTTCGCCTGTATGACATAGTGTTCGCTGGTGGTTTTCGGCGATGACATGACCTGTAGCAGAGGATCATAAGCCTTAGCCTTAAACTCCGGTGATGCTTTGGTTTGGGCTGGTGTCGTCGTCAACTGTGCATTGCTGACAGTGATTTTGGCGTTACGGGAAGCAAAGAAACCGACGTAGTAGTGGTCTTTATCCAGCTTGGTGACGACGTCCGCGCCTTTGACTTCTTTTGATACCCAGTTGTCCGTGCCTTTCGGCGCATAAGAGGTAATAAAGCCGTCGTTGGTGCGTTCCAGTTTCAGGCGGAACGTCGGCGTTTGCTCCAGATTCACATTTTCCTGATAGCTGGTTTTGGTAATTTTCGCGCCTGCGTTGCCCCACGGCTGCGTTACGCCATTACGCAAAATCGCCTGTAGCTTGATTTCGGTATGAGACTTTTTATCCTGCGTCATGATGGCGTTCATCACCATGTTGGATGCGGCAGGGAATTCTTCATACCCTTCTTTCAGCGGTTCCTGACGCGGCACGCCGATAATATCGCGCACCAGAATCCCCGCCCCTTCCTGAGCCGCAGGTTTGGCACCGTTTTCTGGCCCAAACTGTTCTACGGTAATGTCAGACTGAAGCGTGAAATTCACATTGGCAGGCAACTGCGTATAGAAAAACGTCAGCCCGTCATGGGTGTTAGCAATCTTTCCGCCACGGCTCTCGATCGTGATCGGAGCGGACAAATCCGCGTTATCTCCCGGCGCTAATTTCTTGCCGTTGATGGTGACGTCATTAACACCAATTTTTTCCGGCAGGACATTGGATGAGAAGTTTACGTCTGTTGATTGGCCAAAGGCGATACCGTGCCAGACTGGTGCTGATTCTGTCGCGGCGTGTGTACTGAAGCTGAAAAGTAATGCATTCGTCAACGCGACGGCTGCGAGGCGTGAAGAACGGTGTTTCCGTAAAGAACCACATTTTGGTGAAGAACAACGTTTCATTGTGTCTCCTTCGTTATTGAATTATTCGCCCGCGTATATTGCTATAAATGAAACGCTGTTTCTTTTGCGTGTGTCACAAATGGAAATACTTAAAAACAAAGTCTGTTTTTTATGAAACTCCGTGCCATTTCTGTTTTTGGGGACTTCACCCTCCCACCAGGAGTATTCGCCGCGTTGTGCGAGATTTTCAGAAAAAACTCACCAAAAAGTATCCGCGTTATGCATGAGTTTCGGTAAACTCTGGTTATTCATGCCGTAACAGGCTAGCCATTTTTATTCTTGCGGAGCGGTGGCTTCGCACTGTCAGGATGCTTATGTCAAATAGTGCTATGAGTGTGGTGATCCTTGCTGCGGGTAAAGGAACCCGTATGTATTCCGACCTTCCCAAGGTGTTACATAAGCTGGCAGGTAAGCCGATGGTTCAGCACGTCATTGATGCGGCAATGACGACAGGCGCACAACACGTTCATCTGGTATACGGTCACGGCGGTGATTTGCTAAAACGTGAATTGACCGATCCGGCCTTGAACTGGGTATTACAAGCGGAACAACTCGGAACCGGTCATGCCATGCAGCAAGCTGCTCCTCATTTTGCCGATGATGAAGACATCCTGATGTTGTATGGCGATGTGCCGCTGATTTCGTCACAAACGCTGGGGCGTTTACGTCATGCTAAGCCGCAGGGCGGTATTGGTCTGTTGACGGTGAAACTGGACGATCCGACGGGCTATGGGCGAATCGTGCGTGAAAAGGGTGCCGTAGTTGGGATCGTCGAGCACAAAGATGCCAGTGAAGAACAGCGCCAGATTAACGAGATCAATACCGGCATTTTGATTGCAAACGGCAAGGATTTGAAGCGTTGGTTAAGCCAGTTGAACAACAATAACTCACAAGGCGAGTTTTACATCACCGATATCATTGCGATGGCAGCGGAAGAGGGGCAGCGTGTTGAAGCCGTTCACCCCGAGCGTCTGAGTGAAGTGGAGGGCGTTAATAATCGCCTGCAACTGTCGGCGCTAGAGCGGGTTTATCAACGTGAGCAGGCGGATAAACTGTTGCTGGCCGGTGTGATGCTGCTCGACCCGGCACGGTTTGATCTGCGTGGTGAGCTGACCCATGGTCGTGATGTGGTGATTGATGTCAATGTCGTCGTGGAAGGCAATGTTAAGCTAGGCAACCGGGTGAAAATCGGCGCAGGCTGTGTGATTAAAAACAGCATCATTGGCGACGATTGTGAGATAAGCCCTTACTCGGTGTTGGAAGACGCGGTGTTAGAAGCTGCGTGTACCGTTGGCCCGTTTGCCCGTTTGCGCCCAGGTGCAGAGCTGGCTGAAGGCGCGCATGTCGGTAACTTTGTCGAATTGAAAAAGGCGCGTTTAGGTAAAGGCTCAAAAGCAGGCCACTTGAGCTATTTGGGGGATGCGGATATCGGTTCCGGTGTTAATATTGGCGCGGGAACGATCACCTGTAATTATGACGGTGCGAATAAACACAAAACGGTGATTGGCGACGATGTGTTTGTTGGCTCGGATAGCCAACTGGTAGCGCCCGTTAGCGTTGCCAGCGGTGCGACCATTGGTGCGGGAACAACGGTTACGCGTGATGTAGCAGAGAATGAGCTGGTGGTCGGCCGCGTGAAACAGCGGCATATTTCCGGCTGGCAGCGTCCAGTGAAAAAGAAATAATATTTAATGCCTCCGCAGTGGCGGAGGCAGTTTTGTCCTGTACGTTGGCCGATCCCCCGCAGGGTTTCCCAGAGTACAGAACAAAACATAATAATCCCCAACTCTCTACAAGGCTCGGGGAACCCGGAAAAACCGGAACAATCAGGTCTAAGACATCCCTGGTGACACAATATGTCACTTTTATAGGAATACCATCGATGTGTGGAATTGTAGGCGCAGTTGCGCAACGTGATGTTGCTGAAATTTTGTTGGAAGGTTTACGCCGTCTTGAGTATCGCGGCTATGACTCTGCGGGGCTGGCGGTTGTTGATGGCGAAGGCAATGTCGCCCGTTTACGCCGTCTGGGGAAAGTGCAGGTATTGTCTCAGGCAGCCGAAGAGTGCGATCTGCACGGCGGTACCGGTATCGCTCACACCCGTTGGGCAACGCACGGCGAACCTTCTGAAGCGAACGCACACCCGCATGTTTCTGAACATATCACTATCGTCCATAACGGCATTATCGAAAACCATGAGCCGCTGCGTGAGCTGATGATTGGTCGCGGTTATCGTTTTGTTTCTGAAACCGATACGGAAGTGGTTGCCCATCTGGTTCATTTTGAACAGCAGCAGAACGGTGGCGCTCTGGTTGATGTGGTTAAGCGTGTGATCCCACAGCTGCGCGGCGCCTATGGCATGGTGGTGCTGGATAACCGCGACCCAAGCGTATTAGTCGCTGCGCGCTCAGGTAGCCCGTTGGTGATTGGCCGTGGTGTGGGTGAGAATTTCATTGCCTCCGATCAACTGGCATTGCTGCCTGTGACGCGCCGCTTCATATTCCTGGAAGAAGGCGACGTGGCGGAGATCACCCGTCGTGACGTGCGCGTGTTTGACAAATCAGGCCAGCTTGCTACACGCGAAGAAATTGAATCAAAAGTGAATTACGATGCGGGTGACAAAGGCGCATATCGTCACTACATGCAGAAAGAGATCTACGAACAGCCGATGGCAATCAAGAACACCCTTGAAGGGCGTTTCAGCCACGGCGAGATTAATCTTTCTGAATTAGGCCCGAAAGCGGATGAACTGCTGGCGAAGGTTGAACACGTTCAGATTATCGCCTGCGGGACGTCCTACAACTCTGGTATGGTTTCCCGCTACTGGTTTGAATCACTGGCGGGAATTCCGTGCGACGTAGAAATCGCCTCAGAATTCCGCTATCGCAAGCCTGCGGTGCGTAAGAACAGCCTGATGATTACCCTGTCTCAGTCCGGTGAAACGGCGGATACGCTGGCGGCGCTGCGTTTGTCTAAAGAACTGGGCTATCTGGGATCTCTGGCTATCTGTAACGTTGCGGGTTCCTCGCTGGTGCGTGAATCCGATCTGGCACTGATGACTAAAGCGGGCGTAGAGATTGGCGTGGCGTCGACCAAAGCCTTCACTACCCAGCTTACCGTTCTGCTGATGTTGGTGGCGCGTGTTGGACGTCTGCGCGGCATGGATGCGCAGATTGAGCATGACATCGTTCATGGCTTACAGGCACTGCCAGCGCGTATTGAGCAGATGCTGTCTCAGGACAAGCTCATCGAATCTCTGGCGGAAGGCTTCTCTGACAAGCACCATGCGCTGTTCCTCGGCCGTGGCGATCAGTATCCGATCGCGATGGAGGGCGCGCTGAAGCTGAAAGAGATCTCTTACATCCACGCGGAAGCCTATGCGGCAGGCGAGCTGAAACACGGCCCGCTGGCGCTGATTGATGCGGACATGCCGGTTGTGGTGGTGGCACCGAACAACGAACTGTTGGAGAAATTGAAATCCAACATCGAAGAAGTTCGGGCGCGCGGTGGTGAGCTGTATGTCTTTGCTGATGAAGATGCCGGCTTCACCAGCAGCGAAAATATGAAAATTATTCCGCTGCCGCACATCGAAGAAGTGATTGCGCCAATCTTCTATACGGTGCCGTTGCAGTTGCTGTCTTATCACGTCGCGCTGATTAAAGGCACCGATGTCGATCAGCCACGTAACCTGGCGAAATCCGTTACTGTTGAGTAATGTTTAAAAAACGAAGGTAAATAGCTGTCGGGTGACAAAATATTTGTAAAATGAAAAAGCCCAGTAATGCTGATTAAAAAGCATACTGGGTTTTTTTGGTTGATCGCAGTTTGGGTTGTGATCCTACCCACGTAATATGGACACATCCCTGAGCGAGATTTTCATTTTCAAATTGTTTCAAGCTGAGACCACTACAGGCATTGTGGTGTCGCCAGCGATTGTAATCGCACTCAATATAATTAAACACCGCCGTTCGCATTATTTCTCGACAGATGAAGCGCTCTCTGTGCATAGGATCAGTTAGCTTTGTGTTAGTTTGTAGATATTCATTTTTTGGGTGCTTTTCAATAGGTGGGTTCAGCTTTATAGTAATCAGTGGCCTCAGCCTGTAAAGAGAGATTCGTATGGGGGAAAAGGATTGAACTTCCAAGGTTTGCAAGCCAAGTACCGGCGGCTATTTGCCGAGAACGCAGCTTGGAAGTTGTTAAAGGCCGATAATGCGCCTTATATCCTTGCGTTCATTGCTGCTCTCTTTTTGGAAGACAGTGAAGTTCCCTACGGTCGAGCTAGAATCTTGTTGGATGTTGAGATTGAACGCAGCCGCGAGCTCGGCATTTGGCCAACCGAGATGTCGGCAGCCACTTATCTGAATCAATGGATTAAGAATGGCTGGTTACGAGAAATGGATGATTTACTGACTAAAACTGACGCCAGTGAAATAGCACTTAGATTCTGTAAAGGGCTCGATGAACGCAATTCAGGCACAACAGCCTCACATTTGCGTATTGTTCAAGAAGCCGTTCGTGACTTAGCGGTTGCAATTAGTCCTAACGTTGATGAGAGAGTGACTTTGCTTGAAAGCAAAAAGGCAGAGATTCAACGCGAAATCGAGGCGCTTCAAGCGGGGATTGTCCCGGTTCTAAGTGAGTCCGATCAAAGAGAGCGAATCCGTCAGATCTATCAACTGGCTTCAGTGCTGACGGGTGATTTTCGTCGTGTAGAGGACGAAATTAGGACTCTAGATAGAGAACTCAGGATTCAGATTATAGAAGGTGACATCTCTCGTGGGGATGTGCTGCTCTCCGTAATGGAAAGAGAAGCATTGCTTTCTACTACAGAAGCAGGAAGTGCGTTTGAAGGCTTTTTTCAGTTGCTGTGTGATCAAAACCGCTCAATGGAATTTCGTGAGCAGCTCCGTAGCATTCTTAGTAGACCGGTCGGTCAGCAATTATCCAGTAGTCAGCATCAGTTTCTTAGTCACCTTATGCGTGAGCTGAGCCGCGAGAGCGAAAGGGTTTTTCGTGTCAGGCGGCGTACTGAAGAGAGCCTGCGTTCCTATATAGAAAGTGGCGCTGCTGCCGAAAATCAGGCGGTTGATAGATTGCTTTCAAAGCTAGAAAGACAAGCTGTATTGCTGCGTGATGAAGGCTTCGATTTGACAACGGAAACGGTACTTAGTCTCCCTGTTGGTCCTATAGAAATTAAATCCCCTGAATCGATCAAATTAAGAACCCCGGACGACAAGCTCGATACATCGGGTGTTGAAGAAAACGCCAATAGAAGAGAACCAAGTGCTCACGTGCTTGACTGTCTCGATGCTGTTCAAGTAAGACAGGTGGCTTATCAGGTCCTTAACACCCTGAGAAAACATGGCCCGATGTCGATTGCCAGGCTTGTAGACGAAACCCCGTTGACGTCAGGGCTGGAGGAACTGGTCGCGTATTTGCGAGTAGCAAAAGCGGTGAATGCGACCATGCTAGATGAAAAAGAGGATGTAATCGTAGTTGATAAGCAAGGCGTTAAGCTGAAAGCGTCTATACCTACCTATCTATTAACTGCCGAACTATTCCCAGAAGACATCGATGAACTTACCCTCTAGCGGGTAGCAAAGGAAAGCCAATGACGAACAACACGCCACCCAATAGCTTCTTCTCGATGGTAACAGGCAAATCCGATCAAGAGCTACATAACGAAGGCAATGAAGGAAACAGCGAGGTATCGGATGATCCCCATAATTTAAATGATCCAATTCCCAAAGTTCCGAATCGAGACTTTGAAGACCAGTCTTTGGAAAGCGACGGGGCGGGGTTAATAACGGAGAGCGCCAAATTCAGTGATTCTGAAATGCCTCATGATACCCGGCGAGTTTTGGTTCATCTGATGCGGCAGGGCTCCATTATGGCATCACAAAAACCGAAACTATTTGAACAGCTTTGCCGTTATGAATTGGCGATACGGAAGCATCTATCTGAAGTTTACCTCCAACTGGTACTTGATCAGAAATCTGGTGTGGCATTCGTGGCCAGTACTCTCTCAGAGTATGTTGGCAATATCGAAGATGATGGGTTGGAAGATGAGGCGTCAGATTCTGACGAATCAGCCACCTTGATCCCAAAGCGTACCCTTTCCCTGTTTGATACATTGATACTACTTGTTTTAAGAAAGCATTATCAGGATCGAGAGTCGGCAGGAGAACAAAAAATTACGATTGATATCGAACGTTTAGAATCCTATCTGACGCCTTTCCTTCCGATAACTGACCACGCGTCAAAAGATCGAAAAAAGCTACTGATTAGAGTAAAAGAGATGGTTAAGCGGAAAGTTTTGTCGACGATCAGAGGCGAAGAAGATCGATACGAAATCACCCCCATCATTCGTTACGTAGTGAATGCCAGTTTTTTAGAGACAATGTTGACTGAATACACTGCGCTAGCCCTAGAGCAACTCAACGAAACAGGTCGTGCGGGAAGAGATCAGAAATGACTGCTGATTTATTCGAAAACTTAGCTAAGTCTTCTACCAATGATATCGGTGACTCAATACCAAGTAATGATTTGTTTTCTCAGGGGCAAATAAGGTTGTCTGAACTATCAGTGTTCAACTGGGGGTCTTTTCATGGGTTACATACTGCTGCTATTGACCCGGAAGGAACATTGGTAACGGGAGACAATGGTGCCGGAAAGTCGACTTTTATTGATGGGTTGATGGCTCTTCTTCTGCCGGCAGGCAAAGCAATATTCAATGTCGCCGCAGCACAAGGTGATCGCTCCGACCGTTCTCTCTTATCTTATATGCGGGGAAGTTTTGGTTCGGCTCATGATGGAGCTTCAACCCGTGTAAAAAGCAAACGGGAAAAGGGCGTTGTTACCGGCCTGAGAGCACTTTATCGAGCTGACGATGATTCATGTATCACTTTAGCGGTGCTTTTCTGGACTACAAGCGCGACAAATACACTGGGTGATGTAAAGCGTGTTTATCTTGTCGCCAAGCGTAATCTCCAACTTAAAGAGCTTCTCGATGCCTTTGGTGAAGGTAATACGAGGCAACTCAAACAGTGGTTACGGGACGATCCTGCCATAACAGATTGCGACAGTAATTTCTCAGATTATCAGGAGCTATACCGAAAGCATCTCTATATGGACAACAAGAACGCCCCTGCATTGTTGTCGCGAGCGCTTGGTTTAAAAAAGATTGATGATCTAACCAAGCTAATACGTGAGTTAGTGCTCGAACCAAGTGGTGTAAAAGAGGATGCGAAAAATGTTGTGGAGGAATTTGCCGACCTCGTAGCAATACATGAACAGCTGATTGATGCGAAAGAGCAGTACAGCCATTTAAGCAGATTGCCTGAGCTGGCCGATTCCATCGCAAAGGCCACCAAGTCCCTTGATTCACTCCTGCTGGAAAAAAGTAACCTAGCGACGTACTTTGGTGAGGCGCTTTCCATTCTTTGGGCGGAGAAGCTAGAAGATATAGATAAAGCGCTGGATTCAATATCAAGAGAAATTAACCGTGTAGAAATCGACGAAAGTGATGCCCAGTCATCCGTTGAGAAGAGGCATGAAGAATATCTGAATCTTGGTGGCGATAAAATTGAATCACTGAAAAACGAGATTAAATATATTAGAGGCAAGCTTGATGATGTAATTCAGGTTTCATCTAAATATCAGGTTGATTGCCGAAGACTTAGTTTGAATTCGGAGATTAATGAAGGCGTTTTTTTCACTAACAAGAGCACGGCAATCGAGAATTTTGCCAAAATTGAAGAAGACACTAAGCAGGCACAAGATCACTTTGGTGATGTTGCCGCTCAGTTAAGTGAGCAACAGAAAAATTTAAATGCGATTAAAGGCGAGATTCTGGAGATAGAGGCTCGTCCAGATTCAAATATCGATGTTCGTTACCAGAAGCTCCGAGATGAAATGATTGAATCACTTGACTTGCCAAGCGAGGAACTTGTTTTCATCGGTGAGTTGCTGGATGTCAAAGATGACGAAAAGCCATGGCAAGGGGCCATTGAGCGGGCACTGGGTGGACTAAAAACGACTATGCTTGTGCCCCAAAAGAATTACTCGATGGTCACGCGCTGGCTCAATGTTAGACATACTGGTTTGCATGTACGGGCTCAAATTGTCTCTCAAGTTCGAACAGATCAAAAATCCACAGGTTTCACTGAATTCAGTGAGCGGGGTTATCTTCGCAAATTGATATGGAAAGACCATGCGTATCGAGATTGGTTGAAAAGTCATTTGCACAATTTTGATTTACAGTGTGTGTCTGGCACGGATGAACTTGATGCCACTCCATTTTCAATGACTAGGGAAGGCCTTGTGCATATGGAGCGAGGCCGTTTTGAGAAAAAAGACCAGCGGAAGATAGATGATCGAAGAAGTTGGAGTCTTGGATTCTCGAACAAATCGCGCCTGGCGCTGCTAAATACAGATAAAGGGTCTGCGGAACTTCGTTTGTCTGAGTTGGATAAGACTTTAAGTGAGGCAAGAGAAGCACTCAATAAAAACGCTGAGAGAGCTAATCTCTGGGAACGTCTGAGCTCGTACACCTGGGAACAGGTCAATGCACCATACTGGCAAAGACGTTTGGAAAGTGTGCAAGCTGATCTGGATGAACTGGAAAAATCGGGTGGCAACCTTGAAGTGGCCAGAAGTCGGTGGGATACGGCTAAAGAACACCTGAAAAAGATTCAGGAAAGCAAGGGGCAGCTTTTAACGAAGAAAGGGTCACTAGGGAACGATAAATCTCATGCTCAAGAACAGTTGGACAAATATCAGCAGCTAGCCGCCGCCGGAATGACAGATGGCGTCAGGCAATTGCTTCAATCAAGGGTGGGCGAGATTCGGTTAGATGATGCCCATCGACAAGCGAACTTTGAAAAAGCCATTGATGGTGAATTAGACAAGATACGTTCCTCTAAGAGCACAGCGGAGAATGTCGCAAACGGGATAATGGGGTCGTTCCGAGGAAAGGATAAATGGCAACCTATCACTGTTGACTGGCCTACAGGGCTGGAAGGATTGCAATATTATCTGGAACACTATACCTATATTGAGACGGAAGGGCTACCAGAGCTAATTGATCAGTTTAAAGAGCGATTGAACAAGCATGCCACTCAATCATTGGCTCGCATCAAGACAAAGCTTGAATCTGAAAGAGAAGATATTTTAGAAAGAATAGATACGATCAACCAGGTTTTGAAGCGCACTGAATTTAAACAAGGAAGCCATTTAAGGCTGGGTTCCAAGCGTGAAAAATATCCACATGTGCTGGAATTTGAGCGAAAAGTCAGAAGTGCACTGAGTCAAGCAACGAGTGATGACCATGAAGCTCGATTCAGGCTCTTGTCTGACGTGGTTGATATTCTTGATAAGGCGAGTGCACCGGGCACATCCACCAATGAAGAAAGCAAGAGGCTTCTGGACCCGCGTTATCAGATGTCATTTTTTGCTGAAGAGATTGACTCGCATACGCTTGAAGTTCGAGATGTGCTTGAATCAAGCAGTGGAAAGTCTGGTGGTGAGAAAGAGTCATTTGCTGGCACTATCGTTGCGGCAAGCCTTGCTTATGTATTAACACCGGATGGGTACGACAGGCCAATTTACTGCACTGTGTTTCTGGATGAGGCGTTTTCTAATACCGCAGAGGCTGTCAGTCGTCGAGTTATTAGAGTATTCAAGGAATTGCATATACACGTTAATTTGATTACGCCTTATAAAAACCTCAACCTGGCAAGGGAGTCTGCACGATCGCTACTTATTGCTGAGCGTGACTCAGCACTCCATGAAAGTCATTTGTGCGAAGTCACATGGGAAGAAATAGATCAGCGCATGGCTCATCAGAAGGAATCAGCCCAGTTAAAGGAAATAGCTGGTGAAATCGAGCTGAAAGAGTTGCGAAACACGGAAGTTGAGCCTAGTGATGTCTGAAACAAATAGTCGACCACCATGGGGGCTTCTCCAGCAAGATGCCGTTGAAGTACTGAAGGCTAAGTATTGGAATAATAGAAAGACTTTAAAGAGTTTGCTTATTGGTAAGACCGAATTTCCGATACAGATATCTCTGAAGCCGCCAAAAGGAAATGCAGCCCTGAATAATATCATTCATTTTCAGGAGTTTGTGGATTCCTGGAAGTCGTTTTGCGAACAGGCTGCATATGAGTCCATACAAGTTAACGTCCGTTGGGATACCGTAACATTTAGATCGCTTTCTGAGCAGAAAGTGCCAACCTATTTGACAATACCTGATATCAGCTCGCTTGCTCAAATGCTTGGTGATGAGGCAGGGAAACAGCTTAGAAACTGGCAGTCCAGAATTGCAAATATCTTTGATTCACTCTCCATAGAACTTGCTAAATGCACTGTCCACTCAATAAGGCCAACCTATGAGCGTGAATTGTTCTCCGTACTCATTTCGAATCTGGAAACCTTATCCGGTTTTAGTGATTCAGACATGCAATTGCTAGTTAAACTCATTCCTCAGTTTCACAAAGGCATGGGGAGTGGATGTTATTTAAGGGCTCTTCCTGTCATATTTGTCGATACCAAATTCATAGAGAAAAATCTGGGGTTTATTGAGTCAGTTACCGCAGCCATCATCGATTGCTCTGCAAAGGAAATGGGGCTTTTGAGTTGGCTGGATTGCAGAGATAAGCCAAAAGATTGGTTGTTAGTAAGGCCGTTGTGTAAAAACACTGCGGATTCCCTCGGAGGTCTGCCAGTGTTACGAATGTCGTCTGAAACATTATTAGGCTTCGAGTTGCCTGCTAAAAATATTCTTGTGATTGAGAATGAGCAGTCGTGCCTGTCTCTCGATAATATCCCTGACACGATCGCTGTGTCGGGAGGAGGCAAGAACGTTTCATGGATGAGGGCTGATTGGCTTGGCAATAAGCGAGTTGCCTATTGGGGTGATATTGATTCTGAAGGGCTTGCCATACTCAGTGATGTTCGCAGTAAGTTGAGTACGGTTATCCCGCTGATGATGGATTTGGAGACCGTTGAGGCCTACCGAGATAGGATGGTTGACGAGCCAGAATCGTTAGCTAGAGAGCCCGTTGCATTGACTGACCGGGAACTGATGCTCTTTAGAATGCTGCGCAATGGTGATTACGGCTGTACGCGTTTAGAACAAGAGCGTTTGCCGATGGATTTTGTCCACGAGAAAGTGCGGCAGTGGGCTGGCTAAGTGGGACTGTCATTAATTGCGTGTTTAAGGCATAACATGCCTTGCAAGACGAAGACCGCACCGCCGGTATTGCCGGTGATTCCAGCCGAGCTGCTTGAGCCGTTCGGCAATGGCTTGATGACGACTGAAGCCATCAATGCAGCGACGCTGGCCCTGAAGAACGCCTTGATTGAACGGGCGCTGGCTGGTTGCCCCTGGATTTTCCTGTCCACGGCCTACTTGTCATAAAACTGTCATATTTCGTACATTTTACTGTCACTAAATTGTCCTATTTTTCCTCCTGCGAACTACACTCTGATTTGACAACTCTGATTGATAACGGCTCTACGTCGACACGTCGAGTATCCCACAGGAGGGATTATGAAACTGATGCGTACCACTCTTGCCAGTGTTGTTGCGGCAACCTTTTCTCTGACGGCATTCTCTGCTTTTGCTGCTGCTAACCTCACCGGTGCCGGTGCGACATTCCCTGCGCCTGTTTATGCCAAATGGGCTGACTCTTATCAAAAAGAAACCGGTAATAAAGTTAACTATCAAGGCATCGGTTCTTCTGGCGGTGTAAAACAGATTATCGCTAAAACGGTAGACTTCGGTGCTTCTGATGCGCCGCTGGCTGACGACAAATTAGCACAGGATGGTTTATTCCAGTTCCCTACCGTTATCGGTGGCGTGGTACTGGCAGTGAACGTTCCTGGTATCAAATCTGGCGAATTGACGCTGGATGGCAAAACACTGGGTGATATCTACCTGGGCAACATCAAAAAATGGAACGACCCGGCAATCACCAAACTGAACCCGAATGCCAAGCTGCCGGATCAGGATATCGCTGTTGTTCGTCGTGCTGACGGTTCTGGTACCTCTTTCGTGTTCACCAGCTACCTGGCGAAAGTGAATGCTGAGTGGAAAGAGAAAGTCGGTTCTGGCTCTACCGTTAACTGGCCAACCGGTCTGGGCGGTAAAGGTAACGATGGTATCGCCGCGTTCGTACAGCGTCTGCCTGGTTCTATCGGTTACGTAGAATATGCGTATGCCAAGCAGAACAACCTGGCTTACACCAAACTGATTTCTGCCGATGGTAAGCCAGTTAGCCCGACTGAACAGAGCTTCAGCAACGCGGCTAAAGAGATCGACTGGAGCAAATCTTTTGCTCAGGATCTGACCAACCAGAAAGGCGCGGATGCGTGGCCAATCACGTCAACTACTTTCATTCTGGTTCACACCAAGCAGGATAAACCTGAGCAGGGCGCTGAAGTGTTGAAATTCTTCGACTGGGCGTTCAAGAAAGGTGGCGAGCAGGCAACTGCTCTGGATTACGCCACACTGCCAAAAGAAGTGGTTGAGCAAATCCGTGCTGCCTGGAAAACCCAGGTAAAAGACAGCAACGGTAAAGCGCTGTACTAATTATTGCATCAACAACGTATTGCATCGGCCGTTGTGTTGATAACCAGAGCGTGATGAGGTTATCGGGTTCTGGGAAATACGTAGTGGAATAACAAGTCGTATCGGGGCGGAGAGGCAATCATAACCTCTCTGCCTTTCATATGTAGTTAAAAATGAGAAGAGAGACGTATGGCTGAGTACAAGCCAACTATCAAAGCCCCGGGAAAATATGGCGATATCCTCTTCAGCACGCTGGTAAAACTGGCGGCGCTGGTCACGCTACTGCTCTTGGGAGGCATCATTGTTTCCCTGATTGTGGCGTCTTGGCCCAGCATCGAGAAGTTCGGTTTTGCCTTCTTGTGGACGAAAGAGTGGGATGCGCCCGCAGAACAGTTTGGTGCACTGGTGCCGATTTACGGTACCGTCGTGACCTCACTGATTGCACTCATTATTGCCATCCCGATTAGCTTCGGGATTGCGTTATTTCTGACCGAACTGGCACCCGCATGGTTGAAACGCCCGCTTGGCGTGGCGATTGAATTGCTGGCGGCCATACCGAGTATTGTTTACGGCATGTGGGGGCTGTTCATTTTCGCTCCGCTGTTTGCCGAATACTTCCAACAGCCGGTAGGCAACGTCCTGTCCGGCATTCCTATTGTGGGCGCACTGTTCTCCGGCCCGGCGTTCGGAATCGGTATTCTGGCAGCTGGCGTCATTCTTGCCATCATGATTATCCCGTACATTGCAGCGGTGATGCGTGATGTGTTTGAGCAAACGCCAGTCATGATGAAAGAGTCTGCTTACGGCATCGGCTGTACGACGTGGGAAGTGATCTGGCGCATTGTGTTGCCTTACACCAAAAACGGCGTAATCGGTGGAGTGATGTTGGGATTAGGGCGCGCCCTGGGGGAAACCATGGCGGTCACCTTTATCATCGGTAACACCTACCAGCTCGACAGCGCATCGCTCTATATGCCTGGTAACAGTATTACTTCTGCGTTGGCGAATGAATTTGCTGAAGCCGAATCGGGTCTGCACACGGCGGCGCTGATGGAGCTGGGCCTGATTCTGTTTGTGATTACCTTTATTGTTTTGGCGTGTTCAAAGCTGATGGTGATGCGTCTGGCAAAAAATGAGGGGGCGCGCTAATGGCTACATTAGGCATAGAACAAGAAGCCGAACTGGCACGCTCGCGGCGTAAAATGCAGGCCTGGCGTCGCCAGAAAAACCGCATTGCGCTGTTCTTATCCATGTCCACGATGGCATTTGGCCTGTTCTGGTTGATCTGGATCCTGTTCTCGACAGTCACCCGCGGCGTAGACGGTATGTCTCTGGCATTGTTTACCGAGATGACGCCGCCGCCGAATACGGCAGGTGGCGGACTGGCAAACGCCATCGTCGGGAGCGGATTACTGATCCTGTGGGCGACGCTACTGGGGACGCCGCTGGGCATCATGGCGGGTATCTATCTGGCGGAATACGGTCGTAAATCCTGGATCGCCGAAGTGATTCGTTTCATCAACGATATCCTGCTGTCAGCACCGTCAATTGTCGTCGGTCTGTTTGTCTACACGCTGGTGGTGGCAAAGATGCAGCACTTCTCCGGCTGGGCGGGTGTGATTGCGCTGGCGCTGTTGCAGGTGCCGATTGTGATCCGTACCACCGAGAACATGCTAAAACTGGTGCCGGATAGCCTGCGTGAAGCGGCTTATGCACTGGGTACGCCGAAATGGAAAATGATTTCTGCGATTACCCTGAAGGCATCGGTATCGGGCATCATCACCGGGGTGCTGCTGGCTATCGCGCGTATTGCTGGGGAAACCGCACCGCTGCTGTTTACGTCGCTGTCGAATCAGTTCTGGAGCACGGATCTGATGCATCCGATTGCTAACCTGCCAGTGACCATATTCAAATTTGCCATGAGTCCGTTTGTGGAGTGGCAACAGTTGGCCTGGGCAGGGGTTCTGCTGATTACGCTGTGCGTTCTACTGCTGAATATTCTGGCGCGTGTTATTTTCTCTGCTAAGAAGCATTAATTAGCGAAGAAATCGTAATTCGTTGAGAAACAGTAAATAAATTCAAGGCGTTGCCAGGCAGCGCCAGGAAAAAGAGAGAAGTCTTGATGAGTATGGCTACTGAGACATCCAACAAAATCCAGGTACGCGATCTGAATTTCTATTACGGAAAATTCCATGCGTTAAAAAACATCACGCTGGATATTGCCGCGAATCAGGTTACCGCGTTTATCGGCCCGTCCGGCTGTGGTAAATCCACGCTGTTGCGTACGCTGAACAAAATGTACCAGCTCTATCCTGAGCAGCGTGCTGAAGGTGATATTCTGCTGGATGGCAATAACATCCTGACGGATAAGCAAGATATCGCCCTGCTGCGCGCCAAGGTTGGCATGGTTTTCCAGAAGCCGACGCCGTTCCCGATGTCCATTTACGATAACATCGCGTTTGGCGTGCGCCTGTTTGAAAAGCTGTCTCGCGCCGATATGGATGAGCGTGTGCAGTGGGCGCTGACCAAAGCGGCGCTATGGCAAGAGACGAAAGATAAACTGCACCAGAGCGGCTATAGCCTGTCTGGTGGTCAACAGCAGCGTTTATGTATTGCACGCGGTATTGCGATCCGCCCGGATGTCTTGCTGCTGGATGAACCTTGTTCTGCGCTCGACCCCATTTCTACAGGCCGCATTGAAGAGCTGATCTCCGAGCTGAAAAAAGACTACACCGTGGTCATTGTGACTCACAACATGCAGCAGGCGGCGCGTTGTTCCGATCATACGGCGTTTATGTATTTGGGTGAGCTGATCGAGTTCAGCGATACTGATACCCTGTTTACTGCCCCACGGCAGAAACAGACTGAAGATTACATCACCGGCCGCTACGGTTGATTAGGAAGCATCATGGATAATCTGAATCTGAACAAACACATTTCCGGTCAGTTTAACGCCGAACTGGAGCATATCCGCACGCAGGTCCTGACAATGGGCGGGCTGGTGGAGCAGCAACTGACGGATGCTATCACCGCCATGCATAATCAGGACGCGGAGCTGGCTCAGCAGGTCATCGAAGGCGATGCCAAAGTTAACATGATGGAAGTGGCGATTGATGAAGCCTGCGTGCGCATTATCGCGAAACGTCAGCCTACCGCGAGCGACTTGCGTCTGGTGATGGCGATCATCAAAACCATCTCTGAACTGGAACGTATCGGTGACGTGGCGGATAAAATCTGTCGCACCGCGCTGGAGAAATTCTCCCATCAGCATCAGCCGCTGCTGGTTAGCCTGGAATCATTAGGGCGCCATACCGTGCAAATGCTGCATGACGTGCTGGATGCTTTTGCCCGTATGGATCTGGACGAAGCGATTCGTATTTATCGTGAAGATAAGAAAGTCGATAAAGAGTACGAAGGCATTGTGCGTCAACTGATGACTCACATGATGGAAGATTCCCGCACCATCCCAAGCGTGCTGACCGCGCTGTTCTGCGCCCGTTCTATCGAGCGTATCGGTGACCGTTGCCAGAACATCTGCGAATTTATCTTCTACTTCGTCAAAGGCCAGGACTTCCGTCACCTTGGTGGCGATGCGCTGGAAAAGTTGCTGGCGCAGAAAGATAAAAAAGCGGAAGAGTAAGTTCGTTCTTACGCTTATCATGCTAACGCCCTGCTTGCAGGGCGTTATTTTTTATCACGATTTAGTTTTAGCAGGATAGTGAATCAGATCGTGGAAGCGTGCTGTGGTAGCGGTAGGGTTGTAGTAGCGGTGTTCTCTGTCGGCGGCAAAGCGTAGGGCATCCCCAGCGGACAGTGAATGCGTCTGCCCATCAATGGTCATTTCCAATTGACCATCCAGCACAATAATATGTTCGATCACCCCGTTTTCATGCGCCGATGAGGTGCTGCTGGCACCCGCTGCCAACTCAATGACCAACAGATCAAAACGCAGTTTTTCGTCGAAGGGGAAAAGCGGCACAACGTGCATTCCCACCTCGCTTTCCCTGAATGCTGAACCTGTCCCTGATCGATACGTCACGTCTTCCGCTGCGAGCGTCGGTTCAATGAAAGTAGAGAACGCCACATTCATACCGGTTGCAATTTTCCACAAGGTGGCCACCGTCGGGCTGGATTCGCCCCGTTCTATTTGGCCCAACATCGCTTTGCTCACGCCCGTTTCTTCTGATGTGCGCGTGAGGCTCCAGTTTTTATCTTTTCTTAATATTTTCAAGGTTTTGCCAATGCGGCGGGTTAGCTCATCAGACATCAATATTGGCTCCTGCTTGTACGTTATAACGCACGCTGCTATGTTAACGCTTTCTGTGCGTTATAACGCACGACAAGAGTGAAGGTATACCATGCCTGCGTCATTTGCGCTAAAAGATGTCAGCTTTTCGACCCTTATCGCCGGTTTTGTTGCGGTGCTGGTGGGCTACACCAGTTCGGCTGCCATCATTTTTCAGGCGGCGGAAGCGGCGGGTGCCAGCGCGGTACAAATCGGTGGCTGGTTAAGCATGCTGGGGATTGCCCAAGGGCTGGCATCGATTAGCCTGTCGCTATACTACCGTGCGCCGATACTGGCCGCCTGGTCAACGCCGGGGGCAGCGCTGCTGGTTACCACCTTGCCGGGTACATCGCTCAATGAAGCGATCGGCGTGTTTCTGTTTGCCTCCGCGCTTATCTTTATCTGTGGGATCACCGGTCTTTTTGCCCGACTGATGAACGTCATTCCGCAAGCCATTTCTGCCGCAATGCTAGCGGGGATTCTGCTGCGCTTTGGTGCGGATGCCTTTCTTTCTCTGCAACAGGACTTCTGGCTGACTTTTGCGATGTGCGTGACCTATTTGCTCAGCCGTCGGCTGCTGCCGCGCTTTGCCATCGTGTTGACGCTGCTTGTTGGACTGCTGCTGGCCTTATTCCGAGGGCAAATTACGTTCTCTGATTCACCGCTGGTCTTCGCCGTACCTGAGTTTATTACGCCGCACTTTTCGTGGGCATCGCTGTTGGGCGTCGGTATTCCATTTTTCATTGTCACGATGGCATCGCAGAACGCACCGGGCATTGCCACGCTGAAAGCCGCGGGCTATCAGGTTCCTGTATCCCCGCTGATTACCGTTACAGCATTAATTGCGTTGATATTGACGCCGTTCGGTGGTTTTTCCGTTTGTATCGCCGCGATTACCGCCGCGATCTGTATGGGGCCGGATGTGCATCCCGATCCGAAGAAACGCTATCTTGCTGCCGTTGCTGCCGGTGGATTTTATCTGCTGGCGGGCGTTTTCGGTGGGTCTATCGGACAGCTTTTCACGGCGCTGCCGCAGCCGCTGATTCACGCTATCGCCGGTTTGGCGCTGCTGAGTACCATTTCGGGCAGTCTGTATCGCGCTTTGCTGGATGAAAAACAGCGTGATGCCGCGGTGGTCACTTTCTTGATCACCGCCTCTGGACTGACGCTATGGGGGATCGGTGCGGCGTTTTGGGGACTGATCGGGGGGATGATGACCTGGTTTATTCTGTCAGTAAGGGAAAATAGTTAGAGCTAAATGCGTAAAGAAAAACACGCGAGAGGGAAATTTATCTTGAATGGGTCGTGTGATAAACAAAGCGGTGCTTCTGACTGAGGTAGTGTGGGCAATATAGCCCTATGTTAAATATGGGTGATGGATATATTAGAACGGAGGCCTTATGAACTTTCACCATCTGCGTATCGCTCGGCCAGTGAGTAACCTGAAGCTCAGCTGTGACATGTATTGTCGTGGGCTTAAGCTAAAAGAAGTAGGTTCCTTTTCAGATCATGAGGGATTTAGTGGATATATGCTGGGTCATACTGACTTAGGCTGGCACCTTGAATTTACGCAATGCCACCACCATGCTGTATCACCTTCTCCATCAGATGAGGATTTACTGGTTCTGTACATCGCGGATAAGGTGTTATGGGACGAGGCATGTTCAAGAATGGACGAGGCCGGATTTGCTAGAGTCAGCTCGTTCAATCCTTACTGGGATAAAGATGGTGTGACTTTTCATGATCATGATGGGTACAGGGTTGTTATCCAGAACCGGCAGTGGGAATAACCTTGACAGCGCTTTATAGGCCTATGGTAAATAGAATGTATAGGCTAGCTCACTCTGACTAGCATGAAAGCAACAAAGGCTCACCATATGGTGAGCCTTTGTTGTATCGCTACTTCTGTTGTCCTCGGGGGGAAGCATTACTGCTAACAAGTCCCGTGGCTAGTGATGTCAGTATAAGGATCGTTGACGATGCCGTCAAACAGCATAAAGGATAGCCTCTCTGCGGCCAGAATAGGAACGTATGAAAATATCGTCGGTGGACCGACTGGCTTGCTTCAGACAGAAAAAGCCTTAAGGCTTTACATGTGGAATGCGCAAATATCAGCAGCTTTTTTTGTTCCTCTTCATGTGTGCGAAATCCTCACGCGCAATGCTATTTCTGAAGTCATTGAAACGGTATACGGGGACAGATGGCCTTGGTCCATTGGTTTTGAGCGAAGCCTACCGATCCCTATCCATGGCTATAAGCCAAAAGATGATCTGATTAGTGGGCGACGAAATCAGCCAACGACGGGAAAAGTTATCCCTGAACTAAAGTTTGTTTTCTGGCAAAAAATGCTGACCGGAAGATTTGATACTCGCTTATGGAACAATCACATACTCACCGCTTTCCCTCATGCCGTCGCACAGGGCCTGAGTGCCGCGCAGCTGCGTCAGAATCTCTATAATGATTTAGAAACTGTGAGAAAACTGCGCAACCGCATTGCTCATCACGAACCTATAATCAACCGGAACCTGCTGGATGATTTCGCAACGATAAAAAGAATTATTGCATATCGGTGCGAACATTCGGTTGAGTGGATGCAAAACAATCAGATGCTGCTCCCGCTCCTTACACTTAAACCGTAGTAATACTGTGCCTGGCTGCCGTTATCTCTTCCGAAAAAGTCTGAATAGGAGATTTCCTGTCGCTTTCCATCACTCTACCTAGCTGTATTTGAATCAGGATAATCTGCCAGAATACCGAAGTAACATAAGGTTATATTATAGCTGTTTATGTTATTTCCGGCGTTTTCCCCCTGCTGATAGCCTGCTGTTAATACAGCAATAATCAAGGGGCAGGGAATGAAAAAGCATATTTTGACAGTGACTTTGTTGGCCGGATTGGCTTCCGTTTCTGGTGCGGCACAGGCCGATAAACTGGATGATATTCAGAAAGCGGGCGTGGTGAAAATTGCTGTCTTCGACAGTAACCCGCCGTTTGGCTATGTCGATCCGCAGAGCAAAAAGCTGGTGGGGTATGATGTAGATATCGCCGAGGCGATTGGTAAGGCGCTGGGCGTGAAGGTGGAACTGCGCGCGACTAACCCGGCTAACCGTATTCCGTTGTTAAGTTCGCAGAAAGTCGATCTGATTGCTGCGAACTTCACCATTACCGATGAGCGCGCCAAGCAGGTTAACTTTAGTATTCCTTACTTCGCTACCGGACAAAAATTCATCGCCCGTAAAGGCGTGCTGAAAACGCCGGAAGATATTAAAACGCTGCGCATCGGCGCGGATAAAGGCACTGTGCAGGAAATTACCCTGCGTGAGCATTACCCGACCGCCAAAGTGATTTCCTATGACGATACGCCGTTGGCCTTTGCTGCGCTGCGTAACGGTAACGTTCAGGCCATCACGCAGGATGATGCCAAGCTGGTCGGTTTGCTGGCGAACGTACCTGATGCCCAGAAAGCCGAATTCGAAATCTCTCCGTTCAGCATTACCAAAGAGTATCAGGGGGTTGGGATTCCGAAGGGTGAAGAACGCCTGACGGCGAAAATTAACGACACGCTGATTAACCTGGAAAAACAGGGTGAGGCGAAGACGATCTACGATCGCTGGTTTGGGCCAAGCACGAAATCGGCTCAGCCGCGCGGCGATTTCACCTTTGCCCCGTTGGATCAGCAACCTAAATCCTGATAGCTGGCATCTTCGGTGCTATGATTTTAGCCCTCTGCATTGCAGGGGGCATTTCTATTTGTATCTCGTAATAATGAAAAAGAGAGAGAAAACGCATGGATACGGCGCTGCAATCGCTTGAGTCGTGGCTGTTGGCTCCTCAGTACCTCATCTGGTTGTGGCACGGTTTTCTGATCACGCTGGGCATTTCCCTGAGTACGATCGTTCTGTCTACGGTGCTGGGGTTTCTGCTGGCTGCTGCCAGAGACAGCCAGATTCGGGTGCTGAGCGGTGTCGTGGTCGCTTACAGTTCGTTATTTCGTAATACGCCGCTGCTGGTGCAGCTGTTTTTCTGGTATTTCGGTGCCGGGCAGCTTTTTCCCTCATCGATGATGCAATGGCTGAACACCCCGCATACGCTTTCGCTTTTTGGTACGACGCTAGCGTGGCCTTCTTTTGAGTTTCTGGCAGGGCTGGCCGGGCTGACGCTCTACTCCAGTGCGTTTATTGCCGAGGAAATTCGCTCTGGTATTCGCGGCGTGGCGCGCGGGCAGAAGTACGCGGCGCATGCTCTGGGGTTAACCGGTTGGCAATCCATGCGCTATGTGGTGCTGCCGCAGGCGTTAAAAATCGCCCTGCCGCCGCTGCTGGGGCAATACATGAATATCGTTAAGAACTCGTCGTTGACGATGGCGATTGGCGTCGCTGAATTGTCTTACGCGTCGCGTCAGGTGGAGACGGAAACCTTACGCACGTTTCAGGCGTTTGGCGTGGCGACGGTGTTGTACATCGTGATTATTGCCGTGATGGAAGGTTGGGGTATGTGGCGCCAGCAGTGCAGTCTGGCGGAGAAACACTGAGATGGATTTTACTGTTATCACCGATAACCTCGGTTATTTGATATGGGGCACGTTCCCGGATGGCCCGCTGGGTGGCGCGGCGCTGACGCTAGTGATGAGTCTGCTGGCGGGCGTAGCCTCTGCCATCTTGGGTACGATTTTGGGCGTGGCGCTGGCAATGTCTCGGGGTGTCTGGAGCGCACTGTTGGCAATGGTGCTGGGGTTCTTCCGCGCGATTCCCGTCATTATGCTGATTTTCTGGACCTACTTTCTGCTGCCGATCGTTTTTGGCGTCGATATCCCTGAAATTACGACCGTGGTGTGTGCGCTGGCGCTGATCGCCTCGGCGTATCTGGCGCACGGCGTGAAGGCTGGCATTGTCGCGATTGGCCGCGGTCAGTGGCAGGCTGGACTCTCGCTGGGATTAAGCCGTTGGCAGGTACTCTGGCAGATTGTCCTGCCGCAGGCGCTGCGGATGATGGTGCCTTCTTTCATTAACCAGTGGATTTCCCTGATTAAAGACACCTCATTAGCCTACATTGTTGGCGTTGGCGAACTGACGTTTCTCGCTACGCAGGTCAATAACCGCAGCATGGTCTACCCGATGGAAGTTTTCCTGTTTGTCGCGCTGGTCTACTTTGTGTTTTGCCTGTCATTGGAACTGCTGGCTAACCGGGTTAACGCCCGTTTTAACCAGCAGGAAAAGCAACCGACGCGTCGTTTGCTGTGGTGGCGGAATAAGCCTGCCTGAGGATGAAGATCACGTGCGTTGTGCGGTGGTAATGGATAGATCGTAAAGACGCTGTGAATACGTCCGTGTACGCTCGGCTTGCGCAGATATGAATCTCATCCCTGAGATTCACCCTTTCAGGGCCGTCGCAAGCGACGTTCAAAAGCGTTCCTGACGCTTTTGTCCATGGCGCAAACGCTTTACTCTTCTATTCCATTACCACCGTTTTCGTTCCGTAAATAGATTTGCCGACGGTCTAACATAAGCCTGAATGGCTGCTACTGCGCGGTGATGTTCCAGCCCTTTTCGCGCCAGATCTGCGGCAGTTCACGCATATCATCGAACATCGTGACCAGCGGGTGATGAATCGGCTGATTATGGGGATCGGCGCAGTAATAGAACACCGGAATGCCCGCAGCGATGCCAGCCTGTACGCCAGCGGCGGAGTCTTCAACCAAAATGCAGTGCTCAATCGGAAGCTGTAGCTGCTCGGCAGCGTGATACAGCACCGCCGGATCGGGCTTCCACTTTTTCAGATCGTAGCCGCTGTAGAGATGGTCGCCAAACAGATCGAGCATATTCGTCAGGCCGAGTGAATGCTGCATTTTACTGACCGGTCCATTGGACACCACGGCCATCAGAACGGTAATGGACTGCGCTAACTCACGTGCGCCCTCGATAGGTTGCAGGGACTCATCGAACAGCCGTTTCACCTCTTGCCGGAAATGACGCTCCGCGTCTTCTACCGATACGGTTAAGCCATGCTGCTGGCTGATGCGGGCAATAATCTCGTACAGCTTCACGCCCTTGTAGGTTTTTATCACCTCCTCCAGCGATAAGTTCACCCCGTATGGGATGAAGATATTCACATAAGCCTGACAACACAGCACTTCGCTATCAACCAGCGTGCCGTCACAGTCGAAGAAGACGCATTCAATATGGGGCATGACCAATCCTTATCGATGAAATAAAAGCAGATACCCTAATGCTGGCTGTTTAAGAACCGAGAAACACGGAGCCTCACACCGTGTTTCTCCTAACAATAGGCTTAAGTGAGCAGCATTAAGCGGATAATCCTACTTTAACCAATTGGCCCGATATTGCGACCTACAAAGCCATTTTTAGCGCTATCTTGCGTAAACCTACGGGGATTTAACCGAGAGAAAACGATGACGTTAATAGGTTCTTCTTATTCGATGAAAAAAAACGTGGGATCAACGTAAAAACGCAGCGTTTTGTTATAGGATACCCGACGACAGTTATTCCCTTCTTTGGATTGTTACTCATGAATAAATTACAACCCGGTCTTGCTACCGAGCAGGGCCTGCTGGAGCGTGTGTTTAAACTTAAACAACACGGTACGACAGCACGTACGGAAACGATTGCCGGTTTCACGACGTTTTTGACGATGGTCTACATCGTTTTTGTTAACCCGCAGATTCTGGGCGCGGCGGGGATGGATACCAAAGCGGTCTTTGTGACCACCTGTTTGATTGCCGCATTCGGCAGTATTTTGATGGGGTTGCTGGCGAACCTGCCTGTGGCACTGGCTCCGGCAATGGGTCTGAATGCGTTTTTCGCTTTTGTCGTCGTCGGCGCGATGGGGCTGCCGTGGCAAGTTGCGATGGGTGCTATTTTCTGGGGCGCAATCGGTTTCCTGTTGCTGACCATTTTCCAGATTCGCTATTGGATGATCGCCAATATCCCGCTTAGCCTGCGTTTGGGTATCGCCAGCGGTATCGGGCTGTTCATTGCCATGATGGGTCTGAAAAATGCCGGCATTATCGTTCCTAACCCAGAAACGCTGGTGACCATTGGTAACCTGACGTCACACAGCGTGCTGCTGGGGGCGCTGGGCTTTTTCATTATTGTGGCGCTGGCGTCACGCAATATTCATGCTGCGGTGCTGATCTCCATCGTCGTGACCACCTCGATTGGCCTGCTACTGGGTGATGTGAAGTTTGCTGGCGTGTTCTCTATGCCGCCGAGCGTTACGTCGGTAGTTGGTCAGGTTGATTTGGCGGGGGCGTTAAATCTGGGAATGTCCGGCATTATTTTCTCTTTCATGCTGGTTAACCTGTTCGACTCCTCCGGTACGCTGATCGGCGTAACGGATAAAGCCGGTCTGGTCGATGCGCGCGGTAAGTTCCCGCGTATGAAACAAGCACTGTACGTTGATAGCGTTAGCTCTGTGGCCGGTTCATTTATCGGAACCTCCTCCGTTACAGCGTATATTGAAAGCTCCTCTGGCGTATCCGTCGGTGGACGCACCGGCCTGACTGCCGTCATCGTGGGTCTGCTGTTCCTGCTGGTAATCTTCCTGTCACCGTTGGCGGGTATGGTGCCTGCCTACGCGGCGGCTGGCGCATTGATTTACGTGGGCGTACTGATGACGTCCAGCCTGGCGCGTGTGAAGTGGGATGACCTGACGGAAGCGGTTCCAGCCTTTATTACCGCTGTGATGATGCCGTTCAGCTTCTCGATTACTGAAGGGATCGCGCTGGGCTTCATTTCTTACTGTGTGATGAAGCTAACGACGGGACGCTGGCGTGAAATCAGCCCATGCGTGGTTGTCGTTGCGCTGCTGTTCCTGCTGAAAATCGTGTTTATCGACGGGCATTAATCCGTTCGTGGCTCCAGGGCTTTCCTGGAGCCACAAGTCTGCGACAAGGCAGATGGCTACTGTGAAGCGATAGAGGTGACTTTTTCTATCGTATGGCTGGTTAATTTCATATAGCGTAAAGACTGGCGCTGTTGCTGTAGAATTTCTCCCGCTTTTCTCATGCCCGATGCCGATGTATATTTCCACATGATCAATCGGTTAAGCGTCGGTATATGGGCACAGGCCCAGGCAAGATAATCATCAACATCGCTCATCACTTCTACGGTGGGGATGCGGGTTGAACGCAGCCTGCCAGAAGCGGGGTGAAGTTTCAGGTGATTGGGAGGGTGGCTGTTTACGCCAGGGATTTTCATTAATGACTGGCGAATGGTGCATAGCTGCGTTGCCGCTTCCAGCGGATCGCGCTGAGCGTCGATCCACGCCTGTTCGGCCTGTGTCTGCGCCTGCATCTGTGGAATAGCCTGATTCGTCGGCCTGACATGAACGATTTCGATATCCATACCCACGCTTCCTTCTTCACTCAGGAGGATGGCGATGGTGTTGCCTGCATAGCCGATGCTGAAATTGGGCATATTGGGATCGGCAAAATAAGGGCGTCCTTCAGGGGACTCCAGCAGTGTGGGTAACAGCGGATAGCCGAAAAAATAGAACATCATCTCAGCCAGCAGCACGCGACTTTTCAGATAACGCTCGCGGCGTTTGGCTGAAAAACCTTGTGTTGATGAGATGAGCCTATCGGGCAGTCTTTGTAAGTCAGGAAGCGCTTCCGTGCTTGTCCACCTGACAAAATGGCAGGTCATTGTTCACTCCGTGATCGTGATAAAAGATGGGAACCTATCAGGCATTACCAATGCATATTATCAGACAAATATGTGATCTAAAGAAAAATCGATGGATAAATCGGCGATAATTATTAATTAGGCACAACGAATTTTCTGCATTGTGTGTTTTGTGGCGATTCTTCCCTGTTCGCCACCTTCCAGTCTGTTCTAATGGTTCGGCCATCCCAGCGCGGAACGCCGCTGTTTTTCCAGCGTCTGCTTACGCAGCTCATCTGCGGTCACTAAGCGTAGTGCCGATGTTGGACATACGCTGACGCAGGATGGGCTCTGGGCGACATCCACGCACAAATCGCATTTGTGAACCTCGCTTTGCGTGAGGTGTGATTCTCCTTCGTCATTCGATGCTTTCGTCACCACATTGATGGCCCCGAAGGGACAAGCGACGACGCAGCTTTTGCAGCCGATGCAGCGGGACTGCATCACCTGGATGCTGTCCCGATCCCGCACCAGCGCGTCATTTGGGCAGACGCTGGCACAGGGTGCATTCTCACACTGCCGACACAGGACAGGGACGCTGACGCTGGCGCTTTTGACGACCTTCAGGCGGGGAAAGAAGTGAGAAGGCCTCAGCTGCGCGCTGTGGCCGCCGCTATGGGCGACCGCGCAGGCGATCTCACAGGTTCGGCAGCCGATACATTTTTCTGCTTCAGCGATGATAAATTGGTTCATGAGCGAACCTCCTCGCGGGTTGCGTTCATCTCAGGACGTTGTGGATGCGCGGGAATCGTACCCGTGACGGCGGTCAGCCCCATTGTCGCCATCATTCCCAATGCGGCTTTGCGCCCGTCGGCAATGGCGGTCACGACCAGATCGGCACCGCGTACGGCATCACCACCGGCAAAGATACGCGGGTGATTAGTCTGGCAAGGTATCTGGCTATCAAGCGGGGTGGTGATGTACCCCCAGTTATCCAGATTGACGCCGGCCTCTTCCAGCCACGGCATGTTGTGTGACTGAAAGCCAAATGCGGTGATCACGGCTTCCGCAGGCTGCACGAATTCTGAGCCAGGAATGGGGCGCGGACGACGACGACCGCTGGCGTCAGGCTCGCCCAGTTCGGTGCGAACCAGACTAATCCCGCAGACTTCGCCCTGTTCATTGAGGCAGATTTTTTGTGGCTGGACGTTAAACAGGAACTCTACGCCTTCTTCACGGGAGTTCTTCACTTCTTTTTTCGAGCCCGGCATGTTGGCTTCATCACGACGATACGCGCAGGTGACGGATACCGCACCCTGCCGGACGGACGTGCGCAGACAATCCATCGCGGTATCTCCACCGCCGAGTACCACGACGCGCTTGCCCGCCATCGAGATATAAGGTTCATCCTCTCGTTCAGGCAGACCCATCACGTGTTTGGTATTGGCAATCAGGAAGGGAAGCGCATCGAAAACGCCGGGAGCCTCTTCATTATCAATGTTGGCCTTCATGGAGCGGTAGGTGCCTACGCCGAGGAAAACGGTGTCATAGTCGTCCAGAAGTTGAGCCAGAGAAATATCTTTCCCCACTTCGGTATTCAGTCGAAATTCGATTCCCATGGCGCTGAACACCTCACGACGATGAATCAGGACGTCTTTATCCAGCTTGAACGACGGAATGCCGAACGTGAGCAGCCCACCAATTTCCGGGTGACGGTCGAATACCACGGCCTGTACGCCGTTGCGAGCCAGCACATCGGCACAAGACAGCCCAGCCGGACCCGCACCGACAATCGCCGCGCGTTTACCGCTGGGAACGACATGCGTCATGTCGGGCGACCAGCCCATTGCCATGGCGGTATCGGTAATGTAGCGCTCAACGTTGCCGATGGTGATAGCACCGTACTCTTTACCCAGCGTACAGGCTCCTTCGCATAGCCGATCCTGCGGGCACACCCGACCGCAGATTTCCGGCAGGCTGCTGGTTTGGTGCGACAACTCAACGGCTTCAAGAATACGCCCCTGCTTCGCCAGACTCAGCAGTTCAGGAATATTGTTATGCAGCGGACAGGTCCACTCACAGATCGCGCGTTTGCCACAGGAAAGGCAGCGATCGGCCTGATCTTCCGTCTGCTGCATAGAGAAGCCATGATAAATTTCATCAAACGTGGAGGTTCTCTGGGTCAGCGGCTTTTTCTCGGCATCCTGGCGCGGCCAGTTCTTTCTTTTACTGAGCGGATTGGTTGTCTGCGCCTTCAGTACAGGCGTTTCACGCTGCCAGTGGGAGGCTGAACGCAGTGCCATCATCTGCTGTTTTTCCTGACGGCGAGCCACTAACGTTTGTTCGCTGACTAACTGCAAGGCTTGCGTCGGGCAGGCTTCTACGCACGCTTGCCCTTGGGGGCGATCGGCGCAGAGATCGCATTTATGGGCGACGGTGCTGTTGTCCGCAGGGTTGGTCACCATCGACATCGCACCGAACGGGCAAGCCAGTACACAGCTTTTACAGCCAATACACTTTTCCTGAACGAGTTGAATGCTATTGTCTTTTCTGATCAAGGCCTGCGTTGGGCACACGCTGGCACAAGGGGCATCTTCACAGTGACGGCATGTCACGGCAGCCCGCAGCGTTGGCGTATTGAATGCCTTGATTCTGGGCTGAAACACCGTGGTGCTATCTGGATACCGCTCATCATTGTGTGCAATGACGCAGGCGATTTCGCATGCATGGCACCCCATACAGTCTTGAGTACTGGCAATAACAAATCGGTTCATTACCTTTTCCCACTCTGGATCCCTCGATCGTGGCCTTTATCCTAATCGCTGGATAACGCCCTGACCTTGATATAGAGCAGGTTAAAAGTCGGTTAATGTTAAATCTCACTCCGGTTATTAATGAAATTATTGAATCGTTTCAGTTAGTTGTAATGTTATGTGAAAGTAATGGCATGGTTGCATATAGCCTTGTTTTTTATCCGGTTTAAAGCGATTTATTCCAGGTAAAAATTCTGGTTTTCATGATTTTTGTTCATTTTCCCATGAAATAACTCGTTACTTTTCCTTACGCCCCTCATAATGTCGAACGCTATTTAAATGCAGCAAAACAGTGTTTTATCAAAGCAATGTTTCTGCTAAATAGTATGTTTAGGGCATTTTCATTATTAATCAATAACCTAGAATTTATCAGGGTTAATGGATTGTCACTAAGGGATAGTGTTATGAATAAAAAGGTCGTTCTTTGTTCTGTATTCATGTCAGCAGCGTTATTGAGCGGATGTGCGACAGAGTCTTCCCGTACTGTAGAAGCACAAAAAGTCACTTCTTACAGTACGCCTTATCAGGGCGTTCGCAGCCCGATTTCCGTCGGAAAATTTGAAAACCGCTCTAACTATATGAACGGTATTTTTTCTGATGGGGTTGACCGCTTAGGTAATCAATCCAAGACCATTCTTGTTAGCCATCTTCAGCAGAGCGGCCGCTTTAATGTGTTGGATCGTACCAATATGGAAGAGCTTAAAGCGGAAGCGGGTATTAAAGGACAAACGCAGACGCTGAAAGGCGCTAGCTATGTTGTTACTGGCGATGTGACCGAGTTTGGTCGCAAAGAAGTGGGCGATCATCAACTGTGGGGCATCCTTGGGCGCGGTAAGACACAGGTTGCTTATGCAAAAACTACGTTGAATGTGGTGAATGTACAAACGTCTGAAGTCGTGTATTCCGTACAGGGCGCGGGCGAGTACACCTTGTCCAACCGTGAAATTATCGGTTTCGGTGGTACGGCCAGCTATGACTCGACGCTGAACGGTAAAGTGCTGGATTTGGCTATTCGTGAAGCCGTCAATAATCTGGTTGCGGGAATTGAAAGTGGTGCCTGGCGCCCAGCGAACTAATGGAATAGGAATATAACCATGTTATCTCATAAGAAAATTGTCCTGCTGCTTGCAGCGACAGTACTGGCTGGTTGTGCGTCTCAGCCAAAAACGATTTATAGCTGGGACAAGTATCAGCCCGCACTTTACGATTACTATCAACAAGATAAAGTTGGCCCTGAGCAGCAAATTCTTGCGTTGAATGAATCGATCGAAAAAGCGAAAGCCGCAAACAAACCTGTCCCGCCGGGACTCTATGCTCAACTTGGGTTGCTGTATGCCAATACTGGCCGTGATAGTGAAGCTCGCCAACAGTTTGAAACTGAAAAAGCGAAATTCCCTGAATCAGCACCTTTTATGGACTTCCTGTTGAGTAAAAATAAAGGGAGCATTAAATGAATCGTTTCTTAGGATTATGTGGTCTGGTTTTTGCGCTGGTGCTGACCGGTTGTGCTAAACCCGTTCCCTATGACTACACGGCATTTAAGCAGAGTAAACCTAAGTCTATTCTGGTATTGCCGCCGGTTAACCATTCGCCGGATGTGAAAGCGAGCTATAGCCTGCTTTCACAAGTTACCTACCCGCTGGCGGAATCCGGTTATTACGTCTTGCCTGTCGCTGTCGTAGACGAAACGTTCAAACAGAATGGTCTGTCGACTGCGGCGGATATTCATGCGCTGAGTACGGCGAAGCTGCACCAAATCTTTGGTGCTGATGCTGCGCTGTATTTGGACGTAAAAGAGTACGGTACGTCATACATCGTGATTAACAGCGAAACCCGCGTTTCTGCGGATGCGCGTCTGGTTGATCTGCGTACCGGAAAACTGCTGTGGAGCGGAAGCGCAACGGCGTCCAGCAACGAGCAGCAATCAAACGCTAACGGCGGCATTATCGGTATTCTGGTGCAGGCCGCAGTGAACCAGATTGCGGACACGATCTCTGACAAAGGCCACGATGTTGCGGGCGTGACCAGCGCGCGCCTGCTGGCGGCGGGCCATCCACGCGGTATGCTGTACGGGCCTCGCTCATTGCAATACGGTAAAGAAACGTACTGATCCGTTATGTAGTACGTTGCCAAATCGCCATTACCAACGCCGTTCGTCATTGAACGGCGTTTTTTATCGTCTTAGCCTATGGCGCTATACATCAGCGGCCTGATGACGATGTTGTTTATTATGGCGGGTTGTCCAGACGAAGGCCGCGGTCAGCAGCAGGATCAGCGTGGCTGCGGCCAGCACAATGGAAAATCCGGAATCAAAGGCGGAATGGGCCTGTGCAGTAAGAGTCTGTCGCATATTTTCCGGTAAGGATTCGGCAAAAATTAATGCCTCGTCCAGGCTGTCATACGCGGTGTCCGATGCGGCAAACCCAGCGGGTAACATAAACGTTGCGGAATAAGCGAAAGACAGCAAGCTGCCCATCAGCGTCACGCCCGTCGCCCCTCCTAATTCATAGGACACTTCTTCGATTGACGCTGCCATACCCGCTTTTGTCGCTGGAGCAACTTGCATAATGGTGCTTGATGCAGCCGTCATGGTGGAACCCACGCCGGCGCCAATCACCATCAGGCAGATGATTTGTATGACGATGGGGGCATTGTGGAGCAGCAAATAGCTTCCCATTCCGAGCCCGGAAACCAGCAGGCTGGCGGATAACATCGTCCCGCTATTTACGTGCGGCAGTATCTTTCCTGTTAACGGGCCGGAGATGAAGGACGCCAATGACAGCGGCAAAATGAACAGTCCCGCCTGTAGCGGAGACAGCCCGACCACAAGTTGTAATCGTTGGGTGAAAGCCAACTCCATTCCGATCAAGGCGGCGGCCGCCACTATAGCCGCGGCTACGGCCGCGCTGAAAGGCTGTAGGCGGAAGAGTGAGAAATCGACCAGAGGATGTTTGCTGTTACGCTGACGCCGAACGAACAGGGTAATAAACACCACGCCGATCAGCAGTGCGATGAGCGCATCTTCATAAGACGGAACCCGCTTGCCCAGCTCTTTGATGGCATAGGTGATACCAATCAAACCAACCATAATTAATAGAGAACCGATGAAATCCCAGCGGTGAGAGGTGTTGCCCGGCCGGTGTGGAATCACGGTGATTCCCATGATGAGCGCAAGCAGCACGACCGGTACGTTAATGAGGAAAACTGAGCCCCACCAGAAATACTCAAGCAGTATCCCGCCCATCACGGGGCCAAACGCCGCGCCGCCGGAGGCCACCGCGGCCCAGATACCGATCGCCAGTGCGCGTTCCCGTTCATCAGTAAATGTCAGACGAATAATCGACAGTGTGGCGGGCATCATCATTGCGGCACCGACCGCCAGCAGCGCGCGAGCGGCGATAAGCAGACTGGGTGTGGGCGAATAAGCGGCAAACAATGACGCTGCACCAAAGACCAGTAGCCCGGAAATAAATAGAGGTTTATGGCCCAGCTTATCGCCCAACGTGCCCATCCCCAGCAGTAAACCGGAGGCAACCAGCGCATAGATATTAACGATCCACAGCTTTTCCGATGCCGTCGCGTGCAGGTCGTGAGTCAGTGTCGGGAGTGCGGTATACAGTACCGTCATGTCGATAACGATCAGGAACAGTGCACTAGAAACAATGGCCAGAATCAGCCACTTTTTTGGTGATTGCATCACAGGATCTCTGCCTCGATCTTCCATTTTTCATCTGTTGGATAGCGTTCTGATGATATAGAATTGCTTTTTAAATACAAACGTATTTTAAATTGGGGAAGGTATGGGGCGTCATAAGAGCATTAATCGTGCAGGCGTGTTGGATGCGGCGGAACAGATCGTTCACACACAGGGCATTGCCTCGTTGACGATTGATGCGGTCGCCAAAGCCGCGGGCGTGACAAAAGGCGGTATTCAGTCGTGCTTCGGCACGAAAGACGAGCTGATTAATGCCATGTATCAGCGTTGGGAAGATGAATTTGATGAGATGACGGCTGCATGCATCGGTACGGATGACAGCCCGGAAGCCAGAGTTCGAGCGTATATTGACGTCACTTATCGCACGGATGCCGCAGAAGGCGATCGCGCGGCGGGTATGATGGCTTCATTGCTGAACATGCCTGAGCATCTTGCTAAATCACAGGCGTGGTATGACCGCCAGTTGTCTGGGCTTGACCTGAATTCCCAGGAAGGGCGAGATGCTCGTCTGGCGTTTCTGGCATCGGAAGGGGCATTCCTGCTGCGCTATTTTGGCTTTATGGCCGTCGATGACGAAACCTGGCAAGCCATTTTCACGGACATTTCCCGCCTGCTGCCCGATCGTGCCCCTTCCTGATTAAGGCGCTCTGTTCAGGGGCGCATTGTTTTATGAATTATTGTTTTGTGACTTATTGTTTTATTTCCTATTGCTCACTTGGCTGTTGTGCCGCCAGAATTTCGTCCAGATTTCCCTCAACCCATACTGCCAATTCTTTTACCCGCTCGCCTACTTCTTTGCCTAGTGGCGTCAGGCTGTATTCAACATGTGGCGGAACAACCGGATAGGCGATTCGCAGGACAAAACCATCACTTTCCAGCCATTGGAGAGTCTGCGCCAGCATGCGTTCACTCACTCCATCGATCCGCCTACGCAACTGACTGAAGCGATGTGTATCATCAAGTAATGCGATTAAAATCAGTACACCCCAGCGACTAGTAACGTGGTTAAGTATCTGGCGTGACGGACATTTTTCAGCAAAGACATCACCGGATGGCAGAATAGGTGGCAATAAGTCTGCGGATGTTTTGGATTGTTTCACTATACTTACCTTTATGTATGTACTTACTTAAAATTAGCTTTACCGATATTATGCCATTCAGTTCTTGTTAACAAAAGACAGTCAATAAAAGACAGCCAATAAAAGGAGCTTGAGATGATTGCTATTACTGGTGCATCTGGCCAACTGGGCCGCTTGGTTATCGCACAATTACTAGAGAAGGTTCCGGCGAACGAGATCGTGGCGCTGGTGCGTGATGTCAATAAAGTTGCCGCTCTATCTGCAAAAGGCGTGCAGGTGAAAGCGGCGGATTACAATCAGCCAGAGGCGCTGGCTGCTGCTCTGCAAGGGGTGGATAAAGTGCTGCTGATCTCTTCCAGCGAGGTCGGTCAGCGTGCGACACAACACCGCAATGTTATTGAAGCAGCGGTGAAAGCCAGCGTGAAACTGGTGGCATACACCAGCCTGCTGCATGCGGATAAATCCCCTCTGGCGCTGGCAGAAGAACACAAGCAGACGGAAGCGCTGCTGAAAGAGTCTGGTTTGCCACATGTCCTGCTGCGCAACGGCTGGTATACCGAAAACTACGCGGCCAGCATTCCTGCGGCGCTGGAACACGGTGTATTTATTGGTAGCGCGGGCGAAGGGAAAATTACCTCTGCCACGCGCGAAGACTTCGCTGCCGCGGCGGTCGCGGTGCTGACGCAGGAAGGACAGGCCGGTAAGGTTTACGAACTGGCTGGTGACGAGCCTTACACGCTGACGGAGTTGGCGGCAGAGATTAGCAAACAGTCTGGTAAATCCATTGGTTATCAAAACCTGTCTGAAGCGGAGTTCACCACGGCGCTGGTTTCCGCTGGGTTACCCGATGTTTTCGCGCAGATTATTGCCGATTCAGACACCGGAGCCTCCAAAGGCGGCCTGTTTGATGACGGCAAGCAACTGAGTCGCCTGATCGGTCGCCCAACGACGCCACTGTCAGCCGTCGTGAAAGCAACGCTGAAGTAATGCGTAAAAAGTAACGCGTAAAAGCTCGGCCCGGAGATAATTCTGGGCCGATTACCATTACACAACTGCTAATCTAGACAGTAATGACAGCATTTCTTTCTGTGGCCAAAGATATCCACGATCTTTAACTGAACAAGGTCTATCAGCCAGTAATTGACCGAGAGAGTAACCCGCTAATTCAGCCATGTTGAGGCTATCAAATCGCACTATGTGCTCAATATCACCTTTCATCTGATTCAATGTACCTTGCACAGAACGGCTGCACTGCGTATCGACCTGTAGCGGGCGTAAATAATGTTGTGCTGCGCTGAGGTGTTCTTCATCTGCTCCACACTTGAGTAGGGTATTGATGAAGCTATCCACAAAATAGTTGTTTAGCTCTGCGAAATCCTTCTTTATCAACGCCGGAAGTACCAAAGGAAACCGGGTGGCGTCATGAACTAGCAGTACGCAATTCCGTCGCTGTAAAGTGATTAGATTTCCGTGCCAACTGCTCAGTGGGTTGATATCTACTGTGGGTTGCGTAAATAGCCACTGGCTGCGTGGTGTAACAGCAAGTTGACTGCTGTCATTCAGCGGTAAACGATTGAATAGCTTGTGTGTGGCATGAAGTTGAATCATCTTATCCCCTTGTTCTTCTGTATCCACCTTATTGCTTATATTCTGTTTACACGCCATAGCAGGTAAATACATAATTAACGGCGGTAGCGTGTCATTCTTTTTTACCTGCTAAAGCGTGTAATATTTATTCTACCGTCTATAACCGGTAGGATAAGAGGATGAGGATCATCAACAGAAAGCAGCTATCTGAAAGATGTTCGTATCACGCAGAAGCTTTCACAAGGGAAAGTGACCAGTAAAGTGGGTATTCGCCAGGATACGATATCCAGCTTCGAGCAACATCCTGATTCCACCAAGTTAGAAATCTTCTTTAAAATCCTGTCGGCATTGAACTTAGAACTTACTGTTACGCTCCGAAATGTGGATATCGGCAATAACGAAGCCTCCGTTGCATCATCCTGGAAGGAAGAATGGTAATGGCTGCGCTCGATGTTTACATGAACGGCTATCGTGTGGGGATTCTGACTAAAACAGGGGGCAGTGGAGCACATCATTTTTCCTATGATGCGAACTGGCTCTGATTACCGGTGAGTTGCCCTATTTCACTCTCGATGCCCTTAGCATACTGCTCAATTCCGTATGACGATGAGTATTCCATCGTGTTGAAACTGAAAATTTATGAGGCTGTTCAAGGTGCTGAGGAAAACAAGCAGCAATAAGGCATGATTGGCTCTGTAACAGCTATGGGGCAAAAATGACAAATGCAATAAGGTCAATTGAATGACAGATAACATCCCACTAGCCCCTCAAGGCGAGTTTGTTCTTTTCACCAGTGCTGATGGGCAAACCCGCGTTGAGTGTCGCTTTGAGTCCGATACGTTGTGGCTTTCTCAGGCTATGATCGGTGAGTTATATGGAAAAGCGAAAGCGACCATTAGCGAACATATAAAAAATATTTTTGCTGAAGGTGAATTGGACGAAAATTCAGTTGTTCGGTTATACCGAACAACTGCGGCAGATGGGAAATTATACAATGTCCAATACTTTAGCCTGCCACTGGTATTAGCGGTTGGTTATCGCGTCCGTTCAAGCCGCGGCACTCAGTTCCGCCAGTGGGCAACGCAAACCTTACAAGAGTACCTGATCAAAGGATTCGTTATGGATGACGAACGCCTGAAAAATCCGCCCGTTGGTCATTCTGCTGTGCCTGATTACTTTGATGAAATGCTGGAGCGTATCCGCGATATCCGCGCCAGTGAGCGTCGCGTTTATCTGCGAGTCAAAGAAATCTTTACCATGGCTGCCGATTACGAGCCATCTAACCAAGAAACCAATCGCTTCTTTCAAACTATCCAGAACAAGCTACATTATGCCTGTACGCATATGACCGCGGCTGAGCTTATCGCCAGCCGTGTGGATGCCAGCAAACCGGATATGGGCCTGACCAGCTATAAAGGCGATGAAGTCCGCAAAACCGACGTCACTGTTGCCAAGAACTATCTGCGTGAAGACGAAATCAAAGAGCTCAACCGCATCGTCAATATGTGGCTCGATTTTGCTGAAGACCAAGCCTTACGTCGCAAGCAGGTGTTCTTACAAGACTGGACCGATAAACTTGACCAGTTTTTAAGTTTTAATGATCGGGACGTTTTAAATGGAGCAGGAAAAGTCTCCAAAAAAGAGGCTGATGACAAAGCGAAACTGGAATTTGATCGCTTTGCAGAACAGCGCCGTCGTTTAAAAGAAGCCGAAGGCGCATGGGCCAATATTGCAGCACTCAAGGCCATTCTCAAAAAAGACAAATAGCCACTACATCAGCGCGAGTGTTCCAGGATATGGATGGCCAGAGCGTTTATCTTGAATAGCATTCTCATACTCGATCTTACCCATGTCACGTGGACACAAAAATCCCTGACTCTTGGTGAAAGCGAATAGACATCAATGGAAAAAAGATCTCGCATAACAATCAGCTATGCGAGATCAGCGGAAGTGAATGGACGCTTACGAACTCAGCGTCACTTCCCAATACAAAAACTCGAAAAGATACGGCCCAACAGGTCGTCAGAGGTGAATTCACCCGTGATTTCACTCAGGGCCTGCTGTGCCAGTCGCAGTTCTTCCGCCAGCAGTTCGCCTGCGTAGGCGCTGACCAGTTGCTCTTTCCCTTGAATCAGGTGCTGCGCTGCCAGCTCCAGGGCTTGCAGGTGGCGACGTCGCGCCAGGAAACCGCCTTCGGTATTGCTGGTGAACCCCATGCTTTGCTTGAGGTGGTCACGCAGTGTGTCCACACCTTCACCCGTGCGAGCGGAAAGGCGAACAAGTGAGTGAGTGTTCACATCTTCGATGCCAAGAGTTTCCCCTGTGATGTCAGCTTTGTTGCGTACCACGGTAATTGGCAGTGTTTTCGGCAGGCGTGCCATAAATTCGGGCCAGATCTGCTCAGGTTCAGTCGCCTGCGTGGTGGTGCCATCTACCATGAACAGCACGCGATCGGCCTGCTCGATTTCCTGCCAGGCTCGCTCAATACCAATGCGTTCGACTTCATCGCTGGCATCGCGTAGTCCGGCGGTGTCGATGATGTGTAGCGGCATGCCGTCGATGTGGATATGCTCACGCAATACGTCGCGCGTGGTTCCGGCAATATCCGTGACAATCGCTGCATCGCGACCTGCTAATGCATTGAGTAAGCTGGATTTACCGGCGTTAGGGCGACCTGCAATCACGACCTTCATTCCTTCACGCAACAGGCTACCTTGGTGGGCTTCGGCTCTGACGGCATCCAGATCGGCCATTACGCCATTGAGCTGTGCTTCAATTTTGCCATCGGAGAGAAAGTCGATCTCTTCATCCGGGAAGTCGATGGCAGCCTCGACGTAGATTCGTAGGTGAGTAAGTGCTTCCACTAACTGATTTATGCGGGTGGAAAATACGCCTTGCAGGGAGTTCAGCGCTGAGCGAGCGGCCTGTTCCGAGCTGGCGTCAATCAGATCGGCAATCGCTTCCGCCTGCGCGAGATCGAGTTTGTCGTTCAGGAAGGCGCGTTCAGAGAATTCGCCAGGGCGTGCGATGCGCACGTTGGGGAGCGCCAAAATGCGTTGCAGGAGCAAATCAAGAATAACCGGGCCGCCGTGTCCCTGAAGTTCCAGCACGTCTTCGCCGGTAAAGGAGTTCGGGCCGGGAAACCAGAGGGCGATGCCCTGGTCGAGCGTGGTGCCGTTGGTATCACGGAACGGCAGATAATCGGCGTGACGCGGCTTAGGAAGCTTGCCCAGAACGGCGCGCGCCACTTCGGCGGCAACCTGTCCTGAAACGCGCAAAATACCCACGCCTCCGCGTCCCGGTGGCGTGGCTTGGGCGACGATGGTGTCGGTATTGCTCATGATGTTCTCTCTGCGTTGATGCCTGTCTGGCAGGCTATTTTACGTATCGTTGGGTGATAAGACAGCTATTAAAAAAATAAGGCGGTCAATGACCGCCTTACGCTTTCTATCGGTTAGCCATCAACCGGATTATTTTTTCTCGCGGCTATGCAAGCCACGTTTTTCCAGACCGCGGTAAATTAATTGCTGCTGGAGAATGGTAACCAGGTTGCTGACGATGTAGTACATAACCAGACCTGATGGGAACCACAGGAAGAAGACCGTAAAGATAACCGGCATGTAGGTCATGATCTTCTGCTGCATTGGGTCGGTCACGGTGGTTGGCGACATCTTCTGGATGAAGAACATCGTCACGCCCATCAGGATCGGCAGAATGTAGTACGGGTCTTGTGCGGACAGGTCATGAATCCACAGGGCGAACGGTGCATGACGCAGTTCAACGGAGCCCATCAGCATGTAATACAGCGCCAGGAAGATTGGCATCTGAATCAGCAGTGGGAAACAACCACCCAGCGGGTTCACTTTCTCTGACTTGTACAGCGCCATCATTTCCTGACTCATGCGCTGTTTGTCATCACCAATACGCTCACGCATCGCCTGCAATTTAGGTTGCAGTAAGCGCATTTTCGCCATTGAGGTGTATTGCGCTTTCGTCAGCGGATACATGATACCGCGCACGATAAAGGTGATGGCAATGATGGAGAAGCCCCAGTTGCCGATAAAGCTATGCAGGAATTTCAGCAGCTTAAACAGCGGCTGAGAAATAAACCACAGCCAGCCGTAATCTACGGTCAGATCCAGATGCGGTGCGACAGCAGCCATCTTGTCCTGAATTTCCGGGCCGACCCACAGCGTTGCGTTCAGGTTCTGTTGGCTACCTGCGGCAACCACAACGGGAGCAGCCTTGAAGCCAATCGCAGCCTGACCGTTGCCCAGTTTACTGGTATAGAACGTGTTAGCGCCTGCCGTCGTTGGAATCCACGCGGTTGCGAAATACTGTTGCAACATCGCCACCCAACCACTGTTGGTGGTGATGTTCAGGTTCTCGTCCATGTCGCTGAAGCTGTACTTTTTGTACTTGTCTTCGCTGGAGGAAAACGCTGCGCCACGATACGTGTGCAGTGCAAAGTTGCTGCTGCCAGTATCGCGGTGCTTAGGCAGATCCATAGACTGCTTTAACTGACCGAACAGCGTAAGTTCCAGAGGCTGAGCGCTGGTGTTGTTGACGCTATAGTCAACGTTCAGTGCATAGCCGCCACGTTTCAGAACAAACGTTTTGGTGTAAACCACGCCGTCAGCCGCGGTGTAGGTCAGCGGAATACGCAGTTCTTCCTGACCCTCGGCCAGTTCGAAGCTATCTTGCGTGGTGGTAAACAGCGGACGTGGGCCGTTAGCTGGGTTGTCCGGGCCGTTTTTGCCCGTTAAACCGCTCTGAGCCTGATAGACAAACTCTGAGGTGGTTTCCAGCAAGTGGAAAGGTTTATCTGAACCCAGTGTGTCCGGGTAAGCCAGCAGGTGCGCTTGCTCGACATCGCCGCCACGCGTATTGATTGTCAGCGACAGTACGTCGGTTTTCACCGTGATCAGCTTGCCTTGACCGCTGGCTGGTACGCCCTGGTTGTTAGCATCACCGGTCACTGCGTTCGTCGCCTGCTGTATGGCCTGCGTGGTGGTTGGCGGATTTTTATCCGTTTCCCAAGCCTGCCAAAGCATAAAGGTTACGAATAGCAGAGCGATGAGAAGAAGATTGCGTTGCGAATCCATCGTTAATGTTCTCTGTTATTGTCGGTTTTTGGCGGTACGGGATCATCACCACCAGGGTTCAAAGGATGGCATTTTAATACGCGTTTAAGCGTCAACCAACAGCCTTTTATCATGCCGAACCTGCGTATTGCTTCAATCCCGTATTGCGAGCACGTTGGCCGGAACCGGCAATGTGGTCCGAGTAACGGGCTGATAACGAGTTGATAACCGCGTATCAACCCGATCAGGAGTCGGGAGCCAAACGACGGTGCCGACGCCATAGTTTTTCCAATGCTTCCGTCAGAGTGCGGTTATCCAGCTCAGACACCCCTTTTTTCACGAGCACCACAAAGTCCATTGCAGGCAATGAATGTTGATGCAGGCGAAAGCTTTCGCGCGTCAGGCGTTTAATCCGATTGCGTTCATGAGCACGTTTGACATGCTTTTTGGCGACGGTAAGACCGATGCGGGGATGCCCCAGCGAGTTCAGGCGGCCGAGGATGGTAATTTGCGGCGTGCCAGCCCGTTGCGGTTGCTGGAAGACGAAAGTGAAATGACTGGGAGTTAACAAACGTAACTCCCTGGGAAATGCGAGCTTAACCACTCGGTGGGTTAGCTTTTATTACTTAGAAACAGACAGACGAGCACGGCCTTTCGCACGACGGCGGGCCAGAACTTGACGACCATTCTTGGTGGCCATACGAGCACGGAAACCATGGCTACGGTTACGCTTCAGTACGGACGGTTGGAAAGTGCGTTTCATGGCGATTTCTACCTAAACTTGGAAAATTATAACTTCACAGTAAACGCGTTTGGCTGTTCGGCGTGAAAATGACCGACGCCTCAATCGCATATCACAGTCTATATAACGGAAAGAGGCAGGATTGTAATAATTGTACAGTCCTGAGTCAATTAACATCACACTTCACACGCCAGCCATTCCGACTATTTTTGGAATTTCTGTCTGTCAGAGCACAGAAAAGGCTTAGACGCGCGGGCAGGGAATTATACGGACTCTGTTGCAAAGCGCAAGGATCCTCCTACGATCTGTCGAGCAAGATCATGATCGATATCACCGTAACGATCGTGTCTCCGAAGGTATGCTTAAATGCGTTTCATCAGGCGGGGATAAAATGCCGACTCGCCGTCCATTTGGCGTATCGCGGGGAGCCGCGATAAGAATAGCCTGTGGATAAAAAGGATCGAAACTGTGCAGAAGGGGAAGATCTCTTTGGCGGATTAGGTTATGATCCGCGGTCCCGTCAGCGATCCTTTTAATGGATCGTCGGGATAAATCGCCGCGCTATGTGGTGTGTCTGCTATCTGAATTGTGAATGAAGCAAGTGTGGATAACGCAGACGCCAAAAATCATGAGTTACATAAATAACGTCTTATTCTTTTCTTTTTGATCGTTCTTGTTCGAGTGGAGTCCGCCGTGTCGCTTTCGCTTTGGCAGCAGTGTCTTGCCCGT